>DAIRDE010000006.1:0-67442 GCA_036796335.1 Nonlabens sp.
TTGATTAAAAACACACTCCTAATATTACTAGCAATGCTATTTTGTAGCGTGGCATATAGCCAGCGATTGCACTTGCGCGTGATGGTGAAAGAAAGAACAGATTCAATCCCCATAGAGCAACCACAACTTAAAAATAGTTTTTCCAATTACAAAAGATTAAATCAGTATGCTGACAGCATTTTTAAAACCATACAGCGCACGGGCTACCTCGCCGCAACCTTTACCTTAGACCGCAAGAATGACAGCGTGTACGAGCAACTCATACGCAAGCAGCACGCGCAACGATTTATCAATATTACCGTCCCCGATCCCAGTGTGTTAGACGATACGCGGTTAGGGAGTTCGCTTTCGCGAAAGCGAAACATCTTAACATTACCCACACAAAGTATAGACTCGGTGCTCGCAACCACCCACCAAGAATTGCTAGACGCTGGGCAATTATTTAACCGCATTACCCTAAAAGACATTGTAACTACCCAAGCTGACACGCTTGCAGCGACCCTGCAAATCTCTTTGTCTACAAAACGCAACCTGGATCGTATTGTCATTAAGGGCTATGATGACTTTCCGCAAAACATCGCCAAAAACTTAATCCCTAGAAAAAGCCTCGTTAATAAAACCACTTTATCGACTTTACAAACAAATCTAGATGCGATACCTTTTACCAGCCAGACTAAAGCCCCCGAGTTTTTGTTCAAAAAAGACAGTACACTCCTATATATATACCTTAGAAAAATAAATAACAACAGCGCCGAGGGTTTTCTGGGGTTTAACAATACCGACGGGCAAACAAATCTAACGGGGAACGTGGACCTGCGGCTGGTAAATAACCTGAATAAAGGAGAAGAACTTTCCATTATCTATCGTGCTGATGATAACAAACAACGACTTATAGAAAGTACAGCACGTATTCCCTATATATACAATACCAGGCTAGGCGTGACCGCAACCCTGCACCTTTTGCGGCGAGACACCATTTACCAAAACAATCATTTTAAGGCTGGTGTATTCTTTAAGCCTAAATGGAATAGCAGCCTGGGCGTTCATTTTGTAAACCGCAACTCGGTTTCCACAACCACAAACAATACAGATGTACAAGATTTAAGTACTACCGGTGTGGAAATGTACTATGATTACCAGCGCGACACGCAAAATAAATTACAACCCATAAATATGGCGTTACATCTTAAACTAGGTTATGCGCAACGGCGTTTAGAAAACAGCACGCGCACACCACAATATACTATAGGGGTACAAGGGTCAAAATTGTGGAACGTTTTACCTAAAACGGCCATGTATGTGCAAGGAAACACCCGCTTTTTACTAAGTAAAGGAATACAATTTAATGAACTTTATCAGTTAGGAGGTGATCAAAGCATGCGAGGTTTCAGGGAAAACAGTATAGATACAAATGCCTATGCCACGCTACAAACAGAGGTGCGATACACTTTAGGAAGCAATTTTTACACCTATAGCATCGCAGACATAGGGCAATTCCAAGATTTTAATGATAAAAACGCGGTGAACCTGTACACCATTGGGGGTGGAATTGCAATTTTAACACAAACAGGAATTCTGCGTTTAAGCATAGCAAACGGAAGCTTTAACGACCTTAACTTACAATATAACAACCTTATAGCACATATTAAGTTTACCGTACTTTTCTAATATATTAAGTTACCGTTAATTTTTTTAGGTTTTTTCGACAAATATTTTGTCAAAAAGTTGGTTGGTATGAGATAATTATCCATTTTTGGAGTTGGCTAATTCAAATAAACCTAAAACATGAAAACAAAATTAAATGGAATTTTAACGCTATTTCTAGCGTTAGTTGTGCAAGTAGCTTTTGCACAACAAACGATTACCGGAAAGGTGGTCGATGTATCAAATGAAGCAATTTTTGGAGCAACTGTGCAAGTTAAAGGAACGAACATAGGAGTAACAACAGATTTTGATGGCAATTATTCGATTTCTGCACGTCCAGAGCAAACCTTGGTATTCTCATCTAGCGGTTACGGTGCTAAAGAAGTTGCTGTAGGTGCTCAACGCATTATTAACGTAACATTAGTTGCTAGTTTAGATGCTGTTGTCATTGACACCTATAGAACAACACCACCCAAACAGTCGACTATAGCTTCTACGACCATTACATTTGAAGAGTTAGAAGACAGACCTAACGTGTCATTTATACAGCGTTTACAAGGTCAAGTATCTGGTTTAAACGTTCAAACTGGTTCAGGTCAACCTGGTGCTAACAGCTTGATAGAACTTAGGGGTCCAGGTTCGATTAATGGAAATACAGAGCCCCTTATAATTGTGGATGGCGTACCTATTGACGAGGACAACTTTAGAGCCATCAACCCCAACGAGTACGAAACGGTGACAGTCTTAAAAGACGCGGCAGGAACGGCCATTTATGGTAATAGAGGTGCAAACGGTGTAATTGTAATTACTACTAGAAAGGGTAAATTTAATAGTCCACTTAAAATCAGCTATCAATCCTTAACTGGTTTTACGAGTTTAATTGATAACGATTACAACCTTTACGATGCTCAGGGCTTGTTAAGGCTTGAAAATAGGGAAGAAACGGGTCTTGGGGGAACATTAACACCTGGAGAAATTGACGCTTTTACTACAAACACGAAGTGGTCAGACATCTTTTTTAGAAATGCGGTAACAAATTCTCACAATATCAACTTTTCACAAGGTGGTGATAAAACTACAATTTTTACCTCTTTAAACTACACCTCCCAAGAAGGTGCCCTCGTAAAAAGTGGATTAGAACGATTTAATTTGAGATCGAATGTAACTGGTAAAAATGATAAAGGCAATTTTAGGTATGGCACTAATTTATCGCTAGGTTATTCTAAAAGTGATACACCCGCTGCAATTGGCTCAGGGGCCCTGTTTGGAAACTATGTCTTGGGTGCTTTTAATGCCCTACCCTACCTAAATCCTGCAGATTATAATAACGATGCGTTATCAGTACCTGAGTCTGAAACATTTCAAAATTCCCCCTTTTATTTGTTAGATGGTCTACAGTATGTTGGAAATGAAAGAAATGATTTGAAAATCATAACCGCTGGTAACGTGGAGTACGACATAACTAAAAAGTTAACCCTAAAGTATACTGTAGGAGCAGATTATACCAACGTGAGAGGCCTGAACTTTAGAGATCCTAGAGGAGCATTAGAAAGAAGCGACGTTGTACAGGGACTGGCAGGAGGTTCACAAGGTGAATCATTATTCGAAGACTTTAGATTTAATTCGAATTTAGGTCTTAATTACAGAACAAAATTAGATAAAGAAGGGAATCATAATTTAACCTCTTCCGTGTTTTTAGAATATGTTAAATCTCACTTTAAGTCGTTTAATTACAATCAAAATGGAATTGATACAAGAACATTTGCCGCAGGAAATGGTAGTGGTTATATATTAGACTCAGCTGCTAATGACTTATTTGTCCCTACTGTAGGATCTGGAAAAGGAAGCTACGGAATCTTCTCTTACTTCGGTTTAGTTGATTATGACTTTAAAAGTAAATATGGCTTCTCGGCAACTTTAAGAAGAGACGCAAGTTCGAGATTTACAGACGACAACAAATGGGGTACTTTTTTCTCTGTAGCTGGTCGATGGAATATTGATCAAGAAGAATTTATGCAAGGGTCTAAATTTGACCTTCTTAAATTAAGAGCATCTTATGGCGCGGTAGGAAACGATAGAATTAGTGATACTTACTATGGCTCTTTAACTTTAACAAGAGCTTTGTTTGGCACAGGAAATGGGTATGCAGACAATCAAACCTTCCTGCAAACACAATTTGCAAATACCTCATTGAGATGGGAAACAATCACAACTTTAAACTTTGGTATTGACTACGGCATCTGGAATAACAGATTGAGAGGTAGCTTAGAATTTTACAACAAAGCAACTACAGACCTATTTTTTAATGAAAGACTATCTGCTTCTACCGGTAATGGCTACGCGATTGCAGCTAATTCGGGGGACTTAGTTAATAGAGGAATAGAATTAAATTCTCTTTATAACGCAGTAGTAGCAAAAAAACAAGGTGATTTCTCTCTAGAACTAGTGGCTAACATAGCTTACAATCAAAACGAAGTTACCTTTGTTAATATTGATGGTGGTTTGCAAGATAATGGATCAATTGTAATAGGTGAAGGAAGATCAATAAACGAATACTTTACAATTCCATATCTAGGAGTAAACCCCGCAAATGGTAACTTGTTATTTTTAGGTATCGACGGAGAAGTTACTGAAAATCCAACAAATGCAGATAGAAGATTTAGCGGCAGAGATAACATTCCTGATTTCCAAGGTGGTTTTGGATTTAACACATCGTACAAAAACTTCTTTTTAAATTTAAACTTTAATTTTATAACAGGAATCGATGTATTAGATTTTGACTACTCATCATTTACAAATCCCGCGTTCATTGGGTTATTAAATTTATCTAGCGATCTAGATCGTGCATGGATAACACCCGGTCAAATAACAGATGTACCACGTTTGGATGCTCCTAACGCAGCAATTCCAAATACCGACCGATTCTTGAAAAAAGCAGACTTTATGAGACTTCGATTTGCGCAGTTTGGTTACGACTTCCCAAAAACGATGTTAGATAAAACATTTTTGAACAATGCGAGGATATTTGTAAGTGGAGAGAATTTGCTTACTTTCTCAAAATTTAGAGGTAGTGACCCAGAGCGCCCAGACCTAGCTACCCAATTTGATTATCCTAACTCCAGAATTGTAACCTTCGGTTTTGAAGTAAACTTTTAAAAATAAATAAAAATGAAAAACATAAGAAAAATACTAATCGTAATATTCGCAGCAGCAATTGTAAGCTGCGAGGATGCTACAGACATTGTGCAACCCGGAGAGTTTGCACCTGACGCTGCATTCCAAAACGTAGCCGACCTTCAAACAGGTTTATTTGCAGTTTACAGTGGGTTGAATCCAAACCTAGAAATTAATTTTACATCTGTTTATACAGATGAAACCAGCCGAGGTGAAGGAAACGGAGGACAAGGTTTTACTAATGATGCATTAGCAACGTTTCAGTTAACACCAAACACAGGACTTGTTTCAGCATTATGGTCAAGTAATTATACAGCAATCATTAGAGCCAATACGTTACTAGCTGCAGCTGAAAGAATTGTGCCTGACACTTCCAACCAAGCTGTGTATGACAAAGTAATTGCCGAAGCATTGACAATAAGAGCATATTGCCACATGACCTTACTCGCTTATTACGCTGAAGATTTGAGAGATCCCAACGCTGTAGGTGTAATTGCAGTAGATTTTTTGCCTGCTCTTACAGAAAAATTACCTAGAAACACCGTAGGAGAAGTGTCGGCTTTAATTTCAAGTGATTTAAATAGAGCAGAATCTCTTTTAGCCCCTCTTACTCTAAACATAGCTGACAGAAACTTTATCGACATAAATGTTGTGAGAGCCGTCAGAGCTAGATTTTCTGTTTACATCGGAGACTATACAACTGCAGAAGCTATGGCCGACCAATTACTAGCATCATTTCCTAATACACCGGCATCACAGTTTCCAGCACTTTGGGAGGATATTGGAACACCTGAAAGTTTAGCGGGAGTAATCTTCAAAGCGACAAGAACCGATAATAGCGGTGGCGCAATAGCGTCTATATGGTTTACTAATTCAACGAGCTTTGCGGGAAGTGCGATTTATGAAATGAGCAGAAATGTTTATAACGCCTTAGCCCAAAATCCTAGCGATGTAAGATTTAACACGACTGCTTACCTTGACGCTACTTCGATAATAGATCCGAACTATAGAACTTCACCTGACCCGTTAAACTCTGATGTTCTGGTAATAAATAAATATCCAGGAAAACCAGGCATCGTAAGTTTATTAACCAGCGACGTAAAAATGTTTAGAAGTGAAGAGATGACTTTTATCAAAATAGAGTCAAGAATAAACGCAAACGACCTTTCAAGTGCAGCAGCCTTAATGCAAAGTTTAAGACTTCAACGATACCCTGATGCACAACTTCCAACCTACTCAAGTACACAACAAGCTTATGCAGACTTACTGAGAGAACGTCGTTTAGAACTTTGGTTAGAAGGACATAGATACATGGATATTCGTAGATTAGGCCCAGCAGCAAATGTAGGATTTGAGCGAGATGCCACAGATTGTATTGTATCAAGAGTATCAAACGCATGTTCACTACCATTTACAGACTTGAGAACTAGATACCTTCCAATTCCTATAAACGAATTGGCAGGGAATCCAAACATAACGCAAAATACAGGTTATTAATTAAATTCAAGAATTATGAAAAATATAAAATATATCGGCATCTTATTATTTGCCATAGCAATCACTGCATGTGAAAGCGAAGAGAAAATATACACTGGAAAAGAAGGGACACTCGTAGCCTTTAGCTCCTCTACTTACAACCTTAGTATTGTAATCAACAGTGTTGGAGAATTAAGAGCTCCAATACAAGTTTCTACGGCAAGTCCTGAAGAAAGAACGTTTGAAATAAACGTTATTTCAGATCCTGAGTTAACAACAGCGATACCTGGCTCATACAATGTCCCAGCTACCATTACTATTCCAGCTAATAGTTACTCGGCAGATTTAGTGATTACAGGAACTGACGTTCCTGGAGTTGATATTGATCCACTGACACTTGTTATAGAAATAGTTGATGGTGCAACTTTTAGCACTGGGCCGAGAACAACCATCACAGTTAACCAAGTATGCCCGATACTTGAAACATACATGGTTGGAAATTATCAAATAACTAATCTTGTATCTCGATTCTCAAGAGCACTTATTGAAACACGTGTTGTAAACGTTACTAGAACTGACGAATTTACCCGAGTATTTCCAAATAAATTATTAGGAATGACGGCAGATACAAACGTGAATCTTACTCTTGTTTGTAATACGATTGTTTTTGGTGCCGCGGCAACAAATCTTGCTTGTACGGCTGGTAATACGGTTAAATATGGACCTGCTACAAACCCAAGCCCATATGATTTAGCTGATGACAGTTTATTTTTGGTTAACTACAACTTTGACACTTCTAATAGTTGTGCAGCAAGTCCTACACAAACCAACTCATCATTCTTGATGACTAAGTTGTAAGCAACAAAATTTAAGTTAACTACCAAGACCATCCACGCCGGATGGTCTTTTTTATTTCAGTCAACTTAAATAAACAGTATATTTGCGGCATGGAACAAGAGAAAACAACCTATATCTATGGTATACGCGCCATTATAGAAGCTATAGAAAGCGGTGAAGACATATCTAAAGTGTATTTGCTCAAGGATGGCGACGGTGTCTTGCTTAACAACTTAAAAACACAAGTGCGAAACTTAAAAATCGCAACATCATTTGTTCCCATAGAAAAACTAGACCACCTTGTACATGGAAATCATCAAGGGGCCGTAGCAGCAATATCACCGATTAGTTTTGCGTCTTTGGAAAACATTCTAGAAACACACGATGACACAAAATCGTCCATTTACCTACTGCTGGATGGGGTGACCGATGTACGAAACTTTGGAGCGATTATTCGCACAGCTGCGTGTACTGGTGTAAAAGCGATCGTTGTATCATCGCATGGGTCTGCACCTATTAATGCAGCCACTGTAAAAACAAGTGCTGGTGCAGCATTCAGCATACCCATTTGTAAGGTAGATCATATCAAAGACGCTGTGTTTTTATTGCAGTCTTATGGCGTCACAACCTTAGGAGCAAGCGAGAAAGCAAAAGACATCATCTATGATGTCGACGTAAACCAAAGTGTGGGCCTAGTCATGGGTAGCGAGGATAAAGGAATAAATCCATCAACTTTAAAAGTTTTAGATAAACTCGTAAGATTACCCATGAAAGGAGATATTGCTTCACTAAATGTATCTGTGGCGTGCGGGGCGCTACTTTATGAAATTGTTAGACAACAACACGTTAGTAATTAATTATTCATATCCAAACAACCAGGAGAACTACTTATTTTAAGGAATTCCTTAAACATATCTACTCCTCTTCTTCCTCTTTTATGATTTCAAAGAAATTACCGTGCTCATCAAATTGACGCATGAATGGATCGTCATACTCATTATAATCTTCTTTTTGCCAAGCGTACACATGCTTCTCAGGAATCTTATTTTTAGTGAAGAAAGCAAGTAACGTACCGGCGATCGCGCCACTTAAATGGCCCTCCCAAGAAATACCCTGTTCTACCGGAAAAATATACCAAACCATACTGCCATAAAAGAAAGCAACTAACAAACTCAACGCAATGAGCCTGTAATATCTTGTAAAAAGTCCTTTAAAAAACAAAAAGAAAACCAAAGCATAAATCACACCACTTGCACCGATATGGTAAGAGGGTCTTCCTATATACCAAGTAAGCAAACCCGACAAAACCCAACCCAAGACCAATACTAGACCTGCCTGCTCGCGGTAAAAGAAACTAAGAGCGCTACCTAAAACAAGCACAGGAATCGTATTACTCCATAAATGGTTTATGCCACCATGTAGCAAGGGTGAGAAAATAACACCACAAAGTCCTGAATAACTACCCGGCCTGATTCCCAAATTTGAAAAATCCACCATAAACCGTCGTTCTACATAAAAAACAATCCACATGAGTAATGTGAATGTGATGGGTAACAAAATGGTTTTCCAATCAAAGATATACGTAGAACGATGCTGCATGTTTTTTAAAAAGCAATTAAAACTCCAAAAGTAAAAAGCAGCAAGTTTGTCAGGCACTTGAGTTGCTACAAACATTAAAGTATCTTAGCACAATGAATTATGAACCACTAGCCGAACGCATACGACCTACACATTTACAGGCTTATTTAAGCCAGCAGCATCTTGTAGGTACAAACGGCAGTTTGCGACAACACATCCTGCAAGGCACGATACCATCACTCATCCTGTGGGGTCCACCAGGAACAGGTAAAACAACGCTTGCCCAAATAATTGCACAGGAAAGCAAACGACCTTTTTACACGTTAAGTGCAATCAACAGTGGCGTAAAAGATATACGCGAAATCTTAGAAAAATCTAAAAACAATAACGGTCTATTTACGACCAAAAATCCCATTTTATTTATTGACGAGATTCATAGGTTTAGCAAATCACAGCAGGACTCCCTACTTGCTGCGGTAGAAAAAGGGTGGGTAACACTTATAGGAGCCACTACTGAAAATCCAAGTTTTGAAGTCATCCCTGCATTGCTGTCTCGTTGTCAGGTATATGTGCTTGACGCCTTGTCTAAAGAAGACCTAGAAGCATTGCTACAACGAGCGATGACGGTAGATATTTTACTTTCAAAACGCAAAATTGAACTAAAAGAGACTAAAGCCTTATTGAGAGCTAGCGGTGGAGATGCTAGAAAATTGCTCAACATATTTGAACTGGTTATAAATGCACAAAGCGTAGAACCTATTGTCATCACTGACAAGATGGTTCAAGAGCAAATACAAGCCAATCCGGCACGGTATGATAAAACGGGTGAGCAACATTATGACATTATCAGTGCATTTATAAAAAGTATACGTGGTAGCGACCCAAACGCAGCAGTTTACTGGCTAGCACGAATGATAGAAGGTGGCGAAGATTTAAAATTTATAGCCCGACGCATGATTATTCTCGCAAGCGAGGATATAGGTAATGCAAATCCTACTGCAATTATCATGGCAAATAATTGCTTTCAAGCGGTGTCCACAATAGGTTATCCAGAGTCACGCATTATATTGAGTCAGTGCGCGATTTACCTTGCGACATCTATTAAAAGTAACGCTTCTTATATGTCCATAAATCATGCACAACAACTTGTAAAGCAAACCGGAGACCTAGCCGTGCCGCTAGGTTTACGCAATGCACCCACCGCGCTTATGAAACAATTGGGTTATGGCGAATCCTATAAATATGCGCACGATTACGATGCTAATTTTGCATTTAACGACTTTATGCCTGACGCGTTAAGTGGTACCATTATCTATGAACCAGGAGACAACCCACGAGAAGAATCACAAAGAGACTTTTTAAAAAAACGCTGGAAAGAGCATTATAATTACCACTCAAAAAAATCTTGAATTTCAATCAGCTCGCGGGCAATAGGTTGTAATGGTGGTATGGGTTGTTGCGTCCTATAGAACCAAATAGCGGGCATTCCTATATTTAACGCCCCCAACACGTCAGCGTCATAGCTGTCGCCTATCATCACGCTATTTGCAATGGTAGCGCCCGTTTTTTCAAGAGCCAGTTTAAAAATAGCAGGATCAGGTTTTTTAACCCCCGCAGCCTCGCCTGTAAGTACTAGATCAAAATAGGGAGCTAGACCTGCATTCTTGATTTTTAAATGCTGCACTTCTTCAAACCCATTTGTTATAAGGTGCAGTTTATATTTAGCTTTTAGTTTATCTAGAAGGGTAAAACAACCATCAAAAACGTGATTATACTTTGGTAAATACGCAATGTATAAATCGGCAACAGCATTAATCTCATTATCGTCCACGTGGTAATCACAGGCACTAAACGCAGCCTTCAGCCTTTGGTATCGCAGTTGTTCTTTGTTTATTTCGCTTTCGCGAAAGCGTCTCCAAAATTCCAAATTTAAAGGTTCGTATATCCCTATAAAATAGTCTAAGTCTAGTGGAATGTTGCGCTCTTTAAATATTTGCGCATACGTCAACTTGCTATTTAAGTCAAAGTCCCAAAGCGTGTGATCTAAATCAAAAAAAATGTGTTCTATACCGCTAAATTTCATAAGCTAAATTAAACCTTCGTCGGCAAAGCTGTAGAAGCCGTTTACCGTAATTATTAAATGATCTAAAACTTTAATGTCTAGGGTTGCTCCTGCTTCTTTTATTTTGGCGGTAATTTCCTTGTCCTGGGCACTGGGCAGCAATTTACCACTGGGGTGATTGTGCGCTAAAATCATACTGATGCTGCCCTCTTCTATTGCTCGTTTAAAAAGAACGCGTGTGTCCACAAGCGTGCTTGTGAATCCCCCTTTACTTACTTGATGTTTTCCAATAACCTTATTGTTGTTATCCAGCAAAAGCGTCCAGAATTCTTCATGCGGCAAGTCCCCGATCAAAGGCCGCAACACCTGAAAAGCATCGTTACTAGAACTTATTTTTATGATTTGGGTGGGTTGCTCGGCAGCCCTGCGTTTGCCTAATTCCATCGCTGCGGCTATAGTGATTGCCTTAGCCTCACCGATGCCTTTAAATTTCATCAGCTCTTTCAAATTGAGTTTTCCCAGCTTGTCTAGGGAATCGCCAGCGTGACTGTAAATGTTTCTACACAATTCTACAGCACTCATATTGCGGGTACCACTACCTATAAGAATGGCGAGTAATTCAGCATTTGACAGTGATTGACTACCTTGTGCAAGCAGTTTTTCTCTGGGTCTATCATCCTGTGACCAGTCTTTAATCGATAAACGTGTTGACTTGTCATCCATAACGTTATCTTATAAACACAGGTTCTAAATCGCTAGTGGTGTGCGTCGCAGCATATGCATACCCATCTTTACTAAATTGCAAAACATCGTTTAATGATGTGGCACCTTGCTCCACTAAAAAACGGGCCATCGTACCACGTGCTTTCTTTGCAAAAAAGGAGATAACTTTAAATTTTCCGTTTTTATGATCTTTAAAAATAGGACTTATTACGTTGCCTTTCAATTTTTTAGCGTCGAGCACCCTAAAATATTCAACACTAGCAAGATTTACCACAGGCTCGTCTTGCAATAACTCTTCATTTAAAGACTGTGTTAATTTTTCCTTCCAAAACTCGTACAAGTTTTTATGCACACCTATAGCAACGCTTGTGCCCATTTCTAGTCGGTAGGGTTGCATGAGGTCTAGTGGTCGCAAATAGCCGTAGAGACCTGATAATATACGTATATTTTGCTGTGCATAATCTATATGCTTTGGGGCAATGGTACTTGCATCCAGACCTGTGTACACATCGCCTGCAAATGTGAATAGTGCTGGTTTTGCATTGTGATAAGTAAAGGACCTTTCAAAATTGCTGTACCGCTCGTGATTAAGTGCTGCCAAATTAGTAGAAATGCTCATGAGTGAACCTATACTTTCTGGACTCATGGAACGCATAATATCTACAATAGACGTAATCTCCTTTTGGAAAATCGGTTGTGTTGGTTTAAGATCGAAAGGCAGCGGTAACTCCATATTAAGGGTTTTGGCTGGCGAAAGAAGAATTTTCATAACTCTTACACGTTTATTTTTATGATTGAAGGGAAGAGTTAGCGGCATAGGCTCGCCACTTTTCAATACACTCTTGTATATCGCTAGGTATGTCGCAAGAAAAGGTCAACCATTGCTTTGATTTGGGATGCTCAAAACCCAACGTGCGCGCATGCAGCGCCTGTCGTGGCAAAATCTTAAAGCAATTATCCACAAACTGTTTGTATTTTGTGAAACTGGTGCCTTTTAAAATCATGTCACCGCCATAACGCTCATCGTTAAAAAGAGTATGACCTATATGTTTCATGTGCACACGTATTTGATGCGTGCGGCCGGTTTCTAGTCGGCATGCGATTACTGTCACATACCCTAAATCTTCTAGCACGGTATAATGCGTGACTGCTGGTTTACCCTTGTGGGCATCATCACCTGACCACATGGTATTTTGCAATCTATTTTTGGGGTGTCGTCCTATATTGCCCTCTACCCTGCCCGATGGCTCGTTAAAGTTGCCCCAAACGATTGCTATGTACTCGCGCTCACTGGTTTTTGCAGCAAACTGTGCTGCAAGATGCGCCATTGCTTCTTCGTTTTTTGCAACAACGAGCAAACCGCTGGTATCCTTATCAATTCTATGTACAAGGCCAGGCCTATTACTGCTGTTGTTAGGTAAATTGCTAAAATGGTATAAGAGTGCATTGATGAGCGTCCCCGAATAGTTGCCATGTCCCGGGTGTACCACCATTCCAGCTGGTTTGTTTACAACTACTAAATCGTCATCTTCATAAACAACATCAAGTGGTATATTTTCAGGAACTAAAAGACCCTCGTATGTTGGATGTTTTAATAAAACCCTTACATCATCACCTGGTTTAATTTTTTGGTTGGACTTTACAATCTCGCCATTAACTCGCACGCTACCATCTTTAACAGCGTTTTGAATTTTATTGCGAGTAACATTTTCCATAAAATTCATTAAAAACTTATCTACTCGCAGGGCTGCTTGTTTAGCCCCGGCGGTAAACTGGAAATGTTCAAAAAGATCCTCGTCTTCTACATCGGCAGTGTCACTTATCTTTTTAATCTCCATTATTGTTTATTTTGTCTTTAGAATCACTTGCACTCGTTTTTGTAGAATCTGTGCTAGATTCTAGTCTTGTACTATCTGTATTTTCATCAAAATAATCGGGCATTAACGTAGGGTCACCCAGGACAAGTTCTATAACCGATGTGCGTTTTAATTTATCGCCAGCATTGATGATTTTACCCTTATAACGCAATTCTAAAACCAGATCTTTAGCAATGTTAGCCTCATAAGTGAATTTACCAACTTTAAAGCCTAGCGCTTCTAGGGTTGGGATTGCTTTCCTTTTTGTTTTGAAAACAAGATTGGGCACTTTTACAAGGGCAAAGTCAGCAGGATTGAGCTTTAAATAAATTTTTCTTCCTTGTTTTACCATGCTGCCTGGTTTGGGATTTTGTTCTAAAACACCATTAGGCGGATAGTTTGGGTTAAAAACTGAGCTTTCTGACAACTCATAGGTTAAATCCACACCATCTAGGACGTCTTGAAACTGTGGCTCGGTTAGTTTTACAACATTAGGAACTTTAATCTCTTCACCATGATTTGTGTACCACGACAACATGAAGAAATAAAAAAAGACAAGCGCAACAACAAGTAAAATGGATAAAACAAAATGCTTAAAAAAGGTTTTAGTCCCAAGAAATCTAGCAAAATTCATAATGTACGTATTATCGTCGTCAGGTTTTATTTTTTGTTAAATGCTTTAAAAATAACATATTAACAGTGTGCGTTTTTATTTAAATTTCGATTTTAAGGTATTAAAATCGCTAGATAAAATTTTATCAAAGATACGTATTGAGAACGTTCTTTAAGGCTCAGGTTAATTAACTTTGTGGTTTGGGCTATTGCCAAAAGGTAACTTATGAAAAACATTGCCGTATTAACGGGGGGCTACTCCAGCGAATGGGAAATTTCTATTAAAAGCGGAAACGTCGTAGCAGCGCACTTAGACAAAACACTTTTTAATGTCTACCCTATCCACATAATGCCCGATGCCTGGTTTTACAAAAACAAAGACGGCAGCAAATCGCTTATAGATAAAAACGATTTTAGTGTTATCATAGATGGGGCTAAAGTTGTATTTGATTGTTGCTACAACACGATACACGGCACGCCTGGCGAAGATGGCAAGATACAAGCCTACCTAGAACTGGTACACATACCACAAACCTCTTGCAATTCTTATGTTTCAGGAGTTACCTTTAATAAAAGAAACACCATTTCTATAGTGCGCAGTAGAAATATAGAAACAGCAAAAAACATGTTTTTAAATCAAGGTGATCCTTATAATAAAGATGAGATTGCGCTGTACCTAGGACTCCCTTGTTTTGTGAAAGCAAATCGCAGTGGTAGTAGTTTTGGTGTCACCAAAGTTTATGAAACAAACCAGATTCCCGAGGCACTAGCTACAGCCTTTAAAGAAGATAATGAAGTCTTATTAGAATCATTCCTCGATGGCATCGAGGTTTCTATAGGTGTTTACAAACTGGGTGACGAGATTATTGTACTACCTGCAACCGAGATAGTTTCAGAAAACGATTTCTTTGATTATGAAGCAAAGTATCTCGGAAAGTCCGAAGAAATTACTCCAGCACGCATCACAGACTTGCAGTACAATCTTTTAAAAGAAACGACAGCGCGTATTTATAATTACCTAAATTGTTCAGGCATTGCTCGAGCAGATTTTATCTTTCACCAAGGCAGGCCACATTTTGTAGAAATTAATACCAACCCGGGTTTAAGCGAGGCCAGTATCATTCCTAAACAAATAGCTTGTAGTGGTAAAACCTTGAAAGAAGTTCTTACACAACTCATTTTAAATAGTATAGAAAAACACAAGGCATGAAAAGAGCAGTATTTCCAGGAAGTTTTGATCCAGTCACACTTGGGCATGTAGATGTAATTACACGAGGTGCTGCCCTATTTGATGAAGTCGTGATCGCTGTAGGAACAAACGCTCTTAAAAACTATAGCTTTAGTATAGAGCAACGTTTGGACTTCTTAGTTAAAACATTTGATGCTCTTACTAATGTACGGGTAGAACAGTATCATGGCCTTACTATAGATTATTGTAAAAACATACATGCACAATTTATTTTAAGAGGATTGCGCAATCCAGCCGATTTTCAATTTGAAGAGGCGATAGCACAAGCAAACAAAAAAATGTCTGGTATAGACACCTATTTCTTACTCACAAGACCCGAATACAGTTTTATATCATCATCAATCGTGCGGGATATTATGAAAAATGGTGGTGATTACAGCGCATTTGTACCCAAAGACGTTATTTTATGAAAAAAAGTATTTTTATCATAGCAACTATTTTATTGATAATAGGTTGTAAGCAAGAAGAATCTTCAAACAATGTAAACGCCACTTCAAAACAGGTTTTAAAAACACCATTTGAAAAAGGCAATGGCAACCAGACGGCGACCTATGAAGAGGCTATTGCTTACTACACAATGCTGGCTCAAAATTTTGCAACCATCTACATCGATCAGATAGGGCTTACCGATAGCGGTGAACCACTGCACCTTGTTACATTTTCTAAAAAAGAAGTCGATTGGAACAGTGCAAACGAAAACGCCATTAAAATACTTATTAACAACGGTATACATGCTGGCGAAAGCGACGGCATAGATGCAAGTATGATGCTGCTAAGAGACCTTGCAACAGGCGCCATAAAAGCACCCGATAACTTGATTTTCTCAGTCATTCCTGTGTATAATATAGGCGGTGCTTTAAACCGTAATAGTACCAGCCGTACAAACCAAAACGGACCAGAATCGTATGGTTTTAGAGGAAATGCACGCAATTATGATCTAAATAGGGATTTTATAAAAGCCGACTCTCGCAATGCTCTAGCTTTTTATGAAATTTATCACAAATTAAACCCTGATATTTTTATCGATAACCACGTAAGTAACGGGGCCGATTACCAGTACACACTCACGCACCTATTCACGCAACACAACAAACTGGGTGCTGATGCAGGTGTTTATCTACAAAACAATTTACAACAAGATTTAGAACGGGCACTCGCGCAAAGAGATTTACCCATAACCCCCTATGTAAATGTATGGGATGGACCGCCCGAGCAAGGATTTAGTCAATTTATGGATTCACCGCGATACTCGTCTGGATATGCAGCGTTGTGGAACACCATGGGACTCGTGGTAGAAACTCATATGTTAAAACCCTATAAAGACCGTGTCATGGGAACTAAAGCAATTATGGAAGAAGTCATAAACATTGCAACAAAAAATATGGTTGCTATAAAAAAAGCGCGTATCGCCTCTTTTGAACATTTTGCAAAAGCTAGACACTATGCCCTTACTTACACCGTTGATAAAACCAAAGCCGATACCCTGCAATTTAAAGGATATGAGTCTGTTAACGCAGTAAGCACACTTACAGGAAACCCGCTACTTACCTATGACCGCAGCAAACCATTTACTAAAGCTGTACCTTTTTACAATCAATATATCCCAGGAGACAGCATTGTCATCCCCGAGTATTATATCATCCCCGCTGGACAATGGCACGTGATAGAACGGTTGAGAGCAAACCACATAAAAATGGAACCCCTTTTAAAAAGTGTGGCTTTGCAGGTGGGCAGTTACCGTATTTTGGATTACACGACATCGTCCACCCCTTACGAGGGTCATTACATACATAGAAGCGTAAAAGTAGAAGAAAAAATGTCTTTAGTTCGCTTTCGCGAAAGCGATATTAAAGTACCCACAGCACAGCCAGGAATTAGGTATATTATTGAAACATTAGAACCCGCGGCGGTAGATTCATTTTTTAGATGGAATTTCTTTGACACGATTTTACAACAAAAAGAAGGGTTTTCGAGCTATGTCTTTGAAGAAAGTGCCAAAAAAATACTTGCACAAGATCCAGCGTTAAAAAAGGAATTTGAAAACAAACAAAAAAGCGATCCAGCTTTTAAAGCCAGTAACGGCGCCCAATTAGACTGGATTCACAAACGTTCTAAAAATTATGAGCAAGCCCATTTAACCTATCCTATTTACAAATTGTATTATGAAAATTAATCGTTTTGCCCTTATTTTACTGTTTCTAACCATAGCCAGCTGCAAAAAAGATACTGAGGAATCTGCGCAAGAACCAGTTCAGGAAAAAGTCGTTATCACCACAAACTTAACCGACCGCATCATGACCGAAGATATTTCTTGCGGTGGGAAAACATTTGTTTTTCAATTTCCGTTATTTGATACTAACAACGCTAGTTCTCGATTAAATAAGGGTATCCTGGACCTTCTCGCAGCCGACTTAGAAAAAGAAAAAGTAGCTATGGACGCACCACCACAGCAAGTGTATGAGTCCTTTTTAAGGTCTAGGCGGTCTGCTTTGTGCGCTAACTCTAGCAAAGGTATACAAGAGCTAAAAGTTGAGCACCTGAGTGAAAATGAGCAATTTATTAGCTATGAAATAGCTTTTAAGAAAGACAATGCTTATAGTACCATCATTGCAGGTTTCCGTAAAAATGGTATGACTCCTATTTATTTGGAAGAGCTTATAAAACCCGATCGATCGCAAGATGTGCAAACAATACTGGATGTCAACTTACAAGGTGAGGCAGTTGCACTAGCGCTACTTGCAAAGCCCGAGGACCAGGATTTCTTTCAATCGTTTGTTAAAAACAAGGTCTACACTTTTGAACCAGGCAGTTTTAAAACCTTAAACGTCGGTTTCCTTAAACAGGCTAATGGTTCTATTTTATTGCAGGTTCCAAAAAAAATAGAGCTTCCTGAGCGGCTCTCCTACCTTAACGATGTGGTGGTCATAGAGATTTTACTAACCGAACTTAACGCTTATCTAGACTTTTCAAAAGTGAATGCTGCGATATAGCGCGTGATTAAATTCAAACAAACATGCCTGTAGAAAAAAGGTGTTTTATGTTTTCATAGGAAACCTTTAAAGCATTTTCGGCATCTTCTTTTCCTAGCCATGCTGCCTGTTCAATACCTTCATCTTCTTGCGGTACCAGTGCACCATTATAGGTAGTGGTCATAATATACCAATGTGTAAGTTTCAGTTTGCTGTTTTCTTTCCAATCAAAAATATGATATGTTGGACCCAGGTAATAGTCGATTTTTAGATCTTGAACGCCTGTTTCTTCCATCGTCTCGCGCATTGCAGCTTGCTCCACCGTCTCATTTCTATCCATTTTTCCTTTGGGTAAATCCCATTTGCCATTGCGGTGTATAAATAAATACTGTTGTTTATCGTTAATAACCAGTCCCCCCGCTGCGATAACTAGGGGTAATTTTTTATGTAATCTTTTCAATAACTTTTCTGGAGACTTGCTGTATAGCAGGACACGCTCTAATTTGCCCTTTCTAATTTTCCTTACAATTTTTTGTAAGTCTGCTTTTTTAAGTTTAAAAACATCGTGATCGGGATAGGCGTCTTTATTTGAGGTGACAATTATGGCAACTTCTTTTACAAAAACTTTATACATTTGTGGTATGATTAGAGATAAAGATACGGCGATAAAAACCGCAGAATTATTACTGCAAATTAAAGCAATAAAACTGCAACCACAAGAACCTTTTACGTGGGCAACTGGATGGCAATCTCCTATTTATTGCGATAATAGAATTACCTTGTCTTATCCCGTGGTAAGAAACTATTTGCGTGAGCAAATGACCAACCAGATAGAGAAATTATACGGTAAACCCGATGTTATCGCTGGTGTTGCCACTGGCGCCATAGGTATAGGAATGCTGGTAGCCGACTATATGAATTTACCGTTTATTTATGTGCGCCCCGAACCTAAAAAGCATGGCCGCCAAAATCAAATCGAGGGACAACTGCAAAAAGGTCAAAAAGTGGTCGTCATAGAAGATTTAATAAGTACCGGCAATAGCAGCCTAAACGCAGTTGCGTCATTAAAACAGGCTGGAGCCGAAGTTAAAGGCATGCTCGCTCTTTTTTCTTATGGCTTTTTACAAGCAATTGAAAATTTTAAAAACCACGACATACAGCTCACCACGTTAAGCGATTATGACCACCTTATCATCCAAGCACAAAAAACAGGGTACTTAAAAGATACCGAAATTGCACTCCTAAAAAGCTGGAAAGAAAATCCCAGCGCATGGCAAGCATCTTAAAAACAATTTATGAATCTAGAAAGCAAACAAGTAGCTACTTCAAAAACCCCACAAGAGATGTACACATTTCTTACACAAGTCGCAAACTTTAAACAACTCATGCCTGACGATACTAAATTTGAAGTTCATGAAAACGACACGTTCCTTTTTGGTTTAAAAGGCATGCCCGAGATTAAACTGGGTTTGCAACAAAGCACACCGCACAGTAAAGTTGTTTTAGGATCTACAAGTGATAAGCTTAAATTTACTTTAGACTGTGATATTGTGCCCCAGGGAAGTGGTTCACTAGCCCAATTACATTTTAACGGCGATTTTAATCCCATGATGGCGATGATGATTAAAGGACCCATCAGCAAGTTTTTAGAGCAACTCGCATCGGGTATTGAAAAACTTTAATACAACCACTTGACCTCTTTTAGGTCATACTCCTGCACGATATCATCATTTTTTAAAAGTAATTTACCGTGATCGTTAACACCATAGATTATGGCATTTATTTCTTTATCACGAGCGACAACAGCCTGTTTTTTAAGATGTTTGTAAAAGTATTTTAGATACAATTCATCCACATTTGTTAGATTCTGATAACAATATTCAAAATGTTGTAGAAAAGAATGTAACAGGACCTCTAAATCATGCGCAGCACCGGTCAATTGCTTTAAAGAAATCGCTTTGGGGGCATTATAAAAGACCGTTTGATTTACATTAAGCCCTATACCGACAATAACACAGGTTTTTTTTCCTCCCTTATATAGCGTTTCTATAAGTATGCCAGCAAGTTTGTGGTTTACTGACAGTATGTCGTTAGGCCATTTTATTTTAGCAACCACGTTTAAATGTTGCTGCAACCAGGTGACAAGGGCCACGCTTACAAGTTTGTTAAGTGAGAAAGCTTTGTCAAATCGCCCCGTTTCAGTAATTAAAATACTGAATGTCAAATTTTTATAATCCTCACTTTCCCAGCTAGTTCCACGTTGTCCTTTACCATGCGTTTGAACATGTGTATAAAATGTAGTCAGGTTAGGTAGTTCGCTTTCGCGAAAGCGAGCCTTTAAATCCTCGTTGGTAGAGGCACTGGCATATAATTTGACAAAATTCAATTTTTATAAAGATGAAGTGGATTACGACAAATTCAGTTTTTCTACGACTAAAAAGCAATAAATTTGCAAATATAAAACACCTTGAATGATTAAAAATTTAGTTTCTCCCGATGCATTAGTAACGCAAATTATAGCTGGTATTGAGGACGTTAAAGGGAACGACATTACCATACTAGACCTAAGAGATATAGAAAACACAGTAACCAGTTATTTTATTATTTGCAATGGTACCTCTAACACGCAGGTAAAAGCTATTGTAAATGCCGTGCAACGCAATGTAAGTAAAACACTTAAAGAAAATGCGTGGCATGTTGAGGGAAATGAGCAAGCAGAATGGGTTTTGCTCGACTATGTAGATGTTGTGGTGCACGTTTTTCAAAAACACATACGCGATTATTATGACCTAGAGGGTCTGTGGGGAGACGCAAAAACAACCGTTATACAATCTACTTATTAAATACTACACAAGAACGAATGTCCGAAGAAAATAACAACAACAATTCGCAAAAATCCAATAAACCTAATCTACCTGGCGGCATGAGACCGGCATTTAATGTATGGTATTTAATAGGTCTTTTGTTTATTGTATTTATTGCATTTAGCTACTTTCAAAATTCCATCTCGGCTGCAAGCGAGTTAAATACGACCGACTTTAATCGTATACTAGAGTCTGGAGACGTGAGTAAAGTAGAGATCGTGAGCAACCGTAAGATCGCAAAATTATACCTTACAGACGAGGCGCTAAAAGAAGAGAAATACAGAAAGCGCATTAAAGAAGGTGCCATAGCGAGCAAAGAGTTGCCCGAGTTTACCTATGAATTTGGCGATGCTAAACTATTTGAGGAGAAGCTTTTACAAACTATTGAAGAGAAGAATTTACAAACCGAACCTGTATTTAATGCAGAGAAAGAAGATTGGACCTCGTGGTTAAGTACCTTACTACCATTTATCATTATCATAGGTATATGGGTTTATCTAATGCGCCGCATGAGTGGCGGTGGTGCCGGCGGTGGAGGTCAAATTTTTAACATCGGTAAATCCAAAGCAAAGCTTTTTGACCAGAAGACAGATGTTAAAACGACATTTAAAGATGTCGCAGGTCTAGAAGGCGCAAAAGAAGAAATTCAAGAAATTGTTGATTTCCTAAAACATCCAGAAAAATATACCGACCTGGGTGGTAAAATTCCTAAGGGTGCTTTACTCGTGGGTTCACCAGGTACTGGTAAAACACTTCTAGCAAAAGCGGTAGCTGGTGAGGCAAAAGTGCCCTTTTTCTCCTTAAGCGGGTCAGACTTTGTAGAAATGTTTGTGGGTGTAGGCGCTAGTAGGGTTCGTGACTTATTTAAACAAGCAAAAGAAAAGTCGCCATCGATAATTTTTATAGACGAGATAGACGCCATAGGGCGAGCGCGTGGAAAATCCAATTTTTCAGGCTCTAATGATGAGCGCGAGAATACACTGAATCAGTTACTAACCGAAATGGATGGTTTTGGTACAAATACAAATGTAATTGTACTCGCTGCAACAAACAGAGCAGATATACTAGACAAGGCGTTGATGCGCGCAGGACGTTTTGACCGTCAGATTTACGTTGACCTACCAGACGTGCGCGAGCGCGAGCAAATATTTGAAGTGCATTTGCGACCTATAAAAAAAGTAGAAGACGAGCTCGATACAGCCTTTTTAGCAAAACAAACCCCAGGTTTTTCTGGTGCTGATATCGCAAATGTATGTAATGAGGCGGCACTTATTGCGGCCCGTAAAGGTAAAAAAGCTGTGGGCCGTCAGGATTTCCTAGATGCCGTAGATCGTATAGTAGGCGGTCTAGAGAAAAAGAACAAGCTTATAACACCGTCTGAAAAACGCACCATTGCATACCATGAGGCAGGACACGCAACAGTAAGCTGGATGACCGAGCATGCTGCACCGCTCATAAAGGTAACTATCGTGCCACGTGGCATGTCGCTAGGTGCCGCTTGGTATCTACCTGAGGAAAGACAAATCGTAAGGCCCGAACAAATGCTGGACGAGATGTGCGCTACCATGGGAGGTCGTGCTGCAGAAAAAGTAATGTTTAACAACATATCAACTGGTGCGTTAAGCGACCTAGAAAAAGTCACTAAACAAGCTCGTGCTATGGTAACCATCTATGGGCTTAACGATAAAGTGGGTAATGTCACCTATTACGACTCTAGTGGTCAACAGGAATATAATTTTAGCAAGCCATATAGCGAAGAAACAGCTGTGATTATTGACAAAGAAATTTCTAAAGTAATTGAAGAACAGTACCAGCGCGCTATACAAATTCTAACAGATAACAAAGACAAACTTACCGAGTTAGCTGAAATTTTACTAGAAAAAGAGGTTATTTTTAAAGATGATTTAGAAAAGATTTTTGGTGAGCGCCCCTTTATTAAAGAAGAAGCGATTGCATTGAAAGCTAACAACATTTTTGCAGTAGAAGAAACTAAAGATACAGTTACCGAAGAATAGTTGCTGACTATCTAATAAGTCTTTATATTTACAACAATTTGTAAAACATTTGAGCGTCGCTAATGAGCATTTTCGATAAATTTTTTGGTAAAAATAAAGACGATGAAAATGACCAGCGCAGCAGCGATTCACGGTCTAAGTTTATGCCAGAAATGAAGCTGCCACTAGACGAACAGCTCATCATTAACTTTACAAAACAAGGTGGCAGACTGCTTTATAGCCTCAACGAAGAAGAGGTACAAGCACATTTTGAAGATATCATGGTAGAACACGATTTCTTTGAAAAACCTGCATTTTGCTATGAAGCACAGTTGATTCAACGATTTAGTGACTTCAATCTTTTTTACAATACAGACAACGACAACAGCAGCCTATTTTTAACCACTTGCGAGTACCTCGTATCTGATCATGGCGCTATACTTTTCTCGTCAAATCAGTTAAAAGAAAAAAAACCTGCACAGTTGCCCGACACTTTTATTGTCATCGCAGCAACTAGTCAAATTGTAGAAACAATTGGTGAAGGTTTACGTGGTATTAAAAGACATTCTGGTTCGAACATCCCGTCTAATATTACTACCTTAAAGAATTTTCAGGAACCTTCGGAAGATGGCCGTTCTAAAGATCCACTCGCTTACGGCGCACCAAGTAAACGGTGCTATCTTATACTTTTAGAAGACCTGTAGTATGAAAGAACTGATGGTACGTTCCGTTTCGGGAATTGTGTATGTATCATTAGTGGTGCTTAGTGCACTTTTTTCAAGAGACGTTTTTATCGTGTTGTTTTGCATTTTTGCATTTATTTGTCTTGTGGAGTTAATGCCCATGATAAGATTAAACCAGTGGTTGATTTATCCTGTATTACCGCTTGCATACTATGTGATTGTCTGGCAACCCGCACCAGTACCAGATATTGTTATTTATATCATATTAGGAGCTACATTAATCGTAAACTGTTACCTTATCAGGGATCTAGTGCTGGTAGATCGTATTGCACTTTTTAATACAAAAAAACACATTATTGTATTGTTGTATCTTATAGGTTCTAGTCTTTTTATTGCCCTTATACCCGATGTAGTTGAAACCTATAAGCCCATGCTTCTTATAGGTATATTTGCCATTATATGGGTTAACGATAGTTTTGCATACGCATCAGGAAGACTTTTAGGTAAACACAAGTTAATGCAGCGTATTTCGCCTAAAAAGACCATAGAAGGTTTTGCTGGCGGTTTAATAATGGCACTAGTAGCCGGTGCTGTACTTCATTATTATGTAGGCGTTTATAACATATACCAATGGCTTATTCTTGCATTTGTTGTTGCTTTTTTCGGTACGATAGGCGATCTTATTCAGTCTAAATTTAAGAGGCAGGCCGCCGTAAAAGACAGTGGTAATATCATGCCTGGACACGGTGGTATTTTTGATCGCATGGACAGTATTATATTTGCTGCACCATTTGCATATTTAACGTTTCTAATAATAAATTATGTTTCATAGAGAAGGAAATACGTCTATACTCATTGCTTTTATACTTACCTGTGTGCTCATGAGCGGTACATGGCTTGCGCCCCTACCTAACTGGTTGCAGGTAGGACTTTCTGTCGTTTTTGTTGGTCTGTTGTTTATCATTTTACAATTTTTTAGAAATCCTAAACGACCCACCACATTAAGCGACGAGACTATTTTATCGCCCGTAGATGGTAAAGTAGTGGTTATAGAAAAGGTACAAGAGAATGAGTTTTTTAAAGGAGAGCGTTTAATGATATCTGTATTTATGTCTCCTATCAATGTGCACGTTACAAGACATCCCATAAGCGGAAAAATAGCCTACAGTAAATACCACCCAGGAAAATACCTTGTAGCATGGCATCCTAAAGCGAGCGAAGAAAACGAGCGCACTACTGTGGTTGTTACACACAAAAACGGCATGCAACTGCTTTACAGACAAATAGCTGGAGCACTTGCAAAGCGCATTGTAAATTATGCAAAAGAAAATACCGAGGTCGTACAAGGAAGTGAAAGTGGTTTTATTAAATTTGGATCTCGGGTAGATGTTTACTTACCTGTAGACACAAAGGTAGTAGTGTCTCTTAACCAAGTAGTACAAGGAGGCGTGTCCATACTAGCCTCGATTTAAAAGTATGACAGAAGAAGAACTAGACAAAAAATTCCAAGAGGCATTTGAAAAAGCCAGTAGCGAGGAGCAGTCACTAGTCCCTCTAGAGTTGCAATTGCATTTATATGCCTATTACAAGCGTGTCATAGACGAACCCTATGTAAGTAATAGAAGTTTTCACGCGAACGACCTGCGATCTGGTTTTAAAATGAATGCGCTTATCCAGGTTCAACAGCTCTCTAAAACCGAGGCTAAAAAAAGATACATTAAAATTGTAGAAGATTTATACCCTAAACCTTGGGTCCAAAAAGATGCAGATAAAACATAAAATGCGGCCCAAAGCCGCATTTTTTCATTCTTAATCAAGCACTACTTTAAACTTGCAAAGTTTCTATACTCGCGTGAATCGTTTCTATTTTTGCACGTGCGTCGGCAAGTTTTTGACGCTCCAGCGCAATAACTTCGGCGGCGGCATTTGCCACAAACCGCTCGTTACTTAACTTTTTTTCTACACTTAATAAAAACCCTTGTGAACGTTGTAGTTCTTCTTGTAATTTTTTTAATTCTACAGCAGGATCTACAGCCCCTGCTAGTGGTACAAAATACTCATTAGACCGTACACGGAAGCTTACAGCACCAGCGACAGCATGCGCTACATCCTCTATTTGTGATACATTAACCAGTTTTTCTATAACAGTATTGTAAACTGTGGATAGTTCCTCGTTATTAATAACCTTTACGTCTATTTTATTTTTAAAGGAGATTTGCTTCTCTTTACGCACCTTGCGCAGTCCAGAAACCACTTCTTGAACAAATTCCATATCGCGTATAAGTCCAGAGTCTATTTGCCCGAGTAGAGGCCATGTATTAATAACAAGTGCATCCTCTTTAGCACGTGGTTTTATGCTTTGCCACAACTCCTCGGTTATAAAAGGGGTAAACGGATGCATAATTCTCAAATTATTTTCTAAAAACCCTATAACAGCTGCATGTGTAGCGGCATCGATAGGCTGCTGATACTCTGGCTTTACCAATTCTAGCAGCCAGCTACAAAAATCGTCCCATATAAGCTTATAACTTGCCATAAGCGCGTCACTTATGCGGTACTTTGAGTAATGATCGTCTATGGTTTCCAAAACCTCATTAAAACGGGACGCATACCACTGTAATCCCAGCTTTGCATATCCCGGTTGCGGTATGGTTGTATCAATAACCCAACCATCGATAAGGCGATAAGCATTCCACATTTTGTTAACAAAGCTTTTCCCCTGCTGGCACAATTCCTCGTCAAACATGATGTCGTTACCTGCTGTCGCACTCAACAACAATCCTACACGTACACCGTCGGCACCATAATTCTCTATAAGTTGCAGTGCATCTGGTGAGTTTCCTAGGGACTTAGACATTTTACGTCGTTGTTTATCACGCACCAAACCAGTAAGGTACACTTTATCAAATGGTTGTTCCCCGCGATATTCATAACCCGCTACCACCATACGTGCGACCCAAAAAAACAGTATATCGGGACCAGTAACTAGATCGCGGGTGGGGTAATAATATTGTATTTCTTTGTTTTCGGGTTCTAAAATTCCGTTAAAAACACTAATAGGCCATAACCAACTAGAAAACCACGTGTCCAGCACGTCATTTTCTTGTCGCAAGTCAGTCGCAGTTAGGAGATTGTTATTTGTTCGCTTTCGCGAAAGCGAAACTGCCTCGTCTAAACTGATAGCAACGACAAAATCGTCTTTACCATCTCCATAAAAATAGGCAGGTATGCGCTGTCCCCACATAAGCTGGCGGGAAATGTTCCAATCTCGCACATTTTCCATCCAGTGGAAATAGGTGCTTTTAAACTTGGCAGGTAATAATTCAACGATGTCCTCTCTCACGGCTGCAATGGCTGGCTTTGCGAGCTCTTCCATTTTTAAAAACCACTGGTCTGAAAGTCGTGGCTCAATAACGGCACCAGTACGCTCACTTGTACCAACTTTGTGCACATGATTTTCCTTTTTAATGAGCAAGTCCTTTTCGAGAAGTTCGGCGGCTATCGCTGTACGCGCCTTAAACCTATCCATGCCCTCATAATGCAACCCAAAACTATTTAAAGTTGCGTTTTCATTAAAGATATCGATTACCTCTAAATTATGTTTTTCTCCTAATATTTTATCATTAATGTCGTGAGCAGGTGTTATTTTAAGAGCACCAGTGCCAAATTCCATGTCCACATATTCGTCGGCTATGATGGTGATAACGCGATTTACAATAGGAACAATCACTTTTTCACCTATTAAATGTTTGTACCTGTTATCCTCTGGATGTACACATACGGCGGTATCGCCCATGATGGTTTCGGGTCTGGTAGTGGCAATGGTTAGAAAATCCTCGCTGTGTGCTAACTTGTATTTTAAATAGTATAAATGACCCTGTCGTTCTTCATACACGACCTCTTCATCGCTCAAGGTGGTTTTTGCCTCGGGATCCCAATTTACCATGCGGTAACCGCGATAAATTTGTCCTTTATTATATAGGTCTACAAACACATGAATTACCGCAGCGCTCATGTCGTCATCCATGGTAAACTTTGTGCGAGACCAGTCACAACTTGCGCCCAATTTTTTAAGCTGCTCTAAAATGATACCCCCATACTTGTGGGTCCAGTCCCATGCATGTTCTAAAAATTCTTCTCTACTTAAATCATTTTTATTAATCCCAGCGTCTTTCAATTTTTTAACAACCTTAGCCTCAGTAGCTATAGAAGCGTGATCGGTGCCCGGCACCCAGCAAGCATTATATCCTTTAAGCCTAGCTCGTCTTATAAGCACATCTTGTATGGTGTTGTTTAACATATGACCCATGTGCAATACACCCGTCACATTAGGCGGTGGAATGACAATGGTATAGCTTTCTCTATGGTCAGGAACCGATGTAAAGTAATCGTTTTCTATCCAGTACTTGTACCACTTTTCTTCGGCAGTAAACGCGTCATATTTTGAGGCTTGAGACATACTTGGCTTAATATTTGAAATTAATTAACAAAAGTACTTATAACTACTTTTATTACCATCATACTATCGCGGTTTAAAAAGATCTTGCTACCTTTAACACTAAACATTAAAACATGAGAAACTTTACTTTTGTTATACTTTTTTTAGGCACAGTACTGGGTTCTTACAGTCAGAAAGCCCCATCAAACGTGCCACTCACAACCATAAAATTTGATACTACAACAATAGATTATGGCGTGATTGCACAGGGAACAGATGGTACCAAAGTGATTAAATTTAAAAACACAGGCAGTGAGGTTTTACATATTTACAATGTTTTTTCAACGGTAAATTGTAAAATCGTTTCAAAACCAGAAAAAGGAATCGCCCCTGGTGGCGAGGGCGAGATTAGAATTGTTTATGACACAAAAGTTAAAGGCAAAATAGTTAGAACACTAACCGTAAAAGCAAACGTGCAAGAGGGCATTATCGCCCTTAACCTTATAGGACTGGTAGAATAAATTATTCAATGGGCGGTATTTGTTTAAATTTAATATGTAAAATCTCTTGACCGCGTTCCACTTTTAAGGAAATTACTTTGTTCTCTTCTCTGTAGAATATGTCATTAACTACTTTCATAGTAAGTTGTGCATTTTTAATCCCCTGCACGCTTATAATTTTATCACCTTGTTTTACGCCCGCAGCCGCAGCTGGCGAGTTTTTTCTTACATAGGCTACATAAAGTTCAGGCACATAGCTGTAAAAATATTGGGCATTTGATTTAACCACTACTTGATCTCTTATTAGACCATATGGACCCTCTATATCTGCCACCTCTCCGCCGCGTTTAATCACTGTAAATAAGTTCATTTTACCAGCATACACCTGTATTCCTGCAAGATTAAAATAAAATTTGTCATCAAATCCCTTTGCTTGTTTAAGGTACACGGCCGCGTTTTGGTAATCAAATAGGACATGAAACCTTCTCCACAACTCGCCTCCTATACTGCCAGTGCTAGATTTTAATTGTGCAAAGTTCGTTTTTAAAATATCTGGAAAAGCCGTTGACACCCGATTAAATCTAAAAGGTCCTAACTGCAAATCATCAATTCTCGTGCGTTTACCGTGTATTTCTCCATTAACACCAAAACCCAAATAATCCTCAAAATACTTTTCAGGCTTTATAAAATTTTCGTTTGTCTCAAAACACCACAACGCATCACTGCTGCCTGTATCTATTAAAAATTCTCCTGGAATTGAAAATGATTTATCTGTCGCCAAAGCTTTAATAAAAGGCTTTTCGCCATTAAGTACCATGGGTATTTTTTCATAATTCCTTAATGAAAAAGGCACATCACTCATATCTCGATAAACGCGCAACACACTTTTTAAATAATCGACCTCTACAACTTGGTTTTTAAAAAAATCGGCACCTATTAAACCGTTTACGTCGATACCCAACTGCGGTTTCAGGTCGATCACCTCATCCACGAGAACATATGCCTCGGCACGGGTGTTTGTCGTTTCTCCTATTGAAACAACATTATCCACAGTATAATACACGTCTAAAAACTTGCGCTCTCCATAACCTGCAATTTTAATAGTGCTTTTTACATTGATTGAAAGTGAATCAATGTTATTCCAATTAAACAACAGTGTTTTTGCAGACCCGGTATCCAAAATAAAATTTGTTGCCTTGCCATTAAAATCAGCCGGTACGATGATAAGATTAGCGATTTGATTAAACGGTATTTCAGTAGCAGAAATACCATCATTTAATGAAAAATAAGATTGTGCACGCATGCTCACGCAAGCAGTTAGAACGCTTAAAAAAAAGATTACTTTCATTAGTTTAAAGATACACTTTATTGCTTTTGCTCCTTGAATTTACTTCTTACCTTTGTCGTAAGATTTAAAAAATATGCCACAAATATCTCAGAAAGGGGCCACGATGCCTTCTTCTCCTGTTAGAAAACTCGTTCCATATGCAGAAACTGCCAAAGCGCGAGGTATAAAGATATATCCATTAAATATAGGACAGCCAGACATAAAAAGTCCCGAACAAGCCATGCGTGCTGTTAGAGAAACTACTATAGACATCCTAGCCTATAGCCACAGTGCTGGTAACCAGTCCTATCGTGAGAAACTCGCAGCGCATTACAACAAATTGGATATGCAATTAACTTCTGACGACATTATTGTTACTACAGGTGGCAGCGAGGCCTTATTATTTGCGATGGGTAGTATTTGTGATTATGGTGACGAGGTAATTATACCAGAGCCATTTTATGCAAATTACAACGGCTTTGCCATTGCTAGTGGTGTAACTGTTAAACCCATTGCAACAACCATAGAAACTAACTTTGCGCTTCCTCCTATCAGCGAGTTTGAAAAACTAATAACCCCACAAACCAAGGCTATCCTGATATGCAACCCTGGAAATCCTACCGGTTATTTATACACTCCTGACGAAATGGCACAATTGGCTGCGCTGGTTAAGAAATATGATTTATTCCTGGTTGCCGACGAGGTGTACCGTGAGTTTGCTTATGACGGTCGCGAGCACCTGTCTGTTTTAAACATCGCTGGCCTCGAGCAACATGCAGTGATGATAGACTCTGTATCAAAACGTTATAGCATGTGTGGGGCACGCATAGGCTGTATGGTTTCTAAGAATAAAGAACTTATGGCAACCGCAATGAAATTTGCACAAGCCCGATTAAGCCCACCTACTTTTGCACAAATAGCTGCCGAAGCTGCACTTGAAACATCACAACAATATTTTGATGATGTAAAAAAAGAATATGTAGAACGCAGGGATATACTGGTCGCAGGTCTGCAAAAAATTCCTGGGGTTACCGTCGCAAATCCCGGCGGCGCATTTTATTGCGTCGCCCAACTTCCTGTACAAAACTGTGATCATTTTGCACAATGGCTGCTCGAGTCGTTTCATGTAAATAACGAAACAGTGATGGTAGCACCTGCTGCTGGATTTTACAGCACACCAGGCACAGGAAATAACCAGATAAGAATCGCATATGTTCTTGAAAAAGAAGCTCTTATTAAATCAGTAAATATCTTAAGTGAAGCCCTAAAAGCATACAACGGGTGATTGTTATAGAACGCAACTTTTCACTTAAAAAATACAATACGTTTGGTATATCCGCTTTCGCGAAAGCGTACACAGCAGCAACCACCTTACAACAGCTCAAAGAGTCGCTTGCTTACTTTAAAAATCAAGAAATCTTATTATTGGGCGGTGGCAGTAACATGCTTATAACTAGAGATATAGAGACACCCGTTGTGCATGTTTTGCTCAAAGGAATTAGCACGATTCAAGAAGATGACGACCAGGTTTATTTAAAAGTCATGGCTGGCGAGAACTGGCATCAACTCGTCATGCACTGCGTACAAAATAATCTAGGTGGCCTAGAAAATATGGCACTGATACCTGGAAATGTAGGGACGGCACCCGTTCAAAACATAGGTGCATATGGTGTAGAACTTAAAGATGTTTTTCACTCCTGCGAGGTTATGGACTTAAAAACCCAAGAATTAAAAACCATGACCCTAGCCGACTGTCGTTTTAGCTATCGTGAATCTGTTTTTAAAAGCAATCTTGCAGGCCAATATGGTATCACCAGCGTTACATTTAAACTTACAAATGTGGTTAAAAACGCCAATTACAAACCCAAAACAAGCTATGGCGACATACAGGCAGCTTTACAAACATTGGGTAGTGAAACTATAAAAAATGTAGCACAAGCGGTGATTAATATTAGAAACAGTAAACTACCCGACCCCGCTGTGCTGGGCAATAGCGGCAGCTTTTTTAAGAATCCTATCATTTCAAAAACACAGTACGAGGCATTACAAAAAAAGTACAATACCATGCCACATTACCCTGTAAACGAGCACAATGTAAAAGTACCTGCTGGTTGGCTTATAGAGCAAAGCGGTCTTAAAGGTTATAGAAAAGGAGATGCCGCCGTGCACGATAAACAAGCGCTTGTTCTTGTAAATCATGGCAACGCCACGGGGAATGAAATTTTAGAACTCGCTCAATTTGTCCAAAACACAATCTTTACAAAATACGGTATATCCATAGAAACCGAAGTAAACATTATCAAATAAACAGCCGTCGCGCATTTAGTGTCACAAATAAATCATCATCCTTTTTCACTACCTAAAAACTGGTGCTTTCTCGCGCAATATTGTACCTTTGCAAAATGAAATTAGTACTAATAACCATAGGAATATTAGCGTTAGGCTTTGCAGGTATAGCCATAAAACTTTGGGCAAAAAAAGACGGCAAGTTTGCAGGAACGTGTGCCAGCCAAAATCCTTTCCTTAACAAAAATGGCGAGGCTTGTGGCATGTGCGGTAAATTGCCTAGTGAGCAAATAGACTGCAACACCAGCGTCAAGGCCTAATTTATGGACCTCGGGATTGCCTTTTTTGTGCTTGCAACACTCGTTGCCATAAACTGCTCGTTTTACATATTTTTAAGTAAAATAATCAGGTATAAAGAGTCAACCACAACAGCCGCAGCCTTAAAACCAGAACCCGTTTCCATCATCGTTTGTGCAAAAAACGAAGAACACAATTTAAAAACGCTCGTCCCCCTTTTACTGCAACAGGACTACCCCACCTTTGAAATAATTTTAATAAACGACACCAGCACTGACCTTACCAAAGATGTTATTGAGGAATTTATGCTTCTAGACAATCGGGTCAAAATGGTAGATGTCATTCCTAACGAAAACTTTTGGGGCAATAAAAAGTATGCGCTTACTCTGGGCATCAAAAAAGCCGTGCATGCAAAACATGTTTTTATAGATGCCGATTGCAAACCAGCAAGCGAGCAGTGGCTGCAACTTATGGCCTCAAAAATGAGTGGCAACAAAACCATCGTATTGGGTTATGGCGGTTATGCTGGGATTAAAGGTTCTTTTCTTAACGCTATCATACGCTATGAAACGCTGCTTACAGCCTTTCAATATTTTGGCTATGCGGTTCATGGCAAGCCTTATATGGGTGTAGGTAGAAATCTAGCCTATACAAATGAGCAATTTTATGACGTAAATGGTTTTATGAATCATATAAAAATTATAGGCGGTGATGATGATCTTTTTGTAAACCAGGCAGCTACAGCAGTTAACACGGCTGTACAAATAAATCCACTATCCTTTACCCTATCGCAACCCAAAACCAGCTGGAGCGCATGGATTACTCAAAAGCGACGGCACATCAACACGGCACGGTTTTACAAACCCAGTCAGCAGTTTTTTCTAGGATTGTTCTATGTATCACAACTAGGGTTTTTTATAGCCGCAGCCACAGCCTTTGTTTTAGAAACACATTGGGAACTTACCCTAGCACTGGTTGTCTCGAGATACGCACTTGTTTGGGTTGTTATGGGGTTTGCTGCATCTCGCTTTCGCGAAAGCGAACTCAAAAAAATCATTCCCGTATTAGAAATAATCGTTATTTACACACAATGCTATCTCTTTTTTACCACGCCTAGAAAAACCAAAAAATGGTAGTAGGGATTGCATACCCGTTGCGACTAGTTATTTACTAACTTTGTAAGATGAATACAACACAAGAATCTATAGCACCACCCGCAGGAAAACCAAAATGGCTACGTGTAAAACTGCCTGTAGGTCAAAAATATAAAGAGTTGCGCACCCTGGTAGATAAGTATGAATTAAATACTATTTGTACCAGTGGTAGTTGCCCCAACATGGGCGAGTGCTGGACCGAGGGTACCGCGACGTTTATGATTTTGGGTAATACCTGTACAAGGTCATGCGGCTTTTGCGGTGTTAAAACCGGCCGTCCAGATACTATAGATTGGGCCGAACCAGAAAAAGTTGCGCGTTCTATAAAGCTGATGAATATAAAACATGCCGTTATTACCAGTGTAGACCGCGACGATCTAAAAGACATGGGCAGCATTATATGGAAAGAAACCGTTCTAGCCATAAGACGCATGAACCCAGAAACTACGCTAGAAACACTCATACCTGATTTTCAGGGTGTCACTCGCAACATAGACCGTATTGTTGAAGCAAATCCCGAGGTGGTCTCTCACAACATGGAAACCGTTAAAAGACTAACTCGCGAGGTGCGCATACAAGCGAAGTACGAAAAAAGCCTGGAAGTTTTGCGTTATTTAAAACAAGAAGGTATCAACCGTACAAAGTCTGGAATTATGCTAGGCCTGGGCGAGGAAGAGCATGAAGTACTACAAACCATGCAGGACCTGCGCGATAACAATGTGGATGTAGTGACCATCGGGCAATACCTACAACCGTCAAAAAAACACCTGCCTGTAAAGGCATTTATCACACCCGAGCAGTTTAAAACATACGAGCTAGCTGGTTTGGAAATGGGTTTCCGTCATGTGGAAAGTGGCCCATTAGTGCGCAGTAGCTATAAGGCGCATAAGCATATTTTGTAAAGACCATACACGTCATGGATTTAAAAATTGCGGTTCAAGAACTAAATGCCCTAAGAATATCGGTCACTGACAAAAACACGTTGTATTATCTAGATAAGTGGAACATGCTTTTGTTAGAAATTAGCGCGTTTAAGCTTACTGAGGTTGAACAAGATGTGATTCATACAGAATTAGAGGTTTACCTCACAAAATTTCGTAACAACGAGCTGAATGCGAGCATCGTAAAATCTTCTTTTAAATCCTTTTTATATATCGTTAAACAACAGTTGCGCGTAAAAGATCGTTATAAATACACCTTGATAGGTGTGATGATTGCCCTTTTGTTAAGCATTCCGTTGCGCATACATTTACTCCTGTGCTGTGTTTTAGGCCTTGTAATAGGTTGGATTGTGGACCAATACCTTAATCGCAAGCAACGCTGCATACGTGTTAACTTAGATAACCTATGGTAAAAATTAGAGTCGCCATCAATGGTTTTGGCCGTATAGGTCGCACCTTTTTGCGCACCGTTTTAAACAACCCCTTGATACAGGTTGTCGCTATCAATGATCTTGCTAGCCCCGAGATCATGGCGCATCTATTAAAGTATGACTCCATACACGGCGTCCTGCCTCAAGAAGTTACCTTTAAAACAAACGCCATTTTTATAGATAATCAGGAAATTTCTTATACCAGCCACAAAAATCTAGAGGACTTAAACTGGCAACATATAGACGTGGTTATAGAAAGTACGGGGAAGTTTAAAACCCGACCTTTATTAGAAAAACACCTAAATGCCGGTGCTAAAAAAGTGATTCTAAGCTGCCCACCTAGCGATGACTCTATTAAAACAATTATTTTAGGCGTGAATGGTGACATTATCACACCCGACGATACGATTTTATCAAACGCCAGCTGCACAACAAATAATGCAGCACCCATGATAAAAGTGCTGGACGAGTTGTGCGGCATAGAAGAAGCATATATCACCACCGTACACAGTTACACCACAGACCAAAGCCTGCACGACCAGCCACATACCGATTTAAGACGGGCACGAGCAGCTGGACAATCCATTGTACCTACAACGACAGGCGCCGCAAAAGCGCTCACCAAAGTGTTTCCCCATTTAAGAGAGGTTATAGGCGGTTGCGGTATACGTGTGCCGGTACCTAATGGAAGTCTAACAGATATGACCATTAATGTTAAAAGAGCAACCACCATCGCCGAGGTTAATGGCGCTCTCAAAAATTTTGCCGATAAAAACCCTAACATCCTATCCTACACAACGGTACCCCTTGTATCTATAGATATCAACGGCTCCCCATATTCTTGTATTTTTGACTCTCAAATGACATCGGTCATTGGGAAAATGGTAAAACTTATAGGATGGTACGACAACGAAAGTGGGTATTCAAACAGACTTAAAGATTTGGTTTTAAAAATCTCGTAATGACATCTTGGTTTAAGTAAAAACACATAGAATAAGAACCTTTATGTATTTCAGTACCCATGAAACTACAAAGAATCACCTATAAAATAGGTCTCCATAGGTAGATAAAAAATATTTTTAAGTTTGTAACGTCTTAAGCGCATGAAATCCTTTTCGGTTGTGATGACGAGTTCGCGCTCACCCATGCGTTTCACCTCGTCAGCGGTAAACGTGTGATGGTCACTATAGGCATCGTGCTCAAAAGCGACATATTCTTTCAAATACTCGAGCAGCGGCGTGGGATTTGCAATGCCAGTCACCACGCTTACCTTCAAGCCATTAAGACTTTCTAATGTTTTTTTCTCAAAATCACTACCTACAAAATCTGCATACCTAATTCCTGCAAAATACACTTGCTGCTGTGGTAGTGGTTTTATTTTTTTTAAAAATGCTGCTCGCTGTTGTTGTGTGATAGCGTCTGGACATTTTGTTATCACGATGTGATTTGCTCTTTTTGCGCCGGCTTGCGACTCTCTTAAATTACCAGTGGGTAATAAAAAATCCTTGAAGTAAAGTTTGTCAAAACTACTCAATAAGATATAATCTGACGCCATAACATACCTGTGTTGATAAGCATCATCTAATAAAATCAAATCCAAATCATACGTTGCGAGTAGACGATTAATTCCTAGTACTCGGTTTTCGCAAACAGCAACCACCACATGATTACCAAATTTATTTTTTATTTGCGCAGGCTCATCGCCCACAGCAGTGACATCTTGATTCATTTGAACTTCTAAAAAACCATGGGTCTTGCGACCATACCCCCGACTTAAAACAGCGACGCGTTTGTCCACATGCTTTTTAAGTAAATACTCAATCATGGGTGTTTTTCCCGTGCCGCCGGTACTTAAATTACCTACAGCGATGATGGGGATGTTAAACGTGTGTTGCTTTAACAATCCGACATCAAAAGCCCAATTGCGCAATCTCGTTGCAACATCATAAAGCACCGCAATCGGAAAAAGTAGAAATCTAATCACTCGCATAGGGTCAAAAGTAGGTTTAAATTTTATCTTTAGCATCTTAAAACAACGCATGCAGGTAAAAGAAATAATAAACGCATTAGAAGAACTCGCACCGCAACATTATGCTGAGGATTTTGACAACACAGGCTTGCTTACAGGCTCACGAGCGATGCAAGTCACCGGTGTTTTAATAACACTAGATTGCCTAGAAACCGTTGTAGACGAGGCTATTACCAAAAAGTGTAATCTTATCATCACCTTTCATCCGATTATTTTCACAGGCCTTAAACACTTGCGACCAGGTGATTATGTACGCGACACCGTGGTAAAAGCCATCAAAAACGACATCGCGATATTTGCCATCCATACTGCGCTGGACAACGCAAAACAAGGTGTAGGCTATGCCATGGCAAATGCTTTGGGAATCCAAGACCTAAAAATACTTATCCCTAAAAAAAACATCATAAAAAAATTAGTTTGTTATGTCCCTACCGAATATTTAGAACAGGTAGAAACCGCGTTGTTTGCAGCAGGAGCGGGCAAACTAGGGGCTTATTCTAACTGTAGTTTTAGTCATCACGGCACTGGTAGTTTTATGGGTGATGCCACTAGCAATCCTGTGATAGGTCAAAAAAATGAGCATGTACGTCTGGGTGAATACGCACTAGAAACAACATTTTTACCGCATGTAGAGCGAGCGGTATTGCAAGCAATGCACAAGTCACATCCCTATGAAACAGTAAGTTATGAAGTAACTACATTAGAAAATAGTTATCAGGACATCGGCATGGGGACCATCGGTGTGTTACCAGAATCGCTCGAGCAGGCTGCATTTTTAGAACGTGTAAAGCACGTTTATGGCAGCGGTGTTGTGCGGTATTCGCTTTCGCGAAAGCGAAAAATTTCAAAAGTTGCCGTACTGGGTGGATCTGGGGCGTTTGCAATAAAAAATGCATTACAAGCCGGGGCAGATGCCTACCTAACAGCCGACTTAAAATATCACGATTTTTTTGCTGCACAAGACATGTTGCTGTGCGATGTAGGACATTATGAAAGTGAGCAGTTTACAAAAAAGTTAATACATGATTTTCTTAGCAAAAAATTTAGTAATTTTGCAATCCTTTGCGCACAAGTGCAAACAAACCCAGTAAATTATTTTTAAACAGATGGCAAAAAAGACCGAGGCGACCGTAGAAGACAAGTTAAGAGAACTTTACAATCTACAACTTATCGATTCTAGAATTGACGAAATACGTAACGTGCGAGGTGAACTACCTCTAGAAGTGCAAGACCTAGAAGACGAAATAGCTGGCACAACCACGAGGCTAGAAAAATTGAGCGCACATGTTGTTACTCTTAATGAAAATATAAACGCAAAAAAGAATCAGATTGAGGAATCTAAAGGCTTAATTGCTAAGTATACCGAGCAGCAAAAAAACGTACGTAATAATAGAGAATTCAACTCACTAACTAAAGAAATTGAATTTCAAGAATTAGAAATACAGTTAGCCGAGAAGCACATAAAAGAATTTAAAGCGCAAATCGAGCAGCAAAACGCGGTTATTGAAACCATGAAAGAGCGACTTGAAACCCGCCACACGCACTTATCGCATAAAAAAGCAGAGCTTTCTGAAATATTAAAAGAAACCGAAAAGGAAGAACAAGCACTTATTAAAATGTCTGACGACTATGCTACAAGCATAGAAGCTAGACTTTTTAAAGCGTACAAACGCATACGCAGCAGTGTTAAAAATGGTCTTGCTGTTGTGCCTATAGAAAGAGGTGCATCTGGTGGCTCATACTTTACAATACCACCACAAGTACAGGTAGAAATTGCAAGCCGCAAAAAAATAACAACAGACGAGCACTCAGGTCGCATCCTTGTAGATGCTGCACTAGCTCACGAGCAGGAAGAATCCATGCAAGCTGTCTTTAAAAATATTTTATAGATTTTACTTATTTTATCAAAATGCTCCTGTCACCACCGTGGCAGGAGCATTTATATTTAACGTGGTATTATCATCTCGCACGATTACAAAAATGTAATTTTACAAAAATTTTATACTATGAGAACTTTAAGTATTATGGTGTTCCTTGCATTACTTACAGGATGTAACGAACACGCAAATTCGCAAAAAAATAAGCCACAACCCAAAGCAGTTGAAGTACCTAGTAAAAATGGACTTGAGAGAGCCTATTTTGCCAGTGGATGTTTTTGGTGTGTCGAGGAAATTTATGAATCGGTAGAGGGTGTTAAAGAATCGATATCGGGATATGCAGGTGGTACCATTAAAAACCCAACGTACCAAAACCATGGTGACCATGCCGAGGCCGTAGAAGTAGCATACGATCCTAAAAAGGTGTCTTTTAAAACATTGGTAGACGTTTATTTTGCTTCTCAAAATATAGAGCAAAAAAATGGACAAGGACCAGATAATGGAGAATCGTATCGCAGCATTGTTTTTTACCAAAACGACGCTCAAAAAAAAATAATAACTGATAAAATAGCCGCCCTAAAAAAAGAAGGATATGACGCTGCCGCGCAAGTACAAGCGTTTCAAAAATTTTGGGTAGGTGAAGAGTATCACCAGGATTATGCAAAACGCAATCCTAACCAGCGCTACATTCAAAGGGTTTCCATACCGCGATTCAAGAGATTTGCTGCAAAAATGCCGCAGGTTTTAAAAAAAGAGGCAAGTCATTAAGAAAACGCAAACTTTAAATGGATTTTAAAATTAACGTTGTTTGTCTAAAGTTTTTAATTACATTTACCCTGTGATGACAACAAATAATAATACAAGAGTTAATAATAATCGTTTCATACGGTTCAAGTAGACTATTGTATCTCAAATAAACAATAAAGGTCTACTTAAAAAGTAGGCCTTTTTCATTTTTAACAACTAATATTATGTGTGGAATTGTAGGAGTTTTCAATCTTAAAAAAGATAGTGCAACGCAACGCGAGGCAGTTTTAAGTTTATCAAAAAAATTAAGGCATCGCGGTCCCGACTGGTCTGGAATTTATTGTGGGGAAAAAGCCATATTAGCCCACGAGCGATTAACCATTGTTGACCCTAAGTCTGGCGGGCAGCCATTATACAGCCCTGATGGAACCGTTATTCTAGCTGTAAATGGTGAAATTTATAACCATCAAAAAATCAGAGAACGCTATGCCGATTCTTATGAATTCAAAACAAACTCTGACTGCGAGGTCATACTTGCACTTTACCAAGATAAGGGTGTTGACTTTTTAGACGAGCTAAATGGCATGTATGGTTTTGCACTTTACGATTCTAAAAACGACGTTTTTATGTGCGCACGCGACCACCAGGGAATTATTCCATTGTATTATGGCACTGACGATTTAGGACAATTTTACGTTGCAAGCGAGCTCAAGGCGCTAGAAGGAACTTGTAATGAACTGGCGCAATTTCCTCCTGGACATTATTACTACAGCAACGACAAAGATTTTACAAAATGGTATCATCGCGACTGGATAGATTATGACACTGTTAAAAACAATGAAAGTTCTATAGAAGATTTAAAAACTGCGATGGAGGCAGCCGTGCACCGTCATCTTATGAGCGATGTACCCTATGGCGTGTTGCTATCTGGTGGTTTAGACAGCTCTATCGTAAGCGCCATAGCAAAAAAATATGCAGCACGACGTGTAGAAACTGGCGACCATGCAGACGCCTGGTGGCCGCAGTTACACTCTTTTGCAGTAGGACTAACAGGATCCCCAGATCTTACCGCAGCGCAAAAAGTAGCAAAACATATAGGAACAGTGCATCATGAAGTAAATTTCACCATACAAGAAGGTTTGGATGCTTTAAAAGATGTGATTTATTTCTTAGAAACCTATGACGTGACCACAATAAGAGCATCCACACCCATGTATCTGCTGGCTCGAGTGATTAAATCTATGGGTATAAAAATGGTTCTTTCGGGTGAGGGTAGCGACGAGATTTTTGGTGGATATCTTTACTTTCACAAAGCACCTAGCGCCGAAGAATTTCACAAAGAAACCGTGCGTAAACTAGAAAGTTTATACCTATACGACAATTTGCGAGCTAACAAATCGCTTGCCGCGTGGGGTATAGAAGGCCGAGTACCATTTCTGGACAAAGATTTTATGGATATAGCTATGCGCCTTAATCCAGAAGATAAAATGTGTAAAGATGGTAAAATGGAAAAATATATTTTACGCAAGGCTTTTGAAGACTACTTGCCGCACAGTGTCGCATGGAGACAAAAAGAACAATTTAGCGATGGTGTGGGATACAACTGGATAGACACTTTAAAAGAAATGGTTAATCAAGAGGTCACTGATGAAATGATGGAAGCCGCGCCCTTTAAGTTTAAAATCAACCCACCGCAAAGTAAAGAAGAGTACTATTATCGCAACATTTTTAGCGAGCATTTCCCTAGCGATGCCGCTGCACGTTGCGTTCCTAGCGTAAAGTCTGTAGCATGCTCTACTCCTATTGCGCTAGAATGGGACGCAGCTTTTAAAAATATGAACGACCCTAGTGGTAGAGCGGTTAGTAGTGTGCATACCGATGGCTACTAAAAATATGTTATTTATTTGTACATTTTAATAGCAGCTATTACTTTTACACCAATTATGAAAAACACAAGTAAAATATGGTGGTGGTACTTAAAAACGCAATTGCGATAAGTCACCCGTGTTTATAATTAACAAAAGGTCTGCTTATCGGCAGGCCTTTTGTTATTTAACCCTTTATTTATGTTTAGAAACCCGTAAAATGGAAACAAAAAAATATGTAGCGCACACTACAAAACATACCATACTTGCTGACACCCTAACACCCGTTGCTATTTACATGCGTTTGCGGGACACTCACCCTGGCAGCATATTACTAGAAAGCAACGAGTATGGGCAGCGCAACAACAGTTACTCCTTTTTATGCTGTAATCCTGTTGCTGGTTTTGAGGTAACCTATGACCAGGTAAAATGCGTTTTTCCTGATGGTAAAAAAGAGAATACTCCGTTTTTTAAGGACTATAATCTTACTGCGGGATTAGAAACGTTTAAAAATAATTTTGCAACTCCTGTAAATGATGTACCATTTCCCACAAACGGTCTCTTTGGGTATATCGCCTATGATGCAGTACAATTATTTGAAAGCATTCAGTTTAAAAATCGCGAAGAGCATAAAACAAGCATACCACTGGTAAACTATCAGGTTTTTCAAACAGTATTAGTTTTTGATCACTATTTTAATCAAGTACACCTTTTTGATAATTGTTACCCAGGACATGATAGCAAATTAGAAGAAGTGCTCGCCATTGTAAATCACCGTGACGTGGCGCAATATGGTTTTCAAACGGTAGAAGACGAGCAGTCTGAAATGACCGATGACGAGTTTAAAGAATTAGTAATAAAAGGAAAACAACACTGCCAGCGTGGCGATGTTTTTCAAATAGTGCTTTCGCGAAAGTTTACACAACGATACAAAGGCGATGATTTTAATGTGTACAGGCAGTTACGAGCAATAAACCCCAGCCCGTATTTATTCTATTTTGACTACGGAAACTTTAGAATCATGGGATCCTCGCCTGAAGCCCAACTGCTTATCAACAATAATTTAGCTAGCATACAACCCATAGCAGGCACCTACAAACGTACAGGAAATGACAAGGACGACCTCGCAGCTGCTCAACTATTAAAACACGATCCTAAAGAAACCGCTGAACATGTCATGCTCGTAGACCTTGCACGCAACGACCTGAGCAGGCACGCAAGGCAAGTAACGGTAGCAAACTATCAGGACATACATTTTTACTCGCATGTCATACACATGGTAAGTAAAGTTACTGGAGTAATAGAAACCAAAGACAAACTGGCCCTTGTAGCCGATACATTCCCGGCAGGAACCCTGAGTGGTGCTCCTAAATTTAATGCCATGCAACTTATAGACAACTATGAAAATTCCAGCCGAAGTTTTTACGGCGGTGCCATAGGATTTTTAGGTTTTGATGGTAATTTTAATCATGCCATAGTCATAAGAAGTATCTTATCCCAAAACAACAAATTACAATACCGCGCAGGTGCCGGTGTTGTTGTAAGCAGCAATCCAGAAAGCGAGATGCAAGAAGTTTACAATAAAACAAACGCACTGCGCAGTGCAATTAAAAAAGCAAAAAACAATTAACCATGAAAAAAATCCATTTACTCTTAATTATGTTGTCTGCACTTGCTACAAGTTGCACACAAAAAACGAAACCATTCACGGTAAAAAAAGTAAAAAAAGAAAATTACACAACCCTCTCTTACACGCCTCAAATGCCTTTTGTTGAAGTAAGAGATAGTGCTTATCACTACTTTACTGCCGAGGATAATGAAAAAATATTTACTGCCGAGATTTCAAGAGGAAACATTATCGCGCGTACAAATTATTACCATGTGCGAGTAATGCTAAGAAATTACAAACGCATTGACACCAGCTATTTTGAACTACTGCTTCGCACTTTTAGTGTTGACGGCAAAATTATAGATACCATCGTTATAGGATCTACACTCGAAGACGCCATGTGCGAGGGCGTTTTTGACGGTGCAAGTACGATTACCAGATCCTGTAATGGCAAAAAAGAAGTTTTAAAAATAAACGACTTAGGAAAATTTATTCCTACAACATGAAGCTAAAACAAAACATCCTTCTCATCGATAATTACGACTCATTTACGTACAACCTGGTTCACTACCTAGAGGACCTAGAAGCGCAAATAACTGTAGTACGCAACGATAAAATAACACCACACGAGTGCGAGTCCTTTGACGCTGTCGTGCTTTCACCAGGGCCGGGTATTCCTAGTGAGGCAGGGAATCTTATGGCAATTATTAACCACATGAAAGACAAAAAACCACTTTTGGGAATTTGTCTAGGTCATCAAGCAATTACCGAGGTTTTTGGCGGTGAGATTGTCAATTTAGACAATGTCTATCACGGTGTGGCGACAACTATGCAACACAATAAAAGCCCACTGTTTAAAAACATTGCAACGCCATTTCAGGCTGGTCGATACCACTCGTGGGCAGCTGCAAATGACTCTTTTCCACAAGTTTTAGAAGTTACCGCCACCGATGAAAACAACCAAATCATGGCCTTGCAACACAAATCGCTACCCATCTATGGCGTGCAGTTTCATCCAGAAAGCATCATGACACCAGACGGTAAAACCATGCTAAAAAACTTTTTAGATACCTTATAGCATGAAAGAAATACTTGCAACACTGTTTGAACATGGCACGCTTTCGCGAAAGCGAGCACAAGAAATACTTACTGCAATAACCAGCGGTCAGGTAAATGACGCTCAAATTGCTGCTTTTTTGACTGTTTATGGCATGCGCAGTATTACCGTCGATGAACTTGCAGGTTTTAGAGATGCGATGCTAGAACAAGCAAATCTGATAGACTTAACAGCTTTTAATCCCATAGATTTGTGTGGTACAGGCGGCGATGGTAAAGATACTTTTAACATAAGTACTTTAGCCAGTTTTGTTACTGCTGGCGCCGGTGTACCAGTAGCTAAACACGGCAACTATGGTGTTAGTTCGGTGAGTGGTTCTAGTAACGTCATGGAATATTTAGGATTCACATTTTTAAATGATAAAAACTTATTAGCCAAACAAATAGAAAAAGCTGGTATTTGTTTCTTACACGCTCCCCTATTCCATCCAGCGATGAAAGCCGTTGCGCCCATAAGAAAACAACTGGGTGTAAAAACATTTTTTAACATGCTAGGACCACTGGTAAATCCCGCGAGACCGCGTTTACAAAGTGTTGGGGTTTTTAACCTGCAACTAGCAAGAAATTATGAATATCTTTTCCAGTCCGAGGCTGCTAAAAAATATGCGATTATACATGCCCACGACGGCTATGACGAGGTTAGTCTCACTGCTAGAGTGCGCATAGCAACCACCAATGGAGTTGCTGACTTATCAGCTTCAGATTTTGGATTAGAAAGCGTTACACAACGAGACATTTATGGTGGCAACACCATACAAGAAGCTGCGACAATTTTTACAAACGTCTTGCACAATAAAGCGACAACTGCGCAACGCGATGTTGTGATAGCAAATGCAGCTACTGCAATCTCAGTTGCTCGAGATATCTCGCTTATAGATGCAGTAGGAGTTGCGCGAGAATCCCTAGAAAGCGGCAAGGCCTTGCACAGTTTTAAAACATTAATGAATCTAAACGCAAATGCCTAAAATGGAGGACATACTACAAAAAATAATCACCCAAACGGCAAAAGATCTTGTGCATCGCAAGACCGCAACGCCGCTTGCCGCATTGCGAGAAATGCCACATTACGCCCGCAAAACCTTCTCTTTTACGCATAGTATTAGCACAGGAAGCGGGATCATTGCAGAACACAAAAGGCAAAGTCCCAGTAAGGGTAGTTTTAATTGTACTGCCAGCTTGCTAGAGGTCGTAGGCGGCTATGAACAAGCAGGTGCAAGTGCTATTAGTTGCCTGACCGACGAGCCATTTTTTGGTGGTACTTTAAAGGATTTACTAGCAACAAGAAACCAGGTTAACATCCCCATTTTGCGTAAAGACTTTATGATAGACTTGTATCAAGTGCATGAGGCAAAAGCCCACGGTGCCGATGCAATTTTATTGATTGCTGCCTGTTTAAGTCACGAGGCAATGGCAACACTAGCGATAGAAGCCCTAAATTTAGGACTAGAAATATTATTTGAAGTGCACGATCTAGACGAGCTCACCACGGTAAAAAATGTAACAAAATCACTTAACCCAGCAACTTTTGCTATCGGCGTTAATAACCGCGATTTGAAACGTTTTAAAACATCTATTTCAAACAGTATAGACCTATTACCTCATTTTCCACCGGGTGTTGTAGCCATAAGTGAAAGTGGACTTAACGATCCAGAGACTGTAAAAAAACTTAAAGAAACGGGTTATGTAGGTTTTTTAATCGGCGAACATTTCATGAAAACCGATAATCCTGGACACGCTTGTACGCAATTTATAAAATCTGTAAGCTTATGATGATTAAAGTATGTGGCATGCGCGACCTAGAAAATATCGAGCAGTTACAACAACTGGATATCGATTTTATGGGATTGATACGTTACCCAAAGTCTAAGCGATTTGTAAGCGATCAACAAAAAGAAGAGATTGCCCAACTTACCATGAATAAAGGTACCGTGGGTGTATATGTCAACGAGACCTTTGACAATATTTTGCAGGACATTATCCCATTACAACTAGATGTGATACAACTACATGGTCATGAGGATATCGCTTTCGCGAAAGCGTTACTAGCACTAGACCTCAAACTTTTTAAGGCTTTTCAAATAAGCGAAAGTTTTAATTTTAACGACTTAAATCAATGGGCAACACTTGCCAAACAATACCCGGGTAAGCTGTTCTTTTTGTTTGATACCGCCACACCAGATTATGGCGGCAGCGGACAGAAATTTAACTGGCAAATGCTCGACTCATACAGCGGGGATGTTCCTTTTTTATTAAGCGGTGGGATATCGATAGACGATGTACCAGCGATTAAAAAATTAAAACACGATATGTTTTTAGGAGTTGACCTTAACTCAAGATTTGAGACGGCGCCCGGTGTTAAAGACGTAGCAAACTTAAAATTATTCATAGAAAAACTAACAAAATGAGCTATTTAGTAGACGAAAAAGGATTTTACGGTGAATTTGGCGGGGCGTTTATCCCCGAACTGTTGTACCCAAATATAGAAGAGCTTCAAGAAAATTATTTAGAAATAGAAAAATCTGCCGAGTTTCAGGAAGAATTTCAGCAATTACTCAAAGATTATGTAGGCAGACCCACACCCCTTTTTTTAGCAAAAAGACTGTCGGCTAAGTACGGTGCAGAAATCTGGTTAAAACGTGAAGATTTGTGTCACACAGGCGCACACAAAATAAATAACACCATTGGACAGATTTTACTAGCCCAAAAACTAGGTAAGAAACGCATTATTGCCGAAACTGGCGCTGGACAGCACGGTGTGGCTACCGCTACGGTTTGTGCGTTAAAAGGTCTAGAATGTATTGTTTATATGGGCGAAAAAGACATTAAAAGACAAGCCCCCAATGTTGCACGTATGAAAATGTTAGGCGCAACCGTACGACCAGCAACGAGCGGTTCAAAGACGTTAAAAGATGCAACAAACGAGGCTATGCGCGACTGGATTAATAATCCCGAAGACACACATTACATCATTGGGTCGGTAGTCGGTCCGCACCCCTATCCAGACATGGTTGCAAGGTACCAATCAGTGATATCTCAGGAAATCAAAAATCAAATGGACGGTTTACCCGATTATGTTATCGCATGTGTGGGTGGCGGCTCTAATGCAATGGGAGCTTTTTATCACTTTTTAGACGATAAAGAGGTACAATTAATAGGTGTAGAAGCTGCTGGTCTAGGTGTTCACACGACCAAAACTGCCGCGACACTAACGCTAGGAACTCCGGGGATTTTACATGCGAGCCGCTCCATCATGATGCAAGATAAAGACGGGCAAGTTGTTGAGCCGCACAGTATATCTGCTGGATTAGATTATCCAGGTATAGGTCCTGCACACGCGTGGTTAAAAGTTACCGATAGAGCGCGGTATATGGCTGTTACTGATGCCGATGCCTTAATAGCCGCAGTAGAGTGCAGCCGTTTAGAAGGTATTATACCTGCACTAGAAACTGCGCATGCTTTTTCTGTACTTAAAGACTTAGACTTAAAACCTACAGACCGTGTGGTTATTAATCTATCTGGTCGTGGTGATAAGGATATGGACACCTATATGCATGAGTTGCATTTTTAACACATGCACTCCTTAAAATTCTATAACCCGTCACAGCTTATTGCTGTAGTAACAGTTGTAGACCAGAATAAAAAATAATGGAGCCAATTCCATGATAAGAGCACGCAACACGACCACACAACAATGAAAAACAAGCTTACACAACTTTTAAAAAACAAGCCTAAAAACCTGCTAAACATTTTTTACACAGCAGGTTACCCACAACTAGAAGACACCACCGTTATTCTTACTGCTTTAGAAAATGCGGGAGTCGATATGGTGGAAATAGGAATTCCCTTTAGCGACCCACTTGCCGACGGCCCGACCATTCAGGAAAGCAGCGCCATCGCGCTAGCAAATGGTATGTCTATAGAAACGTTGTTTACGCAATTAGAAAAACACACCCCGCGCGTACCGCTTATTCTTATGGGTTATTTAAATCCTGTAATGCAATACGGTCTCGAGGCTTTTTGCAAACGTTGTGAAAAAATAGGTGTGGACGGCATTATCGTGCCCGATTTACCGATGTCCATCTATGAATTAGAATTTAAAGCGGTATTCGAAAAATACAACATCAGCAATATATTTTTAGTGACACCACAAACTTCTGAAAAGCGTATTAGAGAAATTGACGCAAATTCTACAAGTTTTATTTATGCTGTGAGTTCTGCCAGCACAACAGGCTCAAAAACAGACTTTAGCGCTGCTGCAGATTACTTGGGCAAACTACAAAACATGAACCTTAACACGCCTGTACTTACTGGATTTAACATTAAGAACAAACAAAATTTTAAAGACGCCTGTCATTATGTTAACGGCGCGATTATAGGTAGCGAATTTATTAGACAAATCACCGGTGTTAACGATATCACCGCTGCTGCAACAACTTATGTAACAGCCGTAAAATCTTAATTTCATTAAAAAATTCGTTGGATTATTTTATTTGTTTTGAATCCGCTTTCGCGAAAGCGAACTAAAAAGAACTCGGTGACTTTCTCATTATAAAACGATTGTAAATTACCGCGACCGTTATTTTAACCTGTAAAACATTTGTCTAAAAAGTATAGACAAATTTCCTGGTTCAAATAAAAAGAAGTACATTTGTGGTAAATAATTAGGAATTATGAAAACCTACGACCTTAACGACCCACAAAATGAAAGCGTGCACGAGGCAGCAATTGCCTATTTAAGCAGCTATAAATCGCCCATGGATAAGGTAAAATTTATAAGAAACGGCATTCCATTTTCTATATTTAACCAGTTGCGACAAGAAGTCCCTTTTAGTGATGAAGAATGGGCGGTGCTGCTAGACATATCGTTAAAATCGTTGCAACGGTACATAAAAGATGGCACACATATATTTAAAGTAATCCACAGCGAGCGTATTTTAGAAGTTGTAGAAGTATGCGAGCTAGGTCTTGCGGTTTTTGGAAATGCTGCGACGTTCTACCAGTGGTGCCAGTTAGAAATGCCAGCGTTAAACAACATTTCACCATTAAATTTAATGCGTGACAGCTATGGTAAATCACTGGTCATGGACGAGTTACATGCGATTGCACACGGTGTTTTTGCATGATTGTCTATAGACTTACAAAAAGCTTGTACAGTCACGACTTAAGCGGGTATGGAGCATCACTAAGTGCCACAAACCGATGGAATAGTAAAGGCGTACAACTACTTTACACTGCGGCAAATAGGTCGCTTGCATTTGCTGAGGTTTTTGCACATTTACCGCTACATCTTATTCCCGAAAATTTTGTGATGGTCACGATAGAGTTACCTAAAACGGCAACGGTTATTACCCTCAATTTAAAAAAGGATATTAGAGAACACCGCCTCGCCGAAACACAAAAACTAGGAGACGCATTTGCTAGCAGCGCATTTCAGTTTGCGATGCGCGTGCCTAGCTATGTGGTACCAGGTGAATTTAATATACTTCTTAATACGTCCCATCCTACAATGAATCAGGTTAGTATTGTTGATGTGCAACCTTTTCCGTTTGACGCGCGGTTGTTTAAAAGGTAAGGTTTAAAAAGAGTTTTAAGTAGCTCCGCTTGACGTTCAATTTACAGTTTTTTTTGTATCCTCGTTTAGCAGCTGCTGTACTACCACTGTAAAACGTTAATTAAATGTGATTTTTAACAGTTTCGCTTTCGCGAAAGCGAAACACCTATTACATTTGCGACTACAATGAAAAACAAGAACCTACATCATCATCTTTTTACTTACCGATAGGCGAGAAAAAGTTATATGGATGTATTTCAAACATATTTTTTAAAACCGCCTGTAGATGGCGGTTTTTTTATTTCCGTCTGGGCATAGTGCTTATTTAAAACCATGGAAAACAACATTAATTCTAACAAATTGCACAACATTAAAGAAAAAACGGCTTTTGCAGGAATACGTATTGCCGTTCAAAAATCAGGGCGACTATCAGATAAATCCCTACAGCTACTCAAAGACTGTGGGATAAAATTTGATATCGGCGGCAGGCAATTAAAAACAACCTGTACAAATTTCCCTATGGAAATCTTGTTTTTGCGCGATGATGATATCCCACAATATGTAGCAAACGGTGTTGCCGATTTAGGTATTCTAGGACTTAACGAAGTCGAAGAAAAAGACCAACATATAACCGTTGTACAACCCCTAGGATTTGCAGGCTGCAGATTGAGTCTGGCTGTACAAAAAGACGTAGAATACCCTGGACTAGAATGGTTTAACGGCAAAAAAGTAGCCAGTAGTTATACGACCATTGTTAAGAAGTTTTTTGCCGAAAAAGGCATTAACGCCACAACCGAAGAAATAGGCGGGTCGGTAGAAATTGCGCCAGGTATCGGTCTTGCCGACGGTATTTGCGACATTGTTTCAACCGGATCTACACTACTTATGAATGGACTTAAAGAAGTAGAAACTGTGATGCACAGCGAGGCGGTTTTAATTGCAAACCCCACGCTCGAACCATTAAAAAAAGAGTTGCTAGACAAACTGCTTTTTAGAATCGCAGCCGTGCAAAGTGCACAAAAAAATAAGTACATATTGTTGAACGTACCTAACGATAAAATAAGCGAAATATGCGCCCTGTTACCCGGAATGAAAAGCCCAACCGTACTGCCACTTGCCGAAGAAGGCTGGTCTAGCTTGCACAGTGTGATAGAAGAAAATGACTTTTGGAATGTTATAGACCAGTTAAAAGCGGCTGGTGCGCAAGGAATTTTAGTAAGTCCCATAGAAAAGTTAATCGCATGATAAATACTGTTTTATACCCTGAAAAATCAGCACAACACAAACTGTTAGAACGGCCACAACAATCACGCGCACTTGTAGATAATGCAGTGCACGAGATTATAAAAGAAGTACGTGAACATGGTGACGAGGCGCTTATTGCATACGCCGCAAAATTTGATAACGCCACACTTACCAGTTTAAAAGTCACCGCTGCCGAAATTGCCGCTGCAGCACAACAAGTAGCTCCCGAATTAAAAGCAGCCATACAAACTGCCTACGAAAACATTTATAAATTCCACAAAGCGTGTTTTACAGTAGATTATCCTGTAGTAGAAACCATGCCAGGCATGACTTGCTGGAGAAAGTCATTACCTATCCAAAAGGTAGGTCTTTACATACCAGGTGGATCGGCACCGCTATTTTCTACAGTTCTTATGCTTGCAATTCCAGCAAAAATTGCCGGCAACAAGCAGGTAGTTTTGTGCAGTCCGACCGACGCGCAGGGCAACATCAACCCTGTAGTTTTGTACACGGCAACGATGTGCGGCGTTACCGAAATTTACAAAACAGGTGGTGCACAAGCGATCGCAGCCATGACCTTTGGAACGCAAACAGTTCCTGCCGTTCACAAAATTTTTGGTCCAGGAAACGCGTATGTAACTCGAGCTAAAGAACTTGCACAACAGGCAGGCGTCGCTATAGACATGCCCGCGGGACCATCTGAAGTACTCATAATTGCAGACGACAGTGCAAATCCAGCCTTTGTAGCAGCAGATTTACTCGCGCAGGCAGAGCATGGTCCAGATTCACAAGTTATCCTACTCACAAATTCTGTTGATTTAAGCAAAGCCGTTAACGAGCAATTAGGTTTGCAGTTAAGTTCGCTTTCGCGAAAGCAAACCGCAGAAAAAGCATTGGAAAACAGTACAACCATTGTATTAGAAACCATCGAGCAATGTATCGCTTGGTCCGACTACTATGCGCCAGAACACTTGATTATCAACACGACAGATGCTGATGAGCTTGCGCAACGCATAGAAGTTGCTGGCTCAATTTTTATAGGTTCTTACACCTGTGAAAGCCTGGGCGATTATGCCAGCGGGACCAACCACACCTTGCCTACTTACGGTTATGCACGCAATTACAGTGGTGTGAGTGTCGATAGTTTTGTCAATAAAGTCACCTACCAAAAAGCAACAGCGCAAGGCATACAAAACCTAGGCCCAGCAGTAGAAATCATGGCCGCAGCCGAGGGTCTAGATGCGCATAAAAATGCGGTGAGTTTAAGGTTGAAGGAATTAACAATTAACAAATAAGGGATTTCGTGCTGCAACGGAAAGACAATAACAACATGAATTTCGATTTAAAAAATATCGTTCGTAAAAATATTTGGGATTTAAAACCCTATTCCAGCGCGCGCAGTGAGTTTAAATTATACGGCAATACGACTTCTGAGGAATTGACCTTATTGGATGCTAATGAAAATCCACATAAAAGTTCAGAGTTCAGAGTTCAGAGTTCAGAAACTCATAACTCTGAACTCTTAACTCATAACTTAAACAGGTATCCCGACCCGCTGCAAAGCGACATCAAAACTATTTTAGCAAAACAAAAAGGAATCCATCCTGACCAAATATTTGTAGGAAATGGCAGTGACGAGGCAATAGATTTGTTGTACCGTATTTTTTGCGAACCTGGAATGGATAGTGTCATCACCTGTCCGCCTACTTATGGTATGTACGAGGTAAGTGCGGCCATTAATAATGTGAAAGTGTTGGAAATACCACTGTTCAAGGACTTTTCATTAGATTTAGAAGCGATTTACAAAGAGATTTCTGCCTGTGCAGAAATTAAGATCCTTTGGATTTGTTCCCCAAACAACCCCACAGGAAACGCACTGCTTAAAGCCGACCTAAAACACGACTGGCAAGCGGTTAATTATGTAAAAGGTGGAATGATGGACATGCCGTTTGCACCTGCATTTGAACAAGAAATGTTAGACAACCAGCGCAAACTCGACAAGCTGTTCGGTAGTTTTAATGGCATCATCGTGGTGGACGAGGCTTATCAAGATTTTACCGAGAACATGAGTTTTATCAAAAGACTGGAAGATTATCCCAATCTGGTTGTGCTACAAACTATGTCCAAAGCACACGGCCTCGCAGGTGCACGCGTGGGTTTTGCATTTGCCTCGGCTGAAATTATTGCCTTGTTCAACAAAACAAAACCGCCTTATAATGTCAATGAATTGTCACAACAGACCGTTTTAAAAGCATTGCAACAACCCGAACAAAAAGAAAAACAAATCACTGAGATAAAAGCCAACAGAACATATCTGGAGCAAGCTTTAACTATTTTTGATTTTGTAAAAAAAATATATCCTAGTGAGGCAAACTTTTTACTTGTAGAAATAGAAGACGCTACCACCGTGTACAACTTTTTAAAAGAAAACGGCATTATTACAAGAAACCGCAGCAGTCAAATACCCAATACCCTGCGATTTACCGTAGGTACCTTTCAGGAATGCGAGGCTATTGTTGCGGTTTTAAAGAAGTACAAAAGTGAATGACGTTTAATTAATTGCAAAGCCGTCCTGCCGCGGCTTGACAAAATAAAGTAGTATTCGGGAATATTTTTCCCCCTTTAAAATTATAAAGTCGCCGGTAGAAAAAAATGACCGCCTGCGCATAAATAAGATGAAAAAAATATTATTTATAGACCGTGATGGCACCATCGTTAAAGAACCACCTGTTGATTATCAGCTGGATAGTTATGAAAAATTAGCGTTTTTGCCTGGCGCAATCACACAATTGCACCGCATCGCTCGCGAGCTGGATTATGAACTCGTCATGGTCACAAATCAGGATGGACTGGGAACAAGTAGCTTTCCAGAAAATACCTTTTGGCCCGTGCACAACCTCATGATGCATGTTTTAGAAAACGAGGGCATTCACTTTCACGAGGTGCTCATAGACCGCAGTTTTCCCGATCAAAACGCACCTACTCGCAAACCGCAAACCGGTATGTTAACACACTATATTAAAGGAAATTATGACCTTGCAAACAGTTTTGTAATAGGCGACCGCAACAGCGACATGCAACTTGCAAAAAATTTAGGCTGCAAGGGTATACAACTGCCAAGTATTACCGACGATAGCGAATTTAATGACCCGTGCGTTGTTTTAAAAACAGACTCGTGGAAAGAGATTTTTATGTTTTTGCGTGGGCAGCCTCGCAAAGTATCGGTAAACCGTAAAACTAACGAAACCGATATTAAGATAACGCTCAATCTGGACGGGTCGGGTAGCGGGACCATTGACACTGGACTAAAATTCTATGACCACATGCTCGAGCAGTTGCAGCGTCACGGCTCGTTAGACCTGGATATTTTAGTAAAAGGTGACCTAGAAATTGACGAGCACCACACTATTGAGGATACAGCGATTGCTTTGGGAGACGCTTTCGCGAAAGCGTTATCCACAAAAAAAGGGATTAACCGATATGGCTTTTTATTACCTATGGACGACTCGCTGGCACAGGTAGCCATTGATTTTGGAGGAAGACCGTGGATCGTTTGGGAAGCCGATTTTAAAAGAGAATATGTGGGTGACATGCCTACCGAATTGTTTTTCCACTTCTTTAAATCCTTTAGCGATGCCGCAAAGTGCAACCTCAACATGAAAGTAACTGGGGACAACGAGCATCATAAGATTGAGTCACTTTTTAAAGCTTTTGCGAAAGCGATAAAAATGGCCGTACAACAAACTGGCGATGGCAAACTACCCAGCACAAAAGGTACTTTATGATAGCAATTGTAAAATACAATGCGGGCAATATAGGCAGTGTGACTAACGCGCTAAATCGACTAGGTGTTAAAAACATGGTGACCGACGACCCAGAATTATTGAAAAACGCCGATAAAGTGATATTTCCCGGTGTGGGCGAGGCTGGTACAGCTATGAATTACTTGCGAGAACGCGGGCTGGACGAGCTTATCGCAAACTTAAAGCAACCCGTTTTAGGTATTTGTTTAGGCATGCAACTTATGTGCAATCACAGCGAGGAGGGAGACACTACTTGCCTAGGAATTTTTGACACACCCGTCAAAAAATTTCCCGCTAGTGCAGGTCTTAAAGTACCGCATATGGGTTGGAATGGTTTGAGTTATGACTTAGGACTTATGACTACTGAAAAAGTAGCAAGTACGCAGGTTGTTGAAAAAATCATAAGTCAGAAGTCAGAACTCTTGACAAATTTAAGCGTAGACAGCGATGTTTACTATGTACACTCTTACTATGCAGCGGTTTGTGAGCATACGGTGGCAGTTTGTGATTATATCTTGCCATTTAGCAGTGTGTTGCAAAAAGACAATTTTTATGCAACGCAGTTTCATCCCGAAAAGAGTGCGCAAGTAGGTGAGCAAATTTTGAAGAATTTTGTGGAAATTTAAAAAACCGAATCTGTCGTAGGACGGATTGACATTATGAGAATAATACCAGCCATAGATGTTATAGACGGGAAATGCGTGCGATTGTCGCAAGGCGATTACAACCAAAAAACCATTTACAACGAGGACCCACTAGAAGTTGCTAAAGAATTTGAGGCAAATGGTATAAAGTACCTGCATCTTGTGGACCTGGATGGCGCAAAAAGTGCCCATGTTGTGAACTGGAAAGTGCTGGAGCGTTTAGCAAGTAAAACAGGGTTGCAAGTAGATTTTGGCGGTGGTGTAAAAACCGATGCCGATGTTAAAACCGTTTTTGAAAGTGGGGCCAAACAAGTTACAGGCGGCAGTATTGCGGTTAAAGATGCTGCAACATTTATCGGTTGGATAGACACATACGGCAGCGATAAAATCATCTTGGGGGCAGATGCTAAAGATGGCATGATTGCTACCCACGGCTGGCTAAAAAGCAGCGAGTTAGAAGTGGTAAAATTCATTAATGCCTGGTACAACAAAGGAATCCAATACGTTATTTGCACCGATATTGCTAAGGATGGTATGCTCGCCGGACCCAGTTATGATCTTTATAAAGACATTTTAAGTCTTCCCCCAGCCTCTACCAATAAAACAGGCGACATGGAAATTAAAATTGAAACGCAGCAATCAGCATCCAGCGTTGCGCATTTAAAATTAATCGCTAGCGGTGGCGTTACCACAGTAGCCGATTTAGCGAATTTAAAAGCCTTAGGCTGTGAGGGAGCGATTGTGGGTAAAGCTATTTATGAAGGTAGAATCACATTTAAAGAATTGCAGGAGTTTTTGTAGGGTGTTTTATAAACGGCTTTACATTAAGTGATTTAGCGACAACGTCCTGCGGCGGTTTGACAAAAAACAGCGAGAGTTTGGAGAAGCGAAACCGTCCTGCGACGGTTTGACTAAATAAATGAAAGATTTCCGCCTTTGCGGAAATAAAAAAGAAGGATTTGGAATGAAAGATTTCCACCTTCGCAGTAATGGATATGTTAAAAAAAAGAATTATACCGTGCCTGGACATTAAAGACGGGCGCACCGTTAAAGGAATCAATTTTGTGAGATTGCGCGATGCGGGCGACCCAGTAGCGCTTGCAAAACAATATGCGGCGCAAGGGGCTGACGAGTTGTGTTTTCTAGATATTACTGCTACTGTAGAAAAACGCGATACGCTTGTACCACTCGTACGCGAGATAGCCGCGGTACTTAACATTCCCTTTACTGTAGGCGGTGGTATTAATGACGTCGCCCTTGCCAAGGAAATTATCAAAGCAGGAGCAGATAAAATAGCTATTAACAGTGCCGCCGTAAAACGACCAGCACTTATTAGTGAACTAGCAGCAGAATTAGGTAGTCAGTGTGTGGTAGTGGCGGTGGATACAAAACAAGTTATGAGTTATGAGTTAGGAGTTCAGAGTTTTGAAGATGTTGCGGTTAATAATAAAGCGAATTCGTCCTACAATGGACTGTCTGCTGAAGATTTGGACCTGCGCGGGTTAGAACGTTCTTCTGAGCAAGGTGATAAAGATTTCCGCCTGCACGGAAATAGGGTTTTTGTAGCGGGCGGTCGTGTAGAGACCGCATTAGAGACCATTGCGTGGTGCCATGAGATAGAACGTCGCGGTGCTGGCGAGATTTTACTCACGAGTATGGATCATGACGGTACTAAAAATGGGTTTGCGCTGGAGTTGACAGATACGCTTTCGCGAAAGCTAAACATTCCCATCATCGCATCTGGTGGTGGAGGCACAGCGGCGCATTTTATAGATTTGTTTAAAAACACGCAGGCGAGTGCTGGACTTGCAGCGAGTATATTTCATTTTGGCGAGTTGCCCGTACCCCAATTAAAAGAACAACTTGCTGCCGCGGGAGTTGATGTACGATTGGTGCATACAACCATCTAATAATCCCAGGTAATAAGAAAGACTCCTATTAATAACAGCCTAGATTGTAAAGAGTGTTCAAAACGATTTTAGTCTGTACGTACAAGAAACGAAATTTATACGTACATTTGTGAAAATTAGATATTATGGATACAAAGCTCACCTTAAAACTAGACAAAGAAGTCATCGAGTTGGCAAAGGAATATGTGAAAGAACGAGGTACCAGCCTGTCAAAGTTTATAGAAGATTACCTGCGCAAGCAAGTGAAACCCAAAGAAAAGGAATACATCGATATCTATGAAGGTTTATCGCCCGAAGTACGAGAAATTGCAATGAGCTTTAAAGATGAAGGAAAAATAAGTTTGCCAGAAGATTTTGATTACAAAAAAGCAAAAGCAGATTATTTGTTAAAAAAATACGGGAATTGAAGGTTTTTTGGGATACAAATGTTCTCGTAGACCTGATGTCAAGTCGACGAGATGACCATGCTACTGCACTAAGATTGTTAAATAACATAAAAAGCAATGGTTTACTTTTCTATGTAAGTACATTAAGTTTAGCAAACGCCGATTATCTGCTTAAAAGACATTATCAAGTACCAGATTTCCCTACAAGATTTCTAACGCTTAAAAACTATTGCCATATCGCCTCTACGACAGGACAACAAGCCGACCTCGCACTTAAAAGCGGTTGGCCCGATTTTGAAGACGCCCTGCAATACCAAAGCGCGGTCGCTGCTCATTGCGACATTATAATCACCCGTGACTTTAAAGGTTTTGAGCAATCGTTAATCACCATTTATTCACCTGAACAATTTTTAGAAAAATATTCCCATGCAACCTAATTTTAGCAAAGATCCCAACGGCCTTTTACCCGTAATCATTCAAGACGCAACTACGCAAACAGTGCTTATGCTGGGTTATATGAATCAAGAAGCTTATGAAAAAACCAAAACCACAAACCGCGTGATCTTCTTCTCACGCAGCAAACAGCGACTGTGGATAAAGGGTGAATCTTCCAATAATTTTCTTGACGTCGTTTCTATGGAATTGGATTGCGACCAGGACACCATTTTAATTCAGGCACATGCACACGGCCCGACCTGTCACACAGGGTCTGTAAGTTGTTTTGATGCTGGTGGGGAATCTCGCTTTCAGTTAAGTTCGCTTTCGCGAAAGCAAACTCAAGAAAAGTTTATGCCTCACGAAAGCGCATTTACTATTAAAGACCTCGAAAAAACCATACACCAGCGTATTGATGACAAGGTAGAAGGTTCCTACACCTATTCGCTTATACAAAAAGGTATTAATAAAGTTGCGCAAAAAGTAGGCGAAGAAGCAGTAGAAACGGTGATAGATGCCATCAACGGAAAAGAAGAAGACTTTATCTATGAGGCTGCCGACCTGATGTATCACTACATCGTTTTGTTAAAAGCAAAGGGGTTCTCGCTAGCCGATATTGAAAAAGAGTTGGCAAAACGAACGTAAGTTTTTTAAATGCGATTTATATTTTAAACATCGTTTAAATAAATGCTTTCTTTTCCTGTACAATTGCCAAGACGCTACCTGACATTTTTTTACATTACCTGAATCTGTTAAAATCTGGTCCACGATATGCCATTATACACCAAAACTGCTTTTAAAACAGTATCGTAATATATGAGGCCCGCGACAGGATTATTAAACCTTAAGTTGCCATTTGCTAGTTTAGGCAGCACCAAAGCTTTAGTTTCATTTGTGTCCTCACCCAATTGCAACACAGCACTTGCACTCGCTATTTTTGTTCCCACTAAAAATTGAGCACCATCAGTCCCTGCTTGTACACCGCCTGTAACCCCACCTATTATAGCAGGGCTCCAATTTCCTGAGTCATCTAGATATCTAAAACTTCCTGTATTACCGTCAAAAGCGATGGTGCCAGGTTGTGAATTTGAGGTTGTAACATCTACAATAGGTGACAAAATCAAACCACGCACATCATGACCAAAGTCAAGAATAGCATCACCGTCGATACTGGTTTTACCAATTGCTATTTGTGATACTACCCGATTGACAGTGCTGAATGCCAAAAAAAACGCAATTATATTAAAGTATTTCATCCTATTAATTTTTAATAATTTCAGTTGTGCGCGTACTCACATGAATTTTGTTTCATGCATCTAGTTTTCAAAAGCACGCCATCCTGCATTGGTGCCATCGGTATTTACTTTAAATTTATTGTCGGTCGTATCATAAATTATCATGCCCTCAACAGGGTTTGCGATACTGTTTACACCATTAATCCTTGTGATGCGCACTCCTAGATTGTTTGCGACAATATTGAGATAAGCATTTGCTTTTGCAGTTGTAGTATTGCTGTTTTGTAATGAAGTTAGTATCACAGTATTTGAATACATTGTTGTTTGAGGAATGTCTCTGTAATCATAATCGGCACCATTAGGTACGTCATTATCTGAATCAAGTAATGTAAACGAATTGTTATAGGCGTTTCCATTTACATCGCTATAATCATCAGCGCTTTCTGCATTATCAAAAAGACCGTTTAAACCAACACTTCCCGAGGGTGGTGTATTAAAGCTCTCGGCTAGATCACTCACGCCGTCATTATCACTATCAGCATCTAAATAATCTGGAATACCGTCACCATCGCTATCTACAGGAATAATTGGATTCACGAGGTAGGCAGAATTTACACCACTGTTTGACAAGTAAGTTGCTATGGAATCATTTGCTGGTGGTATATATCTTGCTGTATTTTGGGCCTCGACATTATCTGGAATGCCATCATTATCAGAGTCTAGGTCTAAATGATCAGGAATACCGTCTAGGTCAGTATCAACCTCTACCTTGGTATAAACCTCTAACTCGGCAATCGAGAGATCATTAAAATTATTCACACCAGATTTTTGGAGTCTCACATATCTTCCAATTGCATTTATAGGTATGGTCACTGTTGCCGCTGCCTCGTTGGATGCAAATTGGTATGTAAAATTTGCGTTGGCAAGCGACCCACTTAAATCACTAGCATTTGTTGGAAATGGTGTATCGGCGACCAGCAGGTATGTATTGCTAATACTACCAGAACAACAATCTGTTCTATTATGAAAAATAATTTGTGCTAAGGCCGCAGTTTGATTCAAATCGACCTCCCAGTATTCTGTTGTTAACGCGTCACCAGTTTGTGCCACTGAATTGTTTGTATAAACACCATCGGTATTTCCATCGATTGCTCTAGAAGCATCACCTCCAAAAGCAGTTGAAGACTGCGTTGCGGTACCAGATAATGCAAGATTTACCGTGCCCAATCCATTAAATTCATAAAAATCTAAAATACCGTCGTTATCGCTGTCCGCATCTAGCATGTCATCGACACCATCTCCATCAGTATCCACTGCCGCTGGATTTACTACTATTGTATAATCTTCAACCTCACCAAAATCTGAAGTGCCACAAGGCGATAGTGTAAAAACACCTTGTGATACCACTTCATATCGTATGCGCATGCGCACCTCGCCTATAAAGGCATTTAACGGTGGGGTTATGTTCACATTGTATTGAAGAGCTGCTCCTGTAGCCGAATTTAGAACAAGTTCATTTGCATCATCAAAATCATTATCGTTGTTCCAGTCTACCCAAACCCACATTTTTGCTCCTCCAAAGCCTCCTGCAACATCTATAACAAGCGGATAGGTTTGCCCAACTGTAAGGCAAGTACGTTTAAAACTATAGTCATTATATCGTGCCCAAAGACTGGGGCTCACTAATCCATTAAGGCTTACATTTGAAACATAAAGATTTAGGTTAGATGGATTATTACCAGCTGCATCGCAATATTGCGAGGTGGTCTCATCTCGATATTTACTAACGACTTGTTTCACTCTTTTTAGGCTTCTAGAGTTGTCACCAGACACGGCATCGCCAGCAGGTACCCCTTGAAAATTTATTAAGGGTGTAGAAAAGTAGGAGATATTTGTGGACCCTATGCCGTCTGGCCAAGAGCTCCCACTATTATAGGCCATTAAAGTGGTGTAGTAAAGGGAGTTCGTTCCTTGAAAACGCCATCCCGCTGTCCAGTTATTTCCGGGCCAGTCTACCCAATTTGTTGGACCTGGCTGCACGCTTTGGCCACTTGCATGACTTGCACTCATGTTGTGACCTAATTCATGAATAAAAGTATCTGTAAAACTTATTTGTTGCACACGGGATAAGGCAAAAGCTAAATCCTCTCGACCAGATTGGGTATTTAAAAGATACCCTAAACCACCAGTATCGCTTACAAAAGAAAATAAATGAACAAAATCTGCAGAATAGGTATCACGAAGTGCGTGAACATTATCCATAAAACCGTCTGTTTTATTTCGGAGTCGATCTAAATCAGTTCCAGAACCGCCAGCACCTGTAGAAGCTTCTACATAATTTGTTAGCACCGAATACGCTAATGAGAAGCTTATGCCCAGATTAGAGTTGTTAGATGCATTATTTGCGCGCACGATGTTTTGTGCAATTAAATTGTCCATACCAGCTTGCGAGCCTGCGTGGGTAAGTGCTGCTTGGGTATACACGATGAGCACTTTCATAGCTGCCGGATCATCTTCATCTAGGCTATCACAAACCAAACTGTTTTTGGATATAAGTTGATTTGTCGTGGGCGTGTTGGTAGGTGTTTGGTTTGTGGGTAACTGTTTTTTAGGTATTGGAACCCGGCCTTGAGGAAGTGTTTTTTTTTCAATTACATCTGGTGTTTCTTTTATCAAATCATCATTACAAGGCACCACATCTAGATTTGCTGTATCCAATTCTACTAAATAATAAGTCAACCGGTCATTAGCCACAAATGTATTTAGTTTTCTATTTTGTTCGGGAATGTCTATCGCTATAAGATACTCCTCCTTATTCACCGATATAAATGCTTGTGATAAAGGAAACTCTTTAAACGAAATTATGTATGATGTAACATCGTTTACATCAGTAAGTTTATAGGTGATTTCCCCGGTTATATTATTGAAATTATCAAAGTTGAAAATCACTCTGTTTCCTAGCTTTACTGTATTATTGCGAATAGCAGGGTTCAGTATAAACGCAGTTATGGATTTATGCGGTGGTAAATTTTCAATATTCAGTTTATTAGCAGATAAATACCCCTTGTTTGGGGAAGTATTCAAATTAATTGCTGTTTGACTAAATACGGTATTACTTAGCGATAATATAATAATAAGTGTGATAAATGATTTCATATTAAAATTATCGATTTTATGATACTAACAAACACTTTAATTACAGACGTTTTTTAAAGTTTCTAAATATAGATAAAAATAAATTGATTCATTAAAACTCTGTGGTGCAATAAAATAGTGCATTTTAATCGTTCGCATAGTTCAAACAACTAGGTAGATAGCTGCAATTTGCCGGTTTATTTGGAAAACCTTAAAACGACACTGCATTACAAGACGGCACCTAGTAAAAAATAGGATATTAAGTAGCTCTGGACAAAAGCCCAACACGACATCACCCCCTAAACCGCCCGTATACCATACAACAACAAACGGGGCAACTCTGTTTTAAGGATGTCTAAATCTTCGGGAGACTTTTTTGGGACCCATAGGTAAATAGAGCGCAAAGTACTGAGCAAGGTAAACAGCACAGTGTCGGTACTCGCTGGATGAAATTCGCCTGTGGCTATTCCCTTTTCTAGAATATTTTTAAAATCTCGCTCATAATTTTTGCGCAATGCCATGTATTCTTGGTACGCCGCTCCTTCCAGGTGCATCCAGTCAGTATTCATAATGGCTAGGGCATTGGTGTGTTTTAATGCGATATTTATGTGTAATAATATGAGTTGTTCCGCTTTCGCGAAAGCGGACTTATCCACATCCCGCACTGCATTCATACCGGCGGTAAACTCGTGAGCAACCTCTAGAATAAGAAGTGCTAAAATTTCTTGTTTACCTGAAATATGGTTGTACAAACTGGCAGCCTTTATATCCATAGCAGCAGCAAGGTCACGCATGGTTACCGCGCTATAACCACGTTCTCTAAAAAGTTGGGCTGCGGTGCGCAGGATTTGTTTTTTGCGTTTCATGTTTTGCAAATATAGTAGATGCATCTAATCTTAAAATATTCCAAAATTGCCAAGCACAGCGCTACAATACTAACTTTATGACTAGCTTTACCATATGCTTGAGAACATTACCACAAACCCGCTTATCGACAGGCTACCGCCGCACCTTAAGCAATTTATAAAACCTCAAAATTACAAACTGTACACACCGCAAGATCAGGCTGTGTGGCGGTATGTGATGCGCAAGAATGTAGATTTTCTTGCGACCGTGGCACATGAATCGTATGTAGAGGGGTTGCGCAAAACTGGCATTTCTATAGAAGTTATACCGTCCATGTACGGCATGAACCGCATACTAAAAGAAATAGGCTGGGCCGCAGTTGCCGTAGACGGGTTTATACCACCTGCAGCGTTTATGGAGTTTCAGGCATATAAAGTGCTTGTTATTGCTGCCGATATACGCAAGTTAGAGAATATAGAATATACACCAGCACCTGACATTATTCACGAGGCAGCTGGTCATGCTCCTATTATTGCGAGCCCAGATTATGCAGAATATTTAAGGCGTTTTGGCGAGCTAGGCAGTAAGGCTATTTCTAGCGCTCATGACCACGAGATGTACGAGGCCGTACGTAAAATTTCTATACTTAAAGAAACGCGCAGCGAGCAAATAAACCCCGATCTAGACAAAGCCATCGCAGCTGCCGAAGCCGAAATAGAGCACTTACAAAATAAAAAAGTCGTGCCCAGCGAGATGGCGCTTATTAGAAACCTGCACTGGTGGACAGTAGAATATGGATTAATAGGCACGTTAGAAAATCCCAAAATTTATGGGGCTGGTTTACTATCTAGCATAGGCGAAAGCGCCAATTGTTTAAAACCTGAAGTCTTAAAAATACCGTATTCTATAGATGCGGCTTATCAAGAATTTGATATTACAAAACCGCAACCACAGCTTTTTGTCACGCCTAGTTTTGCCCACCTGATGGAGGTCCTAGAAGAATTTGCCAACACCATGGCCGTGCGCAAAGGCGGGCACCGCGGTTTGCAAAAACTAATAAATTCTAAATCGCTAGGGACGATAGAATTAAGTACGGGTTTACAAATAAGCGGCATTTTTACACGCATGATTGTAAACGAGGACCAGGCGGTTGTTTATTTTGAAACCACAGGCCCTAGCGCGCTGGCTTATAGAGAAAAAGAACTTATAGGATATGGCACTCATGCTCATAAAAATGGTTTTTTAAGTCCGATAGGGAAACTGCGTGGTATCAATCTAGCAATAGAGGATATGGGCCCTCGGGATTTACAAGCTTATAATTTTTATGACAATAAGCGCATTGCCTTTACCTATGAAAGCGGCATTAAAGTAGAAGGGCTTAACGTCACTGGTCAACGCAATGTCAATGGTAAGTTAATGCTTATCCAATTTATAGACTGTACCGTAACCTATAAAAACGAGGTGTTATTTACCCCAGAAGACGGTGTGTTGAACCTGGCAATAGGTAAAGAAATTGTAAGTGCCTATGCAGGTCCCGCCGACTTTAACAGCTTTAACCTGATTTATCATGAAAGCGAAAACAAGACTATAAAAACAAAATTATCTAAGCGCGAACACGAGATTCAAAAATTTTACCAGCAAGTGCGCACCTATCGCGAGGAGGATAAAATAAACGTTCCTAAACTCGAGGGACTTAAAGCGATGGTACAAAATAAGTATCCTGAACAGTGGCTGCTCTTAGAAGAAATTGAGGAGTTAATACAGCTTGTAACGGCTAAAAATTGAAATAGAAACTGCAAGGGCCTGTCCATTAGTTACATGACAACATTAAGCTACCATACCTTGTTTTGATGTATTACTAAGTGCTAACGTTACCGTCGTGCCTTTATTTAAATGGCTGTCCCAGGAAACAACTGCTTGTATCGCTGCAGCGCGGTCATGTATGTTTTTAATACCATTACCAGGAATGTGATTTTGCAAGTCAAAACCTTTCCCATTGTCTTGAATGACTATTGCGATTCCCTGGTTAGGCAGGTGGTTCATGGAAACGGTAATTTGTGTAGCGTCACTGTATTTTACAGCATTGTGTATGGCCTCTTGCGCGATTCTAAAAATGTGCATACCGTCTACCGCGTTATAAACTGGGTTGTGTCTCCTGTCAAAAGCCGTTTGTAACGACAAATCGTTCACTGCGGTGGTGTTGTATTGCGCGACGATGGTGGCTATACGGTCTGCGATATCACTTAACGCTATCTTACCTTTGTTCATCGCCCAAATGGTATCTCGCAATTCACCCATGGTATTTTTAATAAAACTACTAAGGGCACCTAGTTTTTCGCTAGTTACTTGCTGATTAAGATTTTGTGCATACTTTAAGTTATCAATTGAAGAAACTAAAAAAGTAAGTTGGCTACCTATATTGTCATGCAAGTCACGAGAAATTTGCAATCGCTGGTCATGTAGCTTTTTTTGTACTTCTAACTCATTTAGAACGAGTTGAAGTTGCATTTCTTTTTCTCGCTGTTTTGCTTTTAATTGTTGCTGTCTATAAAATAAAAAGCCTAAAAACAAGACCGTAACTAACCCAGCAGAAATCCCGTATATGAGTTGATTTCTTTGTTTTATTTTTAAATCATTTTCGGCTATTTGTGCCCTTTGTTTTGCGATTTCGGCTTCTTTTTCGGCTGTTTTGTATTTTTCAAAATATTCTTGTGCTTGTGCTGTGCGCGTAGTTTCTTGATAATCCTGAGTTAATTGTATTGCTCGAGCATAGGCAGCTGCACTGCCTTTATAGTCCTTTTTATAGGCAAGTAATCGGCCAAATGTTGTCTCTAGATTTGCTAGACTTTTCTTATTGCGGGTATCCTGCAGCACGATCGCTCGTTTTACAGCCTCTATACCCTGATCATAATTGCCATTTAATTCATACATTTCGGCTAGAGCGCTTATGTTTTTTGCTCCTAGGACACCGTCACCTATCTCGTCAAACAATTCTTGCGCTTTTTTAGCATAAAAAATAGCACTGTCCAAAACTTTTTCCTGTCTAAAATCAATACCTAGATTTTCATAAGCGATACCCAGACCGCGCTTATCATTAAATCGTTTTTTTAAATCAATTGCCTTACGCATGTAATACCGTGTAGAGTCGGTTTGTTTTAACTTACTATATACATTTGAAATATTAGAATAGCTAGCACCTAGACCAATGGTATCTTTTAATTTTTGGCGCAAGCGCAATGCTTTAAAATGGGTTTGCTTAGACTCTTCATAACGCTCTAAATCATATAAAATTAACCCAATGTTGTTATAAATGCTGGATAGGCCTAATGCATTATTAATTTTTTTAAACGCTGCTGCGCCTTTTACAAACTGCTCCATGGCGAGTTCTAAATCATTATTATTCCAATACACCAGGCCTTTATCATTATACACATTACCCATAGAATAATAATCCTTGCGTGGTGCGGCAATTTTATAAGCCTCGTCATAAAAGTAAAGTGCACTGTCGGTTTTAGCGGTGACGTCATAATATATTCCTTTACGTATTAAGGCTTGAGCATGTAAGTAAGGATTTCTTTTTACCGTGGTGTTTTTTATCGTGTATTCACTTATTTGTTTTGCTAATTGCGGTTTAGCATACACATATCTAAAAAAATCTTTGTGCAATTGTTCAATCTTTAGGGAGTCTGTTTTTTGGGTACCCGCCCTTTTAACAAGCGAATCTAACTTCTCTTGCTGCCCTAAAGTGCTATTTATAAAGCAGCACATCGCTATAAGTAGTCCTATTTTCATAAACTGAAAGTAGTTAATATTTTTTTAAGTACATGATTACGCTTTTAAAACTAGCCTTTATTAATTTTTATCCTGTGGCCTTGTTCTTATTATGGATGCATACTGGGGTCTGCCCATAAGGA
>DAIRDE010000006.1:67542-79581 GCA_036796335.1 Nonlabens sp.
GTCTGCCCATAAGGAATCTAGAACAACCGATTACCGTTGCAGGTTGAGTTTTGCACCAAAAATAAAAAAATATTCTGATCGTGTGTGTTTTAAAATAATGCAATTTTGTGTGATGGGACTTTTTTAAAGCACGCTTTCGCAAAAGCGACATAAAGAAAATGCAACTTTCAAAAGTCTTAAACGTGATGTAAAAAACATATTTTAAATAATGTGATTGCGTTTTGCCTTTTCTATAGCTTCTAACTTTGAGTGGACTTGCAGCTTGCGATAAATGTTTTCTATATGCTTGCGTACCGTGCGAGGTGACAAAAAAATATTTGCAGCGATTTTTGTGTAGCTCAAACCGCTAGCTAGCTGTTCTAAAACCTCTATCTCGCGATCAGTTAAGGCAAAATCCATGGTGCTGGCAACGGGTATTGTACTGGGATTGCGCAACAATCGCAAGGTTTTTTGAGCTATGGATGGAGTCATAGCAGCACCCCCGTTAAGCGTTTCTATAATGCCGTTTTTAAGGGTTTCTGGGTCAGTGTCTTTTAGTAGATATCCATCGGCGCCGGCTTGTATCGCATTAAAAATGAGCTCGTCATTGTCAAAAACGGTAAGCATCACGATTTTAATTTGCGGATAGTTTTTCTTTACCATTGCCGTTGCGTCAATACCATTCATCACTGGCATTTCTATGTCCATAAGAATCAGGTCCACATGCGCACTTTGCGCGAGCTGCGCTACACAATCGGCGCCATTTATAGCGGTAAATCGCAATTCAAAATCTGCAAAAAAGGACAGTTTTTCTCTGGTCGCGTGCGTTAAAAAGGTGTTGTCGTCGACAATGGCATATCGTATTTTCATGACTTAAAGTTACAATTTTTGCCAGATTGTGGTGTAGGTGGTAACCGTGTTTTCATAAAATTTCAACATTAATTGTGACCAGTTAAGTAAGATATCGTTATCCCCTGCTGCTTCTAGCGACGATACCTGCTGTTTTATAAGGGTGAGTTGTTGCTGTATTAACATGTCAGATTCTAGATTTAATTCTTTGATTTGCTCGAGTATATTTTGCGCTTTTAGTAAATTACAGTCGGTAGTTTTAATTTTTACTTTTATATCTTGACAAGTTGTAGCCAGCTCAAATGCTATCCATAAGATAAACAAGCTTACCATAAAAAACATAAAGACACCGTGTGTTTGTGCACTTAAAAAAAGACCAATTGCCATAAAAATTATAAAATTTACATGCATGTGGGTACCGGGTTTTAAAATGGTAAATAATGCAAATTCAGACTATGAAACACATTTTTTAAGTGGTAGTTGCCACGTCAAGAATGTCTTTTAAAATCTCGTTATTCTTGTCATACACCGGGACAAAGATTAGTATTTCGCTTTCGCGAAAGCGAAACAATAACAATCGCGCTGTATTTTTAAATTTTAATCGCTTTTAAGGCCTTTTTAATCTCGGCTGGTGAAATGGATGCGGCCTTTTTACCTAGAATGGTGCGCACGGATACATTTGCTGTGGGACCAGAACCGTAATCCCTTATTTGGTTACCCACACGCAGTACCCAGACGTTGTTGTTATAGGTATAATAATAGCCAAAACTCTCTTTGTCGCGTTTTAGATTTTTGTCAAGGGTCCAGGAACGGGTCATGTTGCCACGCTCGTCTAGCTCGTTTTCAATACCGCGGTACACGCTACCATCTTGATTATAGGTAACGCTTTTTAACTCACTGCCATTTTTAAAGGTCTTTACGTGTTTAGAACTGAAGCTACCACTGTTAGTAAAAGAGGTGCTGGTATGTGTGTCGCCGTTAAACTCAAGACGTTCTCTTAATACACCAGCATTGTTGAATATTTCTTCTTTAACTTTTATTTCTCCCTCAAAATACTGAATAATTTTAGGTATATAATTTTCGCCATTTTCTACCGTGGTAGTAATCGTTAGCGGATTCTCACCTGTATAGGTATATGTAGTCGTGGTCGTTCCATATTTTGAAGATGCAGCGATAATTTGCAAAAGCCTGCCATTAGTGTCATAACTATACTGCTGTTTATTTTCTTCGCCCTCAGGAAAACGCTGTATGTGGTTTAGAAAGTTGCCATCCTTATTAAAGGTAAAGGTAGATGTGCTGCGCGGTTTAAGTTCGTCGGTCGAATATTTATAAATCATGGTCTCCTCTATAAGTGTGGTGGTACCTTGTGGTGCATTGATAAGAGTGAGGTCATTTGCTGGTTGGCTCGTTGCCGTTTCACAGGCTACAAAACCTATAATAAATAAGTAACACATGCTTAAATAGGCTGTTCTTTTCATGATATAAATATTAGGTTGGATGTTTTGATGTTTCAAATTTTTGTGGGTAAGCGCGTTAAAAAAATAAGGAGTCATTGTTGTGTTGGACAACGTCAAATAGAATTCTAAACACTTGTTTTATTACCATTTACAAGCATTAACCTGTCCACCTTAAGCAACCCCGTATTTTTGCCAAAACCTGTTAACGGTAATTCCTTACCCATGTTTGCTGGAATGAGTTGGGTTTTTGCACCTGTTGCTTTAAAGTATCGTAGCTCTAACGGATTGAAAAAATAAACATCATCGCCATTTAAGAAAGTGGGCAATGTCGTCGGGATATCACTTATATAAACTTTTGCAATAGGGCGGTAGGCGCCATTTTCTACGATCAATTTAACAGCTGACGGGTCTTTGATTTGGTTTCTATAAATAATGGTTCGCGTGTCGGTCGTTGCATCGTTACCGTTTAATCGGGTGCGCTTTATCCAGTTTTTATAGGTATCATATTCATAGGTATAGGTAAACTTTTCTTGCCCTACTTCTTCCAGAGCGCGCAAGAGTCCGTTTTCATAGGTGCGTATAAAGTGGTTAACAAGGACATTTGTAGCGTTGTATTGCTTTTCGTCTACTTCGAGTGTTTTGCCGTTGGTTTTATAGGTGTACTGTGTGGTGTACATAAAGTCCTTTCCTACAAGAATATCTTTGACTATGCGTCCTTTAGCATCGTATTCAAAGGTATTTTTACGACCATCGGCAACATTTGTTTTACTCGTATAAAAACCACGAAGATTATAGGTATGCGTTGTTAAAAATTCTTGACCAGCCGTGTAGCTGTATTCTTCAGTTGCATTTCCAGCAGCATCAAAAACAACACAAATCCCTCTAAATTCCTTTGCGCGGTCTTTATCGGTCATGTAACGTGTTATTAACTTTTTTTTATCGAGACCATACCAGTTATCACCTAGTGCGACAACATCACCTTGTATGGGTCCGTTAGATAAAAGGTGTTGTTCTACCGCAGGCGGTATAGGATTTACAGGAGCGTTAATCCAGTCAATCGCTGTGCGTTTTTGACCAGCAGCTACTGTACTTAATGCCAAAAAGCAAACAAATAATAGCGCTTGTATTTTCATAGGGTGTGTTTTTAAGAATATTTAAAAGTAGATGAATGGGTATTCTTGAGACATAAGGCAACTGCCATATTAGCACGCACGCACTACTTATATTTTTGCAATGGCACCATCGTGTTGAGCGGTGCGGTTGTGAACTTTGCTAAATAATAACTAAGTTTTCCATGTACATAAACAAAGGCATCTGTGCCCTGCGATTTTAAGCTGAAATTACTGGCAGCAATTGCACGACCTTGGGAATAGATATTCACAGCGCCACCAGTGGTTTTATAAAGCCAGTCATTTGTACTGTATGTATAACTAGCTGCAAATCGTATGTTAGCAGGCTTATTAATTTCTACTATAGCCGATTTTTGAAACGTAGGAAAATAAACAAGCCACCGATTTTGATCCACCGCAGTGATTATGTACTCGTTTTTTTGTAAAACCTTACCACTATTATAAAAGTAGCTAGCCTTACCGTTTAAATACATGACGATGATTTCGTTTTCGCGGGCTACTTTGGTTAACGTGATTGTTTCACCTATAGCGACACTGGAATTTTCTAAAATCACAAAATCCTCTAATCCATAGCCTAGCAGTAGCTCTTGATCCCCAATAACCCTTACAAAATAAGCTGGACGCTGCACGAGCGCACCATTTTGATAAAAATCATAATTTAAATTCCCTGTTTTTTTTGCTTGTAGCGGTTGTTTAGGATTAAATGTTACAGCATTTTTTTGAGCTGTTTGTAAAACAGGAGATGTCGATACATTTGGGTTCTTGTCAAATAATTGCTCGCCTTTATAAGGCTGCGCGAGGTAAATGCCTGTTTCTTTGTTTGTTGTAGAACCCGAGAGAATCATGTATGGTGCACCGTTGTAAACTGCGACGATTGTCCCATCCCTTGTAAATTTCCAGCTGCCTACTTTATTATCATCAAGTTGCTCACCCATGGCAAACAATCGATATTCATTAAATAAAACATCATGCAGATAAAACATACTTCCCTCAGGAAATTTTGTTGCGGTGTAGAATTGTTTTGAACTCGCAGCGTTAAAATCATTGATGACGTAATGATTTTGTGCCAAGCTATCAATAAGATAAAAGGCATTATTGTATAGATGCTGTTTAAACTTTTCCTTAGCACGGCCAGCATCAAACAGCTTAACGCGACCATGTTTAACCTCGACTAGCGCCTCGCTACCTGCGGCTATTTCTAATGCTTTTCCCTTTAAACCTATATTTTCATTGTCTTTAAAAGCGTCTTTTCCATAATAATAGCGGTTGCCCAATGGTATGTAAAACAATGCGCCCAGATCTATCGTTTTATTAGCGAGAAACTTTTTTATTTGCAAAGCATATGCGGGCAAGTTGCGACTGGCAAAATCTATAACCGGATACCCTGTTTTTGCACCTCTTGTGTATGGCACACGTTCCCACAACAGTTGCTTGCTTTTAATTGCGGTATCTAGATCATCATAATAAACAATATACCTGTCTAACTCATAATATTCTTGGTTACTATGTTGTACTTTCTTTTTTATCCAGTTGCCACGAGCGTCATATTCATAAGTGGTGCGCCGCGTGTACACATCGCCCACACTTAAAAACTCAAGACCATTTTTATAGTGCTCTTTTATCACAACATCGCCAGTAGCATAGTGATATATCACAGTAACAATTAACGCATCACCACTGGGTTGATAGCTGTAAGTAATCTTATCGGTTGTGTATTTTTCCTTAGATGTACTTAACTCTTCAATGACCCTGCTTTGTGAATCATATTTGTATGTGATAAGCCAAAATTTATTGTCCTTTTTAATAATACGTTTTTGTGCATCATAGGCATAAGTAGTCGCATCGTCTTGAAATTTTGATTTTTCGGTTACAATAAGCCCGTTTTTAAGTTCTAAATAAGATCCCTTATCTTTAATTGCTTGTTCCAGCGATATGGTACTTTGCGTAAACACTGATTTGCCGTCACGTGGAAACTCAGCAAAATCAACACTGTAAACAGGTCCCTTTACATCCATTGCCGTGGGTGTACCCCAATAAGGTCCAATAGGATTTTTAGGCGCATTCACTTTGTCTATAAATACTTGTGATTGTGCAGTGTACGCTTTCGCGAAAGCGAACACAATTAAAACACACAGCTTTGAATTCATTTCTTATAGTTTAAACAAAGTTGCGTTTTTACATGCCGGTTAGAAATAAGGCAACTGCCGTAAAAATAACTTAACGAGATTAGAGAAACTAAATCGCAGGACCCTGGTTTATTTCTATTACCTAGCCAGAACTTAGCGCGCAGTCAAAGTGGTGGGCAAAGGATTCGGTTTTTATGGGTTGGATGGATTTAACTTTTTTAGATTCAAAAAAGTTACCACTGAATATTTTAGGCGGTGTGTAAATAATTCAAACCACTGTTTATTAGTACCAAAAGTCGTTTATTGTATTGAACCCACGCTAGATGACACCAATGGGCAGATAAGGATATTGCAAAATTTTATTCACGATAAAAACCCGAATGAATTTCATTCGAGTTTTAAAAAATCAATCATGTAAAAATGCTACAAGAATCTTTTAGTTACAGGTTTGATTTAAAATTTGTTCTAGCGCTGTTGCGTCATTTGCAACTACCTGCGTACCATTTCTTAAAGTTAGGCTCATGGGATATACAAAGTTGATAAAAACAAAGCCATTCACGTTTCCTTGTAAATAATCTAAAAACTCAACCTCATTAACTGTTTGCTGTAAGGTTACGCTTGGATTAGTTAAATCAGCCACTACAATATCTAAAGGAAAGTCTAGAGTTGCACACGGTGTCTGCGTGTTTGGAAAGATTACCGGTGCTGCGGCAGGCATAGGAATATTAAAATCAAAAGTACCTTGCGTAACTTGAAAATTGACATCAAGACTCTGGCAGTTGTCAAAAAAATCGCTGAAGGTTGCATAATTAGAGATTTCGGCCACCGCAAAGGAATTTTGATCTATGGGTCTAACCAATAGACCTGCTATGAATATCGCTTGTACAGGAATTCCATATTGTTGAACAGCTATAAGCTCTATTTCATCAACAAGATTTTGAAACGTTAGTCCCTGTCCAGCAATCCAAGGAACGATATTAACTTCATTTAACGAATTGTTATTTGTATCAAATAACTCATAAGCAAGAACAGCAATTTCAACGCCACAAACAGGACCTGTTGAACTTATCGTTTGTGGCCAATTAATTTTGTTTTGAAATTCTTCATTACTTTGACCGATTGCCGAGTTAGCGATAAGCCTTAATCTTAATTCGTTTGAAATTTGAGATTGGGGATCTTCCTGTTCTATGACTTCATTATCGTCAGAGCAACTAAGAATAGTAAATGTCATGGCAAATACTAGTAGAAAAAGCGGGTTATTTTTTTTTGTGAGTAACATAGTTTTTGTTTTTAAAGTTAATATTCATCCCTAAAACGCGAGGGATATAAAAAACCCTACCTTTTTTTAAAAAAATTACAAACTCCACAAAATTCCAAAGTTAACAGTAAAGTTAAGACCCACGTTTTCAATTTGTTGAATGATATTTTCATCAATCCTGTTGAGACGAAAATTTCTGCGTAGAATGTTGTGCTCGTTAGTCAAATTGATTAATCCAAGTGAAAATTTAAAGCTACCGGCCTTTATCGATTCCAGACTGTATTGAATGGAAGAATCTAATCTTAGGTAATCGGGCAAACGAGCTTCATTGGGTTTTTCAAAATTAATTCGATTGATGTTTCCCTGTGTTTGTTGTAATAAGGGATTGTTAGCATTAATCTCGGTATATGGCAAACCACTGTGATATTGTAATGCTAACGATAGACTCCATTGGTTCCATTTAAAGTTATTCCCTAATGTAACTTGGTGATCAATATTATTGATGCCATTAAATTGTTGATTGTCCAAATTAATTTGTTCATTTAAATGAGCATAACTTATCCACGAATTAAACCAATCGTTTTTGTAGTATAGGTGAAACAAAAAACCATAAATCGTGGAATCGGCCTCTGACAAATTTTCGAATTGACCTTGGTTTTGAAAACGCTGATCATTTGTTGATATGCCCTCGAGTTTACGAGCATATATACTAGAATACCCGCCGATTCTATTAAAATTCCATTTTAGAAATGCTTCTAGCTGTCTTGTTCTTTGTAAAGGTGGTGATATACTGTCTCCACTTACCACCCAACGCCTTTTTTCAATGCCCAAAAAATTTTGATCAAGATCGATGATCTGTTTAAAATTTTGAGATTTTTCTTCGCCTCTTAGTGTTAACTCAACATTTTTGTCTAATTTATAGCTTACGCTCAATCTAGGTTCAATGCTTACAAGTCGGTCTCTTTCATAAAACATGTTCTTTAACCCCGCATAAAGTTTCCATTTATTTGTAGTGTACGTACGAGCACCGAAAGCAGAATATACGTTGCTTATTTGAACTAAATTTAAGGAAGCCGCTGTGATAAGATTATTGAACCGATTGGTTAAAATACTGCCCTGGAAATCTGCCCCTAATTCAATGTTTCCTTTTTTTAAATCTTGTTGCCAATAGGCCTGGGTAAAATAATTTTCAACTTGATTAATTTGCTTGGTATCTTGATTTCCTGAAAACGTATTGTTTTGTCCCTGCGAATTGTGTTGACTAAAATTCGTTTGAAAAACAACACGTTGCTTATTACTAATTTGATAATGTGCGTCAATACCAACGGCTACATTTTCCTTATTATAATCACTTAATTTTGTGTCTAGATTATTAATTGTTTCTTGATAATTTAATTGATTCACAAACCATATACCTTGCAAATTCACCTGCAAGTCGTCACTAAATTTTCGCTTCACTTGAAATTGTGCATCTTTAAAAACAAAATGGTCCTTTCTTGAAATACTGCCTATAGGAACATCTGCATTCTCAGTTAATTCTAGATCGGTGTCTCGGTATGCTTTTTGGGAGTAGGATTGAAACGTTGGCGAGTTAAATACATCTGTAAATGATCGTTGAAAGGCTATAGAAAATTCGGTATTCTCATCGATTTTAAGTCTGCTAAAAACCTGCCCACTTAAAGTATTGATGCCTGCTCCTACACTATTTTTTTTGGTGAATTGGTCGTCATAACTTAATACCATGGTTCCACTTAGGGCATTGCTATATTGTACAGGCGTGGCATTGTCTATAATTGATAAGGTATGTATTAAATTTTCGTTATAAGCTGACAGTAGGCCAAAAAAATGACTGTTTTGAAACATCCGGATTCCATTCCAAAGAACTAGATTTTGATCGTTGATGCCTCCTTTTATATTAAGTTCTGCAATAGATTCCACAGGAGAGTTGATTTGTGGTAGATTAAGTAAACTTACAAAAGCATCTTGCTGAGTTTGACCAGCTAAAAGAGCTACTTTTTTGGTACTAACCTTAAGATGATTTTGACCATTAAGAAAAATCCCGTTCGTATAAAGTCCAGAAATAGTAACTTCTTGAAGATTAACAAACGTATATGCGTAAACATTTAATATTTTAGGGGAATCCTTAAAAATAGAAAATGACGCTGCTTCTTTGTTTTGATAGGTAAGAGAATAATTTTTTGGAAAGGTTGCAAGGTTCAAAAATAACTTACCGTAAAGATTGCTTTGTGTGTCCGAGCCGCTAACTATTGCCCCTTCAATTGGGTTGTTTTTTTCGTCTAGTATATTGATTTGATGGGTAAAGTTTTTTTTAATAATCCACGAGTTGCCATTAAATTTCTCAAAAGTTAGACCCGTGTATTCTTCAACAAGAATCCTAAAATCTATAAAGTCTTTAGGAAATTGATTTATGCATTCAATATTCTGAAGAATTTTTGCATCATAATTAAAAACCATCTGGTACTTTACTGCCGCTTTTTTAAAAACCAAATCGCAAGCTGAAGAATTCGAGGTTTGTGTTTGCGCCTTTAAAAGTTGCGTAGAAAAAATGGCGAGAAACAGAATTATAAAAACACCAAACCTCATCAAAATCCTTTAATTCACAAGTTCAAAATGTTTATCACCTATTTTTTTGTAATGAAAACCTAGTGTTTCACTAACTAATTTCAAGATATCTTCTGGCGTTTGTTGGTGTGAATAACCCCCTGTAAACGTGTAGTTTTTATCTAATTTAATATCAATTTTTATATCCTTTTGCTCCTCAATATCCTTTACAACCTGTGACAATGGTGAGGCCTCAAATACTGATTGTTTAATTAGCCACTGCGGCATCATTTGATTTACAATCATGGTTTTATCGTTGTTATTTGAGACGGATTGACCAGACGTAAGGATGATATTCTTATCGTTATAACGCACACTAACTTTACCCGTGTAACAGGTCACAGTAAAAAGGTTGTCTTGTGTAGAAACATTAAACGTCGTGCCCAAAACTTGAACAACGCCTAGCTGCGTTTGTACGGTAAACTTTTCACCCTTTTCTACATCAAAATATGCCTCTCCTTTTAAATGTACAGTTCTTTTAGTATTCCATTCAAGTTTATTGTAGCTTATCTTAGATTCTTCATTCAAATAAACTTTGCTGTTATCAGGCAAGACTATGGTGTTATTAGCTTTGTTTTGGTTGTAGGCTATTGATGTAAGTGGCGTGCTTTTAAAATAATAATTATTGATTAGAACCGAACTACTAATCAGGACGATAAATACCGCTGCAATTTTTATATATTTTAAAAAATGAATTTTATTTTTTCGTTCGGCTTCCGCTTTAGAATCTCGGTTTTGAATTAGCTGATTAAATTCAGCCTCCGTATCAAAATTTGAAACCTGAATATTTTCCACCAGTTGCAATGTGTCTTTCCAAGACTTAAAATCTTCATCGGGTAGTTGACTTTGCAGTTCAGCTAAATCAATTTCCCCATTGAAATATTTATGAATGATATGAGAATATTTATTTTTCATGTGTCCCTATAACGTGTTTATATTAAAATACCCTACCTATTTTACACGTAATTCTTCTCTAATTATTTTTAAAGCCTTCATCATGCGCTTTTCAACAGCTTTGATGGAAATGTCTAGTTCGTCGGCAATTTCAGTATATTTAAGACCCTGTAGTCGATTCATTAAAAACACATCCCTGCTTGCCATAGGCATTTTTGATAAAATATAATGCATGCGTTTTTCTTTTTCATCTTCGATTTCGCTCTCAACACCGTCGTCGGCAATGCTATAATCCTCTACAATACTCAGGTGCTTGTTTTTTTGCCGTAACACATCGATAACTTTGTTCCTGCCGACAGTAAACAAATAGTTTTTAGCTTTGTCAAAAGTTACAGTTTTGCAATTTTTCCAAAGTGCAATAAAAGCCTCCTGCATGCCATCTCTTGCTAAATCTTCATTTTGATATTTTAAGCGCAAAAACTGAAACAAATTTTCGCCAAGCTCTTCAAACAACTTTTTGAAGACTTTTTCATCGCAAACATTTTTAGAAGGATGCATTAGACTGATTTATAAATCAAAGCTAATTAAAAAAATGTATATTCAGTGTGAGTGAATTACGTTAGTTTACTTTATTTTATTGCTATGGTTTTTAGGTCGCCCATATTCATGACGTTTATTCCAAATACATTTTGCACCATTGCAAAAGTGTTATTATAAAATCCTTCATGCAATAGAACACCTGCCTTAACGCGTCATGAACGCCTGGTTAAACGCTACCATTCTGGCCACAAACCGTATCTTTGAACCACACTACAGGTACTCATGAAAAACTATTCCATAGCCATACACGGCGGCGCAGGAACACTGCTTAAAGAACACATGACCCCAGCCAAAGAGCAGGCCTATACCGCTGCGCTAGACACAGCGCTCACACAAGCCATTGCTGTTTTAGAAAACAACGGTACCGCCCTAGAGGCCGTTGCTGCCGCAGTGCGCAGCATGGAGGATTCACCACTTTTTAACGCAGGTAAAGGCAGTGTGTTCACAGCAAACGGCACGCACGAGATGGACGCTTCTATCATGGATGGCAGCAATCGCAATGCAGGTGCCGTGTCCATGATTACTGGTATTAAAAACCCCATAGACCTCGCCAGACAGGTCATGGAGCAGTCAGATCATGTTTTTCTAGCGGGCGATGGCGCGATGCAATTTGCAAAATCTCAAAACATACCTGTGTTACCGCCAGACTATTTCCACGACCCGTTGCGCTATGAGCAGTGGCAAGAAATTAAAGGCAGCGATCATTTTCAATTAGATCACTCGGTGAAAAAGGATGCCAAATTTGGTACCGTAGGCGCTGTGGCACTAGACCAGCACGGCAACTTGGCAGCAGCAACATCTACTGGCGGCATGACTAATAAAAAATGGGGTCGCATAGGCGACAGTCCCATGGTAGGCGCTGGCACCTATGCAAACAATGCGACTTGCGCGGTAAGTTGCACGGGCAGTGGCGAGTTTTTTATACGCGGTGTGGTGGCTTATGAGGTAAGTGCCCTCATGGAATTTAAAAATAGGACCCTGCAAGAGGCTGCCCGCGAGGTTATTCACAAGCGTCTATTACAACTAGGCGGCGACGGCGGTCTAATAGCGGTAGATACGCTGGGAAACATTGCTTTAGAATTTAACACGGCTGGTATGTACCGCGCTTTCGCGAAAGCGAACTC
>DAIRDE010000007.1:0-76159 GCA_036796335.1 Nonlabens sp.
GGGGCTAGCCCCAAGTGATTTTTAATTTGAGTTGCACTTATCAGTTGAACTTAGAGATCAATATTCATTAGAATATCGACCTTTAAAAATGTTGTTAAGTTGCTTTTAATTTAGCGATTTCATATCAATGACAAATCGGTATTTCACATCGCTTTTTTGAACGCGTTCAAAGGCTGTGTTAATATCTTGAATAGGTATCATTTCTACATCACTCACAATGTTATGCTCAGCACAAAAATCTAGCATTTCTTGGGTTTCTTTAATACCGCCAATTAAGGAACCCGCAATGTTTTTTCTTTTTAAAATAAGAAGCCCACCGTGCATGGGTTCTAGTGGCTCTATTGCGCCGACCATACACATTGTGGCATCTCTTTTAAGCAATGTAATGTATGGATTTAAATCATGTTTTACAGGAACGGTGTTGAGTATAAAGTCAAATGTGCCCGCATGCACTTGCATGTCTGCGCGATCGTTAGATAAAAGTACAGCGTCTGCTCCTAGCCGCTTTGCATCCTTAGCCTTTTCTGGTGATGTGGTAATCATTACCGTTTGCGCACCCATGGCATGGGCAAATTTAATACCCATGTGACCTAGACCACCCAAACCTACAACCCCTACTTTATCACCTTTCTTAATATTCCAATGTCTTAAAGGCGAATATGTTGTGATGCCTGCGCACAATAAGGGAGCTACCGCTTTTGTGTCTAGATTTTCAGGTATTCGCAAGACAAATTCTTCTCGCACGATAATACTGGATGAATAGCCCCCAAAGGTTCGTTCATTATCGGCACCACCTATTCGATCCTTTCCATTATAGGTGCCGGTCATTCCGTTTTCGCAGTATTGCTCTAGGTCATCGGCGCAGGCGTTACAGGTCTGGCAAGAGTCCACCATACACCCTACTCCTACAAGGTCACCTACTTTAAAAGTGGTCACTTTATCACCTGCTTTTAAAACTCTGCCTATGATTTCATGACCGGGAACTATGGGATAGACTGCATTGCCCCAGTCGTTTTGTTTTGCATGTATATCACTGTGACAAACACCGCAATACATGATTTCTATATGGATATCGTTATCACGCAAAGCGCGTCTTTTTATGGCAATTTCCTTAAGATCAACATCTTTGTTTGTGGCGCCGTAAGCTTTTATTGTAATCATTATTATTGTTTAAGCGTGAATGTTACTGGTATTAAAATATTAAAAAAAGTCGCTTGCTACATGTGTAAACGTCACAAGCGACTTTGTACAAAGAAATCTCAAACTAATTATTATTTGTTTAATGCTACTGCATTACAAGCTAATCTAAAATTATCTTACGGCAATATTCATTGTTGGATAATCTATATAGCCCTCTTTTCCAGGAGTATAAAATGTGCTAGGATCTAATTCATTAAGTTGCGCATCAGACGCATATCTAGCGACAAGGTCAGGATTTGAAATAAACGGCCTACCGAATGCCACAAGATCTCCTACATTGTTGTTTAAAGCTTCTTCAGCACTTTGTGCATCATAGCCACCGCTTAAAATAAGTGTGCCCGCAAATAGTGTTCTAAAAAATTCTCTGATACTTGCTGGCAGTGCCGGTGCCCCCATTGCTTCATGATTCACAAGATGTACATAAGCAGGTTTTAAATTTTGCAACTCTTGTGCGATGTATTTAAAAGTTTCTTCCTGCCCCTCAAAAGGTACTACATCATTCATTGCGCCGTTAGGTGACAGTCTTATACCCACGCGGTCTGCTCCTATCGCATCGATAATTTCTTTTGTTACCTCTAATACCAGTTTACTTCTATTTGCTGAGGTACCACCATAATCATCGGTACGGCTATTAGCGTGCGGGTTTATAAATTGCTCTAATAAATACCCGTTAGCACCGTGCACTTCTACCCCATCAAATCCAGCTGCAATGGCATTTTTTGCAGCTTGAACATATTCTGCTTTTGTATGCTGTATTTCGGTCAGCGTCATTTCCTTAGGTACTGGTAACTCTAATTCTCCTTTTCCATCTGCATACATTTTAGTATTCGATGCTGCTATAGCACTAGGCGCCAATACGACTGCGTTTTCGCCCATGTTTTCTGGATGAGAAACACGACCAGTATGCATCAATTGCATAAAGATTTTTCCGCCGCGCGCATGCACACTTTCGGTAACTGCTTTCCATGCTTGAATCTGCTCATCGTTGTAAATTCCAGGAATGCGGGGATAACCCACACCATTAGGCGATGGCGATGTACCCTCAGTAATTATAAGACCAGCAGTCGCTCGCTTTCCATAGTAGGTAGCCATAATATCTGTTGGAATATGCGATGCCGTAGCGCGCGATCTTGTAAGTGGTGCCATAACCACTTTGTTAGACAGTTGTAAACTAGTTGAATTATAAGGACTTAATAAGTTTTTTAATTGCATGATTTTTTTGTCAAAGCTACTCTGTGAGCCAAGTGAACAAGGTTAAAACCTCGTTAAACGATTTGAGTTTAACATATAATTAAATTCATAAAATGCGAGATCGACGGTGGTAATCACGTCTAGTTAAGTACTTTTGGGTATGACTTTATTTGAATTATTTAGGTGGTTTGTTGCCGTATCATTTTTAATTTTTGGATATACTTGCCTTACAACAAGTAAAATGCGTGCAGAGTTTGTACGGTTCGGACTGACAAATACGCAACGATTGTTGACGGGTATTTTGCAACTTTTAGGTGCCGCAGGTTTGCTATTGCACCCGTGGAGTATAGACTTAGCAACATTTAGCGCCGGGGGTCTATCGGTCCTTATGTTTTTAGGGGTTCTCGTGAGGCTGCGTATCAAAGACGATGTTTACAAAGCGTCGCCTGCCATTATATTTATGTGCCTGTGCGTGATGCTATGCTATGCTTTGTACATGCGCATGTACTAACAACAATCTTATTAAATGAACTAGTCCAAAAAGCTTCCTGTATAAAATTGAATATTGTTATACGTGGTTACTAAATTGTCATTTTCTAACAATTCAACGCTAATACTACCTTGTATTTCTTTTCTGTCATTTATTTCAGATTTATTTTCGATTTTTAAAATTCCACGCGTTTTATAATTGACCCAGTCTACAGAGGTTGACGGCCGTGACGATTCTTGTGCAACTAATGGGCCGGTATATTTGCGTGCTGTCATATAAATGGTAGAAGTATCAACGTCAAATGGATAATCACCTAAAGGTAAATTCCAGAAGTCATCGTTTGAATTTAATGTAAAATGATAACCGTTTGTGGTGTAATAATTATGTACTTGTTCATTGCGAGTATTTTTAGATCTGTAAAGTGTCATGCTGTACAAGTGAATACCGGCTTCATCTTGACTAATAAGTTCTGATTTACCAATTTGACAATCTGTATCTATATAAGAATTGATATTTACGCTACCTTTTATGTTTTTAGTGTCTGCGTTATTTGATGTATTAATAACCAATCCATCAAAGTTAAACTTGATTGACTTTTCTTGGGAGTCAAACAAAAAATCAGTGATTGCAAATGTTGATTTAATATCGTGCGCATGAGAATTCAATATTTTAAAATGTTCATTAACATCATTGTAAAGATTAAAGCGGACTTGTAAAATCTCTCCAGAATTTGAGATATTAAACGTAATCCTAAACCTAACTCCGTCCCTTTCATAAAAACTACTGGTAATGTAAAACTGTCTACAATTCTCATTTGAAAAAACTGCTTCATTCAAAAACTGATAATTTTGTCCATCAAACTCAATGTTTAATTCGTTTGTAACCGGAGCGACAGGGGTGGAATCATCATTACTACAGCCATACATAGAAATAAATACCAATATAAACAGTAATGATTTTGTATAATTCATAACAACTAAAAACTTGTTCTTATCGTAATTAAATTTTCTTAAACAAACAATGTAATAAAAGTTAACACAAAAAACAACGCCGCAGGCATAGACTTATTTAAAGGGTCTTTTATTTTTAAATGCATACTTATCGCTCCTAACATCGTTAAACAAATACCTGCGATGGCATAAATTTCTACAGGCTGTACAACAATAGAAACTAATAAAAGAACCGCCAAAATACATTTTACAGTCCCTACCGCTTTCATCGTCGTTGCCGAAAGACCGTATGCGGCAAACTCTTCTTGAATATTCATCGCATTGCCACCACGATATGGAGACTGCTTTCCTGCCCTAAGTAGCCATACATTTAGGATGCTAAATGACACGATAAGTTTTAAGAGAATATCAATATACTGTCCCATGTTTAAGAAGTTAAGATTTCGAGTAAAGTTAAACACATCTACAGGAAAAAACACACCACAATCCCAAATAAATACAAATTCCTAAAGAGCGTAATGCCCAATCAATAACCTGTATTTTACTTACAACACTTTGCGTGTGATGATAAAATACACTCCTGTAAGAAGAATTAGGGCTGCAATTATAGATTGCACGGTGATGGTTTCGTCTAAAAAGTACCACCCTAAAAATAATGCAATGACAGGATTTACATAGGCAGATGTCGCAACTTTTTCAGTAGCAACAACTTTAAGCAAGTAATTAAATGAGGTAAATGCAGCAATACTGCCAAAAAGCACCAGAAAAACAATAGACCATGTCGTTGCACTACTCCACAGCACAGGCGATTTCCAGGGCTCGCCTAAAGCGAGGCTCGCCGCAAAAAGCATCACTCCCGCAGCAAGCATTTGATAACCTGTGTTGATAAAAAAGTTTTTATGCATGTGTGCATGTGCAGTAAAAACACTCCCACCACTCCAACTTAAAACACATGAAACAATCATGACAATTCCTATAAAACTACCTTCTCTAGAAACAATTTGTTGCTGACTTATTAAAACGTACATCCCTATAAGTCCTAGAATCACCCCCAGCATGGTGCGTGGCTTTATCGCCCTTTTTTGTATAATTCGCATAAAAACTAACACAAAAAGCGGTTGCAAAGAAGCTAACAGCGCTGCAAAACCAGAATCTACATAACGCAACGCCCAGACAAAAACACCGTTACCGTAAGCTAAAAATAAAAATCCAGCAATGATCGCATTGATAAACTGTTTGCGAGTAATGCTAAGGCGATGACCCGATGCTTTTGCGATTATAAAAATTATCACACTCGCCGTACTAAAACGTATCGCACCCAGCATAAGTGGTGAAAGCTCGGTAACTGCAATTTTATTCCACAAATAGGTAGAACCCCAAAAGACGTAAACCGAGAAAAAACTTAAAATAATGAGCAGTTTACTGCGTGCCATGAAGTGGTTTAGCTAGATGCAGCCTCTACGTTATCCTTTTTTGCTTTGCGGTATAAAAAAGAATCAAAAATATTGCGCTTTGCAAAACGATAATATTTATCAGAATTCACCATTTTTTGGTATAACTGTTTAGAAACACCAAAATATTCATAAACCGTACCGTCTAAAAACGTAATTTCTAAAACCATTCCCTTGTGTTGAAAATCTAGGATTCCGCTATCATTGGTTAGCGATTTATACTCTTCAAGATTTGCTTCTTTAGTTTCGGGGGCGATACTCACTAGAAAATGATAACCGTCTATAATTTCGCGACTCATCAACTGGGCCTCTTCTTTACGCGCGTCATCATCTTGAAATTTATCAGGATGCCACTGTTTTACCAGGTCTCTATATGCTTTTTTAAGCTCTTTAAGGTCTATAGCTCCCTCTATATTAAACAGTTTTTTGTACTGACTTATGCGTTTCATAAACGATTTTTAACGGCTGCAAAAGTAATGTTATTCTGCACACTATGGTTCTATATTTCAAAGATTTCTTGGTAAAGCACTCAAATACTTTAATTTAGAATTTCTGTAAGTACAAACACAAACAAGAATAGCGGTTGCTTATTGATTTCTATCACAGTTTGTATATCTATAGGGCTGTTAAATTGTTCGCTTTCGCGAAAGCGTAACAAGCAACATTCCCCGGCAATTCGTGCAATGCTTAACTTTTTTTAAACCGGCTAAACGTTTTATCGTTATTATCTTTGCACAAAATTTGTCGTATGAAATGGTCTATGTCTCTTTTATTATTTGCACTGATTGCGTGCAATTCCAATACAAAAAAAACAGAGCCCGCCAGCGACGTAAAGGCGAGCAACATCGATAAACCCGCCGTAAGAACACTAACCGAGGCTTTTAAATCCTATTGGTATGCAGGCACTGCAGAAATATCGAGCTATGACTTGCAACAAGCGCGTTATGGAGAAATAAGAAGTGGCTCGGCGGTTCTCGTTTTTGTTACCGAGCCCATGAACGCTGCCAAACAAGTAAAAGAAGATGCGCCCACAAGTGCCAGTATACCAGTTCTTAAGTTAAATGCAACCCGCAATTTTAATACAGGAATTTACCCATACACCATCATGAGCAGCACCTTTTTACCAGTGTACTCACAAGAAAATGCACTCAAAATAACAACATCGGTCCAGGAGTGGTGTGGTCATGTGTACATGCAATTAAATAAACGCAACAATGGTTATAACATAGCTTCGCATTCTTATTTCATGACCGAGGGAGATACGACCCTGACCTTACCCGACGTTGTTACCGAAGATCAATTGCTCTCTCAACTTAGATTTGGTCCCGATAAAATGCCTCAAGGCGATTTTCAACTACTACCTAGCACTGTTTTTTTAAGGCTGAAACATGTGGAAATTGCACCGGTACAAGCCACCGCATCTTTAACCAATACCGTTGCTGGTATTGAATACAAAATTTCCATGCCTACCTTAGACCGCACCGTTAGCTACATTACCGAAAAAGAGTTTCCATACCGTATTTTAAAATGGACCGATACCTACAAGGATGGTGCAGATTATCTAGAAACTACTGCCATATTAAAGAAGACCATACAAAGCGCGTACTGGAATAAAAACAGCAACAGCGACGAGTCTTTAAGAGCAACATTAGGATTATGATCACATTTTTAAGCAGGAAAGAGGTAATTCTTTCCATCATTATTTTAATTGTAGCCTTCTCTTTACACAGGCTTGTTATATGGAGTGCGGCAAAACTTTCTAGAGACCTAAACAGGTCGGCGTTGCGCCGTCAATATATTAATAGGTATGTAGGTTATGTGCTATGGACCCTAGCTGTGCTCTCTATTTTACTTATTTGGATTATAAACGAGGATGATTTTATCCTGGTTTTAAGTTCTAGTTTTGCGGTTGTAGGCGTTGCGTTATTTGCAAACTGGAGTATTCTAAGCAATTTTACCGCCAGCTTTATACTGTATTTTGGCTTTCCTTTTAAAATAGGTGACCGCGTGCGTATTCATGATAAAGATTTACCTGTAACGGCTGTTATACTAGACATTAAAGGATTTTACACCTTATTAAAAACTATTGATGGCGAGCTAGTTACCTATCCTAACAACCTTCTTATGCAAAAAGGAGTGAGCATTTTAGGCTCGCGGTTAGAATCTGTTTTTGACACAAATGACCACGAAAACACCGATCCAACGGCTAGGTAGATTATTTTCTTGTATCGTATAAAGTCTTTATAAATCAAAGATTGGCGTATTCTTTAAGGCATTTTCTAAGGCGTTTATCTTTTGTGTATGTTTTGCAAAAAACAAAACGCGCTCTTTAAAATTACCTTGTTTAAGCGAGGTGGCTAGCGCCATTTGCTGAAAATAAAACTGCTGCATACGTTCTAACATATCGGGCGCATTAAATTGAATGTATCCCAACATCGTTGTGGTTATAAACGCTGCCACAGGTATTTTTTCTTTAAATGCAATACTGTTATTTGTCATAATAAGCAGCTCGTGGTAATAGATATCATAGTTTGCAGTAGCATCGTCAATCTTTTCTTGTAACGACTGTACGAGCGCATGTAAATCTTTACATAATTGTAATGCGGTTTCTAATGATAACAAACCAGCCGCGTGAAAGTAATGGATTTGCTTTAAACTACTGGAAATGGTAGTATCATTCCAAATCTCTACATGCTCAAAACGATTTGTCACATCTTTTACAGCCGTTATTAAGGTTTTTAAATCCAGGGGTAAATCAAATTTGTCAAAATCGTGCAGGTTGTGTTTAGGTACCAGTAGGTGCAGCCACACATAAATTTTAAACCTGCACAATGCCGAGTCATTAAAATGATGAAAGACAGGGATATCTTTTGCGCTGTAGATAAATTTTACATTCTTTTTACCTAACGTTTGCAGGTTATGGTGCATCGCTTTAAAATAGGCTATCAGGGTATCCATAGAATCTATGGGGGTTGTAATCGTACCTAGCGCAGTAAGCGGTGCAGCAGCAGTCATGATGGTATCTAGCGAAAATTGCCCACTAATAGCAAGCGTGATAGCCTCATCAATAGTCAGTTTTGCCATTCCCGTTTGTCTGCGATATGCCGCGTCATAGCTAATATCTAGGGTATCTGCTAATTGTTGTGTGAATGATTGTTTGGCTTTTACGCTTTCGCGAAAGCGTAATAAAATAAGTTCTTGTGCATTCATAGAGGCAATTACTTAATGTACTAAGATAGTTTTTTAAAAGGTGCAAACACACAGAAATGGTTATGAAAAAAACAACATGATCTTTTGAAAATCCAATATTTGTTGCGAAACATAAAGCATCTTTGCGTGATGGAATCGCAACTATTTTTAGTTTACAAACCTTGGGGCATGGTAAGCCAATTTATTACAAACGATGTAAAGCAATCAAAAAAGCGCTTTTTGGGTGAATTGGGTATTTTTCCAAAAGGCGCTATGGCAGTAGGTCGGCTGGACGAGGATAGCGAGGGTTTATTATTAATCACCACAAACGGGACCTGGAGTAATACCATCAATAATTCGGCAAAGTGGGAAAAGGAATATGTTGTGCAAGTAGATGGACAAATAACCCCAGGTGTTATCGCGCAATTAGAACATAGTGTTGTGATTAGTGTGCAAGGAAAACCCTATAATACTAAACCTTGTAAAGTAACAATCCTTACTGAAACTCCTGTTTTACCACCTACAAAACAACGCATTAGGGATGATAGGCACGGCCCCACGAGCTGGATTAGTATGACACTTAACGAGGGAAAGTTTAGGCAAATACGCAAAATGACAGCCGCAGTAGGGTATCCTACATTACGGCTGGCTAGAATAAGAATAGGAATTTTTAAACTTAAAAATTTAAACGAACACTGTTGTGTAGAGGTGACATCGTTATTTAAGGAACATTTTACTCCTTAATAACAATAAGGACGGCTTTTACACCGGCATTGAGATTCCAAATATTTTCAGAGAGTACTTTTCCCTCTTTATCCATCACTTTAAATTGAGCAGTATTGGGACCCGAAGTTCCTTGATTTAAAGCTTCTATCTCTATTTTATTAAAGCCTGGCTTTAAGTCTATTTGAAAACCCTGATAGGCATTTCTTAAATAAATTTGATCTACAAGTACTTTATCATCTAACCACACACGCACCATGTCGCCATCCTCGTACTGGTGATCCCGACAAATCATATCGAGAACGGTTTTACCTGTGCGCAATTCTCCTAAAAAAGTATCACTTTTAAATCCGGGTCCCGCATAGCCGTCTTGCTTAAAAGACTTTTTATTGAAACGCTCGCCTGGATCCATTAAATCTGTATCTGTGCGTAAATTGATTCTAGGTTCTCGATCAGGTCGTTTATAAGTATTTTCTTCTCTGCGCTCAGGTAAAACAAATGGACCTGTCTCTTCTTGTGGGACAGGCCTAATAATAGGTTCTATTCGACGTGGTGTGGTGGTAGGCGATTCTTGTGCATAAGAGAACATGCTACACCATAATAAAATAAAGACGACATATTTCATGTTTTAAAGATAGCAAAATCCTTGCCTAATTTAACATCGTGTGCCTAACAGTATTTTTTATTGAAAAATGGCTGTAGTTTTTAGAAATTTCCAAAACAACTGCACCCTTAAGCGCGTGACCTTTTTTAATTCTTTTATCTAGTTTACTCGTGTAATTTTGGCACCTATCGCTCTAAGTCGTGAATCTATGTTCTCATAACCACGATCGATTTGCTCAATATTATGGATTGTACTTGTCCCAACAGCACTTAATGCCGCTATAAGTAGCGAAATTCCAGCTCTAATATCTGGCGACGTCATGGTGGTCGCTTTTAAAGTTGATTTAAAGTCATGCCCAATAACCGATGCGCGGTGTGGATCGCATAAAATAATTTTTGCGCCCATATCAATAAGTTTGTCCACAAAGAATAATCGGCTTTCAAACATTTTTTGGTGGATTAAGACGCTACCACGTGCTTGCGTTGCAACGACGAGAATAATACTCAGCAAATCGGGTGTAAAACCAGGCCAAGGCGCATCGGCAATGGTTAGGATAGAGCCATCTATAAAATTTTGAATTTCATAACCGTTCTCGTGCGCAGGTATGTAAATGTCGTCTCCTTTGCGTTCTACAGTAATACCTATTTTTCTAAAAGTCTCGGGAATAATGCCTAGCTCGTCGTAGCTAACATTCTTAATAGTGATTTCACTTTTTGTCATTGCAGCTAGACCTATCCAACTGCCTATTTCTATCATATCTGGCAATACGTTGTGGGTGGTACCGCCCAATTGTTCTACACCATCTATAACTAATAAATTAGAACCTATCCCGCTTATTTTTGCCCCCATTCTCACGAGCATTTTGCAAAGTTGTTGTAGATAAGGTTCGCATGCAGCGTTGTAAATGGTTGTTTGACCTTTTGCTAAAACAGCAGCCATAACAATATTAGCAGTTCCTGTAACCGACGCCTCATCCAGCAGCATGTACGCACCAGTTAAGGTCGTGGCCTCTACTCCATAAAAATACTCTTCTTTGTTGTAACGAAATGTTGCTCCCAGTTTTATAAAACCCTCAAAATGTGTGTCTAGTCTACGTCTGCCTATCTTATCCCCGCCCGGTCTAGGAATATAACCCTTTCCAAAACGCGCGAGTAATGGTCCAACGAGCATGATAGAGCCTCGCAAACCACGGCCCTGTATTTTATAATCTTCGGACTTTAGAAAGGCTAAATTCACTGCATCTGCCTGAAAGGTATAGGAATCCTTACTGTTTTTAGTGACCTTAACGCCAAGATCTTGTAGTAAGTAAATAAGCTTATTAACATCTATAATATCTGGGATATTATTAATTATCACAGGCTCAGCTGTTAAAAGCACAGCACATAAAATTTGTAAAACCTCGTTTTTTGCGCCCTGCGGTTGGATATCTCCTTTTAGACGGTGACCGCCTTCTATTATAAATGTTCCCATGTTTAAATATATTTCACCTAAAAAGGTAGTTTGTTTTTAAAAGGCAAAAAAAAGTTAGTGATGTATGTGTACTATGAATTCGTTTGAAAGCTTTGGTAAATTCAAAAGGATATTTGTCATCACCAAACATTACAGCGATTATGGGTTGGGTCTACGCCTGTTAAGGTTGTTGCCGCCTGTTGTTCTTTGCTTTTTTACGTTTTTTTTGAAACTTCGCGGATTATTTGGTGGGTTTTCACTAGGAATCGTCCTATGGATTAAACCTTTGGCCTCTAACAAGTTCTCATCTTTAGGTTCTAAGTTTATTTCACCATTACTCAACTCTAATAGGTGTTTAAAAATGACAGAGTCGTCAACCACATCTTTATTCCAATTTAGAAAGGATTTCTTCATGTGATTTGCGATAATAAAAGAAAGTGCCTCTCGCTTCTCCCCTTTTTCCCAACTTAAGGCAACGTTAATCATGCTTTGTATGTTGTTTCCATAAAAGCGGTACTTCGGTTGTTTTTGAGGATAAGGCATGCGTGGTGGTCTCGCTGCAAGATCCTCGGGTGTTGGTACGGGGTAAGGCGAGTCAACATCTAGCTCAAAGTTTGCGATAATAAATAACTGGTACCACAACTTATGTTGAAAGTCTGCGATATCGCGTAAATGTGGGTTTAAATTACCCATAACACCTACTATGGCGTTTGCCATTTTATTTCTTTCTTCTTTTGGTTCTAATTTCTTGCAGTGTTCAACCAGTTTTTGAATATGCCTTCCGTATTCAGGGATGTTAAGGTTGTTGCGCTCTGTATTATATTCTAATGATTGATTCAAAATGATTGTTTGTTAAAGATTGATGCAAAATAATAAAATCTTAACAGGTAAGATTGCTTTTGCTATTTTTAAAGTGAAATTACTCCAGGGATTTGACCTACTTCCTTATATTTTGTAATCACCGCGTCTGGATTTTTTAAAATCACCATAACTGTAAGACTTGTAAACTTACCTTTACTAGATTCTTTAGAATTAATCACAGCACCAGTGTTATCAAAAATGCTTTCTATTTGCTCAATGGCTGTACCTTGTGATGGCACGATAAACTTGTACATATATTTGGACGGCCATATAGACGTGTCAAGCAACTGTTTTTTCAACTTCTCGTAAAACTCTTCGGGATTTGGGGTAATCATAAAAATTTGTATGTACAAATATAAGTTAAGAACCATTAGCTTGTTGAGCGAATTATTTAGTTATTTTGCTAACTTATGACCATGATAAAACGTGTACTTTTAATAGGCGGTCCTGGCAGCGGGAAAAGCAGCCTTATACAAAAATTAGAAAACTTAGGTTACCAGGTGCATCATGAGATTTCTAGAACAGTAATAAGAGATGCGCAAGAACAGGGAATCCAGCAATTATTTTTAGCCGATCCATTTGCATTTAGCGAAAAACTGCTAGCAGGTAGAATTAAACAATACCACCAGGCGACAACAGGAATCAACTTTTATGACCGCGGTGTGCCCGATGTTCCTGCTTATCACATTTTTAAAGGAGAAGACATACCTGTCTCTTTTATAGATGCATGTAAAGATCATACCTATGATTTTTTATTTTTTTTGCCGCCATGGCAAGAAATATACACCGCCGATAATGAACGTTATGAGACTTATGAACAAGCCATTGAAATAGGTGACATACTATTAAATTTCTATAAAAATCTAGATTATCAACCCATAATACTGCCGCTAACAAGCATTGACGAGCGCGTTGCCCTCATTTTAAAGCACCTAACAAGTGATAAAAGATAGTTACCAGATTTTAGAGCAAGTTTACGGATATACTGATTTTAGACCTGTTCAAAAAGAGATCATCGATCACGTTTTAAGTGGTAAAGATGCTCTTGCGCTTTTACCCACTGGCGGTGGTAAATCAATATGCTATCAAATACCTGGCATGATGCTAGACGGATTGTGTATTGTGATTTCACCTCTTATCGCGTTAATAAAAGATCAAGTACAACAACTGCAGCAACGCGGTGTTAAAGCTATCGGGCTTACTGGGGGGATCTCACATGACGATTTAAGCAACTTACTAGATAATTGTGTTTACGGGAACTATCAGTTTTTATATTTAAGTCCAGAGCGACTGCGCAACGACCTCGTTAAAGAGCGGCTTAAAACAATAAAAATAAGCTTAATAGCAATAGACGAGGCACACTGTATAAGCCAGTGGGGGCATGATTTTAGACCTGCTTATAGGCTAATAAACGAGTTTAGAGCATCGTTAAAAAATGTTCCCTTAATCGCGGTTACTGCAACTGCAACAAAAAAAGTACAACAGGACATATTAGAGAATTTAAAAATTGACCGAAAGGCAATTTTCATGAGTAGTTTTGCACGACCCAACATCTCCTATATTTTAGAAAACACACCCGACAAACGCAGCGCCGTTTTAAGGTTTTATAGAGAAAACAGCGGCGCATCCATAATCTATGTGAGAAGCCGTAAAAACGCAACGTATTTTGCTGAATTGCTGGAGCAATCCAACGTTAAGGCATCCTATTATCATGGTGGATTACCGCTTAAGGAACGTGCAAAATCGTCCTTGCTGTGGTTAAAAGATAAGTGCCAGGTTATGGTGGCTACAAATGCTTTTGGGATGGGGATCGATAAACCCAATGTACGATCGGTGGTCCATGTACAAATGCCAGAAAGCATAGAAAGCTACTACCAGGAAACAGGTCGTGCTGGTAGAGATGGTATGGAATCCCAAGCACTTTTTATCTATAATATTAACGATACCACTCATGGGCGTAATCAGTTTTTAAGTGCTCTTGCGACCTCACAAAGCGTAAAATACATCTACAAAAAACTGTGCGTTTATTTGCAAATACCTTTAGGCGAGGGTGCCGACACCACACATCATTTATCATTTGCTCATTTTTGCAACACCTATGGACTTGAAGGAATTATGTGTTACAACGCACTACAAGCTTTAGACAGGTTTAGTGTTATCGCGTTATCACAAGGATTTGAGAGAAGGTCTAGGATTCGCTTTCGCGAAAGCGGAAAAAATATAACCCAGTTTGCAGGAACTAATGCAGTACTTAATGCCATTATTCAAACAATTCTACGCACCTATGGCGGAAGCACAAATCACGACATTGATGTGAATATCGCACTGATAGCCCAGCGCAGTAAAACCAGTGAAGAGCAGGTAATACAAGCTTTAACAACACTAAAAGAACAAGATTATATAGACGCGATGATTGTAAATGCCGACACGCACGTGACGATGCTGCAACCACGTGATGATGATCGTACCATAAATGCTTTTAGCAAAGAATTAGACTTACAAAATATCTACAAAGAAGAGAAACTAAATGCATTAATCGCCCTGGTGACCGAACCTAAAGAGTGTATAAACACGTTACTACTCGCCTATTTTAACGAAAAAAGTGTCGGGAATTGTGGCAAATGCAGTAATTGTTTAAAATCACAAAAAGCAACAACCGCCAGCGACTGTTCCACTGCAATTCTAGAAATTCTAGCAAGAAATCCTGAAACGCTGGAAAATTTACAGCGACAACTCCAACTTCCCATGCATGAAATCGTATCCAGTATTAAAAAACTTATGGACGAGTCACTGGTGGGAATTACGTATTCTAATACATACACATTACTATGACCAATAAACTAAAAATTATTTTTTACGGCACACCTGCATTTGCTACTGGGGTACTTAAAGTTTTACACGAGAGCGATTATGAAGTTGTTGCAGTTGTTACAGCACCCGACAAACCAGCGGGTCGCGGCAGGAGTTTACAGCAAAGCGATGTAAAACAGTATGCCCTAAAAGTGGGCTTAACATTATTACAACCTACAAATCTAAAAGATGAAGGGTTTATTAATGAATTGAGAGCGTTAGAAGCAAATTTACAAGTTATTGTGGCATTTAGAATGTTGCCTAAAGTTGTTTGGAACATGCCCCAATTTGGAACCTTTAACTTGCACGCAAGCATTTTGCCCAAATACCGCGGTGCTGCGCCTATAAATTGGGCAATCATTAACGGCGATCAGGAAACAGGGGTCACAACATTTTTTATAGATGATAAAATAGACACTGGTGCCATTATTTCGCAAATGCGCTGTCCTATTGAAAACGATGAAACTGCCGGTACACTGCACGACAAACTGTTAGCGCTAGGATGTAAATTAACGTTAGAAACCGTTGCGGCTATTGCTTTAAATATAGTAAAAACCAGCGTGCAGCCCGATAATGCGCAACTAGCGCCCGCACCTAAACTAGATGCTGAAAACACAACAATTAACTGGCATGTCACCGCTAATCAAATAGACGCACTTGTTAGGGGTTTAAACCCATACCCTGTTGCAAAAACCTGGTTGGTACAAAAGGAAACAGTGCCTGTAAAAATTTTTAAAACTGCTGCCATAGAAAAAAATCACGACATGCAGCCTGGGACCATTATTATAGACTATGGCGAAATACTCGTTGCCTGTAAAAACGGATTTATAAAAATTATAGAATTGCAACTACCTAATAAAAAAAGAATGACCTCAAAAGACCTATTAAACGGTTATACATTTGAGCCAAACGCAATGTTTACAAGCATTCCACAATAAAAACCGATTGCGTGGGTTCAAAGTTATTAACAATCGTGTGGTTTTATAAACAAACTATTGCTTTTCCTTTGCTATTGCTTGCATGCGGAGATATTCCGTATAAATTTGTAAGTCATAACAGTTTAACCAAACTTAATTTATTATTATGAATAAAACAGATTTAATCGATGGAATGGCCGAGCACGCTGGTATTTCTAAAGCTGCTGCAAAAAAAGCATTAGAGTCATTCTTAGGAAATGTTGAAAAAGGCTTAAAAAATGGTAGCCGTATTTCTTTAGTAGGTTTCGGTTCTTTTGCGGTTTCTAAAAGAGAAGCTCGTGAAGGGAGAAATCCACAAACAGGAAAAACCATTAAAATTGCAGCTAAAAATGTTGTAAAATTTAAAGCAGGTAGTGAATTACAAAAAGCTGTAAACTAATACTACCCCCTTTTAGTTCTAAAGCCTGCTTCTAAAAGAGTAGGCTTTTTTTATTGCGTGTTTTTAAAAAGTTTTTATCCGTACACTAAATAGTAGTTACACAATAACAAGTATTTACAAAAAATATAGTACGTTTAATTCATAATTATGTTTTTATGGAATTAATAAAACCTAGTCAAGGTAAAATGTTACTGTCGGAACCTAGTATCATAGGAGATGCATCGTTTTCTAGAGCCGTTGTCTTGTTAACAGAATATAATGAACATGGCGCAGTTGGGTTTATTTTGAACAAACCTGTAAGTTATACATTAGACCAACTTATACCCGAGATTAATATGGAAATCCCCATATTTCACGGTGGACCGGTAGATACAGATAATCTCTATTTTATACACAGCGTTCCAGACTTAATTACTGATTCACATTGTATTAATGATTCAATTTACTGGGGTGGTGATTTCAATACAGCTTTTAATTTGTTGCTATCGGGAGAAATAACTACAAATCAAATTAAATTCTTCTTAGGATATTCTGGTTGGGAATCTGGACAGTTGGATGAAGAAGTAAATGCATCGTCCTGGCTGGTTATTAACGAGCCAAAACAGGAAAAATCAATCTTCAATGCAAATGTCAACACCTTTTGGCGTGATAAAATGAGAACGTTAGGTGGTAGTTATGAGTTTTGGTCTAATGCACCTGATAATCCACATGATAATTAGTCTACCTTAAAAAGTTTATCGACAAATAACTGTCGCAATTCGGTTGCTGCGTCTTTACCATATGTGGCTTTGCGATATTTTAAGACACTTTGCACGCCATTGATAACGTTTGTGACAAAAATTTCATCGGCGCGCTGTAAATCAAAAGGTGATATTGACTCTTCTACAATTTTATAGTTTATCATCTTTTTCAATTGCTCTATTACTTTCCCACGCATTATTCCATTTAAACAGCCATCGTTTACAGGGGGTGTTTTAATGGTATCGCCAATGCGTAAAAAAATATTACCTGCTATCATTTCGGTAACATTTTTATCCTCATTTAACAATATCATGTCTAGATAATCATTTTCTCTTGCATAAATTCCGGCAAGAATGTGAATATGTTTATTAGCAGCCTTTATTGTTGATACAAGATTTTTTGAAACATAATAATCTTTAAATAGCTCAACTTCGGTAATGGGTTTATCGATGTATCCATTTTCTAGTGATTCGCAAGTTATTAAAAAAGAAATTGCATTAGTATCTGGTGTGTAATATCCACTACTGTCTCTCCACACCGTTAGTCTTATACGGGCATGTTCATCTTTTGTAAATTGTAATAATTCAATAATTTGAGCTTCAATATATTCAGGTGTAAATGTTACAGGAATATCCATGCGCATGATACGCATGCTAGACATCAACCTAAAATAATGGTCTTCAAAAAAAAGCAATTCGCCTTTAAAACACCGTATAGTCTCAAAAACGCTATCGCCATAATACAATCCACGGTTGATAAAATGATTAGGTGCCTGTGCACTAGAAACAACCTGACCGTTAATATTCATCATAAAAAAACCCTTATCTATTAAGGGTTCAAAGTTACGGTATAATAAAATGGGTTAAACAGACCCGAGTACCTTTTTAAGCTCGGCGATTTGATTCTCCCAAAAACGCTTTTGCTCTTCAACTTCCTCTTGATCCTCGCCAAAATCGGTAATAATAATAGAAACATCATCGGTAATATCGTCGATTTCTATGCGCAACTCAAAATACTTTTTAGTGTCTAAATCATAATCCCACTGAAATCGTGCGCGATCATCGGCTATTCTTTTTATAATTTTTGCACGCTCTTCTTGTCCATCCCATATAAAATTGAAGTACTCTCCACGGCTGTTCACATTGTCTGCAAACCATTCGGACATGCCAGATGGTGTTGCGATATATTGATAAAGCAAAGCGGGTGAAACGTGTATGGGAAACTCTACTTCAAATTTGATTGGTTCTTGCATTTTTAAAACTTTGGGGCAATATAAAGTATTATACAATTTCTATGAAATGATTGCGATAAAATATTAACGATTTATAAGTTGCCTGTATTCGTTTTTTAATACTATATTTGCACCCGCTTAGAAAACTAAGTTTTAGGCGTGGTAGCTCAGCTGGTTAGAGCGCAGCACTCATAATGCTGAGGTCGGCGGATCGTGCCCGCCCCACGCTACAAAAAATCCCTTCCATAAAGAAGGGATTTTTTTATACATTTTATTTAAATGCTACTGGTTTTAAAACGATACTGGTTTTTGAATGTTTTAACCAGCGCCAAGTTGTTTTATGAGTGCATCTGCCTGTAAAGTAACTTGCACGCCGGTTTTCATCGTTTTAAGAGTGAGCACGTTGTTTTTAAGCTCATCTTCACCTAGTAAAACTACATATGGTATTTCATTACGGTCTGCATAGGACATTTGCTTTTTCATTTTTGCTGATTCTGGGTAAAGCTCTGTTTTTATTCCGCTTTCGCGAAAGCGAAACACCGCACTCAAAGCTGCTTGTGCTTCTTTCTCACCAAAATTTAAAAACAAAACATCGACCCCTGCCCGCACAGAATCTGGGAACAGTTGCAGTTCTTCTAGCACCAAATAAATCCGGTCCAAGCCAAAGCTTATCCCTACTCCACTCATATCTTTTAAACCAAAAATACCTGTCAGGTCGTCATATCGACCACCACCACCTATGCTACCCATGTTTACTCCTGCCGGTGCCGCAACCTCAAAAATGCAGCCCGTATAATAATTTAAACCTCTAGCAAGGGTAATATCCAGATCCAAATTTGTGGTAGTAAGTTTTAAAGATTTTATATGGTCGTTTATAAACGCAAGTTCCTCTATCCCTTTAAGACCGATTGCCGATTGTTGCAGCAATTTTTTCATGGTTGCCAACTTTTGCTCGTAATCCCCTTGTAAGGTAAATACAGGCTCTAACAAGGCAATCGCAGCTGCGTCTATACCTTTAAGCAACATCTCGTTTTTTACCGCTGCTATTCCTATTTTATCCAGTTTATCCAGGGCCACTGTAAAATCGATGAGTTTGTCGTTTGCACCAATCATTTCGGCGAGACCAGCGAGAATTTTTCTATTGTTAATTTTTATGGTGCAACCTACCAGATTTAATTTTGTAAAAACAGCATCATAAAGTTTTAAAAATTCTACTTCTTGTAATAAGGAGTCGCTACCTACAACGTCTGCATCGCATTGCGTAAATTCTCTAAAACGCCCCTTTTGTGGCCTATCGGCACGCCATACATTTTGTATTTGATACCTTTTAAACGGGAAGGTAATGTCATTTTGATGCTGCACAACATACCTAGCAAATGGTACGGTTAAATCATAACGCAGGGCACGATTGCTTATGTGCGGGGTAATTAAGTTTTCGCTGGCAATTGTTAGTAATTCTGGAGAGATTTTGCTTAAATAGGCTCCATTATTAAGAACTTTAAAAATTAGCCTATCGCCTTCTTCACCATATTTTCCTAACAACGTATCACTATTTTCAAAACAAGGTGTCTCAATAGGCATGAATCCATAGTGCTCAAAAAAATACTTAATAACTCCTGTAATATAGTTGCGCCTTTGAACCTCTAACGGTGAAAAATCTCTTGTTCCTTGCGGTATTGCTGGTTTTTGTGCCATGGTGATAATTAGGATTGCAAATATAGGTCGTAACAAATCACTTACCTACAATTAGAAATTTATGAAACACATTTATACCGCTAGTGGCTTATCAAATTTTTATTTTTAACCCGCAGCATTGTAACAATACTTACCAGGTATAGTCTTATCATCTATGGCAAGATTAGTAAGAGAGAATATAAATATCGCGCAACAATCTATAAAAAGTCAACTGCTGCGCACGTCACTAACGGTATTTATTATTGCTATAGGAATCACTGCACTTGTAGGCATTTTAAGCGCTGTTAAAGCGCTAGAATCTACCATTACCGATGGCTTCTCGGGTATCGGGGCAAATACCTTTAACATACAACAATACCCATTTGCCTTGCAACGGCGAGGTCGTGGCGAGCGCACACAAATAAATCCTGTAATATCTTTTAATCAGGTTAAAGAATTTGAAGAACGCTTTGAATATCCATTTTCGCAAGTAGGCGTTTCTTTTTTGGCAACAAATCAGGCCGAGGTAAAGTCTGGTGCAAGAAAAACAAAACCAAAGGTTATTATTAATGGCGTAAACGAGCATTATGTAGAAAATACCGGTATAAAACTATTAGAAGGTCGTGCTTTTAGCGGTTTTGACATTAGCAACAATGCGCGTGTTTGTCTTATAGGTAGCGATATGGAAGATGCTCTTTTTGAAGGTTTAAATCCTGTGGGACAACAAATAAGCATACGGGGTAATAAATTCACCGTCATTGGGTTACTCGAGGAAAAAGGGTCGACCTTTGGCAATAACATAGACTTGCGTGTGCTTATACCTCTAGGCGTTGCACGTAGCATTTATACAGCACCTAATATCAATTATGATCTAAGCGTAAAAGTGGACGACAAGCAGTTTATGGAAGGTGCAAAGGATGCTGCTGTTGTTCTTATGCGCAATTTAAGAGGCCTAGCTCCTGTTGAAAAAGATAATTTTGGTGTGGTCCAAAGTGATGAATTATTGCTTGCTGCGACCTCGCAATTAGTTGCTTTAAATATCGCAGCCTTTGTAATAAGCGGTATTACTATTTTTGGTTCTTCTATCGCGCTCATGAATATCATGCTCGTGTCTGTTACAGAGCGTACTCGCGAAATAGGTGTGCGCAAAGCACTAGGTGCAAAAAGCAGCACCATTTCTTGGCAGTTTTTTATAGAGACTTTACTTATTAGTCAGTACGGCAGTATATTAGGTATAGGATTAGGAATGCTCATAGGCTGGGGCGTGTCTGCTGGATTTGATATCTCATTTACAATACCATGGGGTGCAATTATCACGGCAACCATCGTTTCCATCATTATCGCATTATTTTCAGGAGTTTTTCCTGCTATTAAAGCCGCGCGATTAGATCCTATAGAGGCATTGCGATACGAGTAATTTAAAGCTTTGTTAAACGTAAAGCTTACTTTTTCTTAATCATGTGTGTTGTGGTGATTCTGCTTTCGCGAAAGCGAAATAACGCAACCACCGCATTGCAAAACAAAAGAACTTGTTAAAGTTAAAGGGCTAGTACGTTGTGTCTTTTCCTAACTCTACAATATCCTCAAAATACTGATAAAGCGCTCCGTTTGTGATGACAGCGCCATTTTCTATCAATTTAAACTTGTCTGCAAGAGGGTCTTTGCTGTATTTTTTTGTAGCTGTGAAAAGTTTAACTTCTTCACTTAACAAATTTTCTTTGAGCCATGTGTACCCTTCTTTGGTTGTGATGTCTATTTCTTGTAAACCTACCATGATAGAGATAAGGTTCATTTCTTTAACATCTAGATGAAAAAGATTCATCGTTTGTGGTGAAATGTGCTCTAAAAACTGTGCTTTTGTTAACACGCGTTCCCACACAAGGTATGAAAATAGGTCTATTTCATCCTCGGCCACGTGCGGCTGTTCTTTTTTAATGGTTTCCCACTCGCTACCTGTAATGGATTGTGTGGAAAGAAAGGTGATAAATTCCTGATGTAATTCTACTAACTGCTCTTTGGTAAGTCTTCTATATTTCATTATTATTCAAAAAAAAGCCGTTTCAATAGGTGAAACGGCTTAGTTATTATTTTAAAAAGTGCACTATGCTTTTTGGGCAACCACTTCAAAACTTAATGTAGCAACCACATTCCTGTGAAATCTCACGCTAGCCTCGTACTGACCTAAACGCTTGATGCTTCCACCACCAACAGTGATAAATTTCTTATCTACTTCTACACCTTTTGCCGCTAGCGCGTCTGAAAGGTCTGTAGCGTTTATAGAACCAAATATTTTGTCACCTTCGGCTGTTTTTGCAGTTAATTTCAATTCTAAACCGTTAAGTTTATCTGCTTGTTCTTGTGCAGCCTTTACGATAGATGCTTCTTTATGAGCACGTTGTTTAAGGGTTTCGGCAAGCTGCTTTTTAGCACTAGGAGTAGCCATAACAGCTAACCCTTGTGGAATTAAAAAGTTGCGGCCATATCCTGGTTTAACGCTTACTACATCATCCACAAATCCTACGTGTTCTACGTCTTTTTTAAGTATAAGTTCCATAATATTTCTTATTTAAGTAAATCTGCTACGTAAGGCATTATCGCGATGTGACGAGCACGTTTAATAGCAACGGCTACTTTACGCTGATATTTCAAAGAGGTCCCCGTTAAACGACGTGGTAACAATTTACCTTGCTCGTTTACAAAACCTAAAAGAAAATCAGGATCCTTATAGTCTATATATTTGATACCACTTCTTTTAAATCGGCAGTATTTTTTACGATCTTGGGTATCTATTTTAAGTGGAGATAGGTAACGTACATCACCTTCTTTTTTACCACCTTTTGCTTGTTGTTGTAGTGTAGACATGTGTTAGGCTTTTGCTTGTTTAGATAGTTTCACTCTTCTTTTCTCGGCCCACTCAATAGCATATTTATCGAGTTTAACGGTAAGATAACGCATCACACGCTCGTCACGACGGAATTCTACCTCGAAGTCGTTAATTAACTCACCAGGAGCTGTAAATTCAAAGAGCTGGTAGAAACCAGATTTTTTGTTTTCGATAGGGTACGCTAGTTTTTTTAGGCCCCAGTCTTCTTTAGCTACTATTTTGGCTCCTCGCTCAGTAAGAAAATTTTCAAACTTCTTTACTGCTTCCTTTACCTGATCATCAGATAAAACGGGATTCAAAATGAAAACAGTTTCGTATTGATTCATAATTAAATTTTTATAAGCTGCAAAAGTAATCTTTTTATATGAACTGACAAACATCGATGCACCATCTATTTTGTGTCTTAACAACTCCTTATTACATCGATTAAGTTAAAATAAATACGTTAAAAGAACATTTTTACTTGCTCATCTGTTTCAAACACAGTACTATTGTTAGCAATTCCTTAAATCTAGTATTATGCATCACTTCATTTTGGATTGTTTTGTTGTTGAAAATTCGAGTATCCAACGTCAAGCACTTATAAAAATGGTAGAAAATCACCCTAACTTAAGGTTAGTGGGCGCACTTAGTAATGCCATGGACACAAAAACAGCCCTTAAAAATAAAGAGGTGGACTTGATTTTTCTAGATATCGAATTGCCTCAGGTTTCGGGGTTTGAATTGTTAGATAACCTTATTGTTAAACCTCGTATTATTTTTTTAGCATCCCAGAAAAAATTTGCTTTTAAAGCATTTGATTATGCAGCCATAGACTACCTGCTTAAACCTGTAAAAAGAGATCGGTTTTTAATGAGTGTAGAGAAGGCATTATTAGATTTTAAATATAAAACAGATGCCGCTGAAGAACGCGGCGATTTTATTTTTATAAAAAGTAACTTGAAAAAGCGTAAAGTTTATTTAGCTGAAATCAAATATGTTCAAGCGTTAGGTGATTATGTGAAAGTAATTACAGAGAATGAAAACTTTATTGTGCTGTCAACGATGAAGTCATTTGACAAAATGCTTCCCAAAGATCAATTTTTACGCATTCATAAATCTTACATTATCAACCTTTTAAAAGTTGAAAACTACGACTCTAAAACAGTAGAACTGGGAGCAGAATTACTGCCATTAAGCAGAAATCGTAAAGTGAATCTTATGGAAGCGCTCGCCTAGTTAAATGCTCGCACCTACCTGTGTAAGTACAACTAATAGTTATATCGATATCCCTTTATCTAAACTAGTAAGGATCTACATCTATATTGCAACGCACCGACCGGTAATTAGGTATGGACTCAAAACTGCGGTAAACCTTTTTAACAAAGCCCTTTACATCATTGGTTTTCTTAGACTTGTCTACTTTAATAATGATATGGATGTTGTATAGGTTGCGTACTCTTGCGATAGCAGGAAACTCTGGTCCTAAAATCTCTACCCCTTCTTCTAGTTGTTGAAGCGCGTTAACAAACCAATTTGCGCTTTCTAGCGCACGATTGTATTCACGGTGTTTAAATGTTAACTTTATTAACCGTTTGTATGGTGGAAAGCTAAATTGGTATCGTTCCATGAGCTGTGAGTCTGCCATATCGGTAAAATCATAAGCACACACTTGTTGCAAAATTTTATGCAAAGGGTTAAAACTTTGAATAAGCACTGTTCCCTGCGAGTGTGTTCTACCCGCACGTCCAGCGACTTGAGTAAGCAATTGAAAACAGCGCTCGTGCGACCTAAAGTCTGGGAAATTAAGCATGGTATCTGCTTGTAGCACACCAACTAAACTCACGTTTCTAAAATCGAGACCTTTAGTAAGCATTTGTGTACCTACAAGACAATCTACGGTACCATCGTCTACCTGTCTAATGATTTTTTCATAACTATCGCGACCTCGCGTGGTATCTAAATCCATTCTGCTAACTTTTTTACCAGGAAAAAGTTGCAGGAATTCTTGTTCTATTTGCTCTGTGCCAAATCCTTTTGTGTCTAGTGCGGTACTAGAACATGCGCTGCACTCTTGGGGAATATACGTATGGTAGCCGCAATAATGGCAACGCAGTTGTTTTTTAAATTGATGATAGGTTAAACTTACATCGCAATTAGGGCAGTGCGGCGCATAACCACACGTATCACATTCCATGATAGGTGCATACCCACGCCTGTTTTGAAATAAAATTACCTGTTCACCCTTGTCAAAGGTTTCTTGCATTGCCGCAATCAACGTGTCAGAGAAATGCCCTTTCATTTTCATGCGATGCTTTTTATCTTTTAAGTCTATTAAACTTATAGCAGGCATGGGCCTGTTGCCATATCGTTTAAGCAGCGACACATGGGTGTACTTATTTGTTTTTACATTGTAATAGGTTTCTAAAGAGGGTGTTGCACTCCCTAGTAAAACATGAGCACCCATTTTATTAGCAAGAAAAATAGATGCATCTCTAGCGTGGTAACGTGGTGCAGGGTCTTGCTGCTTAAAACTTGCCTCATGCTCTTCATCAATGATAATAAGTCCTAAATCTTTAAATGGCAACCACATCGCACTGCGGGCACCTATGATAATATAGGGTTCTTTAGCTAGAAGCACGTGTTCCCACACTTCTAATCGTTCGTTAAGATTGTAATTAGAATGATATACTAAGACCTGATGCTTAAAAAAATTGCGCAATCTTGCAATAAGCTGCGTGGTTAGGGCAATTTCTGGAAGTAAATACAATGCCTGTTTTCCTGCTTGTAATTGTTCTTTTATAAGACGCACATAAATTTCGGTTTTACCGCTAGAGGTTACTCCATGTAGCAGTGTCACTTTATTATTGGCAAAAGAATTTTTTATTTCTTGAAGTGCGTTTCCTTGCTCTTCGGTCAATTCTAACAACGCTGTACCCGTTGCGCGACTTACTAGCACTCGATCTATTATTTTTTCTTCTTCTATAAGGATGTCCTTATCTATTAGTTGTTTTATCACTGCACGAGAAACCTGTGCGCGATTCATTAAATCTTTACTGCTTACCGCTATCCCACAAGATGATTGCAACATAAAAAGAGCCATCACCGCCTCGCGTTGTTTGTGTGCTTTAGATAGTTGATCTAGCATCGAGCGCAGCCCATCGTCACTCGTGTACAAGTCATTCAGGCGTATGTATTTATCGGTTTTTGGCTTGTAGGTATTGTAAATCTCTTCTTGTAAAATTATTAAACCATTATCTATAAGGCTTTTAAGCAAGGGTAAAACGGTTTTACGGTCTAGAATGGCTATAATATCTTGTATTTTAAGTGCACGTGCGCTTTCTAATGCTTCTAATACCATAAAAGCGTCGTCTGACAGTGCCGCAGGATCTACCATGGTATCCTCGTTCATCAATATAATGGTTTCACTTTCTAGTAAGAGGGATTTAGGCATGGCCGCTTTCATCACTTGTCCTACACTACACATGTAATAAGAACCTATCCATTTCCAAAATTCGAGTTGGCTTGTGGTCACAACCGGGTATTCATCTAGGATAAATTCTATATCCTTAACTTCATAAGCAGACACATCTTCTTGATGCAGGCGATAAACAATAGCAGTATAAATTTTAGATTTTCCAAAGTTTACTGCAACGCGCATTCCCGGTTCTAGAACGGCCGCTTCTTGCTCGTTTATACGGTACGAAAAAAAACGTTCTACTGCTAGCGGTAAGATAACTTCAATAAAATGTGGCATAAAAAAACATCGGTCATGTAAAAATAACCGATGTTAAAAGCTAATCAACAGAAAAAGTTTAGAATTTAAATAAATCTATAAACGCTGCCATGTTTGGGTTTGTGTAATGGTTTGGAAATATTTGCGCAGCAGCAGTAAATTAGGATTATCAGTATTAAGCCACATTTTACAATCCGCTCGTTTACCTGTTTTAGTATCTAGCAAAGTGCCGCCCTTGTAATTATTTCCATTTTTTTCAATACCTTCTAAAATTACCATGCCAGTGATGGGCTGGTTTTTTTTGGCACCCCCACAATTCTCGCAAATGGGATTTTGGTTGCCCGATATTGCGATTACCTTTCCATAGTATTTTCCGTTTTGTTCATAGATAGTTATTTGATGCACAGGGGCGGTTGCCTTTATGTCAGTTGTTTGCCATTTTCCCGTGATGTCTTGGGAGTTCGCTTTCGCGAAAGCGAACAAAACAACAATCCAACGTATGGCTGATTTCATAATTACATCGAAATAAATAGGTTACGGCTAGAAAAGTGCTAAATATTCACTTTAATTTTTACCTAACAAGCCCTTTTTAAGAGCGCTATCTATAGGGTCAGCACCTAGCCAAATCCCAAAAAGTGCCTTTTTAAAATCCATACCCTCTATGGTACCTAGTTTTTTGCCGTTTTTTGAAACCACCGTTCCTGTGTTAGGAATATAAGCAAGTTCAAATTTGTTACCTTCTACAATGGCAGTGTTAAACATGCTCATAAAACTGTCTATTTTGGGCTTTAGGGCTTTACGTTGTTTTGAGGTTACGCTGTACTCAAAGCCATCGGTTATCGCTTCCTTCATTTTGTCTTGCGTTACAAGGCTGCTCACGATGTGCAGGGTAATAGCCATGGGCTCGTCTGCATTGATGATTTTTGTAGCGTCACCACTTTTAGTTGTTGTGTACAATCCTGCAACGTACAGGTCAATGAATACTTTTTCACGCAAGCCAGCGCCGTTAAGTTTTAAGGTGTTATCACCTACTTTAAGGGTGCCGTCTACTTTTACACCTTCTACGGTTTGTTGGGCTGTTGCGGCAAATGTGCCTAAAAATGCAAGTACTGCTAAAATCGATTTTTTCATAATAATGTATTTAATTGGGTTCTTTTTTATTATATTTCAAATTTCGTGCCTTTAATCTTCTCAATGCCACATTTAATTCATGCCCAAGCAATAATATATTGGCATTGAGCCAAATGTAAACCATTAAAATGATGAGCGCCCCAATACTGCCATAAACCTGATTGTACGAAGAAAAATTGTCTATGTAAACACCATATCCATTAGAAAGTAAGATGACTAAAACCATGGTAACCGCCGCCCCTACCGAGAAGAACGGTGTTTGCCTACCTTCTTTTGTACCTGTGTAATAAAGTACAGCTACAAAAACATACAACATAAATACAAACAGTGCATATTTTACAATTCCTAACCAACTCACCACGGCACTATCGGTCATTAAATCACTATTATGCAACTGTCTGGCCCAATATTCTACAAAAAGAGTTCCTGTAACGCCTACCAGTAAAAAAACGGCAAGCATTATAGATACTGCTATTGCGATGCCATACATGCGCAGCCAGTTGCGTCCTTTTTCTACATAATAAGAACTTTCAAATCCAGAAAAAATAGAATGAACCCCATTTGCCATAAGAAACAGCGAGGATAAAAAAGAGATGGTAAGTAAACCGCCGTTTTGTTTAAGCGCAATTTCTTTAAAGACCTCGTCAAACATTCCTGCTGCTTGTGCGGGGATTAAATCGTTTACAAAGGCTAGGAATTCTGCTTGAAAATTATCAATAGCGATAAACGGTATTAAATTAAGGACAAATAAAATAAACGGAAACATAGCTAAAAAAAAGCTGTAACTTATAGCATTTGCCCGTGTGCTAATAGCACCCTGCACAATCCCCACTGAATAAATTTCCCAGAGATTAAAAAGGGTTAACCCTTCTAAACCAGGAAGTTTTATAGCATCCATGGTTTTTGTAATCCAAGAAATCACGGGTATTTTGCTTAAATGTCGTTTAAGTTTACTCATGCATTGCTTTTAAACTTAAATCCATATTATAAACACTGTGCGTTATTGCACCGCTAGAAATGTAATCCACACCACAGGCTGCATATTGTGCTGCAGTTTCTAGCGTGATGCCGCCGCTACTTTCGGTTAAACAGCGATCGCCTATTAAGGCAACGGCTTTACGCGTGTTTTCAAAATTAAAGTTGTCAATAAGAATACGGTAAATACCCTCATGTTCTAGAATTTCACTAATTTCTTTTAAATCACGCGCTTCTACAATAATCTTAAGATCCCGATGGGTGCGTTTTAGGTATTCTTTTGTTTTATGAATTGCTTGCGTTATCCCGCCGGCAAAATCTATATGGTTATCCTTAAGCATGACCATATCATATAAACCATAGCGATGATTTACACCGCCACCTATGTGTACGGCCCATTTTTCTAGGGCCCTTAACCCCGGTGTTGTTTTACGCGTGTCTAGAATTTTTGTTTTAGTACCTGCTAGGACATCGACAAATGCGCTCGTTTTTGTTGCGATAGCACTCATGCGTTGCATGGCATTTAAAACCAGGCGTTCAGCTTTCAAAATCGCTTGTGAAGATCCACTTACATAAAAAACCTCGTCACCATACTGCACTTTTGCACCGTCATGAATGCGTACGTCTATTTGTAACGAGGGATCGACTTGTTGAAATACCGCTTTCGCGAAAGCGACACCCGCAATAATCCCCTGATCTTTTACAAGCAAACGTGCTTTACCAGTTGCAGTAACAGGAATACAGGCTAAACTGCTGTGGTCACCATCACCCACGTCCTCGCGCAAGGCATTTTTAATAATTTGCGCGACTTCTTCATTAAAATCTATTGAGCTATAATCCATACGTGTGTATCATCTACTAAATTGTAAAAATAAAGGTATTTAAGCTATTTCACTTAATGCGATTACATTTGCACCATGAAGATTACCTTAATAGCCGTTGGCAAAACCGATAATCCAAACATCGCTGCACTTGTAGATACCTATGCAGCACGGTTAAAACATTATGTGAATTTTGAAATTATCATTATTCCCGATGTCAAAAACACTAAAAATTTAAGCGTCGATCAACAAAAAACACTAGAGGGTAAATTGATTCTTGAAAAGCTGGACCCGAGTGACTTTGTGACATTACTGGACGAGCGAGGTAAAAAATATTGCAGCATAAAATTTGCAGATCTTCTTAATAAACGAGGGGTTTCGGGTCTTAAACGCCTTGTGTTTATTATAGGCGGGCCTTACGGATTTTCTAACCAAGTATATGACCGCGCACAAGATAAAATTGCGTTAAGCGACATGACCTTTTCACACCAAATGGTGCGCATTTTTACCGTAGAGCAAATTTATAGGGCGTTCACCATTTTAAATAATGAGCCGTATCACCACAAGTAGAGGGATTTAAAAGCGAGCTGCAAAATTTCTGTCTTTTAATTCGTACCATGATGTGAAAGGAAATCAACCGCTTTACTACTTATTGACTTGACCATAATAAAAAACATACAATGTCATACCGAATTTTTGAAGAATACAACATAAAAGCAACTGAAAATATAAAAGAGAAATTTGCAAGTGTGATTGCAGATCTAGGAGAAGACGTTACTCGCGAAGGTCTTTTAAAAACGCCAGAGCGTGCGGCAAAGGCTATGCAGTTTTTGACCTCTGGCTATGAGCAAGACCCGGCTTCCATTTTAAAGGGCGCGATGTTTGCCGAGGATTATAATGATATGGTGATTATTAAAGATATTGAGTTGTATTCTTTATGCGAGCACCACATGTTACCGTTTTTTGGTAAAGCACATATTGCCTATATTCCTAACGGTCATATCGTGGGCTTATCTAAAATCCCACGCATTGTGGACGTTTTTGCAAGACGCTTGCAGGTGCAGGAACGACTCACTCATGATATATTGGAGTGCATCGACAGCACACTTAATCCTAAGGGTGTCGCGGTTGTTATAGAAGCTTCTCACATGTGTATGATGATGCGCGGGGTGCAAAAACAAAACAGCAGCACAACGACCAGTGGTTTCCGTGGGCAATTTGAAAAGGTAGAAACCCGAACTGAGTTTCTACAATTGATATCGAGCAGTTTACACTAAAATGCGTTTTGGAACGTTTGTTGGTTTACCAAGAAACTAAAACCATACATCGTGTTTGCCTCTAAAAAATCAAAATTACTTTTTGGTATCCTGTTTGACCTTATAGGCATGGCCTCTTATTTAGGAGGCCCGCTCACTGCGATGACAGATTTAGTCTGGGCACCAGTGTCATTTTTTCTAATGACAAAAATGTTTGCAGGTAAAGCAGGTGTTACCGCAGGAATAGTTTCGGTTATCGAGGAGCTGAGTCCAGGTCTGGATGTTATTCCTACATTTACCCTCACTTGGTTTTATGTGTATGTTATTAAAGGAGGGGCTGCTAACGAGCAGTTAACTCATAATACTTAACTTATTACACCTTACCCACCAAATCTGAAAAATTTTTGAGTAGTTTATTTACCTTAGGATCTATTACAAACTGGCAATAACTTTGCTCTCTGTTTAGATTGTAATAGTTCTCGTGGTATGATTCTGCCGTATAGAAAGTTGTAGCAGGGGAAATTTCGGTAACAATTGCATTGTCGTAAACGTTAGACACTTGTAGTTCTTCTAAAAATTTTGTTGCAGTTTCTTTTTGTGCATCTGACGTGTAAAAAATAGCACTGCGATAATGTGTACCCACATCATATCCTTGTCTATTAAGTGTGGTTGGATCGTGCGTAGCCATAAAAACTTCTAAAAGTTGCAAATAGGTAACTGTAGCAGGGTTAAAGGTGATTTCTACAGATTCTGCATGCCCAGTTCTACCTTCTACCACCTCGCGGTAAGCAGGATTTTTTATGTGACCACCGCAAAAGCCCGGTCGCACGGTATCTACTCCCTTAACGCGTTGAAAAACAGCTTCGGTACACCAAAAACAACCTCCTGCAAGTATAGCGATTTCCATAGTTCTTAATTTTACCTGCAAATTACAACACGCTGCGAAGTAAATCCAGATATTAACACCTCTTTAAGAATTCAAAAATGGGAACATCCTAGCTTTGCGGCAATTTGGTTTTTATGAAAAAAAGTCTTCTTTTCTTGTTTTTTTTGTTGATCACAGTGCCTAGCGTGTGGTCACAAAATGACTCCATAAAAATCCCAGCGGCAACAACTCAAAAACCGATTGCTACCAAAAAAGACAGTTTAAAAATAGCGCGTAAAACCTACCCTTTTACCCGTGTTAATACACGGCCTAAAGTAGATGGTAAACCTTTTGAAAGTTTTTGGGATAGTATTCCCGTTGCAAATAATTTTGTAATGCTGGAACCTACAAACGGAAAACCAGAACGTACCACCCATAAAACAGTAGTAAAAGTAGCCTATGACGATGATGCGTTATATGTTGCCGCTTATTTATATGACAATGAGCCACACCGCATTTTAAAACAATTTTCACAAGTTGACGATTTAGACGCGCAAGCCGATATTTTTGGGTTTTACATCAATACTTATAACAACCAAATCAACCAAACACGTTTTTTTGCAACCAGCGCAAACACCCTGGGCGACGCTATTGTAGAAAACGACCGCGAGGATTTTACCTACAATGTTGTTTTTAGCTCAGAGACCAGTCTGGATGATAAAGGATGGTATGTAGAGATGAGAATCCCATATCGGGCATTGCGATTTCCTGAAATTGACACACAAAACTGGAGTTTTAATGCCTATCGCAGGATTAGACATTTAAACGAAGAATACACTTTTAATTTTGTGGATATAACAACAGGTAATGCAACACAATATGATGCCATAGTTACCGGTGTAAAAGATATATCACCGCCCTTGCGTCTTAATTTATATCCATATGCATCTATCATCACAAATTTTAATGAGCGTGGTAACGAGGTTCTTTACAACGCAGGTCTGGACGTTAAATATGGTATAAACGATGCCTTTACACTGGACGCAACACTTATTCCCGATTTTGGTCAGGTCGCTTTTGATGCTATTGAATTAAATCTAGGTCCTTTTGAACAAACATTTAGAGAAAATCGTGCTTTTTTTACTGAGGGTGTAGACCTTTTTAATAAAGGCGATTTGTTCTTTTCTAGACGTATAGGTCAAAGACCCACAGGCGCTTCTAATTTAAATCTAGCCGATAACGAACAAGTAACCAATAACCCTGAAATCGCCAAATTGCTGAATGCAGTTAAAATTACAGGGCGCACCGAAAAAGGACTAGGAATAGCCCTACTTAATGCCATTACCGACCGCACAAAAGCACAAATACAAAATCTAGACGATCTTACAACGCGAGAGGTTGTTACCGAACCGCTTACTAATTACAACATCATTGTTTTAGACCAGCAATTCGGTCAAAACAGTTCTGTCTTTTTAACAAATACGAGTACCTTAAGGAATGGCTCGTTTACAGATGCTCTTGCCACTGCCATAGGCATTAATCACAACAATCGCAACGGTTCACAAAACTTGCGCAGTGAGGTTAAGGTGAGTAATAGGTTTATGCCATCAGGTACCCGTACTGGCGTTGCGGTAGAGAACATTTGGCGTAAAACCAAAGGAAACTGGCGCCCTGTATTTGGTCATTTTTACATGAGTAAAGATTACAACATCAATGATTTAGGTGTTAACTTTAGAAATGATTTTCACACATTTCAAGGAGATTTACAATATGTGCAGTTTTTGCCTCAAGGTATTTTTAACCGCTGGAATGTCACTTACCGCACGAGGCACCGTCGCGTTGCTTCCACGGGTATTCATACAGGAACATCTTTTGAGCTTAACCCATTTTTTATAACCCGAGAACGCTTTGCCTTTGGGTCAACAGTAGCCCTGAATACCGCTAGTAAAGAACAATTTGAGTCACGCATACCAGATTTACTGACCCCCTACAACGCAAGTGGTTCTATAAGTGGTTTTATATCATCAGATTACCGTAAAGTGTTTGCACTAGACGCCAGCGCATTTTATTTGAGTAGAACCAATCACGATGAGAAGCAGTACTCTTTTTCTCTAGAACCACGTTTTAGGCTGTCCGATAAATTTATTCTTTTACACAGCTTTAGGTGGAACAAAATAGACAATAGAGACAGTTGGGTAACACTTATAAACGGCGGTCAAACATCAATTTTTAGCGAACGAGATACCCATACGGTTGAGAATACAGTAAGCGGTAGTTATAATTTTAATAATCAGCAGGCGCTTAGTTTGTCATTTAGGAACTTTTGGTCGCGTGCCACCTTTCATCCAGATTTTAAAGAACTTAATACACAAGGCAGATTTGTAGACAGTGATTACGCGCCCACTACCAGTAATAATCCCAATGCAAATTTTAACATTTGGAACCTCGACCTCGCTTACCGGTGGCGATTTGCATTAGGCAGCGAGCTCATCTTATTGTATCGCAATAATTTATTTAACTTTGACAATCAGGGCGATATACAGTTTTACAACAGCCTCAACAACCTGTTTATGCAACCCGTAAATCACAATGTTTCTTTAAGGCTTAATTATTTTCTCGATGTTAATGAGGGACCACAGTGGCTAGGTTCCAGTTAAAGCCCTTACCTTTACAAACATGATAGAAGCACTACATATTCATAAAAAATTTGGTGACCTAAAGGTTCTTAAAGGTGTTTATCTAAACATTGCAGCGGGAGAGATTGTAAGTATCGTGGGCAGCTCGGGTGCAGGTAAAACCACCTTGCTGCATATTCTAGGAACCTTAGAAAAACCAGATAAGAACCCAGAGACTAAAATTGTTATAAACGGTATAGACGTTACAAAACTAAGCGATAATCAACTTAGCAAATTTCGTAATGAGTCTTTGGGCTTTGTTTTTCAGTTTCACCAGTTATTACCAGAATTTACTGCACTAGAAAATGTTTGTTTGCCAGCATACATTGCTAAAAAAAGCAAATCACAAGCCGAAAAACGCGCTGCAGAATTGCTGGATTATTTAAAACTTACCGATCGCATGCATCATAAACCAGGTGCGCTAAGCGGTGGCGAGCAGCAACGCGTCGCTGTGGCACGGGCACTTATCAATGAGCCCAAAGTAATCTATGCAGACGAGCCCACAGGAAACCTAGACAGTGCAACCGCAATAGACCTGCACAATCTTATTTTAAATTTAAGAGCAACTTTTAATCAAACGTTTGTTATTGTAACTCATAATGAGGAACTTGCAAATCTAGCCGATCGTAAACTTGTCATGAGCGATGGTGTTTTTACAGCACATGAAACGCAGCGACCTTAAAGATTTTTTAGATCATAAAGTTTTGCAATACAACAATGCAGATTTTATCCCCCATGATCCCATACAAATCCCGCATCGCTTTACGCACAAAAAAGATATAGAACTTGCTGCATTTCTAGTGGCGATAATTTCCTGGGGCAATCGCAAATCTATTATTACAAATGGCACAAAACTCATGGAACTTATGGACCATGCGCCTGCACAGTTTATTGCGCAGCATGTACCACAGGATTTAAAACGCTTTGACCACTTTGTTCACCGCACCTTTAATGGGACCGATTGCAAAACGTTTATAAGTTCCCTTAAACATTTAGAGGTGACCTATGGTGGTATAGAGTTCGCTTTCGCGAAAGCGTACAAAGAACAACCCCATTTACAAGCAGCAATCTCGCAGTTTAAAACCATGTTTTTTAAAGTAGAACACCTAGCCCGCACAGAGAAACATTTGAGCGACCCACTTAAAAACAGCAGTGCAAAACGTATCAACATGTTCTTGCGGTGGATGGTGCGCAAGGACAATGCAGGGGTAGATTTTGGAATATGGAACAGCATTCCTGCAAGTGCACTATCACTACCGCTAGACGTGCATACGGGCAATGTAGCCAGGAAGTTAAAACTTTTAAAAAGAACGCAAAACGATGCAAAGGCGGTACTAGAAATAGACACTGCATTGCGCAAATTAGATCCTGTTGATCCTGTAAAATATGACTATGCACTATTCGGTCTGGGAGCGTTTAAGGAGTTGTAAAAACCGTGTTTCACCAGTTTAAAAAAGGTTTGCCTTTCTTATGAAAGATAGTATCTTTGAATAATCACAATTACTAGATGTTATTTAAAAACCCTGCAATATTTTACGGCCTTTTTTTTCTAGTAATCCCTATTATTGTTCATTTGTTTCAGTTGCGCCGCTTTAATAAGGTTGCATTTACAAATGTTGCATTTCTTAAACCCCTTATAACAACCACACGTAAAAGCCAGCAACTTAAAAAGTGGCTCACACTATTTGCAAGATTACTTGCAATTACCTGTTTGATATATGCATTTGCGCAGCCTTATAAAACAAATGACAAACTTGCAAATGTCGAAAAACAACTTGCGGTTTATGTAGATAATTCTTACAGCATGCAGGCGGCAGGTAGCTCAGGCCCGTTGTACACGACGGCAGTAAATCAATTACTTGAAAAACTACCGGCAGATAAAGAATTCACGTTGTTCACCAATAATAATGTATATGTAAACGCTACAAAGCAGCAAATTGCAAACGATTTGTTAACCGCAGGTTACAGCAATAACACGTTGACTTTTAAACAAATACAGTTAAAAGCGGCGAGTTTATTAGATGAGCGGGATAAAGCAAAATCACTGGTTATACTATCAGATTTTCAAAAACGCGGTAAGGAAATTTTTCCAGACACACTTGCAGGTATTAAAAGACAACTGGTAAAATTAGTGCCCGAAAAACTGAATAACATTAGTATAGACACTGCGTATATAGCAAGTCGCGAGGGAAATAATCTAAAAATTGTGTTGTCTTTAAGTGCAACGACCGCTGTGTCGCAACCGGTTACCGTAAGTCTAAATAATAGAGGTGTCTTATTGTCTAAGACAAGCGTAGATTTAAGTGCTAAAGCTGCTACAACATTTTTTGACATAAACGTAAAAGAACCTCTAAATGGGGAAATCATTATAGAGGATAAGGGACTGGATTTTGACAACCACCTGTATATCGCTACTGCTGCAAATGATCCTATAAAGGTATTGAGTATCAACGATGCAAGCGATAAATTTTTAAAAAAAATACACACCGAGCCAGATTTTAAATTAACCACTGTAGCGTCGGCAGGATTAAACTATAATCTTATAAACGAACAAAATCTTATCATTTTAAACGAGGTAAAAAATGTTTCGGCTGGACTTGCGCAAGAGATTAATAAATTTGTGAGCGACGGCGGTCATCTCGTAATCATTCCACACGAGGAGGCAACAGGTTATGAGGCGATTAAGAATGTTAAAAAAGCGTCTACAGCTACAGGGTTAGAGAAAAAAATCACAAGCGTGAATACAAATCACCCGTTACTATCCAATGTTTTTAGTAGCGAGGTTGATAATTTTCAATATCCCAGTGTTTCAAAAACAGTTTTTAACAGCGAGACCGTTGGGTCTATTATAAAATTTCAGGACGGCACAAGTTTCTTACACAACGTTGCAAACACCTACATTTTTGCTGCACCCATCAATACCGAAAACTCAAACTTTCAAAACTCACCCCTTATTGTGCCTGTTTTCTACAATATGGGAATGAATAGTTTACCACTTTCAAAACTGTATTATGCACTGGGTAAAGAGAATGAAATCGCCATTCCTACCGTGATGGAAGATGATCAAATTTTAAAATTGCAAAAAGACGAATTATCCATTATCCCACAACAACGAGGTTACAATAGCTTTGTGCTATTGCAAACAAACAGCGCTATTGAACAACCAGGAACATACACCGTTTTAAAAGACAAAGAAGCATTAGGCTCTATAAGTTTTAATAGCTCGCGTGCAGAAAATCTGCAAGATTATTATTTAGATAATCAATTGGGTAGTGATTTGTCTGATAACATAGATGATGTAATCTATAAACTGTTGCAAGAAGATGGTAATGTCACGTTTTGGAAATATTTTGTTTTAGCAGCATTTTTCTTTTTAATATGTGAATTGCTTATTTTAAAATTTATACCATGATTTTATTAAAAAACGCTACCATAGTAGACCAACGGTCACCATTTCACGGTAAAAAACTAGATATACTTATCGTCCATGGAGTCATTGAAAAAATAGCGTCATCTATAAATCATAAAGACGCACAAATTGTTTCTTATGAAGATTTACATATCTCAATTGGGTTTATAGACAGTAGTGTAAGTTTTGGAGAACCCGGATTTGAAGATCGACAAACCCTTGCAAATGGACTCAAAGCCGCTGCTGCAGGAGGTTTTACCACCATCATGTTAAACCCCAACAACGCTCCTAACCCACAGGATAGAACAGGTATAGATTTTATCAAGAATGCAACGGCTGGTAACGCTGTAAAAGTACTGCCAGTAGGTAATTTTACCCTCGATCAAGCTGGAGAGCACCATGCGCAATTATATGACATGCACCAGGCGGGTGCCGTATCATTTTATGATTTTAAAAAAGGAATTAAAAACGCTAACCTTTTAAAATTGGGTTTACAGTACACAAAAACATTTGGTGGCATCGTACAATCCTTTCCCCTAGAAAGCTCAATCGCAAGCAGTGGTCAAGTAAATGAAGACGAGGCAACAGCGCATTTAGGTCTTAAAACCCAAGCAGCAATTGCCGAAGAAATTCAAATAACACGCGACCTGGCACTAGCAAACTATACTCAAGGAAGATTGCATATACCTACAGTCACAACGGCTACAGGAATTGCACTTATAGAAGCCGCTAAAAACATTGCAAACGTTACTTGCAGTGTAAGTGTGCACCACCTAGCATGCAGTACAAATCAATTAATTCAATTTGATTCCAATTATAAAGTACTACCACCACTACGCAGTGAATCAGATCGCAAAAAGTTACTTGAATTAGTACTTGCTGGTCAGGTAGATATGGTTACCAGTGATCATACACCTTTAACAGTTGAACAAAAGGATTTGGAATTTGACCAAGCCACACCAGGTGCCATCGGTTTAGAAAGTGCTTTTGGTGTCTTAAACCACCTGCTAGGTACTGATATGACAGTTACCATGTTAACAAATGCATATCAAGTGTTCATGCAACCCAGACCCGAAATAAAGGAAGGCGCCACAGCTAACTTGACACTATTTAAAACAACTGGCCAAAGTACCTTTTCAAAAGAACAAATCGTTTCAACAGCAAAAAATAGTGCCCTTTTAGGTGTACAAACATCGGGTTCGATTTTGGGAATTTTTAATAATAACAAACTTATTTTAAATGATTTCTAAACAAGAAAAGCAACTTGCCATTTTGGGCTATGCCAGTGCGGTACTTATGTATTTAAGTCTGTTATTGTTTATTTTGGTTTTTGTAGCCGTTGTACTCTTAAACGCAGGTAAGGGCCATCTTTTTGCTTCTTTTCATCTGAGACAAATGACAGGAATTGCCATACTAGCAGTTTTTGTAAACGCTTTTGCACATGCTGTCCCTAACGGATTTATTGCCTTTATGCTGATCACATTGATGGTCGTACTTGCGATGTTAGGATTACTAAGTGCATTGCGTGGTCAAAAGGAACCATTACCTTATATAGGCTTCTATTTTCAACAATTTTTTAATTTTATCAAATAAATGACTGCACGCACTGACTTAAGTCTAACACATCTCATACGTCCTGCTTTAAGACCTAATGCTCCCCTATTGCTTTTACTACACGGTTATGGCAGTAATGAATATGACTTATTTTCTTTTGCACCACAGCTAAGTGATGATTTCTTTATCGTTTCTGCGCGAGCACCTTTTTCAATGTATCCTGACGGTGCTGCGTGGTATGCTATTAATTTTGACGCTACCACAGGTGACAAGTTTAGTAATCATGAACAAGCACGAGAAAGTATGGAATTGCTGCTGCGTTTTATAAAAGAACTTGCAGACAACTACCCGATTGATGCAAATGATATCAATTTACTTGGTTTTAGTCAGGGTGCTATTTTATCCTTTGGATTAAGTCTTTCTTATCCACACCTATTTAATAAAGTTGTTGCTATGAGTGGTTATATTAATGAAGATCTAATAGCACATAAAAATAAATTAGCACAACGTTTTAATCAAGACCAAAACAATTCATTTACTACAAACGCAACATACAAAACACCTACTTTCTTTATATCGCATGGCACCATGGATACTGTTGTGCCATACAGTTGGGCTTCAAAAGCACCAGCATTTCTTGACCAAATTGCCGCTACTTATATTTTTAAAGAATATCCAATGGGGCATGGTGTCTCTATGGATAATTTTAACGATATGAAAACGTGGCTAGAGGCTTAAACCCTATCGGTAAGCATTGTACAAAATAGATTTAGCTACCTCAAAGCTTACCTTGTTATCGGTATCAAAATTGTAAACCAACAATAGTTCGCCCCATTTTTTAGTGTCTGAAAAGTTTGCCAGTACCCACTTGTTGTTAACAACCTTTATATCGTTTACACGAAAACCGTTACCCTCACTTATAAATGGCACCAGCGGATTCCCCTCTTTATTTGCGTTAAGTTCTAGCAGCGCATCAAAAATAGTCGCTTCGATTGTTGTTACATCTATCGTCGTATTGTCAAAATAATTTAGCGCCTCTTGATTCCCGTTTAGTGAAAAGACGTCAGCCGAAACCTCGTTTAGTTGCGCAGATTTTAATTGGGATTCTAACGCTTTTTTTTCGTCCATTAAAGACAAAACCTGGTTTTCTAACGCCGCTTGCATATTGCGACCGTTTACATAAAGAATGAGCGCGATAAGCGATGCAAAAATAAATAGGTATAAATAAAGACTTTGTTTCATGTTACAGGTTAATTACAAGATTATCATAAGCGAGGTGTACATTTTCTGGTAAGGTAGCTTCCACTTCCTCATGAAAACCCAGATGGTGGCTTATGTGCGTAAAATATGTTTTTTTAGGTTTTAAGATATTCACAATTTCTAATGCTTCGTCTCTGTTAAGATGGGTACTATGTGGCGCATCACGCAACATATTTATGATTAATACGTCCAGTCCTTTAAGCTTTTCAAGTTCCTTTGGCTCCATGGTTTTAACATCGGTCATGTATGCAAAATTATGAATTCTAAAGCCATGTACAGGAAGGAAACCGTGGTCGGCAAGCACAGGGATCACCTCAACGTCATCTATTTTAAAGGGATCGTCACTAAACAATGTAATGTCTAAATCTGGCACCCCAGGGTATTTGTTTTTGGTTTCAAAAATATAACCGAATCGCTGTTTAAGTGCTTCTAAAACTCGAGACGTCATAAAGCACTTTAAAAATCCCTGCATAAAGTAAAATGGTCGCAAATCATCTAACCCTGCGGTATGGTCGGCATGCTCGTGGGTAAATAACAGGGCATCCAGTCGTTTAACATTATTGGTAAGCATTTGGTTTCTAAAATCGGGGCCACAATCTATGACAAGAACTTTATCATTTATTTCTATAAGTGCGCTTACTCGCTGTCTTTTGTCACGTGGATTTGTGCTTAAACATACAGGGTGGTCACTTCCTATAACGGGTATTCCTTGCGAGGTTCCTGTTCCTAAAATTGTAATTTTCAATTTGGTAATTTAGGGTTAAAAGTAGCCATTATTTTTATTCTTTCCCCACATCAACGTACCTTTGTAAAATAACTAATAACGTTAAAATGGGTTTATCGCTTCCTGGAGACAATGATTTTGAAACCGTACCTTCCCTTCAAAATAAAGCATTACGGATAAATCTTAACCGCAATATATACGGCACGTTTGCAGAGATAGGTGCTGGTCAGGAGACCGCAAGGCATTTTTTTAGAGCTGGTGGCGCGAGCGGGACCATCGCCAAAGCCATGAGCGCTTATGACAAAGACTTTTCGGATGCGGTTTATGGCGTGCAAGACGATGGACGCTATGTTACCGAAGGCCGACTGCGACGCATGCTGCAACATGAAACAAATCTTATTGAAGAACGAATAACCCGCGAGCGTCATCCCGAAAAATTATTCTTCACCTATGCAAATACAGTGGCTACCATAGACTTTGCAAAACAGTATTTAGGACATGGTTGGGTAGGAATTAAGTTTCAAGTGTCTCCCGAAGAGGATTATTCAGAAATTATCCTGCACGTTAGATTTAAAGAACGAGAAGCACAATTACAACAAAACACGCTAGGAATACTAGGCCTCAATCTTATATACGGTGCATTTTATAAGCATGACCAACCTAAAAAACTACTCAAATATTTATACGATCATATCGATAAGGACAAAATAGAAATTGACCTCGTTAATTTTTCAGGTCCGCGTTTTTCTCATGTAGATAATCGCTTAATGAGCCTGCAATTACTTAAATATGAAATGACCGAGGCAGTCATGTTCGGTCCAGACGGTTATAACGTTTTAAGTGCCCGTATTCTTTACAAAAAAAATGTGCTGGCCCTGCGCGGTAGTTTTAGACCGGTTACCAAAGTAAACATGGATATGTATCAAACCGCAAAGGACATGTTCCTTAAAAGCGGTAAGGTGACCCAGGAAACCATGGAAACCATTTTTGAAATTACCCTGTCTAATCTTAAAGCCAGTGGCGAGATAGACGAACAAGATTTCTTGCATCGTGCAGAGTTGCTGTGTTCTCTAGGACAAACGGTGATGATATCTAATTTTAAAGAATATTACCGCCTGGTAGAATATCTAAATAATTATACCAAAGAACGCATAGGCCTAGTCATGGGTGTAAACAACCTCGTCGATATTTTTGACACAAAATATTATACCCATTTAAGTGGTGGGATTCTCGAGGCATTCGGTAAGCTATTTTTTAAGGATTTACGCGTGTATTTGTACCCTATGATTAACAAAGAAAACGGCGAACTTATCACTAGTAAAAACCTTAAAGTGCACCCACGTATGAAAGAGTTGTATAAATTCTTTAAATACAACGGTCGTGTCATCGATATAGAACATTTTGACCCGAGTGTATTGAATATCTTTTCAAGAGAAGTGTTGCGTATGATTGAAGCTGGTGAACCGGGTTGGAATAAATTATTACCACTTGGAATCGCCGAGTTGATGGCCGAAATGAACCTGTTTGACTGTAATTCTAATCTTGCAACAAGTTCATAAACTTATTTTTTTTAAAAATGAATAATTTTGAAACTTCCTTGTTTTTACTACAGTTATTCTATGTGGTAGCAATCGTTTTGTGGATTTATTGAATCACAGATATCGTTACTAACAGGTTTGAAAAAAATGACAAGCTCATCTGGATACTGGTGGTGATCGCAATACCTGTTATCGGTTTACTATTGTACCTAATTTTTGGTAGACATAAAAAAATACCCAATATTTAAGTAATTTAAACCTTTGATATAAGTAACTCAACAAAGATGGGTGCTCCAAATTCTATGCAACACCCATTTATATTTTGATTTAAACTCCTAAAACTAAAAAGTTTCTACAATAACTGCGCCGCGTGGTCCTTTGTCTTTACATTAGTAATCACATCAGCAATCACGCCATGCTCGTCTATGACAAAGGTTGTTCTATGAATCCCGTCATATTCTTTACCCATAAATTTTTTGGGACCCCACACGCCATACGCATGTAGCAACACATGCTCGGTATCGGCCAGTAAGTCATAGGGTAACTCGTATTTTTCCTGAAACTTTTTCTGCACCTTTGGTGTATCAGCACTCGCACCCAGTATGACTGTTCCGCTTTCGCGAAAGCGATCAATATGATCTCTTAAATTACACGCTTCGGCAGTACAACCAGGTGTGCTAGCTTTTGGGTAAAAAAATAATACCAAACGTTTTCCTGCAAAATCTGCAAGGCTCACAGGTTTTTCGTCCTGATTTAAAATAGTAAATGGGGGTGCGGCATCCCCTATTTTTAAAGTTGTCATAAGCTTATTTTTGTATTTCCGTCTAAAGGTAAAAGGTATTCTATGAATAAACAAGAACGCGTTGCATTTGTCATAAACAAACTCGAGGAACTGTACCCACACATACCAGTTCCCCTAGACCATACAGACCCATATACCTTACTTATCGCGGTACTTATGAGTGCACAAAGTACCGATGTGCGCGTCAATTTAATAACACCATTGCTGTTTGCCCGCGCAAATAACCCCTATGACATGGTAAAGCTAACCGTGGCCGAAATACGTGAGATTATTAAACCCGTAGGCCTGTCACCCATGAAGGCAAAAGGCATCCACGGCCTGTCACAAATACTTATAGACAAGCATAATGGCGAGGTGCCTAAAACCTATGAGGCTCTAGAAGAACTACCTGCTGTGGGTCATAAAACAGCTGCGGTAGTACTGTCGCAAGCTTATGGAATCCCAGCGTTTCCGGTAGATACGCACATACAGCGTTTAATGTATCGATGGAATTTTTCTAACGGTAAAAACGTGGTGCAAACCGAAAAAGACGCTAAGCGATTGTTTCCAAAAGAAAAATGGAACGACCTGCATTTACAAATCATTTGGTATGGTCGCGAGTATTCTCCTGCCCGCGGTTGGGACCTTGAAAAGGACATTATCACAAAAACCATAGGTCGCAAATCGGTGCTTCATGACTATTACACAAAGTTGGAAAAGAAAAACAAGAAGAAGTAATTTGCAGTCCTTCATTTGTTGCTGCATGACGTTGATGTGTTCGCTTTCGCGAAAGCGAACAAGATAACAACACCTGAGTAACGTACTTAAAAATCACATATAAAAAAGTGTTTATATGCAAGTTACCACGTAAGCATTTAATCAATTAAAAACCAAAGTGCGCGTGCAGTAACAGGTTTAAAAACAGCCTGCCATCGTACCTTTGTCCATAAAACAAATCACGTGGCAGCTGCACCAGCATCGATAAAAGAACAAAGTAAAAAAGGTAACACCATATCTTTAAGCGCATTAAGGTCGCTACCCAGGTTTTTTAAGGAAATATGGAAGGTGAGCCCGTCCCTATTTATCACAAATTTTATTGCACGGTTATTAACTGCAATTAGCCCAGTGGCGCTGTTGTGGGTAGGCAAACTGATTATAGACGAGGTGATTAAACAAATTGCGCTGGACGATAAAGAGCTCTCGCAGTTATGGACCTATATCGCTATAGAATTAGGAATAGCCGTCACAGCAGATTTGCTTAATAGACTGATAAACCTGACCGATGGCCTGATAGGCGATTTATATTCTAACGACTCGTCCGAAAAAATCATTAGAAAAACAAACGAACTAACGCTAGAACAACTAGAAGATCCCGATTTTTATGACAAATTAGAGCGTGCACGGCAACAAACCAGCGGTCGCGTGGGATTAATGAGTGCATCGTTAAGCCAGGTACAAAGCATTATTTCTATAAGCTCGTTAATCGCTGGACTTATTTATTTTGAGCCACTTCTTATTATACTGCTGGTATTAAGCATTATACCATCATTTATAAACGAGATTAAATACAGTTCGCACCGCTACTCGGTCGCGCGCAGCTGGACCGCCGAACGCAGGGAACTGGACTACTTGCGGTTTATAGGAGCTAATAACCAGACGGCAAAAGAAGTAAAGCTTTTTGGCCTAACAGACTATATCGCTGCGCGTTTTAAAAAACTTTCTGGTGACTATTACGAGATAAATAAGGCACTGTCCATTAAACAAAGTATATACGGCTCGTTGTTTAATATACTAGGTATTGTATCCTATTACGGCGCCTACCTGTTTATCATTTTTAAAGTCATTGCAGGTGCACTAACAATCGGTGAATTAACATTTTTGTCTGGCTCTTTTAATAGGTTGAGCAACAGTTTGCAGGGTTTCTTTTCGCGATTCACAGCGATATCCGAAAGTGCCTTGTATCTGCGAGATTATTTTGACTTTTTAGACATAAAAGTAGACAGTCCAGCGACTTCCTACCACCCTATTCCCGATGTTATTGAAAAAGGGTTTGAATTAAAAAATGTGCATTTTGGGTACGCAGGCAGCGATATAGATGTTCTTAAAGGGATAACATTTAGCATCAAAGCGGGCGAAAAAATAGCCTTTGTAGGTGAAAACGGTGCCGGTAAAACCACACTTATTAAATTAATTTTACGCTTTTATGAACCCACACAAGGCGAGATTTTACTAGACGGAATAAACATCGCGCTGTTTGATAAACAGGAATATAGAAAAAGATTTGGCGTCATTTTTCAAGATTTTTTTAAATACGATTTTAGCTTACGCGAAAACATCGCCGTAGGAAACATTGAGGAATTAAATAACGACCCGATGATACAAGATGCAGCGGCACGCAGTCTCGCCGATCAGGTCGTTGCTGTGATGAAACAAGGAATTGACCAGCAATTGGGTCGCAGATTTGCTAAAGGACAAGAATTAAGTGGGGGTCAATGGCAAAAAGTTGCCCTTGCTCGCGCCTATATGAAAAATGCCGACGTTATCGTGCTGGACGAGCCCACCAGTGCCCTAGACGCACAAGCAGAATATGATGTTTTTAAGCGATTCATTGGACTTACAAAAGGGAAAACCAGCATCATTATCTCGCACCGTTTTTCTACCGTGCGCATGGCCGACCGTATTCTTGTTTTAGAAAATGGACAAGTTGCCGAAATAGGCACACACCAAGAGCTTATGGCAACACCTAAATTATACAAAAAACTGTTTAATTTACAAGCCGCAGGTTATCAGTAAGTTGTTGAGTTAAGAGTGATAATCTAGATACTTAAGAAGTAGCGCATGGTATGCAGGAAATGGTTTGAGTTATAAGATTGTTCCAGAAAGTGCGAGAGAACGCATAACTCATAAGTATGAGCCCATAACTAAAAAGAAAACCGACTAACTTTGCAGTATTCTGTGAAACATGCATAAAGACCTTCTTTTAATAACGCCGCCGTTTACGCAACTTAACACGCCGTATCCAGCGACGGCTTATATAAAAGGATTTTTAAACACCATTGACGTTTCCTGTTTTCAAATGGACTTGGGCATCGAGGCGATTCTACAGCTATTTTCTAAAGAACAACTCACAAGTGTCTTTGAACTGGCCTATGAGAACGAAACTGTTCAAACTGCAAATACAGCGCGCATGTATGCACTTAAAGAGTTGTACATAAACCGTATAGACACTGTCATCAGTTTTTTGCAAGGAAAACAAGATACGCTTGCCAGACAACTGTGCACAGACTGCTTTTTACCACGTGCATCGCGGTTTGACCATTTAGATGATTTAGAATGGGCTTTTGGAAACATGGGATTACAAGATCGTGCAAAACACCTTGCCACCTTGTTTCTAGAAGATATATCTGATTTTATTGTGGCTTGCGTGGATGAAAATTTTGGTTTTAGCCGTTATGCAGAGCGGTTAGGCCGCAGTGCAAATAGCTTTGACGAACTCTATAACGCACTGCAACAACCACTTACATTTGTTGATGAAATCACGCTCGACATCCTACATAAACGTATAGAAACTGTACAGCCTAAAATGGTGCTGCTGTCTATCCCCTTTCCAGGTAATTTGTACAGCGCCTTGCGATGTGGCCAATTTATAAAAAATAAGTTCCCAGACATTAAGGTAAGCATGGGCGGTGGCTTCCCTAATACCGAATTGCGTTCGCTTAAAGACCCACGCGTCTTTGCGTTTACCGATTTCATAACCTTGGACGATGGCGAGCGGCCTATTGAACTTTTGTGTAATTATGTTTTAAAAACACCACAACAAGCTCTTACTGAAACTGCATTTAAACGCACCTATTACCTGGATAAGAGTCAGGTCTTTTACAACAATAACAGCACCTTACCCGACTACAAACAATCCCAAGTAGGCACACCAGATTATAGCGACTTATTACTCGATCAGTACATTCACGTGATTGAAATAGCAAATCCCATGCACAGTTTGTGGAGCGATGGTAGGTGGAACAAACTCACCATGGCACACGGCTGCTATTGGGGAAAATGTACTTTTTGCGATATATCCTTAGATTATATAAAACTTTATGAGCCTGTTGCCGCAAACATGCTGGTTGATCGCATGGAAATTATGATTGCACAAACTGGCGAGCGTGGTTTTCACTTTGTAGACGAGGCCGCCCCACCCGCATTAATGCGCGCGGTTGCTTTAGAAATTTTAAAACGTGAACTCACAGTGACCTGGTGGACCAACATACGGTTTGAAAAAAGCTTTACCCAGGACCTGTGTTACCTACTCAAAGCCAGCGGCTGCATCGCCGTTTCTGGTGGGCTCGAGGTCGCATCTGACCGCTTGCTTAAACTTATAGATAAAGGGGTCACAGTAAAACAAGTAGCGCAAGTGACCAGCTATTTTACCCAGGCAGGAATTATGGTGCATGCCTATTTAATGTACGGTTACCCTACACAAACCGCCCAAGAAACCATAGACAGTCTAGAAATGGTACGACAGCTGTTTGAGTTGGGTATTGTGCAATCTGGATTTTGGCACCGTTTTGCGTTAACAGCGCACAGTCCTGTGGGTATGGACCCAGATGCATACGGGGTGATACCAGACTATAAAGACATTCAATTTGCCAATAACGATTTAGAATTTACTGACAAAACAGGCATAGACCACAGCCTTTACAGCGACGGTTTAAAAAAATCGCTATTTAATTACATGCATGGGATAGGTTTTGAGAATGATTTGCAAGAATGGTTTGACACCGCCATTCCGGCAACCACTATCGCGCCTGATTTTATTGAAAACTGCTTGCACGAGCAACATTTTGAAACCGTGAAACCTACCGCAAAACTGTTATGGATAGGTCACACGCCCCTTTTACGTCACAAATCCAAAACTATAAAAGGCAAAAAAACGACTTTTTTAGAACTCACCTTTCACGATGCTACCTCACAAGAGATTATTCTGCTGGAAGAAAACAAAGCAAACTGGTTGCTAGACCAACTCGAACTCATGACGCCAAAACATAAAATCTTACAGTATGCAACCTTTAAAAAAAGTTATGAAGCTGTACTTGGCCCTTTTGAACTATTCTGGTTTGCGCCCGAGATGGCTGTTATTCTGGATTTTGGGTTGTTAGTTCTGTAGAAAATAGTGATTGTTTTTATCGCTTTCGCGAAAGCGTAAACCGCACCATCTCACTGCTTCCAGCCAAAACTCCGTGCGAACTATCTTCCATAGCCACGGTATAAAACCCTTTGTCAGAAATTTTTAACCAAGTTGTGCCTTTATCGTTGCTCCACCAGATTCCCTCAGTGCCTACCGCGAGCAATTCCTTACCGGCGGTGCCTGGAATGTATAAAATGTCACTGCAATACAGCGGGTCGCCTCCTGTGTTAAGCAACGACCATGTGCGACCACCGTCTTGGGTCATCGCTTTATTTGCACTGGTATCAGACTTATTTTCCCAGTTACCGCCTATCACAACACCCTCTTTATCGTCATAAAAATCCATGGCAAAAATACCCGTCATCGCACCACCAGCAATAATGGGTGTATCAACCGCAGTCCAATTTTCACCACGATTTGTGCTGTGAAAAATCCGTGCACGTGCGCCACCCGTTGCAAACCAAACCTTATCATCGATAATAGCAATATTAGAATTACTGGCCGCAAATGCTGCCTCACCCTTCACAAAATCGGGAAAAGCCTCACAATTAATTTTAGTAAATGTTTTACCACCATCGCTGGTTTTTAAAACGCTAAAACAATTGTCGATGGGGTCACCCAGAATAATGCCCTCGCGATCATTCCAAAATTTCATCGCGTCATAAAACGCGCTCGCATCCATATCGCGATAAATCTCTACCACATTTCCCGTCTTTTTATCAACGCGATAACACAACGCAGGGCTGCCTGCACTCATTAAAAAAGTATAAGACGGCGTCACGGCAATAGACCTAAACTCTAGTTTGCTGGCAATTTCCGGCAATTTGTTTATTTGAACAGTTCCGTTTGCTGCATTGACCGTCCCATATTGACCATCTTTTCCTGCAAACCAGTACATGCCGTCCTTGTATTCTAGTGCGCGTATCGCTAGCGTGTCGGTGTTTAAAACGGTCATTGTCATCGCTGCTGTGGGCTTAGAAATCTCTCTTTTACCCGAGCATGCTATCGTGAGTATCGCTAGAAACGCAAGGCAATAAGTCCTTTGGTACATAAAATGTATACATTATTAATGATGCTTGTGTAGTTCGCTTTCGCGAAAGCGAAACAACCACACACCTACAGCAACACACCAACGCGCTACATGCTATCAAAAATACGGTATTAAACCACGTCAAAACCACAGATAAGATTATTTTTACAGCATGAGATTTCATCATAATTTAGTACAAGCAACCGTAGATGCGTTGCACATTATTTTTAACGAAGGAAAGTATGCCGACCAGGCCATACAAAAAATCCTGAAACGCGACACCCGTTGGGGTTCTCGAGATCGCGGTTTTATAGCCGAAACAACGTATGACATCGTGCGTTACAAGCGACTCTATGCACATATAGCCGGCGCACACGAACCATTTAATCTGGGTGCGTTGTGGCGCATGACCAGTATATGGATTGTATTAAAAGGTCACGCCCTGCCTGCATGGGAAGAATATTATAACACACCCGAACGCCGCATTAAAGGCATGTTTGACGAGGCAGGTAAAGACCTAGCGCTTAAAGAATCATATCCAGACTGGATGCACCAAATGTGCCATGCTGAATTGGGTGAAATTTGGAAAAAAGAGGCGCATGCGCTTAATCAACAGGCCGAGGTTATTTTGCGTGTCAACACCTTAAAAGCCGACGTTAAAACTGTCAAAGAGAAATTGTATGCCGAGGAAGTACCCACGCATATCGATGCGCGTTTTCCCGATGCATTAATCCTGGACGAGCGTGCAAATGTATTTGCTACAAATACCTTTAAAGAGGGTTTTATAGAAGTACAAGACGCTGGATCGCAACTTATCGCCCGGTTTTTAAACGTAGAACCCGGCATGCGCGTTATGGATGCCTGTGCTGGTGCAGGAGGCAAAACCCTACACCTGGCCTCGTTAATGCAAAATAAGGGACAAATTATTGCCACCGATATTTATCAAAGTAAGTTGAACGAGCTAAAACGCCGCAGCCGTCGTGCAGGCGCACACAATATAGAAACCAGGCTTATAGACTCGAATAAGGTAATTAAAAAGTTACATGATAAAATGGACAGGCTGCTTATCGATGCACCTTGCAGCGGTCTGGGTGTGTTGCGCCGCAATCCTGATGCAAAATGGAAGTTACAACCAGAATTTATAACCGAAATACGCAACACGCAAGCCACTGTTTTAGAAAATTATAGCAAAGTGGTAAAACCTGGTGGCCTGCTAGTTTATGCTACCTGTTCTATTTTACCTTCAGAAAATCATTTGCAAGTAGCTGCTTTTCTAACGACTGAAAGTGGTGGAAACTTTGCGCTAGAAGAAGACAAAACACTACTTTCTCACATCGACGGATTTGACGGCTTTTACATGGCTCGCTTAAAGCGAAAAGAGGCATAGCCAAAATGATTCTTTATTGACTCTTCTTATTTATGAAACATCTTTACGTACTACTTTTTTTCTTTACCACGGCCCTGTTGGCGCAAATACCTGCTGGATATTATGACAGCGCAAATGGGTTAACAGGTTATGCACTTAAGACAGAATTAAGCAACATCATTACAAATGGATACGTAACCCGCACCTATGGCGAGTTATTGACCCTATACCCTACAAGCGATGCCGATGTGTATTATGAAAACGACAACACGGTTTTAGACATGTACTCTGAACGGCCTAACGGGGCAGATGCTTACAATTATACTTTTTCACAAAACTGTGGAAATTTTAGTCGTGAGGGCGATTGTTATAATAGAGAACATATTTTTCCGCAAGGGTTTTTTAATGAATTACTGCCTATGCGCAGCGATGCGCACCATGTAATACCCACGGACGGGTGGGTAAATGGTGGACGCAGTAATTTTCCTTTTGGTATTGTAGGTGCAAATGCAACGACCTATTCTAATGGATCTAAAGTGGGAGCCTCTATAACTCCCGGATTTACAGGAACCGTATTTGAGCCTATCGACGAATTTAAAGGCGATATCGCGCGTATGTTGCTTTATTTTGCAACGCGTTATGAACTTAACTTCAACGATTCTAATTGGGACGCCCCTACAGCTACCAACGACCCTAGAGACGGTTCTCAAAACCGGTGGTACGAGCAATGGTATATCAATTTATTGCTAGAATGGCACAACCAAGATATCGTTAGCCAAAAGGAAAGAGACCGCAACAATGCCATTTATAATTTTCAAGGCAATCGCAATCCGTTTGTGGATAATCCACAGTGGGTCAATGCGATATGGACCAGTACAGCAACCCCTAGCGGCAGTGTTTTTGCTACACTATCCGATACGTTTATCGATGTGGATAATAGCGGCAATGCGAGTATAGGCGATCGTATAACCTACAATTATGTAATTAGTAACATAGGCAGTACCACATTGTTTAATATTACTGCAACACCAGATTTTGGAACTTTTAGCAACCCCGGACAAATTTCTACACTAGCAGCAAACGCGTCTGTGAATAATCCTTTTGGCACACTTACGTATACCTTGACAGCTGCTGATTTAAACACCGCTTGTAATTGTTTTTTAAATAAATTAGTTGTTCGCGCATTTTTTAACGCGGCAGGTACCAATGGCAATGTTACCATCAACAGCGATGATCCTGATAACTTTACAAACAACGATGCAAATGGTGACAATCTACCAGATGATGTTACCAGAACGACGTTTCCTGGGAATGCCACACCAGGTGGTACAGCACGAGAGCTCTTTATATCAGAATACCTAGAAGGCAGTGGTAATAACAAGGCCATAGAACTAGCAAATTTTACAGGCAATACTATAGCTTTAAGTGCCTACAACATACAACGCGATACAAATGGTGGTGGAAGTTGGTCTGGCGCGGTTGCTTTAAGCGGTTCGCTACCTACAGGACAAGTATATGTAATCGCCCGAGGTAACGCAAATGCTGCGATACTAGCACAAGCAGATTTGCTTGTGGGAACCGGTGTAGCCATGGATTATAACGGTGACGACCCTATCGGTCTTTTTAAAAACAATACGCTTATAGACATCGTGGGTAATTTTGGCAATCCTGCGGTTTTTGGGGCAAATGTTACCCTGGTGCGCAAAGCAACAGTTACAGGACCTAATACAACATTTAATCTTACAACCGAGTGGGATAGTTTTGGTATCGATTACACGGCTGATTTAGGTTCGCATACTTTTGGCGCTACTGCAGGAATTGCAGATACCACCTTGCAGCAAGAATTGGTCGTTTATCCCAACCCTTCAAAAGGATTTTTTAACATCGCTGGCTTAAACCAAACCATGGATGTTATCGTTTACGATATTACTGGTAGACAGGTAGCCTTTACAAGAAACGATACAGTGATTGCAAATTTAAGTGCTGGTTTGTATCTGGTAAAAGTGTCTCGCAGGCAGGAAGTTGTAGTTTTAAAAGTGATTGTTGAGTAAAATCGCAATGCTCTATGTTTTATATTTTTTTTAAACGAGCGTTCATGATTTTAAATCAGTTTTTTAATAAAGTAATTACTCTAACAACTTAGAAAAATCGGGTTTAAAATAATTGGGGCCTTTCAGTACTTTACCATCCTCGCGGTAAATAGGTAAACCGTTTGCTCCTAGTTTGCTCATGTTAGAGCGCTGTATCTCGTCAAAAACATTTTCTATAACATCTTGCATACCATGCTCTATGATTGTACCGCATAAAATATACAGCATGTCGCCCAGTGCATCGGCAATTTCTACAAGATCCTTATTTTGAGCAGCTTCTAGATATTCCTCGTTTTCCTCTTTCATCAATTCATAGCGCAACAATGCACGATCGCTAGGAATAGATGCTGTGGGTTTATGATGCATCCCTAATTTAAAAGCCGTGTGAAATTCTTGTACTGCATTTAATTGTTTTTTCATAGTGTGGTGTTGAGATAGGTTGTAATTTTGTCAAAAATAAGCTTTCTATGACGCTACTAACACTTCTGGCAAAGGACCCCATGTTTTCTCGAGGACAGTTAACTTTTGGCGCGTTATTTTTTGTTGTTTTTGTGATCATTATCGTTTTTATGTATCGCAAAGACAAGAACTTACATTTAAAAAATTATAAGGGTGTAAAGTGGGTCTTAGTGGGCTTTTTAAGTTTCTTTGCCCTTTTATTGTGTATTAAATTTTTATTAAAGTCCTAACGCTTCCGCGAAAGCGAGATAAGCCACTTCTACTTTTAAACTTTTAGAATTCCACTAGAAAACCGTACTTTTTACTGTACATAAGCATTTGCTCCTCAAATGTTTGTGGCTGTTCTAAATGAAAACTTAGTATTTTACCGTTTTTAACTTTTGGGACAATGACAGGATTCACAAAACCACGATAGGCAGGTGTTTTAAATTTAAAATTGCGTTCTAGGACTTCATTATGCAATTTTGGATTCACTTTTACACCATAATTTTCTACAAGTGCTTTTGCTGTCTTAAAATCCCCTTCACTGGTAATGCGCTGTGTTTCTCGCAACAACTCGCCAAAAAGTTTACGCAAACCCTCGTAGTCGGTTATGTTATAATAGGTTTTGTCATTTGTGATAATTTTTTCAATAACATTATCTTTTTGCCCTTTTTCAAAAACCCACGCACTTACCCACTGCCTGTTGCGCATGTGGGCTTCTTCTAGATCTTGATTAATTTCTAGCCGGCTAAGTTGTGTTACGAGCCCGTTTCTTATATATCCATCATAAGCAGCGATTCCTATACTTGTAAAATCCTCGCATAGACCCAGTTCCTGTATTTTAGAATCCAATAAATAGTACAAAGCAAACAAATCTGCACGACCTTCTTCTATGGTAGATTTATATATACCCAATGTTTCTTTAGGTGTTCCCACGCCAGGATTTATGCGACCCGATGCGTGACCTACCACCTCGTGTAGGGCAGTGAGAAGCCTAGCGGCTTGCACTCCATAGGTTTTTTCCATATATATTTCTTCCTCGTCATGGGCAAACTCAGTTAACTTATCGCTACCGTCTGCAAGGTCATAGGCCTCCATAATATTTCCTAAAGAGACCGATTTACTCCCTATTTTATCTCGTATCCATCCATTATTGGGCAGGTTTACGCCTATAGGTGTCCCAGGTGATGCATCGCCTGCCTCGCCAGCGACATTTACCGATTTGTATGTAACCCCAATTACATCGGGCTTTTTATGTGGGGGCATTAAGGGTGCGTTATCTTCAAACCACTGGGCGTTAGTGCTTAATACTTCCATTTTTTTTGACAAGTCAACATCCTTTATTTGCACAATAGATTCAAAACTGCCTTTAAACCCAATCGGGTCGTTATAAACTTCTATAAAACCGTTTATCCAGTCCACGGCACCGGCGGTACTTTGTGTCCATGCCACCGCATAATCGTCCCAAACTTTTAAATCTCCTGTTTTATAAAATGCGATAAGCAGTCCTAGCGCTTTAGCTTGTTGCGGGGTTTCTGCAACAGCTTTAGCCTTTGTTAACCACTTAATAATTTGGTCGATAGCAGCACCATACAAGCCACCGCTTTTATATACCTGCTCCTCTATTTTGCCATTGTTTTTTACAAGTCGTGCGTTAAGTCCTAGTTCTACGGGCCTTTCTAAATCAATAGTTTTGGACTTGTAAAACGCATAGGCTTCGGCAGTGGTAATATCGGGAGCATAAAAATTTGTAGCACTCGCCAGTACAACGTCTGCATTTTTATCCAGTACCACTTTTTTAGTATCGATATCGTTAAAAAGCACTTCAAATACTTCTTCTTTAAGACTTGCTCCTGTTTCATTTAGAAGCTCTTCGAGATAGTTAGGAGAAAAACCAGGCTTCATTTTTTCCATGCTGTAATGGTGATGAATGCCATTTGCAAACCACACGCGCTTTAAATAGGTGTCAAATGCGCGCCAGTCTGTCGTGTTTTTATCACCCTTAAAATTTACATAGACATGTTCTAAAGCTTTTCTTATTTCTAAATTGTGACGGTAATTTTGATCCCAAATTATATCCCGACCGCTTAAACCCGCTTGGGTAAGGTAATACACAAATTTCTTTTGCTTTAAGGTCAAGTTTTTCCAACCATGTATTTTGTATCGCAAAATGCCTACATCGGCAAATTGTGTAACGTTATAATCAAACGGTATGTTTGCCTGTGCATTGGATTGGTCAGTTTTTGATGTGTCTTTACAAGCTATTAAAAGAAGTAAACAAGCTAATATCATCGTATTTACATACTTCATAAGTTAAGAATATTTAAGTTAAGCTTCCTGTTAACCCTGTTGTACACAAAAGTAACGAATTAATAAAACCAAATAAGATACGGTTAATATCCACGCAGCAACAAGTACATTTCCTGATGTGTTTTTTAGGATTCGCTTTCGCGAAAGCGAAACAGCTACAAGCTATTATGTTATCTCAATAAACCATTGCTTTTTACCTAAATTAGCCAATAAAACGCTATAAATGAATAGCTAAACCACCATAATAAGTACAACATGGCGTTTAAAAAAGAATGCGCGTGCCCACTTTAAAATTTCTACCCAGGGTTTCAAAACCATACAACTCTTGAAAATCTACATCAAAAATATTTGAAACACCTGCAAAAAACAACACAGGCTTATTTTTTAAGGAATGCGTCACATCCAGGTCAACCGTTTGAAAACTTTGCAAGGTCACTTGTTCACTAGAAAACGTGCTGTTATTAAAGAAAAAATCACCCCGACTGTCGTTAAACTGATAGGTTGCCGTGACGTGCGTTGTCTTAAGCACTTGGGCGCGGGCACTTGCATTTACTTTATGTTTTGGAATGCGGGTAAGCAGGGTCACTCCCTCCCGCTCTGTAAACGCATAGTTTGCGGTTAAGGCTAACTTGTTATCCCAAAAGCGCTGTTGGGCTTGTAATTCTATACCGCGAGCGGTAAGTTTATCAACATTGTTTAGGTAGCGAAACACAAAATTTACAGGATCGATGGTGGTAAATAAAACAAGGTTATTTTCTTCACGCGAAAAGACGCTGGCGCTAAAAATAGCATTGCCTGTAGTAACTTCGGCACCTACTTCTAGAGTCGCATTTGTTTCTGGACGCAAATCGCTGTTTCCAAAAGAAGCATCGTATAATTGAAATAATGACGGCGCGACATAAGCGGTGCCATAGGATGCAAATCCTTTAAGCGTAGTCTCTCCTAAAAGGAATCTGTATGACGGATTTATCGTGTAAACAAGTTCACCTGCATAATTGCTGTGAAGGTTTAATCGCGCGCCAGCATTCATGTTAAAACCAAAATTGCTGATGTAAACGACATTTACATAGGGGTCATACATTTGTGCGTTTGCTATGTCTTTATTTGCATTTTGTACAAAACCAGTAGCACCAGATGGAATCTCAAAACTTTCAAAAGAATCTAACCGCATGTTGAACCCGGCGATGGTTTTAACCATGGAGTCACCAAAATCAAAATTATAGCTGTTATAAACATCTAACGAATAACCACTTGCATCAAAAACCGATGGGAAACTGCTGCGAGTGTCACGTTTTGTATGGGTACTTACATCATTATACACAACGCTACCCTTTTCACTGTATTTGTAAACCATATTTGTACCCCATCGCACCTGTTTACTGCGTGTTTCATTAAAAGCATCAGTAAAGTCAAAGTTGTCAAAAGACGCCAGGTATTCGTCAAAACTTAGATACGAGGTGATTTTAAAATCCTTGTTATTATCATAGCCTATACGACCCAAAACATTGACTCGGTTGAAGGGATTTGACTCATTTATGGTTGTGCTGTTGGGATCTTGCGCAGCGGTTATACCATCGATGCTTTGGTGCGCAAGAGTCACTCCATACGTTAATCCTGTTGCGAGTGTACCCGATGCATTTAGGGTATTGTCAAAGCTATCAATCCCGCTTGTGCTGCGGTTAGCGGCTTTGTTTGTAGCAAAAAAAGAATTAAGTTGCAGTTTAAAGGCTTCTTGAGCAGTTTTTTTAAGTTTAATATTGATAACTGCGGTACTTGCATTTGCACCGTAAAGACTGCTGCTTGCGCCTTTAAGAATCTCGATTTCTTCGATTTGATCGACTGCGATAAGTCTTAGGTCAAAATCGCTCGCAATACCGCTAGCGTCATTTACTTGAGAGCCGTCTATTAAAAAAGATACTTGCCGGTTACTACCACCGCGTATAAAGTATCCTAGGTTTTGACCTGCATTACTGCGGGACCCGTTAATTTCTATACCCGCGACTTGATTTAACAATGCTGCAACGCTTGTTGCTGCTTGTGCACGTATTTGCTCTTGAGTGATCACGGTAACTATTTTACCGCTTTGACCGCGTTTAAGCTGTGATTTAGAATCGGTTGTGACAATAACATCGTCTAGTTTTTCAGGTCGCTCTTGCTGTGCCTGAATGTGATTTGCTAATAAGCAAATAAGAATAAGGGTGGTTGCTTTAAATTTTCTCATTTTTCATTTTAAAAAAAACCGAGAGAAAAGCGCAATACCACCACACGCTATGGAGCCACGAGAAAAGCCAAGTGTCCACAGTACGCATAATAAAACTACCGCCACCTTTATCCCGAAGGTTAACTATTTTTTGATAAAAATGGCAGGTCTCCTGACTTTAATAACAAACCGCCTTCCCAAGAAAAACTCAGTGGACCATGATTTGCTCTCATTTTCATGAGGTAACCTATAAAGGTTACATTATCTACAGTTGCGGGAACAGTTCCAGAATTTTACTGGATTCCCTTTTAATCCTCAAAAAAAGTAGTGTATTGTAAATACTCCTTTTTCGGAACCAATTTTACGCTGCTAAAGTAAGGTATAAATAGTACTTTTGAGCCGCTTATGAAAAATCTATTTCTGTCCATCTTTTCTTTACTACTGCTTTTTTCTTGCAAGGATGCAAAGAAACAGGTTCAAAATCCTGAATCACCTGCGCAAAAGACCCAAAATGATATCACTATAAAATATGCGCGTGGTTTTACCATACAAGCGACAGCAGGAGGCCATACGTTAACCATAAAAAACCCGTGGCCCGACTCAAAAGAAACGTATGTTTATCATATTATGCAAAATTCTGTTGACAAGCCTATGCATATAACAAATGGCCTTGCAACAATAAAAGCACCTATTGCAAAAATTATTTGTACCTCTACCACACACATCCCACCACTGGTACTGTTGGACCAGGTGCACACTTTAAAAGGTTTTCCCGGAACAGATTACATAAGCAATGCACAGGTAAGAAAACTAATAGATGGTGGAAAAATTATAGAGTTAGGTAAGAATCAACAACTATCGGTTGAACGCGTTTTAACCATGCAACCCGATGTTGTGATGGGTTATGGAATTGATAATAGCAATCCTGTGTACGACGAACTTTCTAAAGCAGGGCTGCCTGTAGTGTACAACAGCGACTGGATGGAGTCACACCCATTGGGGAAAGCAGAATGGATTAAAGTATTCGGTTTATTGTATGATAAACAAGAAGAAGCAGCCCAAATTTTTAAAGAAATAGAAGAATCATACCTGCAAACTTTAAAACTAGCGGCACAACTGCCACCTACCACAGTCATGACAGGCTCTACATGGAACGACATCTGGTACTTGCCTTATGGAAATAGCTGGCAAGGAGTATTGCTTAAAGATGCAGGTGGCGATTACACGTATAAAAACACTATAGGAAAAGGATCATTAGCTTATAATATTGAGCGTGTACTACAGGACGCGCAAAAAGCAAAAGTATGGATTGCACCAGGACAATACACACGTTATACTGCGATGAAAAAGGATCAACCTGCTTATGCGCTTTTTGATTCTTTTAAAAATAAAAAGGTGTACACGTTTGCAGGAAACACCGGTGCTAAAGGTGGTGTTATCTATTATGAAGAGGCATCTATGCGTCCCGATTTAGTTCTTAAAGACCTTGTAAGCATTTTACATCCCGAGGCTAAATTAAATCACCAACTTTACTTTTTTAAACCTTTAAAAGATTGAAATATTATAAACTTGTCCTGCTATTTTGCGCACTGGTTGTAGCTTTTATAGCCGACCTGTGTCTGGGCACCGTTTATATAAAACCCGAAGTTATTTGGGACAGCTTTTTTAATGCCAACAACGCCACGGTAGAAAGTTACATCATTTTACAAATGCGTTTACCACGGGCAATCATGGCAATAATCGCTGGTGCCGGGCTTGCCGTAGCCGGATTATTGATGCAAACGCTTTTTAGAAATGCCCTTGCAGGACCTTTTGTATTGGGTATATCGTCGGGTGCTGGTCTAGGTGTTGCGTTAGCAGTCATGGGTAGTACAGCTTTAGGAATAACAAGCCTTTCCTATATTGGGGTTGTTGTTCCTAGTGTTATAGGGAGCCTGCTTGTATTGTCGCTTATTGCTATACTTTCTGTACGTATAAAAGACACCATGGGACTGCTTATCGTCGGCATCATGATAGGAAGTTTAACGAGTGCTGTTGTCGGTATTTTATCCTATTTTAGCACAAGTGATGATTTAAAACGTTATGTATTTTGGTCCCTGGGCAGTTTAGGAAATGTAAGTTGGGATAGTATCGCGTTACTCTCGATTATTTTTAGTTTCTCTTTACTGCTCACTTTTTTAATCGCAAAACCACTTAATGCTTTGTTACTTGGTGAAGCCTATGCACAAAGTTTAGGAATACATATCTTAAAAATGCGATGGTCTTTAATCATTATTACCGGTCTTCTTGCTGGTAGCATTACCGCGTTTGCTGGTCCAATTGCTTTTATAGGCCTTGCAGTACCGCACATTGCGCGAATGGTTATTTCTACTGTAAATCATCATAAAATACTGCCTGTAACTATGCTTTTGGGTGCAATTTTGCTGCTTGTTTGCGATGTTCTTGCCCAAGTCCCTTTTTCAAATATCTCTCTTCCTATTAATGCAGTTACCTCGTTATTAGGTGCTCCATTGGTGGTGTGGCTTATCTTGCAAAAACGTAACTTAAACTTTTAATGGTACAGTTAGAACAACTACAAATAGGCTATGATAAAAAAACAATTGCGGTACAACCTGAAAAGATTGTGCTTCTACCTGGTTCCTTTACAGCACTCATAGGAGTCAATGGTTCTGGTAAATCAACGTTGTTACGAGCAATAACAACAGGAGCACACGTATTAAGTGGAAAAGTAACCTATAATGAGTGTCTATTTGAGAAATTGAGCAGTCATGAACGCGCATTATTAATTTCTATAGTGCTAACCTCGCAAGCTATCAATCCAGCACTTACTGTACGAGAAATGCTCGAAATAAGCCGTGCACCGCATTCTTCTTTTGCTGGAAAACTAAGTCCTGTAGATAAAGCGCATGTCAACAACGCACTAGAGATTTTTAACTGTACAGACCTTATTAACAAGAGATTACACACACTAAGCGACGGTCAACTACAACGTGCCCTGGTAGCCCGTGCAATCGTGCAAGACACGCCGTTTATCTTTATGGACGAACCCAGCAGCCATTTAGACATTAATCACAAAGCGCAATTACTTTTTACACTAAAAAATTATTGTGTTGAAAAAAATAAGACGATACTTTATGCCAGCCATGAGGTAGAAATAGCACTCGCTTTAAGCGAAAACATCATTACTATTCACAACAATAACATTGTGCAACACAAAGCTGCAGCTGTTAAAACGAACAATTTTTTACAAGAAATGTTCCCCTCTAAACACCTGTCCTTTAAGGATGGAAAAACAAACTTCCATTTTTAGCGTAACGTTTTATGGGATTGCTTTTAGGTTAGGCCATTGTATTTTCTCGCAAACCATTCTATTGCCAATAAAAGAAATAATAAGGCCAATAAAATTTCCCAGTCAATTAAGCTGGAATAACTCACCGTTTCTCGCTCTACAGGTTGCAACAAATCATTTGCAAGCAAGCGCTCTTTAAGTGGCTGCATTTGATTGCTATAAAAAACGTTTTCAGCTCCTACCAGTTGCTTCATGGGTTGCGCGTTTGCACTTACAAATTGGTTTTCTATATCAAACGCCAGGATGCTAAATTGCCCACTGCGAGACAAATTGTCATTATCTACATTTACCGTAAATGTATAATCACCTGGACTTAAATTACTTAAATCTACGGTATACACAGCACCACTTAGAATGAGTGGTCTTTTTACACTTTTAGCAGTTTCTTTATTTTTAAGGGTTATCGTTATAATTCCGTCGGGGTCAAAAACATAATTTTTGTCTAAATAAGACGCTTTAAATATTATTTTTTTATTCTGATAATAATACGGTTCGTATTCCAGGGACAACCGATCTCTTTTTTTTGTAGACGATAAATATTGCACCTGACAATTTATTAAATTATCAAAATTTGAAAAATCCTGATTATCTTGAAAACTTTGTGTGCGCCAACGCCATAAACCCGTCGCTAGAGTTACCGCGTGTCGTTGCTCCCCATTTTCATAGGTAAACCATAAAGGTTGTATCGTTTTAACATCACCTATTTGCTTGTAAACAAGCGTTTCAAGGGGAAGCACCGGTGTAACCAATCCAAAGGGAACGCGAACAGGTGGATAGTTTGTTAAATCAAATTCAGCCATGTTGAATGATGCATAACTTGCATTTACTAGTGGCTGTACCTCGTCAAATTCTGCATCGTTTTCAATTTTGAATCCTGTGGAAACACTGTTCAAAAAATTATAATCGGTTGTGGGACTGCTCAATACCCACGTGTTTTTTTGTAATTGGGCTATTTGAGAGTACGCTTTCGCGAAAGCGGAATTAACACCTACCATAACGATTAAATTATAGTCGTTCAGGTTTTTATTGTCGCGCGTTTTAGCTAATTCGACGGTGCGCTGCTGGTTAGATTCAATCGCCTTTTTAAGCGCAGCGATATCTGGATGGACGATATCGCTAATAATAAGTACTTTAGTTTGCTGGTTTATCACCTCTACGGCAAAATTGCGTGTATTATTTTTTACATTTTTTTCGGCTGCAAGGGGTTGAATTACAGCACTCATGGCCATAGTGCCAACTGCTGTACTTTTTATAGTCGTGTTAACCGTAACGGCGCGCTGCGCAGGAGAAAACGTTAACTGTTGTTGATATAGCGTGTTGTTTCCTTGCTTAATAAAAAAGGTGCGATTTACATTTTCGGTACCCGTATAATTTATAAATAGTTCTACAGGAAACTCATTATTAAGGTAAGAATAACGGTTAACGTTTATTTGAGAAATTCGCAAATCAGGATACTGCGTTGTATCACCATAAACAACTGGGTACAGGGCGGTTTTAGAATCAATTTGTGCATAGGCATAATTTGAGCCACTGGTCTGATTGCCATCGGTAAGTACAACCACAGCTTTATTGCGGTCTTTATACAACTCTTGCGGTACTGTTATCGCTTTGTCAATGGCCGATTCTAGTCCATTATTGGAGACATTCTTATAGGGAAGCACCTCTTGAGAAAAAGTAAACGTTTTTATATCAAAACGATTATTCAATTCCTTATCGTTGAGTAATGACTGCAAGTCCTTATTTTGTTGCCCAGCAACATTAAGATACTTCATCGACTTAGAGTCATCGGCCATCACTATGAGTTGCGGTTTTAAGGTCTCATAGGTTTTTCTATTGAACTTGGGACCTATAAGAAGTACTAAAACTGTAAAAACCGTGAGAAAGCGCAAAAGCGCAAACCACGGTTTTTGTTTCGTTTTGTTTTTGCTAAAAATATAGTCGTATTGGATTAAAGCAACGGCTGCGGCGGTAAGTGCAGCGAGAATAATCCATAGAAGAGTCATACTGTTTTTTTGGTGATTAGGTAAGCATACCGCCGTCTACATGCAATGTTTGACCTGTGATATATGCGCTTAAATCACTTGATAAAAATACGCATGCATTAGCTACATCTAGTGGTGTACCACCTCTTTTTAAAGGTATACCATCGCGCCATCCTTGTACAATTTCAGGATTTAATGCGCCTGTCATTTCAGTTTCTATAAATCCTGGCGCCACGGCATTACATCGTATGTTGCGCGAACCTAATTCCAGTGCAACCGATTTTGTAAAGCCTATCATACCTGCTTTACTAGCAGCATAGTTGGTTTGTCCCGCATTGCCTTTAACACCCACAACACTGCTCATATTTACTATACTACCAGATCGTTGCTTAAGCATTGTGCGCTGCACAGCTTTGGTCATATTAAAAACCGACTTTAAGTTTATCTCAATGACTTTATCAAAATCTTCTTCACTCATGCGCATGAGCAAATTGTCTTTTGTAATACCAGCGTTATTGATTAAAATATCAACAGTACCAAAATAAGCCACAACCTGATCTACAAGCTCTTGAGCCTGCGCAAATGAAGCTGCGTTACTCTTATAAGCTTTAGCCTTTACACCTTGTGCAATTAATTTACTTTCTAGCGCGAGTGCGGGTGCTTCAGAACTGCTGTATGTAAATGCAACATGCGCACCATGTGCGGCAAATGCTTGTGCAATCCCACTACCTATTCCCCTACTCGCACCAGTGATAATGGCAACTTTACCATCTAATAATTTCATGTTATCTTAATTTTTGACGGAATTCAGGTAATAATATCCCTTCTCTTTCAAACCATTCTGGTAATGCCATATATTTTGTACGGGAGCCTTTAATGGCAAAATTATCTATTTTATTTTCCCGTGAACGCAAAACAAACGCAGTAGCGATTACCGTTTTTCTTATTTGATCAAACTTTGTGATATCCAGCTTTTTTATAGCAATGGCATGATTTGCCATATCATCATAGGTAAATGGCACTTGCGTTGCACGCAATCTACTAAGAATAAAATTAGGCCAAAACGATTTGCGCCCTCTTTTATTTTTGCGCTTTGAAGTGACTTTGGTTGTTTTTTCTTTAATAACAACTTTAGGTAAAGCGGTTTCTACTGGATTTTCTGATCCATACGCACTTACAATATTACCAGGTTCGGCGACTTCGTCTTCGATATTCACACTTTCCAATTCGGCAAGTACGCGTTTCAATTCTCGCATTTTTTGAATGGTGGCTGCTAACTCTTTTTGGTAATGCACTTTTACAATACTCGCAGCATCTGAACTTAAATTTACATTTGCCATAACCTTATTATTTAAATTATCAATTTAGTTCCCTAAAACTTCGGCAACTTTTTTACCTATTTCAGCAGGAGAGTCTACAACGTGAATTCCGCACGCTCTCATAATTGCTTTTTTTGCTTGCGCGGTATCTTCTGACCCGCCTACTATTGCACCAGCGTGTCCCATTGTTCTACCAGCCGGGGCAGTTTCGCCGGCGATAAATCCTATTACTGGTTTTTTATTTCCTGTTTCTTTAATCCATTGTGCAGCATCAGCTTCTAGTTGCCCACCTATCTCGCCTATCATCACGATCGCTTCAGTTTCTGGGTCGTTCATGAATAACTCGACCGCCTGCTTTGTGGTAGTCCCTATAATCGGATCACCACCTATACCTATGGCTGTAGAAATGCCATATCCTTGTTTCACCACTTGGTCCGATGCTTCATAGGTAAGTGTTCCAGATTTAGAAACAATCCCTACCGTTCCCTTTTTAAAGACAAAACCTGGCATGATACCTACTTTAGCTTCTCCTGGAGTAATAACGCCTGGGCAGTTAGGACCTACAAGTCTGCAATTTTTATCCTTTATATAATGAGCCGCCTTCACCATGTCAGCAACTGGGATACCCTCGGTAATTGTAATAACGACCTCAATACCAGCATCGGCAGCTTCCATAATTGCATCGGCAGCAAACGCTGGTGGCACAAAAATAATAGTCACGTTTGCACCTGCTTGATCGACTGCGTCTTTTACGGTATTAAAAACAGGTTTGTCTAAATGTAATTGACCGCCTTTTCCTGGGGTAACTCCACCCACAACACTAGTACCATACTCAATCATTTGGCTGGCATGAAATGTACCCTCACTACCTGTAAATCCTTGAACAATGACTCTGGAATCTTTGTTTACTAAAACACTCATTTATTTGTATTTAAAATTTAATTATTTAGTTTTTGATGGCTCGATTGATGAATCGCTGTGATTAATCCGTTAGAAATGTCAAAGATAGAAATAAAATAACAAATTGGGATTTCCTCGCCAGGGTTTTCTATCGTTCTAACGTAAACCGTAAACATGGCTGCGACTTTTTCCTTTTCTTGAATAATCGTTTTAATATAAGTGTAAACACTTGTATAACTGCTAGATGTAAATTTACACAAACGATAATAATCGTCAAAATTAAAACTGCGGTGGCCCGAGCTTGCATGCCAGCTCATGGTAAAATCTTTAGAAAAGTAAGTACGCAACTCGTCTGGATTTAAAAAAACATCAGAATTTAAAAATTTACGTACAATTGTTTTTGCTGTAGCTGCCATGGGTGAATCAATTTTTAAACAAATAAGCTAGGCCATATCGTTTGTAGCACTAGCGTCTGTTTTAAAATTGAGCAAAGTTAGTAATTTAGGTAAACTTTTTAAGGCAGCAATTTCTTTATATTTTGTTCTAAATTCTTCGGCTGGTGCGCCAAAATATCTCCTATTGCCTGCCAGACTTTTACTTACTCCAGATTTTGCAAGTAGCGTCGCTTTTTTACCAATAGTAACGCCGCTGGTAATCCCAACTTGGCCCCAAATGGTTACCTCATCTTCTATAATCACACAACCTGCAACGGCAGATTGACTTGCGATTAACACATGTTTACCCAAAACGGTATCGTGGCCTATGTGGACTTGAGAATCTAGTTTAGAGCCATATCCTATGGTTGTGTCGCCAGTAACACCCCTGTCGATTGTACAACTAGCACCCAATTCAACATGGTCTTCTATAATTACACGACCTGTACTAATTAATTTATCGTATCCGTCGGGGCGGCGCTTATAATAAAAAGCATCACCACCCAAAACCGTATTTGCGTTTATGATCACATGATTGCCTATAACGCATCGGTCGCCTATGGAAACATGTGCGTGAATCGTACAGTTTTCACCAATAGTAACATCATTTCCTATGCTCGCTGTGGGGTGAATTTGCGAGTTGCTTCCTATAGAGGTATGTGGGAATTCCGCTTTCGCGAAAGCGTAATCAGGACAAAAATGTCGTGCAATTTTATTAAAATCACGGAAAGGATCATCACTTATCAGCAGCGCTTTGCCGGGTGGGCAATCCACTTTTTTATTAATTAAAATTATCGTCGCCGCACTTTCTAACGCCTTATCATAATATTTAGGATGGTCCACAAAAACAATGTCACCTGGCGTTACCACATGTATCTCGTTTATACCGTGCACTTTAAAACTTTCTGAACCTACAAACTCACAGTTTATGAGCCCAGCAATAATTTTAAGGTCTTGGGGTTCTTTAAATTTCATTTATTCTTTTACACGTTCTTGATACGCACCTTTCTCGGTATCAATTTTAATTTTATCGCCCTCGTTTATAAATAAAGGAACGTTAACACGTGCACCAGTTTCTACAACAGCTGGCTTTGTCGCATTTGTAGCTGTATTGCCTTTTACACCAGGCTCGGCAGACACTACTTCTAAGATAACATACTGCGGCATGTCGACAGATAGTGGTGCGTTATCCTCGGTATTTATTTGAATTTTGACTACCTCGCCTTCCTTTAATAATTCGGGAGCATCTAGGGATGTTTCTTTTAAAACGATTTGCGAAAAATCCTCGGTATGCATAAAGTTGTAGTCATCATTTTCCTTGTAAAGAAACTGATATGCGTGTGTTTCTACGCGTATCTCGTCAATTTTATGCCCAGCAGAAAAGGTATTGTCTATAACCTTACCCGAGGTGATGCTTTTAAGTTTAGTTCTAACAAACGCAGGACCTTTACCAGGTTTTACGTGAAGAAATTCTATAATTTTAAAAATATCGTGATTATAACGTATGCATAATCCTTTTCTAATGTCGCTTGTACTTGCCATAATTGTTTTAGTTGCTACCGACGTACCCTCTCATGATACCTCGTTTTGAGTTTTTAGTAAATTCTATTATTTCGTCACGCTCGGTGGTCGCGCTCATTTCTGCTTCAATAATTTGCACTGCTTGTGATACATTGTAATTTTTTTGATACAAGATGCGATAGATGTCTTGTATTTCTCTAATTTTTTCTAATTCAAAGCCACGTCTACGCAGTCCTACCGAGTTAATCCCTACATAACTTAAGGGCTCACGACCAGCCTTTACATAGGGTGGCACATCTTTACGCACCAGTGAACCCCCTGTTACAAAGGCATGATTTCCTATTTGACAAAATTGTTGTATGGCCGTCATTCCAGCAAGAACAACGTGATCACCCACAGTTATATGACCGGCTAGCGTGCTGTTATTAGAAAATATACAGTGATCACCTACAATACAGTCATGTGCAACGTGGCAGTAAGCCATGATCCAGCAATTTTGTCCTATCACTGTTTTCATGCGATCTGATGTGCCTCTATTAATAGTAACACATTCTCTTATCGTCGTGCCATCTCCTATAATTGTTAAGGTATCCTCGTCATCAAACTTTTTATCTTGTGGGATTGCAGAAATAACAGTACCAGGAAAAATACTAACATTTTTTCCTATACGAGCGCCTTCCATAATCGTTACATTAGATCCTATCCAGGTTCCTTCACCTATGATAACATTATTGTGGATAGTTGTAAACGGTTCAATAACTACATTTTTAGCGATTTTTGCGCCAGGATGCACATATGCGAGTGGTTGATTCATTATTTAACTTTTGAGATTTGTGCCATGAGTTCGGCTTCGGCGCACAATACGCCATTTGCATATGCAAGTGCTCGCATGTGACAAATACCCCTGCGTATAGGCGTAATTAAATCACATTTAAACAGTAAAGTATCTCCAGGAACTACCTTTCTTTTAAATTTTACGTTATCCATTTTCATAAAGAAAGTAAGGTAATTTTCAGGATCTGGGACGGTACTTAAAACAAGTATGCCGCCTGTTTGTGCCATCGCTTCAACGATTAAAACGCCAGGCATTACAGGTTGTCCTGGAAAGTGACCGGTAAAAAACGGCTCGTTCATGGTCACATTTTTAAGACCCAACACATGCGAGTCGGTAAGCTCAAAAATTTTATCTACCAGTAAAAAAGGTGCCCTATGCGGTAAGATTTCCATGATCTTTATAACATCCATCAGGGGTTCCTGATTAATGTCTATTTGTGGGACACTGTTGCGAGCTTCTAGCTTAATTAATTTCTCCATTTTTTTTGCAAACTGTGTATTTACAAAATGGCCTGGCTTATTTGCAATCACTTTACCTTTTAGGCGTATTCCTACCAGTGCTAAATCACCTACAACATCGAGCAGTTTGTGTCTTGAAGCCTCGTTGGGAAAGTGCAGTGTGAGATTGTCTAAAATACCGTTAGGTTTAACCGAAATGTTTTCTTTATTGAACGCTTTTTTAAGACTAGTCATTGTTTTTTCTGACAATTCTTTGTCTACATAAACGATGGCATTGTTTAAATCGCCACCTTTTATCAGCCCATTTTCCAAAAGCATTTCTATTTCATGTAAAAAGCTAAAGGTTCTAGCGTTTGCAATTTCCTTTTTAAAGTCTGAAAGGGCGTTTAAGGTTGCGTTTTGTGTTCCTAGAACTTTGGTGCCAAAATCGACCATCGTGGTGACCTCATAAGCATCTGCAGGCATCAGGATAATCTCGCTTCCTGTTTCTACATCTTTATAGGAAACTACATTTTTCACAACAAATTCTACACGGTTTTCTTCTTGCTCCTGTTTACCCGCTTTTTCTATAGCTTCTACAAAAAAACGTGACGAACCATCTAAAATGGGTGGCTCACTATTATTTATTTCAATAAGACAATTATCTATTTCTAAACCGACTAGTGCGGCGAGTACGTGTTCACAGGTATTAATTTGGACTCCGTTTTTGTCTAGTGTTGTACCTCTTTTAGTATCGGTTACATACCCTGCCAGCGCTTCTATTACAGGGCTGCCTTGTAAGTCGACACGTTGAAACGCATAACCGTGATTTACGGGTGCTGGCTTAAAAGTCATTGTAACCTCTTTTCCTGTGTGTAATCCTACACCAGAAATGGATATTTCACGCTCAATAGTGGTTTGTTTACTTTCTGTTTTAACAATCATGTTACTTATTTTTTTCTAATTGCGTAAGCCGTTGTTCTAATTTTGGCAAGTTTTTAAAATGAACATAAGATTTATTCCAATCACCATAATTAAATGCTGGTGAACCTTGTATGGCCTGATTATCTGGAATATTGCGTCCTACACCACTTTGCGCCTGTATACCAACATTGTCGCCTATAACAATGTGACCCGCAAACCCTACCTGGCCGCCTATTTTACAGTTTTTACCAATTTTAACTGAACCTGCGATGCCTGTTTGGGCGGCAATAACGGTATTCATACCGATGTCTACATTATGCGCCACCTGTATTTGATTGTCCAGCTTGACACCTTTTCTAATGATCGTGCTGCCCAGCGTGGCCCTATCAATGGTAGTGAGTGAACCTATTTCTACGTGGTCTTCTATCACCACGTTTCCCGTTTGCGGTATCTTTGAGTAGGTACCATCGGGTTGTGGTGCAAAGCCAAAACCATCGGCACCTATGACTGCTCCTGCATGTATGGTAACCTGATTACCTACAACACACTCGCTGTAAATTTTAACACCTGCAAATAACGTCACATCATCGCCTATAGCCACATTATCACCTATAAAAACATGCGGATAAATTTTAACATTTTTCCCAAGTACAACATTTGCCGCAACATAAGCAAATGCACCTACATACAACCCGTCAGGTTGATTTACTGTGGTGTGTACATAACTAGGTTGTTCAATGCCTACTTTGTTATTTTTTATCTCGTTATAATAGGTAAGTAATTGTGTAAAAGCAGCATAGGCATCCTCGACCTTTATTAAGGTGCACGCTACCGGTTTATCGGGCACAAAAGTATTATTTACAATGACGGCGGTTGCGGCGGTTGTGTAAATGAATGATTTGTATTTCTCATTAGACAAAAAACTTAAACTTCCTGCGGCACCTTCTTCTATTTTGGATAGTTTAAAAAGGACCGCTGCACTGTCTCCTACAATGGCGCCGTTTAATAAAGCTGCTATTTGTTGTACCGTAAAATTCATTCTGGCAAAAATACTAATTTAAATTAATCCTGCACCTTAGGATGGCAATAGTAATATTTAGTCACTTTTTTTGTCAATGCCTCAAAAGATGCGCGATCGCCTACAGTAGTTATCTCAACGATTTTTCCTGACTTTTTAAGAATTTTTAGCGGTTTCGCTTTCGCGTAAGCGGTATTTTCAACAATACCTGAGAACACAAAATAAGAAGCCTCATGTTCACTTATTTGAAAAGTATCCATGACGAGTTTCTTTTTATCATCCATGATTTTTAGGGAAACCACGGTTTTCATAAATTTTATTTTTAGCAATTGCCTATGTAAAATCATACTGCACAATGTTTTAAGAACAAAATCGTCGTGCTTCATACCTATTTTAAGCATGGCAACCAGATCGGTATCATCCAGGTTTGCAAAAGTATCTAACGCATGTAGGGTAAAGCCGTTGGGCGTTATCTCGTTTTGTAAAAAAAATGCCAGGCTGTGTGGTATTTCTACTCGTATTTTTAACGCATGTAGTTCCCTGATGCGTTTAATCACAGACTGCAATAGATGTTCGGCACCTATGCCTGTTTTGTGTAAATACACCTGCCAGTACATGAGTTTGCGAGAAGTCAAAAAATGTTCTACCGAGTAAATTCCCTTTTCCTCTATGACCAACTCGTCATTTACTACATTGAGCATAGAAATTAATCGCTGGCTATTGATGGCGCCCTCGGCAACGCCTGTGTAAAAACTGTCGCGTCTTAAATAATCTAAACGATCCATATCGAGCTGTCCCGAGACTAATTGCAACATGAATGGACGGTGATAAGCTCCCTTAAAAATGTTGATCGCTAGCGTTAAAGTCCCGTTAAAGGTAGTATTGAGCTGTTCCATAAAAAACAGCGATAACTGCTCGTGATGCACCTTTTTAATAATGCTGTGTTCCATCGCATGTGAGAATGGTCCATGGCCTATATCATGTAGCAAAATCGCTTTATACAAAGCATCTTCTTCTTCTTCAGAAATTTCAACTTGTTTTGCTCTAAGAACTTGGACTGCTTTTTGCATAAGATGCAGGCACCCCAATGCATGATGAAACCGTGTGTGATGCGCGCCGGGATATACAAGGTAACTCAACCCCATTTGGGTGATGCGCCGCAAGCGCTGGAAATAAGGGTGTTCGATAATCTTAAAGATACCATCGTTAGGAACGGTAATAAAACCGTAGATAGGATCGTTTAATATTTTAAGTTTGTGGTGCGGTTTCAATCGTTTATTTAAAGTTTAAAAACAAGACAAATATACAGCTATGACAAAGATCAAAATTTTATGGGTAGATGACGAGGTAGATCTTTTAAAACCCCATGTTCTATTCCTTACAAGCAAAGGATATGACATAGACACACGCATAAGCGGTGCCGAGGCCCTAGAGGCTATTGACGAGGTGCGTTATGACATCGTGCTTTTAGACGAGAACATGCCTGGACTGTCTGGATTAGAAACTTTACACGAGATAAAAGAAAAGCAAGCGAGCCTGCCTGTGGTCATGATAACAAAAAGCGAAGAAGAATTTATCATGGAAGAAGCCATAGGCTCTAAAATTGCCGATTACTTGATAAAACCCGTTAATCCTAACCAAATTTTACTTTCCCTAAAGAAAAATTTAGACCACTCGAGACTCGTCAGTGAAAAAACTACCGCCGACTATCAGCGGGAATTCAGGAAAATTGCCATGGACATGAGCATGGTGAACAGTTTTGAAGAATGGACACAACTTTACCAAAAACTTCTTTATTGGGAATTAGAACTACAAGATGTAGAAGACAGCAGTATGTTTGAAATACTCGCTACACAAAAAACAGAAGCAAACCATCAGTTTTGCAAATTTATAGATAACGTCTATCCGCAATGGTTTAAAAACGAAAAAGACGCCCCGGTTTTAAGCCACAATCTGTTTAAAAATAAGGTTTTACCGCATTTAAAAGAAAAAGAACCCGTACTGCTGGTCGTTGTAGACAACATGCGTTATGACCAGTTTAAAACCTTTGACACCGTTATTAACAATCACTACAAAAAAATAGAAGAAGAAACCTACTGTTCTATTTTACCCACAGCCACACAATACGCTCGCAACGCTATTTTTTCAGGTCTAATGCCCGAAGATATGAAAAAACGCCATCCAGACCTGTGGTTAGACGATGTAGAAGAAGGTGGTAAAAACATGCACGAAGAAGCCTTCTTAACCGCACAACTAAAACGGCTAGGCTTACAAATTACCTGCCAGTACCATAAAATAACGAGCGAGTCACAGGGTAAAAAGCTAGCCGACACCTTTAAAACTCAAAAAGACAATGATTTAACCGTAGTCGTCTATAACTTTGTAGACATGCTATCCCATTCTAAAACCGAAATGGAGGTCATAAAAAACCTAGCCAGCAACGACAAATCGTACCGTTCACTAAGTATGAGTTGGTTTAAAAATTCTCCCCTACTCGAGATTATACAAAAAGCGGTAGAATTAGGTTTTAAACTAATCATGACTACAGACCACGGCACCATTAACGTCACAACACCCAGCAAGGTTGTAGGCGATAAAAACACCAGTTTAAACTTGCGTTACAAAACGGGACGCAGCCTAAGCTATGAGGATAAAGAAGTTCTCGCTGCTAAAGATCCTAGCAGTATTAAACTTCCTAAAATTAATATGAGCAGCAGCTTCATTTTTGCAAAGGGCGATTACTTTTTTGCCTACCCCAATAATTACAATCACTATGTTAGTTACTACCGCAACACCTACCAGCATGGCGGTGTCTCTCTAGAAGAAATGCTCATACCCATTGCGGTGTACAACCCTAGATAGATGGAAATAACCTACAAACTAGATGCTATAGATGCTGTGGCTGTGGATGTTCTCGCTTTCGCGAAAGCGAAAACCATCTTATTCAACGCACCCATGGGGTCAGGTAAAACAACATTAATTAGCGCGATGTGTCGGGCATTAGGGGTTACAGATGCTATAAGTTCGCCCACATTTTCTATCGTAAATGAATATGAAGGAAAAGACACAAACGTGCTGCATTTTGACCTGTATCGATTACAACATGCCGATGAATTGCTGCAAATAGGTTTTGAAGACTACATAGACCGACCTAGTACCTTTATTTTTATAGAATGGCCGGAGTTTGCGATGCCATTTTTAGAACAATTCCAAACGGTCCATATAACAATGATAAATGCTGAAACAAGGGTGTTGAAAATACGTTAAGTATGTAGGCTCTAAGAAATTTAACCATCTAACAAAAATTAATTGCTAATTGCAACAAGTTTTTGAGTTACCACAAGACCTAGAAAAATTGATAGTTAATGATGCATGTAGCTTTTTAAACTGTTTAAAAACAGACTGTTTTAAACCTGATATATTCGCAAGCCCAAGCACATATAATTTACTTATATTTATACTGCTTAAATAGAACGCATGGACCACCACTTCTCCCCTTTTACTAAAGACCAGCTCTTACCCCAGGAAGAACGTATCGAAATATTAAAATCTAAGCAAGAACTGCTCATAGGTATCCCTTGCGAGACCGAGCATCAGGAAAAACGCATTTGCCTGACACCAGACGCCGTGGCAGCAATAACAGCTCACGGTCATCGCATCATGATGCAAAAAGGTGCAGGTTTAGGTTCTAGCTTTACAGATTCCCAATATGCCGAGGCAGGTGCCGAAATCACAACCGATGTTGCTAAAGTTTTTTCATGCCCTACCATTGTAAAGGTCGCACCACCATCTATTGAAGAAATTGCCCTTTTAAAACCACAAACGGTACTCATAAGCGCATTACAACTTAAAACTAGAAACAAAGAATACTTTAAAAAACTTGCCGATAAAAAAATAACAGCCCTCGCTTTTGAATTTATTAAAGACAGTGACGGCCTTTTTTCGTTTATTAGCGCATTAAGCGAAATATCGGGAATTGCATCGGTACTTATTGCTGCCGAATTGCTAAGCACAGGCGTAAACCGCACGGGGCAACTTTTTGGTAATGTTACGGGCGTGCCACCTGTAGAAGTTGTGATTTTAGGGGCAGGAAACGTGGGGCAGTTTGCCGCGCGCACGGCGCTGGGATTAGGCGCATCGGTAAAAGTATTTGATAACTCCATCTCTAATTTAAAACAGTTGCAAAACGATCTAGGAACTTATATCTATACATCGACTATTCAACCTAAATACCTTGCAAAAGCCTTATTGCGGTGCGATGTTGTAATAGGTGCACTCACTGGCGAAAACCGCGCACCTGTAGTTGTTTCTAAAACCATGGTGGAAAATATGAAACCAGGATCGGTTATTATCGATGTAAGTATAGACATGGGGGGTTGTTTTGAAACCAGTGAAATCACTACGCACGATAATCCCACGTTCGAAAAATATGGTATCACCCATTATTGTGTACCCAACTTACCGTCTCGTTATTCTAAAACTGCTACCATATCTTTAAGTAACATTTTTACAAATTACCTACTCGACATCGCTGATTGCGGCGGGATAGAGCACGCAATACGCATGGACAAGGGTTTAAAATGTGGGGTTTACATGTATCACGGTGTACTTACAAACAATTCGGTTGCACAATGGTATGACTTACCGGGTAGCGACGTAAATTTGCTTATCTTTTAAACGGTTCCTATGAAATTTGCCAACAGGCTTATTTATTATCTAAGTGGATTTTCTATTGGTTTAGTTTTTCTTGCATTTTTTTTAACGGGTAAACGTACACAGTGTACCTGGTTTCCAGAATCGCGGGTTTTAAGCGATATCGGTAAAAAGTCTATCTATTTATCCCCCGATGTACGCGAACTATTAGCTACAAAAAAACTAGATACGCTGTCCATTCAGCTTATTCTTAAATATGGTGATGTAGATTTTAGCAAGTCCATCACCGACACCATTCCCTGCAAATTTTACAGCATAAGCGGTAAAAACGAACTTAAAAACGTGACCTTGTGGGTGCAAAATTGTGAGCGATTTGCACGAGTTGAGGAAGTGAGAACAAGAGACTAAGTGTCTTAGTTATAAATTATACACGAATGCAATTTCGCTGCATAAAAAAACTGCTTGTTTTGGTTATCGGGCTTAATCTCGTATCCTGTAATTATGTGACACCATCGGGATTTTGGCTGCACTATAAGTCTGACTTTATCATAGAAAAACGAAACGACCAAGGCCCGCGGGGTGGAACCCTAGCCATACATTGGAAAGCACATCCTAAC
>DAIRDE010000008.1:0-72200 GCA_036796335.1 Nonlabens sp.
GGAGGAAACTCCAGCAGAATTATTTGTTGCACTTATGAGTTGAAGTTACCATATTTTAAAATCACGAATAGAAAATTTAATTGCTAACCGTGAAAAACTTCAGCTGTATTTTACCACAAACAAGCCTTTAAATGAGCAGCTTTCTACCGATAACCTAAAACTTTTAGACAAAGAAAAAAAGTTCTTAAAGGATCTAAAAACCTCTATCTTAAAAAATTTAAAGGACAACGATAATTTCAATATAGACACTATCGCACAGGAAATAGGACTGAGCCGTAGTTCGCTTTATCGAAAACTTAACGCCATTACAGGCAGCAATATTAACGACTTTGTAAGAAAAACAAAACTGGAAAAAGCAGCCTATCTAATTAAAAATGAAGGGCTTTCTATCTCGCAGGCTTCTTATGAAGTTGGGTTTAACAGTGTAAACTATTTTAGAAAAATATTTAAAAAGGAATTCGGCACCCTACCGTCAGATTATAAAGATGACCAGATAGAAAATTAATGCGACTGTTTAAAATCACTACTAACCCCCTATACCTAAACCATAAAATCAGCAAGTGCGTCTTACATGGTAAAAAGGGATAAACGCACTACCCAACAAACTTTTAAAGAATACAATTATCGCAGTCACTAGCCTATCATACTTGCGAGAAGTTAATCGGCACTTGCGCACCAATAAAAACCACAGGACTTGAACGCATGGTTTCCAACATATAGCGATTAGAAACTAGAAGATACCATAAGAAATCACTTATTGAACCTAATCTACAACCACCAGAAAATAATTCTTCTTCCCGCGTTGCAATAAAATCATACTATCACCTATAATATCGGCCTCGGTAACGATTTTTGTATCGGTAATTTTCTCTTTGTTTATAGACAAACTATTTTCTTTAAGGGCGCGTCTAGCCTCGCTGTTAGACGGTAAAAAGCCTGTAAGTGTGGTGGTTAATTGAATAATATCTATACCATCTTTAAGCAATGCTTTTGAAACGTTTGCTTGTGGCACACCCTCAAAAATTTCTAGCAGCGTCGCCTGGTCGAGCTTGCTCCACTGCTCAGGCGTCACGCTATTGCCAAACAGTATTTTAGAAGCCTCTACCGCGACATCGTGCGCTTCTTCTCCATGAACCAGGCTGGTTACTTCTAGCGCAAGCCGTTTTTGCAGCAAGCGCAGCCCTGCATCCTTACGGTGTTCAGCAATCAGCGATTCACAAGTTTCTTTGTCTAAAAAGGTGAATATTTTAATCCAGTTTTCGGCATCCTCGTCGGTTGCATTTACCCAAAACTGATAGAATTTATACACGCTGGTCTTAGCTGCATCTAACCAAATATTACCTGATTCGGTCTTGCCAAATTTTGTGCCGTCTGCCTTAGTCACCAGTGGTGTGGTAAGTGCATACGCCTTGCCGCCTGCCTTGCGACGCACAAGCTCGGTCCCTGTGGTGATGTTTCCCCACTGGTCCGAGCCGCCTATTTGCAGCTTACAACCCATGGTTTCATACAAATGTAAAAAGTCATATCCCTGAAATAACTGGTAGGTAAATTCTGTAAAACTCATACCATCGCCATCGCCGGTCACTCGTTTTTTAACAGACTCTTTAGCCATCATGTAATTCACGGTAATGTGTTTTCCTATGTCCCTGGCAAAATCTATGAGGCTAAAATTTTTCATCCAGTCATAGTTATTGACTAAAACAGCGCGTGTAGCCTCAGGACCACCGTTAAAATCAATAAATCGCTCAATTACACGACGCACGCCCGCAATGTTTTTATCCAGAATTTCTTGTGTAAGCAGGTTGCGCTCAGCACTTTTGCCACTAGGGTCACCTATCATGCCCGTAGCGCCGCCTACAAGCGCAACTGGCCTGTGCCCAGCACGTTGCAAGTGCATGAGTAAAATAATTTGCACCATGCTGCCTATATGCAGCGAGTCGGCTGTGGGATCAAACCCTATATAAGCAGTAACAACCTCATTATTAAGCAGTTCTTCGGTATCAGGCATCATATCGTGAATCATGCCGCGCCATCTCAATTCTTCTACAAAATTATAAGCCATTGCTGTTGTTTTTTTAGCTGGCAAATATAAAGGCTTTAACGCACTTCTATCTTTGTTTGCAGGACGTATTGCTTACTTTTACCATATGATTTTAGTAACAGGAGGAACTGGTCTTGTGGGTGGACATTTGCTGTATCGCTTTCGCGAAAGCGAACTCCCTATAACAGCCATTTACCGTAACAAAGCGCATCTAGCTAAAACGCGTGCGATATTTGAATCCTATGCTGCAGGTGACGGGGCGCTGGTAGACCGTTTTAACTGGGTACAAGCAGATGTAACCGACCTGCCGTCGCTACAAGAAGTTGTGCAGGGAGTAACCCATATTTACCATTGTGCAGCGCTTATAGAAGGTTCTTTTAAAGAACTGAAACTGGTAAACGTCCTAGGTACCGAAAATGTGGTGAATGTAGCGCTGCATGCAGGCGTTAAAAAGTTGTGTTATGTAAGCAGCATTGCCGCACTAGGCGATCCTGTAAACGGCAAACCCACTACTGAAGATGATTTTTTTAACCTAGATGCACGCAACAGCACCTATGCCATCACAAAATATGGTGCCGAAATGGAGGTATGGCGCGCAAGTCAAGAGGGCATGGACGTGGTTATTGTAAATCCAGGTATTATTCTAGGCGAGGGGAACTGGAACAGCGGCTCTGGTAAATTGTTTTCTAAAACAGCCAGCGGGCAGCCTTTTTTTACGAGCGGCTCCAGCGGCTTTATAGACGTGCGCGATGTTGCTGAAATCATGCACAAACTTATGAATAGTGCGATTGCAAACGAGCGTTTTATTCTAGTCGCTGCAAATGAAACCTATAAAAAGGTCCTTACTAACATTGCTCAAGCACTTCACAAAAAACCGCCATATCTACACCTGCGCAGTGGTGTGTTATATGCAGTTTATGCATTACAACTCTTAGGCGCAATCGTCGGGATATCTAAAAGTCTTTCTCGTGCGATCATTAACTCGCTGGTGTCTCAAAGTTATTATAGTAGTAAGGCGGTTGCAGCTAGATTACCGCATACGTTTATCCCCTTAAACCAAACAATTAACCGTGTTGCGGCTAACTTTTTATCAAGCCGCAGTTAAACACCCATTTTTTACTTAACAATAGGCTTTAACTCTATAAGAGAGTCGGCTGTTACTGGTGTAACTTCATTTTGTTTGTTTTCTATTTCTATAAGCTCTTCTAGATTCTTTCTTTGGTTTGCCAAACGCTCGTTAGTACGTTTTAAGATTTCCTCATAATCCTCGGGACGATCTGCATAATAAGCAAAGTTTTTTTGAAAGGTAACGCTGTCTATTTTATGCTTTTTATATACAAACTTATGGGGCAAGGTTTTGGTATTGAGAAATGCAGTTTGATTAGTAGCTAATGCCCCTTCTATCAAATAAATATCGGCCATGACGGCTGCCATTTTATCCTTATCTAGGAATCTATCTGGTTTTGGGGAGTAGCGCACCTGATTGCAAGAGGTGACTAGAATACCTAAAATAACGAGTGTTTTAAATTTCATCGATTAAAAGTTACTGCTTGCGCGGCACGCACAGGTAAAACCTTAAAGTTATGATATACCAGCACACCATTTACAAACGTGTGGGTAATGCGGTTTTTAAAAGTAACGCCTTCAAATGGTGACCAGCCACATTTTGAAAGAATATTATCCCTAGTCACCGTCCATGGATTATACGGGTCTACAAGTACAAGGTCTGCCTTGTAGCCTGGTTTTATAAAGCCGCGGTCTGCAATATCAAACAAAATCGCCGGATTGTGACACATTTTTTCTACTACCTTTTCTATGGTAATGCGTTCTTCACTAACAAACTGTAGCATTGCGGGTAATGCATGTTGCACGAGCGGCCCACCGCTAGGACATGTGTTGTAGGTATTATTTTTTTCTTGGATGGTGTGTGGTGCGTGGTCGGTAGCAATAACATCGATACGGTCGTCTAGTAATGCTTGCCACAGTTGCGCTCTATCTTTAGCAGTTTTTATTGCGGGGTTCCACTTAATCAATGATCCTTTTGTTGCGTAATCCTCGTCACAAAACCACAAATGATGAATGCATACTTCACTGGTAATTTTTTTATCGGCAAGCGCACTTTTTCCTCTTTCAAAAAGTGCCGTTTCTTTTCCCGTAGAAAGGTGAAAAACATGAATTCTTGCACCTGTTTCCTTAGCGAGTTGTATAGCGCGAGAACTGCTTAAATAGCACGCTTGCGCATTGCGTATAACTGGATGCTGATCGACGGGAATATGGTCGCCATAGGTTGCCACAGCCTTTTTTAAATTCTTTTTTATGGTGCTTTCATCTTCACAATGTAAAGCAATACGCAATTTTACATTTGAAAATATATTTCTTAAAACCTGAGGGTTATCTACAAGCATGTCGCCTGTTGACGAACCCAAAAATATCTTTAATGCAGGCACTCTTTTCTCGTCAATTTTTAAAATCTCCTCCAGATTTGTATTTGTGCCGCCAAACATGAATGCATAGTTTGCGTGACTTGTTTTTGCAGCAACGCTCATCTTATCTTCCCATGCACTAATGGTCGTTGTTTGTGGGTTTGTGTTAGGCATTTCAAAAAAGGTCGTGATTCCGCCAGCGACTGCGGCTGCGCTTTCACTAGCGATATCGCCTTTGTGCGTAAGCCCTGGTTCTCTAAAATGTACCTGATCGTCGATTACACCAGGTAGTAGAAACTGGCCTTGTGCGTCTATGATAAGTGTTTCACCATTTTTTGCGCTTATGGTGTCTGCAATTTCTACAATGGTATCACCTTCTATGTAGACATCGCCAGTGGATATAACGCCTTCGTTTACAATTTTGGCGTTTTTTATTAGTGTTTTTTTCATAATTCTAAACGACGGAGTACACTTTTAAATTTCATACTTAATACACCTATTACCGCCTCGCTTATAATATTGCTAGACATTTTTGATTTACCACGAGTGCGGTCAGTAAAAATCACTGGGACTTCTATAATGCGTGCTTGCAGTAACCATGCCTTAAACTTTAATTCAATTTGAAAGGCGTACCCTACAAATTTAATCGCTTCTAAGTTAATTTTTTTAAGAAGTGCTGCTCTATAACAAACAAACCCTGCGGTAGCGTCTTTTATGGGCATTCCTGTTATAAACCTCACATACCATGACGCGCCATACGATAACAATATGCGTGACAGTGGCCAGTTTACAACGTTAACACCTTTTACATACCTGCTTCCTATCGCTACATCTGCTTGTTTTAAGTGGCAGCTATCGTAAAGTGCAATCAAATCTTTGGGATTATGAGAAAAATCAGCATCCATTTCAAAAATATACTGATAATCTCTTTGAAGCGCCCATTTAAAGCCTGTTATGTATGCCGTACCCAGCCCTAACTTGCCACGGCGTTCTACAAGAAATAATCTGCTTGCAAATTGTTGTTGTTTGGTTTTTATAATCTGCGCAGTACCGTCGGGTGAATTATCGTCTATCACAAGTATGTGTGCATGTGGATATAAGGCAGTCAATGCATCAATCATAAGCCCTATATTCTCTTGCTCGTTGTAGGTGGGAATAATGATAAGGCTATTTCTCATATTGGGCAGTAAAAATAATCTTTTAAAGTACCATCTACATCTTCAATAGCTAAAAAGCCATTATTTTTACATGCGCTATGGGACAAGAACGCATCATTATATCGCAAGACTGGATCATCCTTGTTTTTGCCTTGTGTTTATTTCTTATTACCGTTGCAAAGATTTTTTCGAGAACATCTATTGCCGACCTTTTAACAGCTTATGTAAGCGATCGTTTTATCAATATATCGCGCACAAAAAGCGATGGGTTCATTGTTCTAAAAACAGCAAGCCTAATAGTTTATGCGCTATGCATAGCGTTGCTAGTATATGCCCTGCTTGTTAACAAATCTGTAAAACCAGCGACGCTTAATACTTACTTTTTAAGTTTACTGGGCGTTAGTGTGTTTTTGTTACTAAAACATTACATAGCAAAACTTCTCGCTACCATTTTAGACTTTGAACCCCTTATCGAATACCTGCATTTTCATCGCAATATTTACCGGTGTATGTTGAGTTATCTCATTCTAGTAGCCTCGGTACTGCTTTTTATCGTTTTCAAAACATCACTTACCGCAACGCTGTACATTGCAGGATTTTGTCTTATCACCGTTTTGGTTTATAATATCGTATTGCTTTACACCCATAGACTGTTACTTTTTAGCAGAATGTTTTATTTTATTTTGTATCTTTGCACGCTCGAAATTGTACCTTACCTACTTTTATTTAAGTACTTTAGGAACATAATGGGTTAATAATTAAACAGAAGCGTCGCTTATGAAAGTGAAAACAATTTTAGTTTCCCAACCTGAACCTAAAATGGAAAATTCACCTTACCAAAGTCTTGTTGACAAGACCAAGGTTAAGATAGACTTCCGGTCGTTTATTCATGTAGAAGGTGCTACTGGTAAAGAAGTTAGAGAACAAAAAATAGACCTAGCAAAATTTACCGCCATCATTTTGACCAGTCGCAACAGCGTAGACCATTTTTTTAGAGTGGCAGACGAAATGCGGTTTAAAATTCCTGACACGCTAAAATATTTTTGCCAAAGTGAGGCAGTTGCCTTTTATCTTCAAAAATATGTCGTTTACCGCAAGCGTAAGATTTATGTAGGTAAAAGAACTTTTAAAGACTTACTTCCTCTTATTAAGAAGCATAAAAATGAAGTGTTCCTAGCTCCTAGCTCTGATAAACTGGCTGAACCTATTCCCGAAGAACTAGAAAAATTAGGAATTAAGGGAACTGCGGCAACTTTTTTTAGAACTGTCATTAGCGACCTTTCTGATTTAGCCGACGTCAAGTATGACGTATTGGTTTTCTTTAGCCCTAGCGGTATAGACTCTTTGTTTCACAATTTCCCGACGTTTAAACAAAACGATACGTGCATTGCCGTTTTCGGTAGTTCAACAATGCAAGCTGCAAAAGATAAAGGCTTGCGCATAGACATACTAGCTCCTTCACCAGAAGCACCCTCCATGACAATGGCGATAGAGAATTACATTAAAAACGCAAAATAGCAGTCTGTAGCTTTTACTAGTAACAATCGTTTAAATAGTACTCAAAAAAAAATGTCCTGAATTACCTCAGGACATTTTCATTTGATAAAACGCTACTTATTTTACGGGCCCTCCCGCAAGAATTTCTGCGCTCGCTTGCTCTTCAAACTTTTTAAAATTTTCTCTAAAAAAGGTAGATAGCTTTGTCGCTGTTTTATAATAACCCTCGTCATTGTTCCAGGTAGCTCTTGGGCTCAAAACTTCGGTAGGCACGTTAGGGCAAACGCGAGGTTGTGCAACACCAAAAACAGAGTGTACATGATAGTTATCTTTATTAGCCAATTCTAAAGAACCGTCTAGCGCAGCGTTAATCATTGCTCGTGTATATTTAAGCTTCATGCGATAGCCCACTCCATAGGGGCCGCCTGTCCATCCTGTATTCACAAGCCACACTGTTACACCCGCATCCTTCATTTTTTTACTCAACATTTCTCCATAAACCGTGGGATGTAAAGGCATAAACGGCGCTCCAAAACAAGCAGAAAAATTAGGGGTCGGTTCTACAACACCAGCCTCGGTACCAGCAACTTTGGCCGTGTAACCGCTTATAAAGTGATAGGCAGCCTGCCCTGGTGTAAGTTTAGAAATAGGAGGCAGCACCCCAAAAGCATCGGCAGTTAAGAAAAATATATTTTTAGTATTTGTGCCTACCGACGGTACTTTAATATTCTCAATATGGTCAATAGGATAACTCACACGGGTGTTTTGTGTAATGGAAGAGTCTGCATAATTAACAGACTTATCTGCATTTAAAACAACGTTTTCTAAAATTGCGCCCGGCTTAATCGCGTTGAAAATTTCGGGCTCTCCCTCAGGGTCAAGATGAATAACTTTAGCATAACAGCCACCTTCAAAGTTAAAAATATCACCATTGGGAGACCAGCCATGCTCATCATCACCTATAAGCTCCCGATTTACATCAGTAGAAAGTGTTGTTTTTCCTGTACCACTAAGTCCAAAAAACAAAGCTGTACTACCATCGGCACCCGCGTTTGCGCTACAATGCATAGGTAGTGTGTTTTTGTCAACCGGTAGTATAAAGTTAAGCGCACTAAATATTCCTTTTTTAATTTCTCCGGTATACCCCGTTCCACCTATAAGTGCAATTTTTTTGGTAAAATTTAAAATGGCAAAATTGTGTTGTCGTGTGCCGTCACGTTCAGGAACAGCCATAAATCCAGGTGCATTTATGATGGTCCATTCGGGCATAAAGTTTTCAAGCTCACTAGCTGTAGGTCGTAAAAACATGTTATAGGCAAACATGTTAGACCACGGGTACTCGTTAATAACTCTTAAATTTAAACGATATTCCTCATGAGCGCATGCATAAGCATCGCGCACATAAACATCTTTACCGTTAAGATAACCCGTTACGCGCGCTAGCAAAGCATCAAATAAAGTCGGGTCAAAAGCAATGTTAACGGCTCCCCACCATACTTTGTCTTGTGTGATGGCATCCTTTACGATAAACCTATCCAACGGAGACCTGCCTGTAAACTCTCCCGTATTAACGGCGAGCGTACCATTGTCGGTCTCTTTCCCTCCATAAGAACTCACGGAATGTTTTTGTAGCGTGGATGGCTCAAGTTGGTAATAAATTTTAGACGATGTGATTCCCCATTGATTTAACGCAATCGTTTTCGTAACTAAAGTGTTTGCTTCCATATAATCCTGTTTATTAAGATTTAGTGCAAAAGTATAACAGTAAAAGGGCTCTCGCTAATTATTGATGGAATTATCTGTAACAATTTTCCACATCACAAAAAACCACCCTGCAATAAGGCTGAGGCCACCCAAAGGGGTAATTGGACCAAGGAATTTTAAATTGATTTGAAGCCATTTAGAAACCGACAATCCGTAAATACTAAAAGAAAAAAGCACCATCCCTATTACAAAAAAGTAAAATAATATGTTTTTAGAAGAATCTGTTAATAATCCTACTTGTGAAAATGCAATAAGTGCAATGGCATGGAATAATTGATAACGCACGCCTGTTTCAAAACTTTTTAATTGTTGTGGTTCTAACACCTTTTCTAGTGCATGGGCTCCCAATGCTCCCAGGATTACGGCAATCACCGCAAACCCGCAACCTGCGATCAATAACTTTTTTTCCATAGTATTTTTAGTTAGGTTAAAGACCCTTACCTTGCCAGCAAAATTACAATACCTATGCGTCACATGCTAATTATAGGAGCTGGTAAATCTACCGGAGTTCTTGTAGATTACCTTATTAAAAAGGCACAAGAAGAAGATCTTTTTATCACCGTGGCCGATAAACAACTGCACCAGGCCGCCATATTATGTGCAAAAAATGAACGCGCCAAGGCTATAGCACTAGACATCACAAATACTACCGAAAGACAAAACGCTATAAAAAGCGCCGATCTAATTGTCTCTATGTTACCCGCTCATCTACACATAGAGGTCGCTATGGACTGTATTACTTTTAAAAAGTCCCTAGTAACCGCCAGTTATGTAAGCCACGCAATGCAAGAATTGCATGAGCAAGCCGTTGCAAATGGGCTGGTTTTTATGAACGAGATAGGCGTAGATCCAGGAATAGACCACATGAGCGCCATGGACATTATTGACCGACTGCGCGCTCAAGGAGCTAAAATTTTACTTTTTGAATCCTTTACCGGCGGGCTCGTGGCTCCCGACGATGACAATAACTTGTGGAATTACAAATTTACATGGAACCCGCGCAATGTCGTATTAGCAGGACAAGGCGGCGCAGCCAAATTTATACAAGAAGGAACCTATAAACACATTCCTTACCACAGACTTTTTAGACGTACCGAGTTTTTAGAAATAGAAGGTTACGGCCGTTTTGAAGTCTATGCAAATCGCAACAGCCTGCAATATAGAGATGCCTATAATCTTAATGACGTGCTCACATTATACCGCGGGACGATGCGCCGTGTAGGTTTTTCTAAGGCGTGGAACATGTTTGTAACCCTAGGCATGACCGATGATACGTACACCTTAGAAGACTCTGAACACATGAGTTATCGAGACTTTATAAATAGCTTTTTGCCCTATTCTCCTACCGACAGTGTAGAACTAAAGACAAGGCACGAGCTTAAAATAGACCAAGACGATATCATGTGGGATAAACTGGTAGAGTTAGACCTGTTTAACGCAACTAAAAAAGTAGGCCTTAAAAATGCCACACCCGCACAAATACTTCAAAAAATTCTCGAGGAAAGCTGGACCCTAAAACCAGGTGAAAAAGACATGATCGTCATGTACCACAAGATAGGTTTTGAACTTAACGGCGAGAAAAAACAAATAGACAGCACGATGGTGTGCCTGGGTGATGGACACAAACAAACAGCCATGGCAAAAACAGTTGGGTTACCTGTAGCCATCGCCGCACTTAAAATTTTAAACGGCGAGATACAGCGTCCAGGGGTTCAAATCCCAACGCAAGAGGCGATCTATAAGCCTATTTTAGAAGAACTTAGCCTGTATGGTGTTCGCTTTCGCGAAAGCGAAGTCCCCTACCTGGGCTACAACCACTTAAACCTTTAAAATGCAAAGGGCGCGCTATCAATTACTAAAAGTAGTGCTCGTTACTTGCGATTTAAAAATATTGAAATAAAATAAAGTAACGTTGCGAGAGAGCCTAACGCAGCAACCAGATACGTTCTTGCAGCCCATTTTAATGCGTCTTTTGCACCTGCATGCTCGTTATTTGTAAGCATTCTAGAGCTTTCTAGCCACGCAAGTGCACGATTGCTCGCATCGTACTCGACCGGCAATGTAACAAAGGCAAACAATGTTCCTAAACCAAACATGATGATACCTATTAGCAAGACCGTACTGCCAAAACCCGACGCTGCAGACAGCGCTAAACCGCCCATAATAACCCATTGAGAATAGGTAGAAGCAATACTTACCAGCGGCACTAATTTAGACCGCATGCCTATCCACGAGTATGCTGTTGCATGTTGTATCGCGTGACCTACCTCGTGCGCAGCAACTGCTGCAGCTGCAGCGTTGCGCTCATGATAAACCACCTCGCTTAAATTTACAGTCTTGTTTGTAGGATTATAGTGGTCGGTAAGTTGCCCTTTAACAGAAATTATTTGTACATCCCTAATACCGTGATCATCGAGCATTTTTTGCGCGATTTGGGCCCCAGATAATCTGTTTTGTAACTGTAATTGCGAGTAATGCTTAAACTTAGACTTTAGTTTGTTACTCACATATAAACTCACGAGCATCACTATACCGCCTATAATATAGTAGCCCATCATGCCTCCGTTCATAATGATTTATTTTAAGTGAATTGCAAAATTATACAATATTTTGCCACGCTGCGCATTGTTAGTATAGTAGCTGATTAATTTTTTATCGGTCATAGGACCAGTTTAAAATATCGGTGCGCAATCCCAAATTTACCCATAGGGTACTTTCTTTTATTACAACAGCGTTGTCAAACAGCGGGTTCATATCTCTATAAATAGCCTGCGCATATATGGTAAGTCTGCTCGATGGATTTATGATGTAGCCCGCCTCTAAATGTCCATAAAAAAAAGATGCGGTATTGCCCTGTGCTAGGGTATTTCCATTATCGCTTATGCGGTCGAACTCGCTGCGGTAAATATCACCGCCATAATAGGCGTTGTCGGTACCATCTAGTTTATCAAATCCACGTTTTCCATAAATTACCTTCCCGATACCGTACCAACGTCCATGTGAATATCTGGCAATTCCCAATAGCTCATAAAAATTTGCACCCCATGGATGGGCAAGCGCCTGGTTGCTGTTGCCATAATTAAGGACTACGGTGTTGTGAGAATAGGTATATGGCCTTACCCGGTTATACTCTGCTTGCAATTGTAAACCACTTACCTGGAAAGGATTTTGCCACTTTACACCTAACTGATAGCCACTTTTATTTTGGTATCCACCATTGCCACTAATCACTGCCTCACTAGAAAACTCGTCGAGCACAAACTGTGCATAACCTGTGACACGGTCGGTAAATTTATATTTTGCAGTAGCTCCTATAAGTGCATTACCGCCACGAGAACCTGTTTGCAACTCGATGACTTGATAAAAAATAATCGGATTTATATAATTAAAATCAAAACCACGATAATTATCATTTTGCCACAAGACGCTTTCAAAGAAGCCGATGTTCAGGTTTTTGGTGGCATTCCAACTTAGGTAATGGTGTACCATAAATTTTGTTCTAAAAGAATCGTCGGCAGTCACCTCAGACCGCACATCTCTAAGTGATGTGTACAACACGGTATAATCCAGTTTCCAAAATCTCGCATTTACCTTTGCATATGGAAATGGTTGTGAGTTATCACTTAAAACCAGCGATCGATACCCGTCACCTATAAAATGCTGCCCGTGACCTAATTGCAAATTAAAGTACGTACTAGGCTGGTAATTGATGTAACCTGTTGCAACGGGGTAATCAAAAGTGCCATCGCCATCCTCGGCAATACCGCGACCTGGTACAATACCCGGATTGCCACCATCGGGTGCAGCGCGAGTTATTTCGCGATTAAAGTAGCCAGCAAAAATCCCTTGCGACTCGTGAATGCTCGCGCCAAAAGTAAGTTGCTTACCCACCCCACCATTTACTTGCACCAGTCGCGTGTTGTTGCGTGTATTTAAACCGTCACCAGTATCTCTCCCTAGTTGCAAGTCCACACCTGGATCTACCACAAACCAATAGTCGTCCCCCGCTACTTGAAAAAAGTGCTCGTTCCACCACTTGCGCCCTAGCCACGATTGTGCATTCTTTTGCTGCGATTCTTGTTCGGCTTGTAAGTCATAATATTCACTAACATAACTAAATGTATATGGTTTTACGGCCGTGTGAGCGTTATTTCCTATCTTATGCATTCCTATTTCATAGGTGCTGTATCGTTGTGCAGATAATGGAATAAGCGCGTTAGAGAAGATTTCTTGGTTTACATATTTATTAGAAACTATGGTGGTGTAATCGTTGTTCGCTTTCGCGAAAGCGAGATTTTTAACAGCACTCGTATTATTTTTAACCTGTTGCATGTCCATGGCGGCATTGCTGTACACTTGAAAGGAGCCATCGTCAATCATGGGTAGTGCTACCGTTAGCACAAATTGTATAAATGTGGGCGTACCATTATAAAGTGGCGGTTGTATCGTGGGCAGCTCTTTAAAACTGGCTAACAATGCCGATTTAACAAGCGTATTTGCTGCATCGATGCGTATTAGTTCAAAAGCACCTGTTTTAGAAACCTCAAACCGCAAGGTTGCCTTGTCCCGAGACACCTTGGTTTGTTGCGTATCTGGATGATTATAGGAAGCTTTTAACTCCTTATAAAGGTTTTCATAAAAACATTGTTCTATAGCAGCTTGCTCCAATTCTTTACAAGCGTCAAAAACAGGAAAATACTCTATCCCTTGCTGCGCCTTTAAAAACGGTGGAAACAACAGTAAGCACAGGATAAAAGCTATTCTCATACAGAATCGATTGATGGACAAATATAATTTAATTATGACTACTGGTTTTGATTGATACAACAGTTATTCACACGAACATATAGTTAACTATTCACTTTCTACAAACATTATATCATTTATTTAAAAACAAAAAACCAGGCTATTGGCCTGGTTTTTTGTTCTATATAATGTGCCACGTTACTGCACTGAAAATATGATAGGGAAGGTATAAATTACCCCTACTGGTCTATTGCGTTGCTTTCCTGGGGTCATTTTAGGCAATTTAGCGACAACACGTTGCGCTTCTTTTTGCAATGCTGCGTTTTTGGCTTTTGTTTGAACATTTACTACATCGCCGTTCTCATCTACTTTAAATTGTACAGCAATGGATTGTCTACCTTCTAGACCTTGCTCGTTTGCAAGACCTGTGTTAAAGTTTTTGTTTACAAACTGCTGTATTTTTTCATTCATACATTTTTTACGGTCGTCGTTATTCTTTTTGCCTTCGCACCCTGGAAATACCGGAACGTTTTCTATAACGTTAAAAGGCAAGTCAGCGATAACCTCAGCAGCTACGGCTTCTCTGCGTACTTCGGACACTGTAACCTCTTTTATCTCTTCGGTAATGGTAGTCTCTGTAGGCGCTATGATTTGCTCGATAATCTCCTTTTCTTTTTCTACGATTTCTATTTTTTCAGGGATTACCGGTGGCGGTGGTGGCGGTGGTGGCGTGTCTAATTGCATCATGACAACTGGCACGTCTTCTTCTTGTGTTTGCGACATGTCTAGAACAATCTCCTCTGGGATTTCTTCAATCTCTGTTGATTCAATTTCTAGTGCTTGCCACGATAACAATAACATAAATGCTAGGCCAGTTAGGACATACGTTGTGATGTTTTTACGTAAATCTGCGCTTTCCGTTTTTTTGATTTCCATGATGAAAAATTTAGGAGCTAAAAATAATTAAATTGTTGTTGCTTAAACAAACTTTCTAGGAAATATCTGATCTAAATTTTTCAGAAAATATCCATAGCATCAAAATGGCAACAATAATGCCAAACGAATTTGCTACCATGTCTAGAACATCCATGGTTCGGTTTTGCGAAATAAAACCCTGCCCTAATTCTAAAAGCGCCCCAAGGTTTAAAGAAATGATTGATTAATGAACAAATACTTCTAATTTGTGCCTAATGGATTAGAATGCCATTATATCCAGTCTAGTTAAGGGATCGTTACTGATATTCATGTAATCACTACTAAGAGAACATCCTTCTTTAAAACAACAAAAAACCAGACTTATCGCCTGGTTTTTTAACTTTATGATGCAGTATATTTAATGTACCAAAAATATAATTGGGAAACTGTAAATTACCCCTACTGGTCTATTGCGTTGTTTTCCTGGGGTCATTTTAGGCAATTTACCTACAACACGCTGTGCTTCTTTTTGCAAGGCAGGGTTTTTAGCTTTTGCTTCGACATTTACAACATTGCCATGCTCATCTACTTTAAATTGTACAGCAATGGATTGTCTGCCTTCTAGACCTTGCTCCTTTGCAAGACTGTTGTCAAAGTTTTTGTTTACAAACTTCTGTATTTTTTCATTCATACATTTTTTACGGTCGTCGTTATTCTTTTTGCCTTCGCACCCAGGGAATACAGGAACGTTTTCTATAATGTCAAAAGGAACGTCAACAATAACAGCTGCCTTTAAAACCTCTATACCCACGTCGGATACTGCGACCTCTTTAATCGTATCATCGACAGCAGTGTCTGTAGGGGCGATGATTTGGTCTATGATTTGCTTTTCCTTTTCAACAATCTCTATCTGTTCAGGAATTAGTGGCGGTGGTGGCGGTGGTGGTGGCGTGTCTAATATCATTATGGCAATTTGCACATCATCTTCTTGTATTTGCGAGACGTCTAGAGCTATCTCCTGCGGAATTTCTTCAATCTCGGCAGACTCCACTTCGAGCGCTTGCCACGATAACAATAACATTAGTACCAAACCAGATAAGACATACGTTGTGATGTTTTTACGTAAATCTGCGCGTTCCGTTTTTTTGATTTCCATGATGAAAAATTAAGGGGTTAGACAAATTAAATTCTTGTTGCTTAAACAAAAATTCTAGGAAATATCTGATCTAAATTTTTCAGAAAATATCCATAGCATCAAAATGGCAACAATAATGCCAAACGAATTTGCTACCATGTCTAGAACATCCATGGTTCGGTTTTGCGAAATAAAACCCTGCCCTAATTCTAAAAGCGCCCCTATAATTAAAGAAGTTAACGCAGCGTGTACCACCGCCATACGATTCCATTGCAACAGCGGTACCAACCGACTTTTTAATGCAGGTGCTTGCGCAACCACATCGTTCTTATTAAAAAACAAATACCACAGCAAAAACATCACTATGTATGCTGTTGCGTGGTATACTTTATCTATATGGCTAACCTCAATATGTGGTACACGATTGTTACCTAACGACATGAAGGTAATAAAAGCCGTATAGAGCGGTGCAAGACCTAGGGTGAGTTTACGCACCTACAAGTTCCTTATATGCAGCTGCGTCTAGAAGGTTATCAAATTGCGCTGTGTCTTCAACGGTCATTTTTATCATCCATCCAGCACCATAAGGATCGGTGTTTACTAATTCTGGTGTGTCTGCAAGGGCTTCATTAAAGGCTGTAATCGTACCGCTAACCGGTAAAAATAAATCAGATACTGTTTTTACAGCTTCAACCGTACCAAAAACCTCGTCCTGTGCCAGGCTTTGGTCTAGGCTCTCTACCTCTACATAGACGATGTCGCCTAGCTCGCCTTGAGCATAATCTGTGATACCTACTGTTGCAGTATCACCCTCTATAAGTATCCACTCGTGGTCTTTAGTGTATTTTAAATCGGCTGGAATATTCATGTTTTATAATTTATGATGGGGTAAATTTACTAATACATTTTAGCTTCTTACAAAGAAAGTGTTGTTAATTACCAAAAGTATAACGCAAGGTAAACCCACTGCGTATGGTGGTTTGCGGGAATGCTGTAGAAATGGCAAATTGTGAGAACGTGTGGTCATAATAAAATAACGCGGTAAACGCAGCGCTTAAAGCATACTCGCCTGTAAACTTAAGTCCATATATTGTTTGCCCTGCAGTAGCCTGGCTGTTATCTAAATCCAGATATCTTATAATGGTAACATTATCACGCACTGACCCATCTAAACGCAAGTTTAAGTCACTTTTAATAATGGTACTTCTACCGCCTACATTTGTTTTAAATCGCAAATCCTTTATACGATATCCTAAACCCAGAATAAGCTCATTCCCATTAATTTCAGTTAATAAGTTATTGTCAAAACTTAAAGAAACTACACGATCTCTTCTAATTTCGGCTGCTACCGAAAGTGAGTTTTTCATCTCAAAATCTAGTTTAATGAGCGGGCTAAATTGCTCGGCGAGGTTAATGTTGAAGAATAAATTACTCGCTTTAAAATCACCGTTTTGGTTAAGAGCTACTGTGTTTTGCCTGTCGTACTCTAATCCAGGTGTACCAGATACAAAATCCAGGTTTGTTTGAAACTGGTTGATGGTGTAACTAGATCGATAACCGTGATTTAAAGAGAATCGATTAAAGCGCTTTTTAAACCATTGAAGATTCATTAAACCTGTGTATTTAATGGTCCAGTTAGGTAACGGAATGTCCTTAAACGCACCAGATTTTTGGTCAGCAATGTCACGCCCCTCATAAGCTGCAAGAAAAGCAGGTAAAAGTACATTTTGGCTGTTACGACTGAAACCTTGCGGGAAACCATCGGCATCGCGGCTGTAGGTGTCAGACCCGTAAAATTCTCGTGCAAGACGCTCGGCAACTGCTAGCCTGTTTTCTCTAAAGGTGTCAAAAACGGGGGAATTATCAATCGTACTAGGTTTAAAGGCTGTTGCTATGGTTAATGTAGATATATTAAAATTTCCCGATGTATTAGGTGTAAGCTGTTGGTATGTTAAATCTATAGGATCTACACGGAAATTTTCAGAGAAATTCTCCTGATAATTGCGATTAGCTATCACATCAATTTTTAAGTCCTTAAGTACATCGACATTAAAATTAACATCCAGCAATCGGGTCTCAACCTCGGTATATTGTTGGTTAAATTCCTGGAACAAGGTTAACCAACCGCGTCGTGCTGCTAGATCACGAATCTCGGCCTGTGAACCAAATGTAAAGCCTAGTGTTGGGGTGAGTGTCCCTATAAAACCGACATCGGGGGTGTAGCCTGGTAACGTGGTACCGTTTGTTTCTTGATAATTAATTTGAACACGTTTAACCGCAGTAACAATTCCCACAAGTGTGTTGTATGCTTGGTTTGCAAAATTCTTTTTAGGAATCTTAGCCTCCTCTCCTTTTTTATCGCCAGCGGCAGGTGGGGCGGCGGGTGCACCTCGTCTAGGAGTACTTGCTGCACGCGTTCTTGTACCTGCCGCTGGTACACCAAATTTCTTTTTCTTCAATCCTATGTAAGAGTATAACTTATCAAGATCTAAGGACCCGTTTAGGCGGTGTGTGTTTGCATTTTGAACAGTATTTCCTAAATCTGGTATGCCCTCTAGCTGCGAGAATTGTTGTGAACTGCGCTGCCAGTTAAAATCTGCAGAGTATGTGTAGTTCGCTTTCGCGAAAGCGAGAAACGGAAACTTATCAAAGGGTAACTGATACGTCGTTTGTAATTGCTGCGTGTGTGCATTAGGAACCCCCTCGTCGATAAAGTTTGTCCATATCCCATAGCTCTCGTCTATACTGTCATCGTCGTTTATAAAGGAGCGTATAACGCGATCGTTGTTTGCAGAGAAATTGACTTGTAGTGATTTTGTAATATCCCAATTAATGGCGTAGCGGTTGTTAAATGTAAAATTGCGATTTGTTAATGGGTCTATAGAAATGTTTTGGGCATCAGGAATACCATCACCATTTAAGTCTACAGGATTTGTGTCTAACTGTAAGTCTCTAAATTGCTGGCGGTTAAATTGCCTAATCACGGTACTTGTTGCAGTAAAATTATTAGGTAAAAGATTTATATTAAAGTCTTTAGCAAAGTCAAAATATTTTGATTTACCTAAAAAACCTATGTTTTTAAATGGTTCTAAGGTAGACTTAGGAAATGCATAGTTATAGGTCGCCGCCACATTTACCGACTGGTCTATGAATTCGGCAACCTCAAAATTGCGCTGATCGGTCTGGTTATAGGAACCAGAAAATGTAAAGTTTTCAATATTATAAGGCATGGGTTTAGCATCGCCGGTGCGGTCTTTACGCACGCCTATCAGGTTTACACTTTGCCTGCGGGTGTAATCTTCACTTTGTTGTCTTATCGCCTCGCGTTCGGCATCACTTGTGGCGTTTGCTAGACGGGTATCTAGTTCTATGTCTTCAAATTGTGGGTCGAATTGTGGGGTCACTGTCGTTTCCCCGATGCTATAGGTAAATGGCAAGTTCACGCCCCATTTTTTTGGTAATAATTGCCCTAAACTCACACTGGTGGTGACATCGTACTGGGTGACATCTTCTCGACTGCGCTCGTTAGGACCTTGTTCAATGGCCCCAAAACCTATAGTGCTTCTTCTTCCAGATGCACTTACGGTGGCAAAATCTGCAATGTTTGCATCCAGATTCATGACGGCAGCATATCCCCCCTGATTTTTAAGTCCCGAAAGTCGCAACTCGTTTACCCACACCTCGCCACAAATATCGTTTGTACTGGCGTTGCGCACGCCTATCATTAAGGTTCGTACATCGCCAAAATTAGGATTTCCCTTAATCCCAAAACGATGCAAGTTGGGTCTACCGGCTGCAGCGGGATTTAAATCTACTTCATTAAAAAAGTTGAGTTCGTTTACATTGAGTGCAGGATTGCCTAAAACCAAAGATTTGATTTGTTGTAAAAGCGCAAGATCTATTCGTATATCATTGGACTGCGGCCAGATTTCTTCCCGCACGGTTGTTCCAAAAGCTGTAGGTTTAAGTGGAAGCCGTATTTCATAAAAATTTTCGGTAAAATCTAAACCTATGCGCAAAAAAACCTCCATCTGGTCGTCTAACAGCGGGACTTGATTTAAAAGAGACTCGGCATGCACAAACATTTCGAGCTGCTCATACTGCCTCATATCTATACGTATATTTTTAAAGACTGCACGCGCATCGTCTGGTTCTAGACCGCAGGTTCTTAAGGCAAGAGACTGCTCGTTTTGTCTAATGTTTTGGTTTTGCGTACGCAACTCCTCACGTTCAATTCCTGGGGGTAAACGGTAGGGAATGGGCGAGCGACTTTCGTTATTCTCTATGTTAACCCCTTCTACTTCAAAGGTGGTACCGTCATCATTAGGATCGGGATCTGTGTCTTGTAGGCTCGCTGTGTACCGTCTATAATCGCCACGCACAAGTTCTAAAGATCCAAACCGCAGATAGGTATCTTCAGCAAAGTTTGTCAATGCTAATCGCATAAACCGTATGGCACGCAAATCGGCTATTCCACCCACGACCTCGCGATTTGGGTCGTTTATTGGGACTCTAAATTGAACCCATCGGGTGTTGATTGTATTACCGTTAGGCAATGTGGTTTGTACGTTTTTTGTATCAAAGATATATTGGCTGCTAGCCACGTCCATTCCAGGAAATATGGGAATATCATAGGCATAATAACTGTCTATTGTATTCATTGTGTTATCGCGATTGATATCTTCTACATCGGGCAAGGTTGTAGAACCCCGATTGTTTTGTGTTACCTCGGTAGGTGAGTTTCCTTGCGTATTGTTATAACGCTTGTACCTGTTTAAGATATCCCCGTTTGCTGCAAGAAAATATTCATAATTATCGCCTGCTGGATCTTGTGGATCAAATTGCGGGAACAGCGCAGCCTCTTCAGCATCGCTTAACCCGTCTAAGCCTATGTCTTGATTAACACGTTCTTGTCCCTCGGTATCAAATGCGTATATAAGCGATTGGTTAGAAGGAACTTTTCCATAATCTGTGGGTATAGTAAGAAGGGTCCCACCATCTCTAGGAAGACCATTTTCAAACTGCTTGCGGTTATCTTTTAAAATATCCTCGCTTATACTTCCTAAATTTATGGATATGGTACCCCCGTTGTTAGTAGGTTCATATAGAAATGGGTCCATGAGCCAAAACTGAATATACTCAACATTTGTTTGCTCAAAATCGGTGCTAGAAAACGATCGGGTGATTCCACCCCAATTTTCACGTGGATTAGGCAAGGTGTTTGAAGCCGCTGCAAGGGGATTGTAGTTGTATGGACCGCGCTCGGTAGGATAATATGCAAGGTCTAAAGTGGGGATTATTTGCTGTTGTCCCTGCTGTATATCGACGTTAGGAAATATTTCGTCTATAAAAACACGTCGCGTTCTATAATCAGAGATGTCATCATCGCTTAAACCTGCTGGACGCTGGTTACCATAAAAAATAGGATCTATAGAATACCATGCCAGCCTTGCTCTTAAATAATTATATGCCAGTCTATTAGAATCACTACCGCCATTCTCAAACGCTTTAGGAACGCTGGATAAGAACCATGCAAATGGGTTTAAGATGTCTATACTGGTTTGTGAACCTTCAAAATCGTCTACAAAAGCAGCTGCTCTACCTTGAAAATTATCACCTGCAGGGGATCCTGGTAACAAGTAAGCAAACTCCCCGCGTACTGAAAGGTTAGACTCTACATCGGTATCTATATTCGGTAATTTGTTTGCAAGTCTTGTTAAAAAAGGAACCTGAGTGTTGTACAAAAAGTTTGTACCAATGATGGTATTATTGATAGGTTCAAAACCATAGGTTGCTTTAGGGGTAACAGGTCGCTCGTTGAGATTTAAGAAGGTCCCGCCCAAAATAAAATCTTTACTAAACTGGTGTTCTACATTTATTCCTGTAAAACGTTTTACTTGCTGGTTAAATGCCGAATTATTCTCTGTAGATACTTGTATAGGTGTATTTGAATTTAATAATGCTTGATCCAATATAATAACACGACCCGCCTGATAGTCTACGGTGTAATCGATTCCCTCTTGCAAAACACGCCCACCAGCATTTACAGTAACAGACCCGCGAGGGACGTTAAATGCACCAATAGGAATACCTTCTTGTCCCGTTGCTTTGTATTGACCTCGTATAAGGTATTTGTTTTTATCAGCACTTTCTAGAGCCTGTGCCTTTGTTGTACGGTACATATCCCTGTAAACATACTGTGCCTGGTTTGCGTTATAGGTAGCGGGGTTGTCATAATTTTCACTTCCACTTGTAGGTGGGTTAACGAGTTTGTTAAATAAATAACTACCAAAGGGCTCAACGCTCGTAAATATCACCCGACCATTTTCTGTATCGATTGTTAAGCCTGGAATAAAATCAAAGAAGCCGTCACCCGCCGTTTGTGGATCGCCCTGCCTGTTTAATCGGTCTAGATTAAAAACACGTATTAACGTAGTTTGGTCAACACCTGGCGGTAAAGGCACTGGTGGGTTAGTTAACGTACCAGCCGATGCTGTTATGTAGTTAAGCTCGGGCGGGAATTGATAGAATATGTTCAATTTAAAGTCTTCTTGCGACAACTGGAATCCACCTAGATTGTAGATGTTCTTCATCATTAAGTCCCAGATAGGCTCACTCACATTTGTTAGGTTGCTTTTAAGAAGTTTTACAACAAGGCTTTGATTGTTTACGGGCGGCTGTGCTGGATTGGGGTTTTCTATGACACTTGTTGCCACAACACCGTCGTTTGCAAATTCACCTACTTGAAAAACCCTTCCGTTAACGGTGTACTGAAAAGCAACTGCGAGAACCTCGTCGTTGTTTAATCGCTGTCTTAAAGAAATATATCCTAGTTGCGTATTAAGCGTGTATTCTTGAGGTGTTAATTTGCGCGCACTTTCTAAAGTCACATAATCAAATCCCTCGTTAACGGTGGTTCCACCAAAACCAGCTTGCGCGGTTGCAATATCGCGTATCTGGTTGTTTAGAATGGTTTGGGTACCTGTATTAATCCCTAGCGGGTTAAAATCGTTATTTGCGTTATCAGGGAATGCGCCAGGTTGTGCATTTATAAATCCAGGTGGTACAGCATCTAGACCTATATTTGTCGGGTCGGCTTCTCCTATATCCTGTATCGCCACAAGATTACGCACATCTTGGGTACGATTTCCACGGTTTGTTATCCAGACCTCGGCCCTGGTGATTTGTATGTTTGTATTGATAAAAGGATAGTTTTCTAATGCCCTGTCATAATTATCTCTAAAATAATGTGCGAGGAAGTAGTGCCTGTTTTCGTCATAATCTAGAGAGAAGAAGTCAAAATCGTTTATACTCGCCCCACCCGCTGCCTGCACCGTACGCGACTCAGACTGCTGCTCGCTAAAAACTGATGTGATACGGGTTTTACCAAATTGCAAATCGGCCTTTATACCAAAGAGTGATTGCGCGCCCCGTATTAATTGTGAATTAAGTGGCATGGCGATGTTACCTACTTCTATACTTTGCAGGATGTCGTCCTCACTAGGTTTAAAATCTAATTTTAACTGGTTTTGAAAATTAAACGTGCTTTGCGTGTCATAATTTACATTAACATTTACCCGTGTCCCCACTTTACCTAGTAAACTTAGGTTGATGCGTTGATTAAAGTCAAAGGTTAGGTTTTGTCTATTACGCGGTGAAAAAATAGGATTATCACTTCTATTAAAAAGCACACCTAAATCCACTTCGACCGACCCTTGCGGCACGATAGAAATTTCAGTACCCCCAAAAATGGACTCAAACAGGGCAGAATTTACATAGAAATTAGGGAGTAGGTTTTTTTGCTTGTCTTTATCGGCCTCGGTTTTTCCTTTTACTGCCCGATACTTTTCCTTAAAATAATCACGCATCTCTTCTTTTAACACGCGATCTAGATACTCCTGTCGTGTGAGTACAAATGGATAATCCACATTATATCCCGCAAATGTGCTAGAAAACACATAACGATCCATCACCGCGTCATAAATGTAGAGTGTTTTGATGCTAGGCGGGTTGGGTAATACCAGTTTGCCAGTACGCCCACCCGTTTTAGTAGTGTCCTGTGGTGTTGTGGTGTCTTGCGCTTTCGCGAAAGCGAAAACCATAAAACATAATAACACGGTTACATACTTGCGTAAACCTTTATAACTTACTATCAAATTTTATAGCTGTTTTAATGCTTCCTTAATTAAACGTTCTACAGTAGCATCAGGCTCTGCAGAAAGAATTTTGTCAACCACCTTTTGAGATTGCTTGCGCAAATATCCCAGCGTTTCTAATGCAGATAACGCTTCTTCCTTACCAGTATTGCTTGTGAATGTAGAAATTTCTGTTTCACCAAGTACGGTAAGAATTTTATCCTTTAAGTCTATAAGTACCCGTTGTGCAGTTTTTAATCCTATGCCCTTAACACCTTGTATGGTGCGCAAGTCACCCGTGGCAATGGCCTGCGCCAGGACCTGCGGCTCGAGGCTACTCAACATTACCCGCGCGGTGTTGCTACCTATTCCCGATACCGATATAAGCATTTTAAACAATTCACGCTCAGACTTTTCTATAAATCCATAAAGCTTGTGCGCATCCTCGCGCACAATCATGTGGGTAAAGATTTTTACATAATCGCTGTCTGGTAACAGGGCGTATGTGTGTAGCGATATTTCTACAAAATATCCCACACCATTGCAGTCTATGATGATATCTGTATGATTTTTTTCTACTAGCTTCCCTTGAAGTTGCGCGATCATCTATAACGGGTTAGAATGAGGTCAAATATACTAACATCCATAAACTATTACTGTTTATTGACTCTTCTTTATTAATGATCTGCTAATTTTTAACAAAGGCTTTGTTAAAGAGAAATACGTGTGATTCCTAGTTTTAAATGACAAACAAATTTTTTAAGGCTTGTCGCAAACATGAATATTATTATCGTTGCAACTGCCTTTGTATGCGTTCTTTTTCTCGCTTTTCTTTTTGTTGTGAATCTATAACTGCCACTGCTGCCATGTTTACAATCTCGTCTACACTGGCGTTTAACTGTAATATATGCACGGGTTTTTGCATCCCCATCATTATAGGGCCTATGGAATCTATACCATTAAGTTCTTTGAGCAGTTTATAGGTGGAATTTGCACTTTCCAGATTTGGGAAAATTAGGGTGTTCACTTTTTTTCCTGCTAGTTTTGAAAAGGGGAATTTTTCTGCCAGCATCTCTGCATTTAATGCAAAGTCTGTTTGTACCTCGCCGTCTACAATCATGTCTGGATAATACCGGTGTAAATATTTTACAGCATCGGTCACTTTAGTAGCATGCGGGTGAGACGATGACCCAAAGTTAGCATAGGAAATCATGGCAGTGACTGGCGTAATCCCAAACATGCGTGCGGTACGATCGGTCATTTGTGCAATCTTTGCCAGTTCTGTGCTATCTGGATTAATATTTATCGAGGTGTCTGATATAAATAGTGGGCCACGATCGGTCACCATCAGGTTTGTGGTCGCTACTTTAACGACTCCTGGCGCTCTACCTATTATCTCCATCATGGGTTTTACTGATTTGGGATAAGACTGCGCAACGCCTGTTATAAGGGCATCTGCATCGCCCAGTTTTACCATCATCGCTGCAAAATAGTTGCGCAATCTCAGGGTTTTTTCTGCATCAAATTCAGTAACGCCCTTGCGTTGTCTTAGTTTCCAAAATTCGTGTGCATAGCGATCGCGACGCACTTTTTCATCATCTTCTTTAGGATCTATGACTAGGCACGGCTGGTCAAAATCTAGCTCTTCCATCATGCGCTGTATGGTATCCTTGCGACCTAGCAAAATGGGAATACCTATACCTTCTTCTTGCACGATTTGTGCAGCTTTAAGCACACTTATATTATCTGCCTCGGCAAAGACGATACGTTTTGGGCTCATACGCGCCCTGTTTATAAGCAGGCGCACTATTTTATTATCGTTACCCATGCGGCCTAGCAGTTGATCCTCATACTTTTGCCAGTCTTCTATAGGCGCTTGTGCTACCCCGCTTTCCATGGCTGCGCGAGCTACTGCCGGGGGTATGGTCGAGATGAGTCGTGGGTCAAATGGCTTGGGAATGATGTAATCCCTACCAAAAGCAAGTTTTGTCTCGCCATAAGCAATATTTACCTGTTCAGGAACGGGTTCTTTGGCGAGTTGGGCGATGGCTTTAGTAGCTGCCATTTTCATTTCCTCATTAATCTTAGTAGCACGCACATCCAGTGCTCCTCTAAAAATAAATGGGAACCCCAGTACATTGTTTACTTGATTAGGGTGGTCACTGCGACCTGTGGCCATGATCAGGTCTGGTCGGGTGGCAATGGCGATATCATAATCTATCTCGGGCGTGGGGTTTGCCATCGCAAAAACGATGGGATTTTCATTCATGTCCAGTAACATCGCTGGACTAACAATATTTCCTGCACTCAGTCCTAAGAAAACATCGGCACCTTTAAAGGCTTCTTTTAAACCTATGGGCGCCATGTCTCTAGCAAAACGCATTTGCTCCACCCCTAAATCGGTGCGCGAGGTAGTGATAAGACCGTCCACGTCAAACATCATGATGTTTTCGGGTTTTGCGCCTAGTTTTACATACAGGTGTGTACACGATATGGCAGCACTACCTGCGCCCGAGACTACTATTTTAACCTCGTCTATATTTTTTTCTGCAAGTTCTAAGGCATTTAATAATGCGGCACTAGAGATAATCGCTGTACCGTGCTGGTCGTCATGCATCACAGGGATGTCCAGCTCTTCTTTAAGCCTACGTTCTATTTCAAAAGCCTCAGGTGCTTTAATGTCTTCCAGGTTTATCCCACCAAAAGTGGGAGCGATATTTTTTACCGTTTGTATAAACTCGTCTATGTTTTTTGTGTCTACTTCTATATCAAAGCAGTCTAAATCTGCAAAAATTTTAAAGAGCAGCGCCTTACCTTCCATGACCGGTTTAGAAGCCTCGGGACCTATATCACCCAGACCTAAAACGGCGGTACCGTTACTGATAACCGCTACCAGGTTGCCTTTGGTGGTATATTTATAGACGTTTTCTTTATCTTTTGCTATTTCCAGGCAGGGCTCGGCAACACCGGGACTGTAAGCAAGGGCTAGGTCACGCTGGCTGCTGTATTTTTTAGTCGGAACGATTTTAATTTTACCCGGTGTAGGCTTTGCATGATACACCAGTGCTTCCCTGCGTCGGCTTTCTTTACTCATAAATAGCGTTATTTACTCTGTTGCAGACAAAAATAGGCTATAATATGGAAAGGATTTTTAAGTGTGGTTAAAATGTGGGGTGTTTCGCTTTCGCGAAAGCGAACTACCTATAATCATCATGCATTTAACGGTCAGTTTGCAGGAACAGGCTTTACGGTCACAAAAAAAAACACCGCTTAGCATATACAAACGGTGTTTTAGATAAGGTTCAAAGAATTTTAATTAATGGGTATTTGATGCACCTCTAACTGGTTGCTGTCGTGCATGACATGCATAATGTACGTGCCTGGTGATAGCATGGAAACGTCTATAGAACTTCCTAACTGATGCGAGGGCTTATTTAAAACCATAGTTCCTGTAAAGTTATAGAGTTTAACAGATACATACGTTGGGCAATTTGTACTGCCACCTAAATCAAAGATACCATCACTACAACCCAGGGTGTAAAAAGTCCATGTGGGATTTTGCACCTTATCGATGGCAATAACCGTATTTGCGGGAACTGGTGATATAATAAAGTTAGAGGAGACAATGTTGCCAGCTGCTGGTGCACCGCAGTTTTGCAAACAACCCGATACAGGTATGCTAAAATGTTTTGTGAAATGCTCTATTACTTAAAAATAATGCTCAAGAGCAAATTGCTGGGCAGCATAAACTTCAATGTACTGCTACTCGATTGGTTGGTAGATGTTGCCACTGCCATGGTGCGTTTGGTTTTATGATGTTGCCGAAAACATTTAGATCCAAGTAATTGGTATCTCTTAACACACCATCATAAGCAGTTATATCAGTAAATTCCATGGCATAATCCAGAAGATGTCCTGACTGCACTTTTGATTTGTCTACATGTTGAAAGATGTTATTGATTTCTGTTTTCCAGTCGGTGTCAACTTCTAATGGAGCAAAGATTAAACGGTGCGTGTAACTTTCAATAGCGACCAAAGAAGCAACGCCCCTTATTTTTCAATCGTAACGTTAGAAACTAAATCGCTGTCGAAGTTTCGGGATTGGTTTCAACTCCCAAACCTCGCTTAAAAAAGATACATAAAGTTGTGCAACGATATTAATTGTGAGTCAGAATCTTTAATAATTTTTTTGGATTTTGCCGATTATCCCAAAATGCTGTAATTAAAATTTCTTGCTCAGATACCGTATAAAGAATGCTATAATTTCCAAGCGATGCAACACGAGTATGATTAAAGTCAGCTTTTTTTATAGATGAATGGTGTTTCAGCTATCTGTTAAGTTCGTTGCGCCACAATTTTTATTAATTTCTTTGAGTAAGTTGTGGATTTATTTCGCTTGACCCAATATTCCAATATTCCTACATACTGTATATCCGCTGTACGTGTCCATCTTACATTCCGTTTAGCCATTCAAGATTTCGTTTGTCCATTGCTTCTTGTGAAATTAATCTACCATTTTTGATGTCCGCTTCACTCATCTCTAACATTATTTTCTGTTCCTTAGTCAAATTAACTAATTCAGAATCGGAAGAACTTGAAGTAATCAATTTGTCAAGTGCCAGTAAAAAATCTTTGTTATTAATGGATAAAATTTTATCAATTAAACCGTTTCGTATATGATCAACAGTTGCCATTTATGATTTATTTTATCGTAAATATCTAAAAAAACAGTCACTTTTCCTAATGTAGCGCAACTAGGAAGTTATGCCCAAGCGTAAAAAGACAGTGCAACTCTTAAAGAGACAAGTAAAAAACGGTTCGCCATTCACCAAACACCCAAAAGTCCCAACACCCGTTTGTGTTGCAGGTGGCAGGCAGTCAACACCTACACAACGTGGCTCGTCATTTTTATCACAGCCATATAGCGTAATGGCTAGGAAAAGAATGTATGTATTTTTCATGATAATAATTTTTATGATGATACATCAATTATTGCAACGTACGGGATAAGAAGTGGTTAGGACATCTCAACCGTTTTGAATTGGGTTGCACGTATGAGAGCAATTACAACAATGCACACTTAAAGCATTTTTTTATTCCCACTGTGCAAACCGCACCTTTGTCTGGATTGCTTTGGCGGCGCAGGACAAGGTTACCCATCACAAAACAATAGTAACAGTTACCATCTTTATTATGAATAGATTATCTGGTTGTTTATTCGCTTTCGCAAAAGCGAACAAAACAAAACCCTCCTATTTATGCTAGGCCAGATTCTTAAAAATAAGGTGCGCGTTTCTGGGTTTTAAAGTGATTAACGGGTGGTAATCTATAAAATCGTGCACAGTTTGCAACTCAAAACATTCTAGAATGCGCCGCAATACCAGCATCAATTCCATCATCGCAAAGTTGTTGCCCACGCACATGCGCGGCCCTGCACCAAATGGAAAATAAAAGTCGCGGTAAGCCTTTGCCCGCTCAGGTTCAAATCGGGCGGGATCAAATGTTTCTGGATGTTCCCACAGGTCTGCGCGGCGGTGCATCTCGTAAAATGAAATAAGCCAAATGCTTTCCTTTTCTATGGCAATATCCTCGCAAACGTCTTCTTCTATCGCAACACGATCGGTAACATAAGCCGGTGGATACAACCGCAGGGTCTCTTCCACAACTTGTTTGAGATAGGGCATGCTCATAAGTTGGGTCATAAGATCGCCTGCTACGGGATTTTTTAAATCTCTCCGGGCCGCGTCTATCGTTTCTGGATGATGCGCAAGTAATTGCACAGCAAAGCTCAGCGCATTTGCAGTGGTCTCGTGACCTGCTATAAAGAGCACTAAAATCTCGTCCACGAGCTGGTCGTCTTCCATAAACGTGCCGTCGTCATAGGTGCTATATAGCAGCATATCTAGTAAATCCCCCAGATGTTTACCACTGTACCTGCGGTTTATAATAATCGTGCGCAAGATATCACGTGCCTCGTTTACCTCGTTAAGCGCATGCGGAATACTGTTTGCTCCTGAAAGCCATTCCCTATCAAAATACCATTTCATCCACGGGATGCGCAATTCTTTTATCAGCATTTTTTGTGCGGCCTCAGTCACTTCTTGCAGGCGAGAAATCTTTTTATCTAAATAATCTATGTCGCCTAAATCGAATAAACTGCGGGCTACTATTTTAAAGGCAAGGTTATTAAAAATAGCATATACATCGGTAACCTCGTTTAGCTTTATGTGATGCAGCTCTTCCTGAATCACCTGGTCCATGGTGTCCATAATACCCGCAATGGACTTTTTGTAAAAAGCAGGTTGTATAAGTTTACGATTAGCGCGCCACTTTTCGCCGTTTTCGGTGAGCAACCCATGGCCTATGTACTTCCCTAAATCGTCTGTTTGTAAAGAGGATTTATTAAAGTTTTTTTGGTTTTTTTGAAGGATGTGTTGGGTGAGTTGCTCGTCGCAGGTAAAGTGAATCATAAGCCCAGGCTTGGGACTTAATTTAAAGGTATTGCCGTATTTCTTAAAATTCTCACGGTGAAATGGCAGCGGATTTTTGTAAATCTGCCGGGATTTAGACAAAAAGGTAATGGCACTTATTTGTTGAATTTCTCTCATGATATATCAAATAAACCGCCAAGCGCATTACCACGAGTTTTACCCAGATGCTTGTAAGCTAAATCGGTCACCTCACGACCTCGTGGCGTGCGCATGATAAACCCCTGCTGTATTAAAAATGGCTCATAGACCTCTTCGATGGTTTCGGCACTTTCACTCACTGCGGTGGCAATGGTTGTAAGACCTACGGGGCCACCTTTAAACTTTTCGATAATGGTCATTAAAATCTTGTTATCCATTTCGTCCAGTCCGTGCGCATCCACGTGCAATGCTTTTAACGAATACTGCGCGATAGGTAGGTCGATTGTGCCATTGCTTTTAATTTGCGCAAAGTCACGCACCCGTCGCAGTAATGCGTTAGCTATGCGGGGTGTGCCGCGACTGCGACCTGCGATTTCTATCGCTGCGTCCAAGTGAATAGGGACATTAAGGATCTCGGCACTGCGTGTGACGATGGTTGCTAGCAATTCGGTCGTGTAATACTGTAACCTTGACTGTATGCCAAAACGTGCGCGCATAGGTGCCGTAAGTAGTCCAGATCGTGTTGTAGCGCCTATTAAGGTAAATGGAGAGAGGTTGATTTGCACCGTACGTGCATTAGGCCCAGATTCAATCATGATGTCTATTTTATAATCCTCCATTGCCGAATATAAGTATTCTTCTACCACAGGGCTTAAACGGTGAATCTCATCTATAAACAACACATCGCGTTCATCCAGATTTGTCAATAATCCCGCAAGATCGCCCGGTTTATCCAATACAGGACCCGATGTCACCTTAATACCCACACCCAGCTCGGCCGCAAGAATATGTGCGAGCGTGGTTTTACCCAGTCCCGGCGGACCGTGAAAAAGCGCGTGATCTAAAGCATCTTTACGCCTATTTGCAGCTTCCACAAATACCTTAAGGTTTTCTAGCACCTGATCCTGACCTGCAAAATCATCAAAACTGAGCGGTCTTAGTGCTCTTTCGACATCATTCTCCTCGTTAGAAAAATGGTTACCAGTCGGGTCTAAATTTTCGTTCATGATTCAAAGATAAGCTAAGGTGCAGTGTTAAGGTTTGATGTTTCGCTTTCGCGAAAGCGAACTCGCAAAAATCATTGTGTTCTAAAATAGTTTGGACGATAAATAAAAGGGCTATGTTTGGTTTAAACTGGTTTTATGAGCACATTAAAAGAAATTCTGTACAAAAAAAGCTGCCTTTGTAGAGACAGCTTTTTTGAAATGTATGAGGTTCTAATGATTCATTTCCTCTTCTCCTACTTGTAGCGGGATGTGCTGTGGTACATAATCCTGATCTGGAATCACATACTCACCGTTGTCATTTACTTTAGAATAATCGTATGGCCATCTATAAACCGTTGGGATTGCGCCTGCCCAGTTACCGTGAATGTGCTTGTCACCGGTGGTCCACTCAAGCGTGTTAGACTTCCATGGATTTAACGGTGCCTTCTTACCATAGAAAATAGACTTCACAAAATTGTACACAAAGAATAGCTGCGCTAATGCGGTTGCAATAGCAAAGTAGGTAATCATATTGTTAGTATCAGCAAGATCATCAAAATATGGAAACGCGGTGTTTGAATAGTATCTTCTAGGAAGACCAGCCATACCTACAAAGTGCATTGGGAAGAAAACGCCATAAGCACCAACCGCAGTTAACCAAAAGTGAATATAACCCAGATTCTTATCCATCATGCGATTAAACATTTTAGGGAACCAGTGGTAAACTCCTGCAAATAAACCGTATAATGCCGATATACCCATTACCAGGTGGAAGTGCGCAACAACAAAATAGGTATCGTGTACATTGATATCCAGCGTACTGTCTCCTAAAATAATACCTGTCAAACCACCCGTGATGAACGTAGAAACGAGACCTATAGAGAACAACATAGCAGGGTTGAGCTGCAAGTTACCTTTCCATAAAGTGGTAATGTAGTTAAATGCCTTAACCGCAGACGGAATGGCAATAAGCAACGTTGTGAACGTAAAGACCGACCCCAAGAACGGATTCATACCCGACACAAACATATGGTGACCCCACACAATGGTCGATAAAAAGGCGATCGCCAAAATAGATGCTACCATCGCACGATACCCAAAAATAGGTTTACGTGAATTTGTTGCAATAATCTCAGATGTGATACCTAAAGCTGGTAGAAGAACGATATAAACCTCAGGGTGTCCTAAGAACCAGAACAAGTGCTCAAATAACACTGGTGATCCTCCCTGATTTGCAAGAACCTCACCCTGAATATAAATATCGGATAAGAAGAAAGATGTTCCAAAGCTTCTATCCATAATCAACAACAACGCTGCTGCAAATAATACAGGGAAAGAAACAATACCAATAATAGCAGTTACAAAAAACGCCCAGATTGTTAACGGTAATCTTGTCATGGACATACCTTTGGTACGCATATTAATTACGGTAACCACATAGTTCAAAGAACCTAACAAAGAAGAAGCAATAAAGATGGCCATAGATACAAGCCACAGCGTCATACCTGTACCAGAACCACCCATTGCTTGTGGAACAGCACTAAGCGGTGGGTAGATAGTCCATCCAGCCGCAGCAGGTCCTAACTCTACAAACAGCGAACTAATCATAATCACTGAAGACATAAAAAACAACCAGTAAGATACCATATTTAAGAAACCCGATGCCATGTCTCGTGCACCGATTTGTAATGGTATTAAAAAGTTAGAGAACGTACCACTTAAACCTGCAGTAAGCACAAAGAACACCATAATGGTACCATGTATAGTAACCAATGCTAAATACATATTAGGGTCCATAACACCATCTGGTGCCCATTTACCTAGCAACGCACTGAAAACCACATTAGGCTCGGCTGGGTTTGCTAATTGTATTCTCATAAGAACCGACATGGCAATACCTATAGCTCCCATGATAAGACCAGTAATAAGATATTGCTTAGCAATCATCTTATGGTCTTGTGAAAAAATATACTTAGTTACAAAAGTTTCCTTGTGGTGGTGATGACCTTCTTCGAGTGAGTCAATTGCAATTGCGTGTCCCATAATTAATCAATTTTGGCAGTTGCTGCCGATTTTGTTTCAAATGTTTCAAGAGTCGATAACCAGTTATTGAAATCCTTTTCAGACTCAACAACCATTTTTATTTGCATGTTATAGTGCGATGCGCCACAGATTTTATTACACAATAAATAATATTCAAACTCGTACGGGTCTAAAACTTCAGCATCTGTACCCGCTGCATCCTCGTTTTTTTGTCGTCTTATTTCGTTAATCTTACGAACTTTTCGCTGCATAAATTCGGTAGATTTATAATCAGTTGACGTCGTGGTAGGTGTAAATTTAAACTGAGTGACCATACCTGGAACCACGTTCATTTGAGCTCTAAAGTGAGGCATGTAAGCAGAGTGCAACACATCCTGACTTCTAAATTTAAACAATACCGGTCTATTAACGGGTAGGCGCAATTCTTGAGTTACTATGTCATCTGCTCCGTCTTTGTCGGTAGGATCGATACCTAACTCATTAATTCCCTCGATATAACGCACGTTTGCGTCGCCCAAGATATTATCAGCACCGCTGTATCGTACTTTCCAACCGAATTGATAGGCGTAAACCTCTACAATAAGTGGATCATCATCGGTACTTGCATCCATGATTTCGTTCCAAGAAAATAACCCCCAAAGAATCAATCCCGCGAGTACAACTACAGGTACTGCAGTCCATATAAACTCTAAACGGTCGTTATCAGCAAAAAACAATGCCTTTTGGCCTTTGCGACCACGATATTTATAAGAAAAATAATGTAACAGCGCTTGCGTAAGAAACTGCACAATCATGATAACGATTGTTGTTGTGAGCAACAACTTATCATAATCAGCACCATGCTTAGAAGCAGCATCTGGTAAGAAAAAATCCTTGTAAGCAATAAAACAAGCAATCATCATCACATACATGGCTATCACAAAATAGAGCATGTATTTACCGTGACGATCATTGTCGGCGTCATTAGCGATTTCGCTTTCAGAACCCTCGATACCGGATGGTTTACCTAGTTTAACAATTTTTGACAATTGCCATATCGTGATGGCAGCAAGTGCGGCAATTAATATGATTAGAAACGCAGTCATAGCAGTTTGTATCTATGTTTTAATAATGAAAATGTTTACTCTCTCCCATGAATGGGTCACCTTTTGCTAATAGCGGTGTTTTTGAAATAGCGTTGAATATCACAAATACAAAAAGACCTGCAAAAAATAAGAATGCTCCGATTTCAGGGAACCCAAGGAACCAAGATTTACCTACAGTTGATGGCATAACCATTACAAAAATATCGAGGTAGTGACCTATAACTATAAACAGCCCGGCAGTTACAACAAACCAGTTTACACGTTTAAAGTCAGAATTCATCAAAATAAGTAGTGGGAAAATAAAATTAATTACAACCATTCCAAAAAACAGAATATTATAATCTTCAATACGTGTAACAAAGTAGGTCACCTCCTCTGGTATGTTTGAGTACCAAATAAGCATGAACTGAGAAAACCATAGATAGGTCCAAAATACACTGAGTCCAAACATAAATTTGGCCAAATCATGGATGTGTGAATCATTAACAAATTCCAAATATCCCTGAGATTTCAAATAAATTGTAACTAATGCAATCATGGTGATACCAGTCACAAACATACTTGCAAAAACATACCAACCAAACAAAGTAGAAAACCAATGCGGGTCAAAACTCATGATCCAATCCCAAGACATGATAGATTCGGTTACTATAAAGAATACTAAAAATGCCGCACTGTGCTTAAAAGCCTTTTTGTACCAAACGTTACCAGTCGGTTCGGCATCTTGTTTTAAAGAAAACTTGCGCAAGTTCCAGCGGTAAAGGTTCCATCCTACTAAGAACGCACCTGCTCGAATTAAGAAAAACTCAACATTTAAAAAGGCAGATTTACCAGCAATGATTGCGTCGTAGTGAGAGCTATTTGGATCTACAACCTCGGGGTCCATCCAATGAAAAATGTGATTGACATGGAAAGCTGATAATAATAAAAGAACAAACATGATGATACCACCTGGCAAAATATAACTGCTTATGCCTTCCATAACCCGAAACAGTACTGGTGACCAACCTGCTTGCGCCACTTTTTGTAAAGCATTAAAAACCAGTGCGCCCAAACCTATCATAAAGAAAAAGAATGCTGACACATAAACGGCTGCCCAAGGTCTGTTCTTTAATTGGTGGTATACGGCATAGGCATCGGTATCGCTACCATGTCCAGCATGCTCAACTTTCTGGGTAACACCACCTGCTTTAGCGTCTTGAGCATTATTTTCATGGGACCCAGTAGCATGGTTGCTACCATGTCCATGATTGTTATCGTCTAACATTTTTTGAACGGCTTGTTCAGATGCTGGAGCGTTTAAAAAGCCTACAACCGTTAAGCCTGCGCCCAGCACCATTAAAACTATTGCAAAAATCTTTAATTTACTTGAAACTGTATACATAGTTATCGCTTCTGTGTTCTTTATCGGTTAACCAATTAAGGTTTTTATTTGCTTTGGTTATTTTTAACAACCGCCTTCTCTACCAATACTTGTGGTTTGTTAGCTGGTTGCACAACTTCTTGGGCAGGAGTGTCACCACTAACAAATTCTTTGCGTGGAAGTCCCTTTAAATCCTGAGTAAGGGCATCAACATGGTGAGCAATCTGCCATCTTTCTTCGGTTGACGTTTGAGAGGCATAAGAACCCATATTGTTAATCCCGTAATACATTACGTGGTAAATAGATCCTTGAGAAATATTTCTACCCGCATCATCATAACTCGGCACTCCTAGAATTTTTTCTGTCGTCACAAGGTGTCCTTTCCCGTTGCCTTTTTCACCGTGACAAATACCGCAATAGATGGTGTAGAGTTCTGCACCCTTTGTTAAATGCTCTTCCGTATACGGCAGTGAATTTACTAATTCTGCCTTTGCAGCTTCATATCCTTCATTAGTATTCTCATAGTCGTATGGCAACCAACCTTTAGAAACAGTTCCTTCTACAGGTAGTTGAGCCTGTTGATTACCTTTAAAAACCTTACCCTCTTGGTAAGTTTCATAGCCAACAGACTGGTACATATTAGGGAAATATTGGACACTCGTTTTTGTTGTCTGGTCAATTTCCTTATTATCACCACAAGCAACAATAAGCGCGGTGAGAAGAAAAAGAATAAACGTTTGCAAATATCTTTTCATTAGTGATCTTCTTTGTCAATTAATTTAATTTCGGTCGCACCAGTGTCATAGAGAAACTTTGTAACTTCCTCGATATCCTGTCCGTGATGTCCGTCTATTTCCATTAAAAAGTGGTCGTCAGTTGTTCTTACATCAGGATTCTCTGATTTCTTAAATGGCCATAATCTACTTCTTAGGTAAAAGGTAATTACCATTAAGTGCGCTGCAAAAAACACCGTAAGCTCAAACATGATAGGAACAAAAGCAGGCATATTTTCTAAATAAGAAAAACTTGGCTTTCCACCAATATCTTGAGGCCAGTCCTCTATCATAATGTAGTTCATCATGATTGTAGCAACAGCTAAACCAACGATACCATACAAGAACGCATTAATAGCTAACCTTGTATCGGGCATCCCCATAGCCTTTTCTAAACCATGCACCGGAAATGGAGTGAATACCTCCTCAATAAGTAATTTACGCTCTCGTACCTGTTTTACTGCACTTAGCAAAACATCGTCGTCTGTATAGAACGCATATATATTTTTTGTTGCCATAATCTTATGAATGATTCGCTTTTAATTTTTTGTTAGAGATCAACCTTATACTACTGTAGAGGCTTCCTTACTTTCTCTTTGCGATTTATACTTACTACCACTGGATTTCAATATAGACTTCACCTCAGCCTGAGCAATAACAGGAAAGGTTCTTGCGTACAATAAAAACAGTACAAAGAAAAATCCGATGGTACCTATAAATATTCCTATATCCACAAAAGTTGGAGAAAACATCGTCCAAGACGATGGTAAATAATCTCTATGTAACGAAGTCACGATAATCACAAAACGCTCAAACCACATTCCTATATTTACCACAATCGAGATGAAAAAAGAAAACATGATGCTGGTTCTTAATTTTTTAAACCACATAAATTGCGGCGACAATACGTTGCAAGTCATCATACTCCAATATGCCCAAGCATATGGTCCAGTCGCACGGTTTAAAAATGCATACTGCTCGTATTCAACTCCTGAATACCAGGCAACAAACAATTCGGTGATGTAGGCAACACCTACAATAGAACCTGTAATCATGATAACGATGTTCATTAACTCTATGTGCTGAATGGTAATATAATTCTCAAGATTACTTACCTTTCTCATAACAATAAGAAGCGTATTCACCATCGCAAATCCCGAGAAAACTGCACCTGCAACAAAGTAAGGAGGAAAAATCGTCGTATGCCATCCCGGAATTACCGAGGTAGCAAAGTCAAAAGATACAATCGTGTGTACAGAAAGTACAAGTGGTGTGGCTAGACCCGCAAGAACAAGAGAAACTTGCTCAAATCGCTGCCAATCTTTTGCTCTACCGCTCCATCCAAAAGAAAGTAATGAATAAATCTTCTTGTTAAAAGGGGTTACGGCACGGTCGCGCAACATTGCAAAATCAGGAAGCAAACCAGTCCACCAAAAAACTAAAGAGACCGATAAATAAGTAGATATCGCAAAAACGTCCCAAAGCAGTGGTGAGTTAAAATTCACCCATAATGAGCCAAACTGATTAGGAATGGGTAAAACCCAGTAAGCTAACCAAGGTCTACCCATGTGGATAATTGGAAATAATCCCGCCTGTATAACCGAAAAAATAGTCATCGCCTCTGCTGAGCGGTTAATTGCCATACGCCACTTTTGACGGAATAACAAAAGAACTGCCGAGATAAGCGTACCTGCGTGACCTATTCCTACCCACCAAACGAAATTAGTGATATCCCACGCCCAACCAATGGTTTTATTAAGACCCCAGGTCCCAATACCATTGGATATGGTGTACGTAATACATCCTATCCCATAAAGAAAGGCAATAAGCGCTATAGAAAAAACAATCCACCATTGTTTGTTGGCAGTCCCTTCAACAGGTGCCGCAATGTCTCTTGTAACATCAGCATACGTTTTATCACCGGTTACAAGCGGTCTTCTTATGGAAGCTTCATAATGAGCCATAATATCTTTGTTAGTTTATTAATATTATACGTTTCTTACCTTTACTTGGTACATCACATTAGGTTCGGTTCCTACTTCCTCTAATAAATGATACATACGGTCTTGCTGTTTTAAGGCAAAAATCTCTGATTGTTTATTGTTAACGTCACCAAACTTGATAGCGCCGTTAGAACATGCATTTGAACACGCGGTCGCAAACTCGCCCTCGCCTACTGCACGGCCATCCTTTTTAGCTTCTAGAATGACCATTTGAGTCATTTGAATACACATAGAACATTTTTCCATAACACCACGAGAACGCACTGTCACATCTGGGTTAATAACCATACGACCTAAGTCATTGTTCATGTGATAATCAAACTCGTCATTGCCGTTATACAAGAACCAGTTGAAACGTCTTACCTTATAAGGGCAGTTGTTAGCACAGTAACGTGTACCCACACAACGGTTGTACGCCATATGGTTTTGACCTTGGCGACCATGAGAAGACGCTGCAACAGGACAAACTGTCTCACATGGTGCGTGGTTACAATGCTGACACATTAAAGGCATAAAAGCAACCTGTGGATTTTCAGCAGGTATTTCAAGTTCACCAAATCCACCTAGCGAGCCATTGTCACCAAATAAACCAGAGAAACCATCTTTTTTCTCTTCGTCTTTTTCAAAACTAACAGTAGAAGAATAATATCTGTCAATACGCAACCAGTGCATATCGCGAGATTTCATAACCTCAGCCTTACCTACAACAGGTACATTATTTTCTGCATGACAGGCAATAACACATGCACCACAGCCCGTACAAGCATTTAAATCAATAGACATATTGAAGTGATGCCCTACCGTTCTATCAAAACTGTCCCACAAATCAACATCGGGAGAAGTTACGGGGGTTTCAATATGATTTAAGGAAACTTCGGGAACTGGATTAAATTCATCTTTATTCCCTAAGATATAAGTAGAAAGAGTCGTTTCTCTAATAATATCACGACCCATCATTGTATTTTGTAACTGCGTGCAAGCAAAAGGATGTAAACCATTTGTTTTTTCAACCTTCACCGCCTGTGTACTCACGCCGTCTACGTAAAAAGGAAAAGCATTTACCCCTGTTTGCATCTCGGACTGTATAGAGGCCGTTTGCCCGTATCCTAAAGCAATACCTAGAGTACCTACTGCTTGACCCGGTTGAATAATCACTGGGAAATTAGCTGTAGTACCACCTAAGGTTACTTTGACTAGACCGCCAGTTAATGAGCCATCTGCTGTATTTTCATTTGTAATTTCCAGCTTAGCGGCATCTGCTTGAGACATGGTCACATAATTATCCCATGTAGTACGTGTAATAGGATCTGGCAATTCTTGAAGCCACGGATTATTAGCTTGCGCACCATTACCTAATCCTATTTTTGTATAAAGCACAAGCTCCATACCGCTAGGTTTTTTAGCATTTGCCAATGCACTAAATGCAGACGCGTCGTTAATAGCAGGTTGCTGGGCAACAGCACTTTCAGCTACCGCAGTGGCAGCGGCCATTGATTCATAAAAACCATTTTGCAAAGCCTGCGACCAGCTAACATTTAAACCCATCGCGCTTTCTTTTAAAAAGTCTTTATAAGAAGTTTCCACACCCGCCCATTTCAACAAAGTATCTTGCGCTTGGCGTGTTCTAAATATCGGTTTTATAGTAGGCTGCATCAATGACACAAAGCCTTTCTTAATCTCTACATCTCCCCATGACTCAAGGTAGTGAGGTGTTGTTGCCACATATTGAGAAGCAGTGGCTGTAGCATCCAATCGGGTTGAAAATGATACCGTGAGGTCTACTTTTTTCATCGCTTTCGCGAAAGCGTCACCACTACTGTGACTATACACTGGATCTACACCTATGGTAAATAAAGCACCAACTTTACCAGCATTCATCTCGCCTAACAAAGTGTCAACCGATTTACGATTGCCTTGTCTTGTAAGAATAGGCGCGTTAACATCAATAATTGTCGAGCCAATAAGTTCGTTTAGCGATAACGTAAGTTGTTGCGCTGACTCGTCAGGGATACCGCATAATACAATTCCCTTATTACCGGCTTTGCGCAGGCTTTCGTATGTTTTTGCAACGGCTTTGTTAAGTTTATCAGGCAAAGCGCTTACTGTACCCCCATTAAATTTAGCATATAATGCAGCGAGGACAAGTTTTTGTTCGGTTGGTGTCAATGGATAACGCACATCGGCACTAGCCCCTGAGAGCGTCATGTTAGACTCAAACTGAATGTGATGAGACATTTGACCGTTTGCAGGAACGCGTGATTTAGCGTACCCTTTATCAAAATTTCCACCTTGCCAGTCTCCTACAAAATCTGCCCCGATAGAAACAATGCAAGCAGCCTCAGTAAAATCATAGTCTGCAAGACCTCTAACACCATATTTACGTTCAAAAGCATTAAGTGCGGCATCCTCACCTACTGAATCATAGATGACGTGTTTTACATTTGAATATTTTGCTTTTAAAAGACCAATGATGGCATGTACCGACGGACTTGCAAATGTTTGCGTTAGTAAAACGAGTTGCTTACCATTTAACGCGCCCAGCTTTGCAGCAACCTGCTTATCTAATTCTTCCCAAGTGGCTTTTTCACCTTTTATAAGAGGCGTTTTAAGACGATTTGTGTCATATAACGAAAGTACCGAGGCATGCACACGTGCATTTGCGTGTCCACGGTGCGGTACATCGCGGTTGCTTTCTACTTTTATTGGGCGACCTTCTCGAGTCTTGATCAACACACTTGCAAAATCATACCCATCTGCTATTGTCGTGGCATAATAATTAGGCAGGCCAGGGATTAATTGCTCTGGTTGATTTACATAAGGTACCGAATAAATAACTGGTCCCTCGCAAGCGGCTAAAGAAGCAGCAGCGGTGCTAAAACCAACATATTTAAGGAAGTCTCTACGCGTAGTGTTTGAGGACTCCATCGCTTTATCATTTCCTAAAAAAGACTCAGTAGGTATGGGAGTTACAAACTCGTTTTCTACAAGATTTTTTACAATCTCATTGTTCTCTTGTAGTTGTATACTGCTTTTCCAGTATTTTTTTGTAGTAGCCATAATAATCTCTAACGCTAATTTATTAATAGTGGCACTTACCACATTCCAGACCACCTAAATCTGCGATAGTCAATTGGCGACCGCCGCGTTTTTCAGATAGTTCTTTGTGAATTTTCTCATAGTAACCATTTCCTGCAAGATCTACATTTGTTTCTCTATGACAGTTAATACACCAGCCCATTGTTAACGGGGAGTGTTGATACATAATTTCCATTTCTTCTACCGGGCCGTGACAGGTCTGACACGCTATTTTGCCAGCGTTTACGTGTTGCGCATGGTTAAAATAAGCTAGGTCGGGTAGGTTGTGTATGCGCACCCATCGCACGGGCTCTTCTTTACCTGTAAACGCATTTTGGTTAGGATCCCAACCGGTAGCTGCATACAGTTTTTCAATTTCTTTATTGTAGTCGATACCATACTCTTCCATTCCTTCTTTATAAGTAGACTCTGCAACCTGATTGATGGATTTGTGACAGTTCATACAAACATTAAGCGATGGGATTCCAGAATGTTTTGACTCCTTAGCCGATGAGTGACAATAATTACAATCTATCTGGCTGGTACCTGCATGAATACGGTGCGAATAATGGATAGGCTGCACAGGTGCATACCCCTGCTCAAGACCCACACTCATCAATCCGCCGTATAAAAAGTATGCACTTGCAAGTAACATAAACACTGCTGATACGAGTACTAAAAATTGGTTTTGTACAAAAGCTTTCCATATTGGCAATCTTTCTTCTTTTTCTTCCTCTTCAAATTCCACCTGAATACCATTGGCCTCGGCAAATCGTTTTAGGGTTTTATTTACAACAAATAGCACAGCAATAAGAAGCGCTAACACTAATGCCAGACCACCTAAAATAATGTTGTTTGTCATCGCATCACCACCACCAGATACAGGAGCAGCAGCACCAGCAACATCAACCACAGCTGCGGCGGTAGGTTTAGGGGTGTCTGTATAAGCAAGAATATTATCTATATCGGCATTAGACAACGCAGGAAACGCGTTCATTTTAGACTGTCCGTACTCGTTGTAAACAGCATTTGCACGCGCATCGCCACTAGCAATAAGCGCTGCTGAGTTTTTTATCCACGAATACAACCATTCCTTTTCATACTTCTGTGAAACTAAATGTAACTGCGGTCCAACGGCACGCTGGTACAACTTATGACAAGCGGCACAATTTGCTTTAAACAACGCTTCACCAGCGGCAGCATCTACAGGAGCAGTAGCTGCAGCATCGGGTGCGGCAGCGGCGTCCTGAGCTTGTAACCCATTAAACGAGAACATTATAAATACCAGCAGCAGAGACACCTGCAAGAAGGTAAAATGTAATTTCCTTTTTTTCATGTTATTAATTGAATATTACAATAACTTTGGCACAGATTTTACAGCTTTATCGACACTCTGTACGCGATTGCAAAAATAAGTCATAAACGTCAGATTCTTGCAGTGAATAAATGAAGAAATTAATTTATAGCGATTCTAAATAATTACGCTTTCGCGAAAGCGAAATACCGCAAAAACCCCATAAACTTATGTACTTAAAGACACGTTATTTAACCGCCTGTGCACTCGTTATCGTATGCGGAATGAACGAGATAAACGCACAAAACACGGGGCCTTTGAACCCTGTAAGACTAGACTCTCTCGTTGCGACGAGGCTTAAAATGCCGGTACCATCGCGTGTGTCAGGTAATTATATGATTCAACTGTTTTATGGTGATAAAATTGCTGCTGAACGCGTTAAGCAAACCTATGATAGTAAGGAATTGCAATGGGAATCTTTTATGAAATATGAGCAGCCTTTTCACAAGGTTTGGATCGGAAAATTTAAGAATAAAGCCGAAGGTGAACGCGTCCTGAATGAAATGCGCAAAGAGTACCCAAAGGCATTTGTTTTTCTGCCAAAATCGTAAATAAAAAATAGTCCAACAAAAAAAGCGTTTTCTCGAGAAAACGCTTTTTTTACACTATCTATTGAAAATTACTTGAGTTTCTTCTTCACCTCTACCTCACGGAAAGATTCGATGATATCGCCCTCTTGTAAATCGTTGTAATTTTTAATTTGTGCACCGCACTCGTATCCTTTTGCAACTTCTTTTACGTCGTCTTTAAAACGTTTAAGTGCTACAAGTTCACCAGTATAAATAACCACGTTGTCTCTTATAAGTCGCACACTACCAGACCTGTATATTTTACCATCCAGTACCATACAACCTGCTACTGTACCTAGTTTAGATATTTTAAAGATTGCACGTACCTCTGCACTACCGGTAATTTCTTCTTTAAGTTCGGGCGACAACATGCCTTCCATCGCGTCTTTAAGATCATTAATAGCGTCGTAGATTATTGAATACATTCTGATATCTACCTCTTCTTGCTCGGCAATCGCACGTGCATTGGCCTGTGGTCGAACGTTAAATCCTATGATGATCGCATCAGAAGCACTCGCAAGAAGGACATCACTCTCGGTAATCGCTCCCACGGCTTTATGTATGATATTGATTTGTATTTCCTCGGTAGAAAGTTTTTGGAACGAGTCTGTAAGCGCTTCAACCGATCCATCCACGTCTCCTTTAAGTATCAGGTTAAGTTCTTTGAAATCACCTAGGGCAATTCTACGACCTATCTCGTCCAGCGATAATGTTTTTTGTGTTCTAACCGATTGCTCGCGTTGTAACTGTGTACGTCTTGCAGCAATGGTTTTAGCCTCACGTTCATCTTCAAAAACGTGAAACTTGTCACCCGCTTGCGGCGCACCATCCAGACCTAGAATCGATACTGGTGTAGAGGGTCCAGCAACGGTTACGTTTTGGCCACGCTCGTCTTGCATTGCCTTTACTTTACCATGAGTTCTACCAGCAAGTACATAATCACCTATTTTTAGGGTACCACCTTGTACTAAAATGGTAGAGACATATCCTCGACCTTTATCAAGAAATGCTTCTACAACGGTTCCTGTGGCAAGTTTGTCTGGGTTTGCTTTAAGATCCAAAAGATCGGCCTCTAATAGTACTTTTTCTAAAAGTTCTTTAACTCCAAAACCTGTTTTAGCAGATATTTCTTGCGATTGTATTTTACCGCCCCAATCTTCTACAAGAAGATTCATTGCTGCAAGAGATTCTTTAATCTTTTCAGGTTTTGCGTTTTCGCGGTCCACCTTATTAATTGCAAAAATAATAGGCACATTTGCAGCTTGCGCATGCGAAATGGCTTCTTTGGTTTGTGGCATCACGTCGTCGTCGGCAGCGATAACAATAATTGCAAGGTCAGTCACTTGCGCACCACGTGCACGCATAGCGGTAAAGGCCTCGTGACCAGGTGTGTCTAAAAAGGCAATCTTTTGGCCGTCTTCTAATTGTACACCATAGGCACCTATGTGTTGTGTAATACCACCACTTTCTCCTGCGATAACATTTTCTTTACGTATGTAATCTAATAAAGATGTTTTACCGTGGTCTACGTGACCCATAACGGTAACAATTGGAGCGCGGTATATTAAATCTTCTGGAGCATCTACTGTTGCACTCGCTATTGTTTCTTCTATATCTGCATTTACAAATTCTACATCAAAACCAAATTCCTCGGCAACGATAGACATTGTTTCTGCATCTAAACGCTGGTTCATGGTAACCATGAGTCCAAGAGACATACAAGCACCGATGACCTTATTTACAGGAACATCCATCATCGTCGCGATATCATTTACGGTTACAAACTCTGTTACCTTAAGTGTTTTATCTTGTGCATCAGCTTCCTCGGCAGCTTCTACTTTTTCACGATGCGAATCACGTTTGTCACGTCTATATCTTGCGGCTTTGGATTTAGAAGACTTACCCTGAAGTTTTTCGAGGGTCTCGCGTACTTGCTTTTGGATTTCTTCTTCGGTAGGCTCTGCCTTAACGACTGGTTTGCGCCCTGGTGCCGTATTATTACCTGGGCTTCTTCTATTACCAATAGGTCCAGAACCCGTTTTTCCTGGGACAATACCTGCGCGGGGATTAGCTGCGCCCGGTGTTTTAGAAATGCGTTTACGTTTGCGTTTATTCGGGTCTTCTTTTTTAGCTGGTTTTGCAAACTTAGATAAGTCGATTTTTTCACCAGTAACCTTTAAGCCACCTAATTTTTGGTATTCAGTTGCTATTTTTTCTGGCTCTTCGCTGTTGGGCTCAGGGACGGCAACCTTATTTTCTACCACCTCTTCGCTTTTAGGAGCGGGCGGATCAACTTCTTTAGCAGGAACGACCGCCTCTTGCGTAGTTACCTTTTGATTTTCAAAAGGTTTTTTAAATTCCTTTTGATTAGGTTTTGAAGGATTACTCTTTCTTTTAGGCTCTAAGTCTATTTTACCCATGAGGGTAGTACCTTGCACTCTAGCAGGTCTATTAGAAACCGTTTGAGGTACTGCATTTTCTTCTACAACCTCAATCGGCTTTTCTTTTAAAGGCTCCTTGAGAACCTCAGGTTCTTTAGCTGGTTCCTGTTTTGGTTCTTCAACAACTGCTTTAACAGCGGGATTTAGGTCAATTTTACCTACAGGTCGTGGACCTTCTAGAATTGTTGCCTTAGCCTTTATTACTTCAAAGCGCTTGTTTTTTTCTTCTATTTCCTTTTCTCGTTGCAGACGCAGTTCCTCTTGTTCTTTGCGTCGTTCAACACCTACCTCTTTAGAAGCTACTTTCTTGCTTTTGTCTTTTTGAAACTCATTTGTTAAAGCCTGGTAAACGCTCGCACCTACTTTTGTATTGGGGTTGCGTTCTATTTCTATCCCCTTAGAGGATAGAAAATCCACGGCACGTTCTAAAGAAATATTAAATTCCTTTAGCACCTTGTTGAGTCTCATGTTGTTTAATTCGGCCATAAATGGTTATGGTTTCTTTTTTTAATTACTAATCTTCAAATTCTGATTTCAGAATATTCACGACCTCTATGATAGTTTCTTCTTCTAAATCAGTACGCTTTACTAACTCGGCAATGTCTTTGTCTAGAATTTGTTTTGCGGTATCCAGACCCACGCGGCTAAACTCTTCTATAATCCAAGATTCTATTTCATCAGAGAACTCTGACAATTCTACATCTTCTTCGGCACCTTCTCTTATAACATCAATCTCATATCCAGTCAACTTGCCTGCTAATCTAATGTTGTGACCGCGTCGCCCGATTGCTTTAGAAACTTCATCTGGATGCAGACGCACTTCAGCCTTTTTATTTACCTCGTCTATTTCCATAGACGTAATTTTTGCAGGACTTAACGCTCTTGCAATATAAAGTTGTGTATTGTTGGTATAATTGATAACGTCAATATTCTCGTTACCTAATTCTCTAACGATACCGTGTATACGAGATCCTTTTACCCCAACGCATGCACCTACAGGGTCTATACGATCGTCATAGCTATCAACAGCTACTTTAGCCTTTTCTCCTGGTTCTCTAACAACCCCTTTAATGGTTATAACACCATCAAAAACTTCAGGTATTTCCTGAAAAAACAACTGTTCTAGGAATTTAGGTGACGTTCTAGAAAGAATAATATTAGGCTTATTACCTCTTAATTCTACACTTTCAATTACACCACGCACTGTTTCACCTTTTCTAAAAAAGTCCGAAGGAATTTGTCTGTCTTTAGGCATGATAATCTCGTTTCCATCGTCATCCAGCAGGATAATCGCGCGATGTCTCACGTGGTGCACCTCAGCCGTGTACAACTCGCCTTCTAGCTCTTTAAAATGCTTGTAAATATTGGTGTTATCGTGTTCGTGAATTTTTGCAATAAGATTTTGACGCAACGCAAGAATTGCACGACGCCCTAGTTGTATCAATTTCACTTCTTCGGCAACATCCTCACCCACTTCATAATCTGGTTCTATCTTTTGTGCTTCAGAAAGTGAAATTTCAGAATTGTCATCCTCTACCTCACCATCGGCCACAACGACTCTATTTCTCCAAATCTCAAGGTCACCCTTATCTGGATTTATAATGATGTCAAAATTGTTATCGTCTCCATATTTTCTTTTTAGAGCGCTTCTAAAAACATCTTCTAAAATCGCCATCAGTGTGACACGATCTATAAATTTATCATCTTTAAACTCAGAAAAAGACTCGATTAATGCGAGATTTTCCATATTCACTTAATTAATTAAAGGTTATAATAACTTTAGCTTGTTTAATATTATCAAAAGGTATAGACCAATGTTTGGTCACCGTTTCTTTGCCTTTCCCCAGGGCTTTTGCTTCTCGCGCTTGCCACTCTAGTGTAATCTCGTTAGACACAACTTTTAAGAGTTTACCACTTTGTTTTTCATTGCTGGTACTTACTACCTCTAGCTCACGTCCCACATTCTTTGCATACTGTCGCAAATTCACAAGCGGCTTACCTACTCCGGCACTGGTAACTTCTAATGAAAAGTCTACCTCTTCTCGGTCTAGCTGGTGTTCTACCGCTCTAGAAACAAAAATACAATCGGCAACTTTTAAATCGTTATCACCATCTATAACGACTTTAATATCCCCACCTGTGCTGATGTCACAAGACACCAAAAACAAATCGGGACGCTCTTCAAAGGCATCATCCAATAGCTTATCTACTTTCTCTTTCAACATATTTTTATAAAAAGAGGGGACTTGGGTCCCCTCGCATTGTTCAAATACTTTGCAAATATAGTACTTTTTTGAGGTTTTGCAACTTACCCACTTCAAGATGCTGATTTGTAACTTTTTTTGTACATTTAGGAGCCTAATCAATCCAACATTATGAAAAAAATAATCGTACCTACAGATTTCTCTACACAAGCAGAGAATGCTTTAAGAGTTGCAGCTGACATAGCGCGCGAAAATGATGGAGAAATATTTCTATTACATCTTTTAGACTTACCCCTGCACCTTTCTAACAATGGTAGTTCAGACCTACCTGAGGTATTGTTTTTTATGAAACTTGCTAAAGAAAAATTTGACGACCTTATGCGTTCTGACTTTTTAAAAGATATCACTGTACACGGGGACGTTGAAACTGGAGCTGCCTTTAGTGGTATTATGAATGTAGTAAAACGCCATAAAGGTGACCTTATCGTTATGGGCAGCCACGGCACAGGTGGCGTTAAAAATATGTTTGTAGGATCTAATGCCGAAAAAGTCGTTAGAAACTCAGAAGTGCCCGTGCTAGTCGTAAAAGAACGCAAGAAAAAACTAGACGTAAATAACATGGTTTTTGCAACAGACTTAGACCCTGAAGCTGTGGGCGCATTTCAACAAGTTTGCGCATTTGCAAGGAAAACAAATTGTAAATTACATTTATTGTATGTAAACACACCATCTAGGTTTTTATCAAGTAAAAAAGCCGAAGACATGGTACGCGAATACTTAAAGCACACCGACGAAGAACCCACTGACTACACCATTTACAATGACTATTCTATAGAAGAGGGCGTCTTTAATTACACACAAACAATTAAGGGAGATATTATCGCCATTGCAAACCACGGTCCTAAAGGACTATCCCACTTTTTTAACGGCAGCGTTAGTGACGATATTGTAAATCACTCTTCGTTACCTGTGATTACCTTTAGGATTTCCTAAATAAATAGGTGTTAGACCCTATTTAAAAAACTAATACCTGTTAATGCTAAGAGCCAAAAAGGATAAGCGACAACTTTAAAAAAGACTGTTAAAATCACAAACAGTACAAACTTGTAATTATTCTAAAAACAAAAAAACCTCAACTACCTTAAAAACAGGTTATTGAGGTTTTAAAAAGTTGTCCCACAAGGACTCGAACCTTGAATGACGGTACCAAAAACCGGAGTGTTACCATTACACCATGGGACAATTTTGGATTGCAAATGTAGTACAATTCCTAAATCACGCAAAAAAAAATTGCAAATTTTACATAACAGTAAAATTAAGTAGTTAAATAATTGTTTTATAGCAGTTTATAAAACACCTGAAGCGCAAAATGAAAACCTGTGTTTGCCTCAATTCACAATTTATAACACAACAAGTGTATCTCTTCAACGTTTTACGGTGGTGTAAACACATAAAATCTTATTTTCGCAACTATTAAATAACTCTATGAACATTGCATACGACCGATTAAACAAAATAATAGGATGGTTAAGTTTTAGCATCTCTTTGTGTGTGTATTGGCTTACTGTTGAGCCTACCGTAAGTTTTTGGGACGCAGGCGAGTACATCGCCACCTCGTCTGGATTACAAGTAGGTCACCCACCTGGGGCACCACTTTATCAAATGTTAGGTGCATTTTTCTCCATGTTTGCGTTTAGTCCTGATAAAATAGCCTACATGGTAAACATGATGTCTGTTTTTTCTAGTGCATTCACCATACTGTTTATGTATTGGTCTATCACACTGCTACTTAAAAGGCATATTTTAAAAGACAAAGGAGATGATACCGTAATCCTAGGAGCAGGATTTATAGGGGCAATGGCATTTACATTCTCTGACACTTTTTGGTTCAACGCGGTAGAAGCCGAGGTTTATGCACTCGCAACATTGCTCATGGCAGTCATGTTTTACCTAGGTTTATTGTGGGAACGGGACATGCTGCAACCTCGCGGTAATCGCTGGTTAATATTATTATCACTAATTATTGGACTTTCTTTTGGCGTGCACTTTATCGGTATACTTACCATCCCGGCAGTGGGCATGCTTTGGTATTTTAAACATTATAAAAAAATCACGATTCTCAATTTCATTGTTGCTAACGTGGCAGTGGTAGCGGTGTTACTATTTGTTTTCAAATTATTATTACCATACACACTCAGTATTTTTGGCTATTTAGAAATCTTCTTTGTGAACGACATTGGTTTACCCTTTAACTCGGGAACCATCATTGCACTATTGCTTGTTGTGGGCGCCTTTGTAGGTCTTATTTCGCTTTCGCGAAAGCGTAACAATCCACTACTCAACAACATCGTGTTATGCGTCATGTTTGTTTTAATAGGCTTTTCCTCGTGGACCATGCTGCCTATACGAGCAAATGCTGGCACACCTATTAACGAAAATAAACCCGAAGACGCGCGTTCATTACTAGCATATTACAACCGTGAACAGTACCCTAGCGCACCCCTATTTTATGGAGAATCGTTTACAGACCAATACTCGGGATTAAACCCAGACGACCCATTTACCGATGAGAAGCCTAAATATGAAAAAGATTATAAGCTGGGAAAATATGTTATCGTTAATAAGTTTGAAAACGCGTTACAAAACTCAAATCCAGAACATATTGGGGTTTTACCGCGCATGTCTGACACCTCTCGTGCTACCGAATATGTAAAGTTTATGGGCGGTCTTAATTATGAGATCATGCCACAGTTTAGGGACAATCAGGAGTTGTTAAGCCTACTTGATGATAACCAGCGGCAGCTAGAGCGCGGTCGTATAGACGAAAGTGAATATATAGAAACACTAACATCTTTACAAAGCATTCCTGACCAAGAAGGTGGACGCATAGAGGTGCTTAAAATTCAGAAACCTACATTTAGCCAAAACATGGCATTCTTTGCCCAGTATCAGGTAAGTTATATGTACTTGCGATACTTTATGTGGAATTTTGTAGGCCGTCAAAACGATGAGCAAGGTATGTGGGATCGTTTTAATGGGAACTGGTTGAGTGGTATCCCATCTATAGACTCGTGGCACATAGGCACACAAGATAATTTAAGCCCAGACATGTTAAACAACAAGGCGCGAAATGTTTACTTTTTCTTGCCTCTTATTCTAGGTATTATCGGTGCTGTTTTTCACGCAAAACGCGATTTGAAGTCATTTTATGTAACGTTGGTGTTGTTCTTATTCTCTGGACTTGCTATAATCGTGTATTTAAACCAAAGCATGTTTCAGGTGCGGGAGCGAGATTATGCGTATGTAGGGTCTTTTCTGGTCTTTGCCATGTGGATAGGCATGGGTGTGTATTCGATGTATGAAGGAGCAAAATCCTATATAAATGGACCCATAGCAAAATATGCAGTTATATTGAGTTGCTTTATTGCTGTACCGCTATTAATGGGATTTCAAAACTGGGACGACCATGACCGGTCTGGCAAGTATACTGCCCTAGCAAGTGCTAGAAAGTATCTGGACAGCTGTTTGCCTAATGCTTTAATATTTACCATAGGCGATAATGACACTTTCCCGCTGTGGTACCTGCAAGAAGTAGAAGGTTATCGCACCGATGTGCGTGTGGTTTGTACAAGCTTACTAGCTACTGACTGGTATATGGACGATATGAAAAAGAAAGCGTGGCTTAGCGACCCTGTACCATCGACATTACCACATGAAAAATACAGATACGGTACAAGAGATGCATTGTGGTATGCCGACAAGGATCGCCTGCGCCAGCGTATAGGTGACCCTAATCTTGTTTTCCCTGACACGATGAGTATTAAACAGTGGATGGACTGGGTTGCAAGTGATAACGAGGTGACACTAGAAGAGATGCGCAGCGGTCACATGGAAAACACCTTCCCTACAAAATATGTAACCATACCCGTTAATAAAGAAAATGTATTAAAAAATGGTGTGGTACTTGCAAGGGATGCCGATAAAATTGTAGACGAAATAACGATAAAAATAAATTCTAACCTCGTTTACAAAAACCGCATGCTTATGCTGGACATTATTCTAGCAAACGACTGGAAACGCCCTATTTACTTTTCTGGTGGCGCTTTTGGCGATGATGACTACATCTGGATGAAAGACTATTTGCAACTAGACGGTTGTGCTTACCGACTTTTACCGATACAATATAAAAGCTCTAACCCTAGAGATCCGTTTGAAATGGGGCGTGTAGATCCAGATTATGCCTATAAAACAATTATGAAATGGGACTGGGGTAATAGTGGAGACCCTGATGTGTACCATGACGTGGAAACCAGACGCAATAGCGTGGGCTACCGTTCTAATATCGCACGTGCCGCCGAGGCACTAACCATGGCTGGGCAATTTAAAAAAGCCGAGCAATTACTAGACCTGGGAATGGAAAAAATGCCTTTAGATATTTTTGGCCATTATTCAATGATAGAACCCTTTTCTACAGGATATTATGAAGTTGACAAAACCACCAAAGCGCGTAAATTACTAGACGCTGTGATTAAAAAATATCAGGAAGAACTAGATCATTACAAAGCACTTACCCCCGACGAGCAGTCAACCGTACGATTAGAGATCATCACCGCAGTAGAACGTTACCGCAGCCTTGTGCGAGTTCCTATTTATTATGAAGATGATAAGCAGGTAGTAAAACACCTGAACACATTTAACAACTATGTAAAAGCGTTTCCTATGTATTACAGCCCCGAGGAACTTCTTAATGAAGACGGCAGCACACCTATGGAAACCAAAGCAGCCCAAGAAGAACGACAAGCTCTTTTAAACGATAGTTTGGAAAAAACAATGTCACAAATTATCGACAGCGCAAAATAATGAAAACCTATCCAGACCACATTCCAGCCTGGTTTTCGGATAGGTTTACTTCATTTTTATGGCATAAAAGCAGGGAGCAGCCTACCATTTACCTAACATTTGACGATGGTCCAACACCCGACGTCACAAACTATGTAATAGCCTTACTAGCTTCCTATAATTTTAAAGCTACATTTTTTTGCATTGGTAAATGCGTGCGCAATTACCCCGATATTTACGAGACCATACTTGCACAAGGACACGCGGTAGGAAATCACACTAACAACCACCTTAACTCTTGGAAAGTGACCCGCAGGCGTTATTTAAAAAATGTAGATAAAGCTGCTCGTGTCATTACCAGCAAATTGTTTAGGCCACCTTATGGTAAATTATCACCCGGTAAGTACAAGCAATTATTACAAAAAGATTACACCATTGTGCTATGGGATGTGCTCTCAGGGGATTTTGACGCCAATCGCGATGCGCAGTCTATTCTAGAAAATATATGTCATAACACACAGCCAGGAAGCATTATTGTGTTTCATGACAGCGCTAAATGTTTTTCAAAATTAAAAGAAGTATTGCCTACGTATTTTGAGTTTTTAAAAAACCAAGGATTAAGCAGTAAAGCACTGTATTAATTAATCGTGTTGCTTAAGCAGTGTAATAAGTGTGTTATCCTGCTGTATACCGCTTTGTCGCCATTTCATATCACCGCCTTTATAAATAATACAAGTAGGTAGCCCTTTAATACGCAAGGCCTCAGCAAGCTCAGGATTCTTGTCGACATTAATCTTAATGACCTTTGCGCCATCACCCATGGCTGCGGCGACATTGCGCAAAACTTCGTGCATGTTAACAGAGTCCTCGTTCCAGTCTGCAAAAAAATGTAATAAAACAGGAACGCTGGTATTTATGAGTTCGCCAAATTTTGACATAATGCGCTAATTAGTCTACCAAAAGTAAACAATTCTTAGATATTTAACCTCTTTTAAGCGTGATTACAGTAATCTCGGGCCATATACCAGCCCGACCCTTATAACCTAAAAAGCCAAAACCCCGGTTTACGTTTAAAAAACGGTCAAATTCTTTATAAATGCCTGCCCATTTTTTATAAACAAACCACGCAGGACTTAATTTTATAAAACCAGGTATCTCAATGCCAAACTGCATCCCGTGCGTATGCCCACTTAACGTCAGGTGAAAGTTGCTGGGACTTTCCTTAACCTGCAAATCCCAGTGTGTAGGGTCATGGCTTAAAAGCACCTTAAACAAATTTGAATCCAGTCCCTGTGCGGCTTTACTTAAATTACCATATTTAGGAAAACGACCGCCACCCCAGTTTTGCACCCCTACGATAGCAAGCTGGTCCTCACCGCGTTTTAAAATTTCGTGCTCGTCCATTAACAGCCGCCAACCCATATTTTTTTGAATACTAGCCAGTTCTTCTAAATTACCCCTTTTAGCAGCATCACTAGGCCACTGTACATAATCACCATAATCATGATTCCCTAATACCGAGTAAACACCATCTTGAGCACGCAAACTCCCAAATATTTCTTCCCAGCCATACATTTCACTTGCCTGATTATTTACTAAATCCCCTGTAAATAATATGAGATCGCCTTGCTGTTTATTTGCCAGATCTATCGCATATCGCACCTCTTCTTTATCATTAAAACTGCCCACATGAATGTCACTTAAATGCGTCATGCGGTAGCCATCAAATGCGGCTGGTAAATCCTTAAAACGCAACTCATATTTTCTAACTTGGTAATTATATTTTCCCCGCCATGCCCCATAAAATATAGCTCCAAATGGCAGCGCGGCAACTCCCAGTCCTATCGTTGCAATAAACTGCCGCCTGCTGGGTAAAAAAGGTTGTTGGGCATCTCGCTTTCGCGAAAGCGAACTCCACAAACCCTCGCCCAGTCTATACACATCTTCTATAAGCATGAAGAGTATGAAAAACGATTTTGCCGTGAGAAATGCAATAAAGATTGTCGTTGCAAAATCCCGAGAAGTGGACAAGGCATTTCTATCTGGATTTAAATAAAACTGTAAAATAAGGTTCAGGATAACACCTATGGACAATGCGAGATACAACCATTTCCACCAGTGACCACGTGAAATGCTGCGTATAAGTTGAAACGCATAGATTTCGAGTAAAATAAAAATGGCTATCGCAATAAATAATCTCATGTGCCAAAGTTAGCCTAGCTGCGCTATTAAAATGTTTGCATTTTGTTAAAGAAAAACAAACGATTATGCTGGCTATCAATGGATAAAATGTGAACTGGTGACGCACGTAGCTAAATCATGCCTTCTAATCCTTTACTGTACTATAAACACCCTTTTAAAAAGGTCTAGCAATTCATAAAACCAATTACGTATCATATATTGTGTAAAACACATTACTAGGTGTTTTGATAGGTTCAAAAGAGCAGAAAAATTATCTTTGCGTGTTTTTTAGTATAAAATCATGAAAAGAATAGATGCCTTATTGGCAAGTGAGCCTAGTCTGGTAGAAATCACCGTAAAGGGCTGGGTGCGCAGTTTTAGAAACGATAGATTTATAGCCATAAACGATGGATCGACCATACACAATCTACAGTGTGTTATAGAACCAGCAAATTTTGAACAAGAAGTGCTGGATGCAATTAACGTTGCCGCTGCAGTTGCAGTTACAGGACACCTTACCGAAAGCGCTGGTAGTGGACAACGTGTAGAATTACAAGCAACTAAGGTTGTTATTTTAGGCGCCGCCGACCCAGAGGATGTGAAGCTAACCATTTTGTCACCTAAAAGACACAGTTTAGAAAAATTGCGCGAACAGGCACACTTGCGGGTGCGCACAAACACTTTTGGCGCGGTAATGCGGGTGCGAGCTGCCCTGTCACATGCGGTGCATACGTATTTTAGAGAGCACGGTTTTTACCAGGTGCACACACCCATTATCACTGGTGGCGATGCCGAGGGTGCTGGCGAGATGTTTAAAATATCGACCCTAGATCCCAAAAACCCACCACTTAACGAGGACGGTACGGTAAACTATAAAAAAGACTTTTTTGAAAAAGAATCTAACTTAACCGTTTCTGGACAGCTAGAGGCCGAAACCTATGCCATGGGTCTCGGGCAGGTGTATACGTTTGGACCTACATTTAGAGCAGAAAACTCGAACACATCGCGCCACCTAGCCGAGTTTTGGATGATTGAACCCGAAGTTGCATTTAATGATTTAAATGCAAACATGGATCTTGCCGAAGATTTTATAAAATATGTCGTAAAATATGCGCTAGACCACTGCGAGGACGATATTGCTTTTCTAGAAAACAGACTTATCGAAGAAGACAAACAAAAACCTCAAAATGAACGTAGCCCCATGCCGCTGCGTGAAAAACTTAAGTTTGTAGGAAAAAATAACTTTAAACGAGTTTCTTATACCGAGGCTATTGAGATTTTGAAAAATTCAAAGCCCAATAAAACCAAGAAATTTAACTACATCATCGACGAATGGGGCGCAGACTTGCAAAGTGAGCATGAGCGTTATCTGGTAGAAAAACACTTTGAGTGTCCCGTGATTTTATTTGATTACCCTGCAAAAATAAAAGCGTTTTACATGCGCCTTAATGACGATAAAAAAACAGTGCGCGCCATGGATATTTTGTTTCCAGGTATCGGCGAGATTGTAGGTGGATCGCAGCGAGAAGAACGCTATGATGTTTTAAGACAAAAAATGGCCGATGCCCATATCGACGAGGCCGAGTTGTGGTGGTATTTAGAAATGCGCAAATTTGGTAGCGTGGTACACAGCGGTTTTGGACTTGGGTTTGAGCGCCTCGTCATGTTTGTTACTGGTATGGGCAATGTGCGCGATGTAATACCGTACCCAAGAACACCGGGTAATGCTGAGTTTTAGCGCATACAGCGTTTAAAACGTGCAAACTATTGACATCACATAAAAAAGTTGCCGCAAGGTGGGGCTAGAAATCGTGCAAATAACCGTAAAACAACCTTATTGTTACTTACGCGTTTTATAGGTTAACATCACAAACAAACATATTGCCGCAATTATGTATCATAAAATAGCTGCTATATGTCTTAACTTTATGGATAGCAAGTCAGGCTTTTTATTATTTTTACGTGATTAAGTAATCATTATGCTCAAACAGTCTTTAAGTTTTAAGCTTTCGCAAAAGCTTTCCCCGCAACAAATACAGTTAATGAAACTGATACAGTTGCCTACACAAGAGTTTGAGCAACGGGTAAAAGCCGAACTCGAGGAGAATCCTGCACTAGATAGCGGTAGTGAAAAGAATGAGGACGATTATGACGAGTTTTCTAATGAAAACGACAGCGATTATGACACTGATAGTGAATCGATAGAAACAGATATTAATGTAGATGATTACCTGAGTGACGACGACATACCCGAGTACCGCACACAGGCAAATAATTACAGTGCAGATGACGAGGACCGCAACATGCCCTATGCAGCAGGTAAGTCATTTACCCAAACGCTTAACGAGCAATTAGATACCCTAAGACTTACAGATGAAGAGGCAGCGATTGCCGCCTTTCTTGTAGGCAGCATTGACGAGAGCGGTTACATAAGGCGCTCCTTAGAAGATATTACCGACGACCTGGCATTTACCTCCAATATATTTACCGAGGTTGCTGTGGTAGAAAAAGTACTGAAAATAGTGCAAACGATAGACCCTGCGGGCGTGGGTGCCCGTGACTTGCAGGAGTGTTTGTTAATTCAGCTTTCGCGAAAGCGTAAAACCGAATCTACCGAACTTGCTATAAAATTGCTGCGTGACTCCTTTGATGCATTCAGTAAGAAGCATTACGATAAAATTGTAGCAAAGTATGATCTAAACGAGGATCAACTGCGCGCCGCGATAGACGAAATTGCCCATTTAAACCCCAAACCAGGTGGTTCAATTTCTGGTGGGAACTTGCGTGCCGTGGAACAAGTAATTCCCGACTTTATTATACGTATAAAAGATGGGGAATTAGAACTTACCCTAAATGGTCGTAATGCGCCTGAACTGCATGTTTCAAAAGATTATTCTAACATGCTTAAAGGCTATAAAGAGGCTAAAGAAAAAAGCAAATCGCAAAAAGATGCTGTCATGTTTATTAAACAAAAACTGGATGGTGCAAAATGGTTTATAGAGGCCATAAAACAGCGCCAGGAGACACTTTTTGTAACCATGTCGGCCATTATGAACTACCAGAAAGACTTTTTTTTAAGTGGTGACGAGCGCAACCTGCGCCCCATGATTTTAAAAGATATTGCCGATGAGATAGGCATGGACGTGTCTACCGTTTCCCGCGTGGCAAATTCTAAATATGTAGACACACCATACGGCACAAAACTTATTAAAGTATTTTTTTCAGAATCAATGACAAATGCCGATGGCGAGGAAGTTTCTACCAGAGAAATTAAAAAAATACTAGAAACTGTTATAGGCGAGGAAAAAAAACGAAGGCCACTTACCGACCAGCGACTTGCCGAAATTCTTAAAGAAAAGGGCTATCCTATTGCACGTAGAACTGTTGCAAAATACAGGGAACAGCTGGACATACCCGTTGCCCGTTTAAGAAAACAAATCTAACAGCGCATGGGTAAATTGTTGCGCAGCTGGAGTTATATTTCTAATCCTATCTTTATTCCAGCACTGGTAAGTTTGTGGTACTTTTCTCTTGTGAGCATGTCTGACCCCCGTGTGATGCGCAACAAAATGTACCTGATATTAATTCTTACCACGGCCATACCACTCATACTTTTTATGATATTAAAAGTTATTAAAGCGGTGCGGTCCATACATTTAGAAGATACACGCGAGCGCATTTTACCATTAATTCTTTACATATTCTTGCTTATCCTATTAATCAAAGGTGTTTTTAAAAATGAACTGAATCAGCCGCTTCATTATTTTTTTGTTGGGATTGTCATGGCTAGTCTGGTGTCGCTCGTACTGGCGATTGCGCGTTATAAAATTAGTTTACACATGATAGGAATGGGTGGTGCTTTAGGATTTGTGGTCATGTTGCATGTAAACCTAGGTGGTTCATTTTCATACAACATCATACTACTTGTTTTGTTAAGCGGTATCACTGCATCCTCAAGGCTCTATATGAAAGCGCATAAAGGTCATGAATTGTGGTTTGGAATGGCTCTAGGACTAGCGAGCCAATTGATCGTGGGAGCAAATTATACGTTATAAGAATCACATAACCTGATACGTTTTTAATAACACTACAAGAAATAAAACTCTAATCCAAATTTAATAGGCTGTAGGTTTAATCTCTCGCCATTCACCATAGCACTTTCGCTAAATAGAGGGTTCAAATCATATTGTACAAAACCATTAAAACTACCGTTACCAACAGTAAAGGTTGCCGCATACCTAAAAAGATCCAACTCAGGGATATTGCGATTTCTTACAGATAGATCATCACCATCAAATTTTGATACATGTGAAAAAACATAGGAAACCTTAAAACCCGTGTGTATACGCCAAAATGTATGCGTTGTAGCAGTAGAAGTGCGCCACCTGTATTGTATAGGCATCTCTATCAGGTTTGTAACCAACCTATTGCGATCTACGGCTGTATTATCTGGAAGAATGTCAAAGGTTGTGCTATTATTTACAGTCTCACCGATAAACAGATTTGTATTAAAAATACTGCGAGCTAGACCTAAACCGATTCCTATAGCTTTATTCCTACGTTTGTTGAATGGCATATCCCTAATAACCCCTAATTGCACACCGCCTGAAAATCCGTTTTGTGAAAAACCACTAGGCTGATTATTTAATAAATTAAATGCTAGGGACACATAAACCTGATCCTCTCTATACATAGAATCAACTACCACAGGAATAGCGTTTGCTGCTTTTTGATTTTTTGCTTGACCTATTGCAAAAAAAGGAAAACAAATACACATCATCAATACAATTTTTCTCATAAGCAATAGGTATTATCTAACCACAGTGATTAAAAAAGCCAGCTGTTAAAAGCTGGCTTTATAAAAACATTTCAAATTCTTATTATCGATTCAAGTTTTTCATAGGATCACCGTTAACCGCCGTATAATTAATCTTTAAAGCATTTGCGCGGCGCAATTGCTCTTTTACATCAGTTAACACCCCCACGGTAGCTTCACCATCTACTTTTAAAGAAACCATCATCTGGTCCTTTATATCCTCGGCCATGCCGTTTCTTTTAGTGTTTACAAAATCATACACACGCTCTGGCGGAGAGATTTTATCACCTAATTGAACAACTGCGGTATTACCAAATTGCTTTTGGTAAGCGGCAGTGGGCTTTCCTATGTAAATATATACTAATTTATTGCGTTCCTCAAGCTTTTCTACTTGATTAGCCATCGGCAACCTGTTTTCTACACTCAATTCGTCCTCACGCATTACCGTAGCAACCATGAAGAAGAACAAGAGCATGAAAACGATATCTGGTAGCGACGCTGTAGAGATAGCAGGAACTTCACCACCTTTCTTTTTTGAAAACTTTGACATAATAATTAGTTTTTAATAGGCTCACCCTCGGACAAATTACGAGGATATAAATCTGCAATTTTCTTAATCTTCTCCTCTAACTGGCTATATTCTGGTTGATCACGTTCTTCCTTAGGCCACTCCGCAAGTCTTTTAACCATTAGTGTATAGGCCTCACCATAGCGTGCAACAGCCTCGCGATCTCTAAGAACATTGTAGGCCTTAACTAACTCATTCATAACCGTCGCATAGGTATTGTACGATGCTAGCCTGTCATTAAAAAGAGATATCACAGCTTTTTTTGGACTTTCAGAAGACATAGGATCACGTTCTCCCTGGCAATAATCACAAGCGTTAATACCCGATCCTGCCCCATTGTCTAAAAACTTTTGCGCTGCTTCGCTCAACTCTTTTATATCCATCGGTTCTTTACCAACTAAAAGTTGATTATCGGCGTTAACAATAACCTGAAAAACATTTTCGGGTCTGAATTGTGGTGGTGGAATATTATCGTCTTGTTCAGGCGGTAGTTTACTCGTAATCCCGCTATCCACCTCTATGGTCGTTGTTACAAGAAAGAAAATGAGAAGCAAGAAGGCGATGTCTGCCATGGAACCTGCGTTTACTTCTGGAGCTGCTCTTTTTGCCATGATAAATTATTTTTTGAGTGATTTAGACACGCTTGCCCAAACGACAGATGCTACCGCAATTGTTCCCACAATATAGAACGTGATGATAGAGGCACCTATTACCTTTGACTCGCCAGGAGTAATTGGGTCGTTGCCAGTATCAACAAGTTCGTTGAAAAAAGAAGCATCATCACCACTAGAAAGAACGTAAGAAATACCAATGATAACCACAGCAATACCTACGGCGATACCTGCACTTTTAAGTTTTGCAGGACTGGCCAATAAATTTTTTACAAGAAATGCTACAACGAGGGCTACCGCTATAAACATTGTTATGTAAGTAAGTATCATCATAGGTGAGATGGTAACGCTTTGTACACCACCTTTATCGGCTGCAACTGCCTCATCTCCTACGCTTGTTGTGTAAATAAAAAACACACCCGCTAGAATACAAAGACCTAGAACAACATATTTTAATGCTTTATGTAAAACCATTATTAGGGTTTTTAAATGTTAAAATTATTTTTTACCATTCTTGAAATCTACAAGAATGTCTATAAGGGTGATAGAAGCGTCTTCCATATCATTAACGATCGCATCTATTTTTGCAATGATGTAGTTGTAAAATATTTGTAAAAATATCGCAACTACAAGACCGAATACTGTTGTAAGAAGTGCCACTTTAATACCTGTTGCAACAAGAGTAGGATCCATTGCTCCAGCAGCAGCAATACTGTCAAAAGACTGAATCATCCCTATAACCGTACCCATGAAACCAAGCATAGGAGCAAGAGCGATAAATAAAGAAACCCAAGAAACGTTTTTCTCTAATTGACCCATTTGTACGCCACCATAAGCGACAACTGCCTTTTCTGCAGCCTCGATGCTTTCATTAGCGCGATCTAGACCTTGATAATATATAGATGCTACTGGACCTTTTGTGTTGCGACAAATATCCTTTGCAGCTTCTACACCGCCGCTTCTTAAGGCAGACTGCACATCCTCGGCAAGTTTTTTAGAGTTTGTGGTAGAAAGGTTTAAGTAGATAATTCTTTCTATTGCAATAGCTAGTCCTAGAATAAGACATAATAGAACGATTCCCATAAAGAACGGACCTCCTTCAATAAAGCGTCTTTTTAACTCTTGATGAAAAGTTACATCTTGTTTAGGCTCGTCGGCAGCTGCTGCCTCGTCTTGTGTTGCCGTTGTAGCAGCGTTGATTGTAATCGTGGTTAATGCAGTTGTTGAAGTTGCAGATGCGTTTGTAGACGTTCCTAACATCATAACTACTGCCATGAACAAAATTGAAAGTGATCGTTTCATTTGAAAATTATTGTTTATTTGTTTTTTTCAGTTAAGGGGTAAATATATAATTCTTTCGGCGAAAATAGAACAATTCATATAAAGCTATCATTAAATTTTACTAGAAATTTATTTTTTAATAGAAACTTGTCTAAAAACACCTTTCTTATCCATGATAACAACCTTGTTTAAAGATTATTGTAAAGCACTGCTTGTTTTAAAGGCCATTATCGCTACAGGCCAGATTAAAAACATAAGTAAGTGTGCACAGTCTTTTCATGTTCATTTTCTAGGGAAATCTGTTTTACTCTTGAAAAATAGGTGCCTGTTTTATTCCTGGCAAATTATTGCCTACTTGCACTGCACTACTTCCTAAAATAGTTACTTGCCCGACAGTAAAGTCTGCTGCAGTGGCTTCAAAAATATTGTCCACATACTTTTGTGGGTTGCAGTCTATATAAGGAAACCATGTGCTGTGAATTTGAATCATGATGCGGTGGCCTTTTTTAAAGGTGTGTAAAATATCTTGTAATGGAAAGTTTACTGTTTCTTGAGCACCTTCTTCAAATGGTTCTGGTTTTGAAAAATCATTTCTAAAACGTCCTCTAAACGTCTCGGCACGCACAAGCTGCTGGTAGCCTGCAAGTGTCACATGTTTTGGAGTTTTTTCATGATTTTCTTCATCATCTGGATAGACATCGATTAGTTTTACGATAAAGTCGGCATCTGTAATCCCGTTAAGAATAACTTCTAGATTTGCCTGTATTTCTCCTGCTAGTGTTACATCGTCGGCGAGCACAGGGGTTTTAAAAGTGAGTACATCGGGTCTGCGCGAGGCGTGTCGCTGGTCGTCGGTCATGTATGCTCTAGGAGTAAAGGTTACTGGTGTAATCTCACTTCTAAAAGGAACCGGTTTTGCTGGGTCACTTACATAAGAAAAGGATACCGAATTATCACTTACCTTGTTAATAAGCAATTCCTCGTTCTTACCAAAGCCTAAAGTCACCTGATTATCTACCGGTGGCCACACATTAAAGGTTTTCCATTCTTTTTTCCCGGTGTCAAACATGTAAGCCTCTGGCATAGGCTTCATAGCTGTACCCCTAAGATGATGCTCAAAAAAAGGCGTCTCTATATTGCGTTGATAAAAGGTAGAAATGCTATCGCCAAAGTAAATATGATTCACCATTTGACTGCCCGGCTCTCGTGACCAGTTGCCGTGGCTCCATGGACCCATGACAATGGTGTTGCTCTTTATTTTTGGATTGTTGCGCTCTAGTTTTTTGTAAATATTTAACGGACCGTAGAGATCCTCGGCATCAAACCAGCCGCCCACCGTCATCACTGCATGCTTTACATTTGTAAGATGCGGTATGATGGAACGTTTTTGCCAAAACTCGTCATAATTAGGGTGGGTTGCAACATCTTTCCAAAAGAAATTATCTGGGAAAATATTTTTAGTAACGTTGCTAAGCGGTCCTATGTTCATATTAAAGTCATAGGTGTCTTTCATGTTGCCAGCCTTGCGCATAGCATCCCATTTATCGTCATACCAGCTTTTGGTAGTAGGCTCGGTCTGGTGGCCGAAAACTGGGTAAGCCATTAAATAACTTTGCAATGTCGCCCCCATGTGGTGAAAATCGTCAAAATAAAAATCGCCGATAGGTGCTTGTGGTGAAGATGCGACCAGTGCAGGATGTGCCTCGGGCAATGCAGCTGCTGTATAAAATCCAGGGTAAGAAATTCCCCATTGTCCTACTTTCCCGTTGTTGTTAGGTATGTTTTTAAGAAGCCAGGCAATCGTGTCATAGGTGTCAGAGCTCTCGTCGATGTCCTTCTTGTTTTTAGGATTGTTCCCAGCGATATGTGGACGCATGTTGTCAAAATCACCTTCACTCATCCAGCGACCGCGCACATCTTGGTACACAAAAATGTACCCCTTTTCCATAAGCATGGGATTAGGTCCTAATCGCGCAGGGAATTTATCATCGCCATAAGGTGCCACACTATAACAAGTGCGTTGCATTAAAATAGGTGATTTTTCGGTGGCGTTTTTTGGTGTGTAGACGGTGGTGTAAAGTTTTACGCCGTCCCGCATGGCTACCTGATAGGATTTTTTATTATAATGGTCTTTAACATTAAATGTGCTTTTTGGGGATTGCGCTTTCGCGAAAGCGAAACTACCCACAACCAATAGTGCTAATAGAAATTTTTTCATAGGATAAATTTATGGTTGAAAATTAGAAAGCATTAAAACCAAATTATCTTAATAAAAACCAAAAATATTGCTATAACACGCTACAGCATGTTTTTACTTTTAAAATCCTGTGGCTATTGTACGATTAGTTTCTTAGTTATTGAGCCAGTTGTTGTACTTAATTTTAAGAAATACATGCCAGACGCCACTGCCGACAGGTCGATGCTGTGGTTAGGTGTTGTTACCTTGTTTTTACGCAAAATTTCTTTGCCACTTATATCATAAACGGCGTAATCTAGTTGCTGGTCGCCGTTCCATGTTAGGGTAAATAACCCTGAAGACGGGTTGGGATACACGTTGAAAAGACTATCTAGAGCAAGGTCTGCTGTGTTTAAAGTGCCTGTTACCACAAAATTGTCGATGATGGCGCCCTCTTTAGTTACACTGTCATCGGTATGAAGTACAAATCTAAAAGCAACCGATGATAGGTTGCCCAGAATGGTAAACGGGTGCGCATATCTTTTTGACACGATATCTGTACCTGTCCATTGCGCACCTACACAATTAAAACAGTTTGTAGCATTAGGTACGTTGCTAGAATTATACCAGTTAGGCGCCGTTGCGTCACCTAGAATGTTCCAGGTAACACCATTGTCTATGGAATACTGCATATATAGGATGTCCCAATTTAATTCTAGATCATAGGACATATCAAATTCGACAGTCGGGTTTGTAACAGCCGTGAGGTCATAGCACCCAGAGTACAGGTAGGCGATGGTATTATTAGGATAGTTTCCCGATAAATTTGTAGCATAAACCTGTGATCCTGCTGGTGCCTGGTTTAATAAAACTCCTGTGGGCACACCCCGCTCCCAAACCGCTGTGCCACCACTCGCATTATTGGTTAAAAAACTGCGGTTTTCAAATCCATAGACATCGTTTGCCATACTGTTTATGTTTTTAAGTACACGCAAGGTTTTTGTATTGTTGCTTACAAACGCATCGTTCACTATGGTTGTCGTAATGTTTATGGTATGCTCACCAGCCGTTAATGCAGGAATATTTACAGGCACTAATAATTGCGCACTGGGGGCGATATTTACATTTAGGGTTTGAACGACTGGAGCCGTCCCGTCGACGTTGTAGCTAAGTGTTATGGTGTTTATAAGGTTTGCCCCTGTATTTTTTACCGTGGCGATTATATTCACATCGCCACAAGCGAGCTGCGAGGAACTGGATTGTAAACTCACCAGCTGAATGTCGTCGCTAGGAGGTATTGTGTTTAAAGCACTTTGCCACACGCCCCTGCCATAAGTAGCAGCTGTAATGGTTTGATCTAGGGTGTTTATTTCTAAGTCTCTAATGCTTACATTGGGAAGGTTATTTTTAAAAACTTGCCATTGTGCAAGGGTATCATTATACCTATAAACACCAACAGATGTACCTACAAACAACGTATTATCACCACTTAATGGTAAAAATGCTAATGTATTCTTGCTGAGTGCAGGTAAATTTGCGGTAATGTTTAAAAAGGCAGTACCACCCGTGGTGCTACGGAAAACGCCGCCTGTAGTAAATGCTGTTGCAACATAAACAATATTGTTGTTATTTGCATTTACCTCTATGGCAGTGATATCTCTATTAAAAGTAGCGACAGCCGTAAATGTTACCCCAGCATTTGTGCTTTTAAACAACATACTATTGTAGGCTACATATATAATATCGTCGTTTGTTGGGTCTATTTTTAGCACATCTATATTGCCTGCAAATGTCATTGATACTGGAACAAATGCACTGCCAATTACCTTATAAAGTCTCGTATATCCTGCATAAATACCACCCTGACTGTCTACTTGCATGGGTGTAATCCAGTTACCACTTTCTGGGCTACTTATAGAAGATTCCAAACTATTACCGCCATTATTTGTAAAATACAATCTACCACCATTTTGAATAAATCCATAACGCCGATTCGGATTTATAGGATCTATGGCTGTTTCCATACCATCTGCGCCATAAAAATTTTTCCATTGATTCCCGCTGGTTGTTTGCCCACCATTATCTTGCAATCCACCTATGATTTGTGTACTGGATTGTTTAGCAACGGCCACGCGATAAAACTGGCCTATTTGGGCATCGGCTGTAAGATCTGTAAAATTTGTGCTACTGGTGGTTCCTCTATAAATACCGCCATCTGATGCAACAAAAAGTGTACTGCCAAAAGCGCGTATCTGGTGAATATCGGCATGGGTATAAGATGGTTGCGTCGGGCTACTCCAGCTGTTAATTTTGTTAAACGACGAACCTCCATTTGTAGATTGCCATACATTAAGGCAACCAGTCCACAACTTGTTTGCATCTGTTGGTGAAACTTCTAAAGCTAGGTCAAAAAACCCTTGTCCGCTTTCTAAAATATCTACCTGTGTTATATCTCTTCTTACAAAAGACTGACCCTCATTCATAGAACGATAAACCCCTAACAAATCTGCGCTAGAATTAATCGCCAAAATATATACATATTGCGGATTTGCTGGTGTTACTGCCACGACCATACGGCGGGCGGTGGATGGTAAACCTGTACCCACTTGTATAAAAGTTTCTCCTGCATCTGTACTTTTATAAAAAATTGTTCCATTTGTTGCATAAATGACATTAGGGTCACCCGGTTTCAGTTTAATATCTAACATATTGCCAGCTAGCGTCATACGGAAAGATACACCTGCATTTATAGATTTATAAAACCCTACATTTGTGGCTACATAAAGTTCGGCAGTGTTGTTTGGATTGATATATACTTCGCTTATTCTAAAACTATTGCCAGGAAACCTAAGCCCTGCTGGGTTAAAAGTAGCACCGGCATCTGTTGATTTTAGCACGCCAATGCTGGGAGCATCCCCGCCGTCGTCGTCCCCGGTACCTACATAAACTATATTGCTATTTGTAGGATCTACGGCTATCGCGCTCGCGCCTACTCTAGAAATAAAATCGGTGAGCGGCGTCCAGGTAACACCAGCATTAGTAGATTTAAAAACACCACCACCTGGGGCACCTATATAATAGGTATTTGGGTTGCTGGGATCTACTTCTATAGCATTTACCCGACCCTGTCCAGTGGACCACGATCCAGTTCCTAACACACCATAAGGACCGCTAGGAAACCAGTTAGAGTCATCGGTAGTTACCCCCTTTGCAATCCCTTCATTATTAATAATTGCGCTAATTTCTTCGTTTGTTTGTAAGGTACCATTATCTTTTACAAATTGTTTTGCCGTCTCTACCCAGCGCATAAAAGGTTTGTAACCGCTGCCTTTTGCATTTTTATCTATACTATTAAAGTATGCCGTACCAGCGGCAACGATCTCGTTATATGTGGGTTCTGCGCCATTTTTCTGGATGTTGAGTTGCTGCATCCATGAATCATTGAGTGGTGTTTGCGCTGTGACAAAAAAAGAGGCACTTAAAAAAAGTGTTGCTAATAGGTAAACGTTTTTCATAAACAACGTGTAAAGAGCGTACAATATACTCCAGAAAACTAAAGACTGATAATAATTTTCTTATATTCTCTTAGTTCAATAAAACCCTACAAAAACCAGCTGTTTCAGGTAGTGAATAAAACCGCCAGCACGTATAAACTACCGATTTTTTTGATTCAATTGCTTCTTATAGTCTGTGTCCCAATCGTTTTTTAAAACAGTTAAAGAAGTTACATGCTCGTTAGGCACTGCAATGCTAAGTACATAATGTGCAATTTTGTAAGTGCCATTTTCTTTTTTTAAGACCCCACTGCCGCGACAAATACCCATTTGCGTGTCCAACAACTCATCAAAATAAATAACACTGTTTGCTTTATAAACGTTGCGTTGTAAAGATGTAAACGACCATGCTTGTCCACGGTTAAAAAATGGTTTTGAAAACGCCTTAAAACTGGCAAGATCCCAATTTTCAGACGCATCGGTTCCTATAAAGACTGCATCGCTAGTCATCAGGTTAAAATAATCGTCAAACCGCGTTTGCGCCGCAGCAAGGTGCCATGCGTCTATTGTTGCAGCAATAGCTACTTTATCGACAGGTTTTATAGATGCGCAACTGGTGATAAGCACTGCACAAAGTGTAAATACTAATTTATGTGTCATGGGATCATTTTAAAAGTGAGGGGCTGTTGATAAACCCCATTTTATTGGTAGGGAAAGATAAGTATTCTTACTTTTAAACCATGAATGTACAAAAATGCCTGTGGTGCATGGGCGACGCACTTTATGAACAGTATCACGATACCCATTGGGGCGTACCTGTTTATGACGATCAGACACTTTTTGAATACCTGACCCTTGAAACCATGCAAGCAGGCTTAAGCTGGATTACCATATTAAAAAAACGCGAAAATTACCGCGAGGCGCTAAACGGTTTTAATTGTTTAACAATGTCACAATACGATGTTTCTAAGGAACAGGAGCTTCTTGCCAACCTTGGTATTATAAGAAACAAATTAAAGATTAAAGCCCTGATTACTAATGCACAGCTAGTCTTAAAAGTGCAAGAAGAATTTGGTAGCTTTTCTAATTACATTTGGGCTTTTGTAGACAACAAACCCATAAAAAACGCAGTCACCAACTATAAGAATGCGCCAGCAACCACCCCTGTCTCTGACCGCATGGCAAAAGATTTAAAAAAACGCGGATTCAAATTTGTGGGCTCTACCATCATATATGCTTTTATGCAAGCTACCGGTATGGTAAATGACCACGAGGTCACCTGCTTTAGATACGATGCTGTTTAAGACGATTGCTTTTGTTTTGTTTCGCTTTCGCGAAAGCGAGATAAAAAAAATTATACCGCTGCATAGCATTACAAAAGCGAGCTGTTTAACCATTCAGGTGCTTCATAAAAACCGATCGAGGCATGGTAACCGCACCCAAACTATCTAAATGATCGTTATAAATCTGGGCGTCTAAAAGCTTATATTTTTTTTCTTGCAAGCTGTCCATAAGGTGCCAAAGGGCAATTTTACTAGCATCGGTAGCGGTAGAAAACATGCTTTCGCCACAAAAAATGCGTTTGTGTGGCAAATCAATGCCGTAAAGACCGCCTACCAAAAGGTCGTTCTTAAAAACTGCCACACAACGTGCAACACCCATTTTAAAAAGCGCCCCATATGCCGTAATTAAATCATCATTAATCCACGTGCCATACTCGCCATTGCGAGGCACTTGCGCACAGTGTTCCATGATTTCTTTAAAAAACACATTTTCTTGAATGATGTACCCTCTATTGCGCTTGCTTTGACGCAGGGACTTAGAAATTTTTAGAGGTTGCGCGGTCGATAAATCAAAAACCATGCGCGGGTCTGGACTCCACCAGCAAATGGGTTCGCCATCATTATACCACGGGAAAATCCCTGAATTATAAGCCAGTACAAGCCGCTCTACCGATAAATCGCCACCTATAGCAAGCAATCCCGAGCGCTGTGCGAGAGCAACGTCAGGAAACTGTAAACGGTTATCTAATTGGTACATGCGCTGTAATTAGTAATGATTTTGGTTGAGTCGCTCCATGCTTCTTTCTTCATAAGGCGCAACGAATACCACAATTACAATTTATAAAATAGATGCAAAATAGCATTTAAACAAACTGCAACTACAAATCAAACTTAATCCCTTGTGCTAGAGGTAAGTTTGTGTTTGTTTCTTAAACTTTAAATTATTGGCGTGTTTCTTCACCAAAAACTTCTAAAAAATTATCACTTTCCTTGCTTATCATGTTTTTAACATTATACTTCAAAGCAGTTAATCTCATTCTTTCCTTCTGTTTTTCTATGAATTTTCTTTGGTAAGTTATGTACAAATCTAACAAGTAATAGTCGCTACTTAGGCCAGGTAACTTAATTTCACTCTCAGGCACCATATTGCTTGTAGATGGAAACTCAATTCCCACGGCTGAAACTTTATAGGCTCCGTCTTCGCTTGCAGCTTCTAGTATAAGTCCAGGTAGACCCCCAAGTTTCCATGGACCAAACGGTAGCGGTATCTCTGTAGTATACCAGCACGTATATCTTCTACCTCTAAAAAAAGTTGATGCCGCTTTGCAAGTAAAGCCAAGAATGTCTTTAGTATTATCACTGAATTGCCAGTCGTGCTGTGGTCGTGGCTCTTTAACATAAACCAGTGGCGCAAGAAGTGATAGTGCGTTTGAAAAATAAATATCAGGTTTTGACAAGTCAGTAAAAACTTGAAAACCAAATTCTTTCGTTTTTTTAACAGTTGCAAACGATTCCGCTTCTACAATTACTCCATCTATTGGTTTATTAATTCTGCCACGCTCACCTAGAGAATCCTGAGCAGTTACGTAGTATGATTTCCTTCCATCTATAGCTAGTAACGCATTATATTCTACTAAAAGAAGATTGTCCTGGTGAACATATTTAACAAGACCAGTATTATTTCTTTGTGCAGCTGTGTGTAAAAGAGTAATTGCAAATGCCGTGATAAATAAGATTGTTTTCATAGTAGTAGATTAAAAGGTGTAGGTGTATTTTATATAGGGTAGTCTTGATCTTAGAGGAATCGTTGTCACACTAAAATAAAATGTATCCCTAAACTGGTTTACAAATTTGTCTTCATTAAATAAATTAAAAACTCCAGCGTTTAAGGAATAATTCTTTTTTTTAGGAACGTAGGAGCCTTCAATATTTAAGATATTATAATTTGCAGTATCTATTACAGAAGTAAAGCTTGTTAGGCTAAAGTCTAGCTCCTCATTAAGTTCATAAAAAATATCAAATTCTAAAGAATAATTCTCAAAACTGTTTTTATTATTTGCAAACTCTTGTGCACTCCTATTATAAACAGCCTGAATTTCAAAATTCAAGCCAGAGTTATAATAACTATTTATTTTCAGGTCAATGGTATTTGTAAAGATATTGCTAGTTAAAACATTTGTATCGGATACAGGCATCCTTGTGAAATTATGATTTGTGGTAAAGTTTAACCCATAAAAATCAAACAACCACAAAAATTGTTCTTTTAAACTCCATGTGTTCTGCTCTTGGTTCACAAAGTCTAAATCGATGATTGTAAAATTTCCTTCAAGAGTTATATTACTTAGCAACGCTGCCGATGCTTTTTTCCATTCTAAATTGATATCGTTTTGTAAGGTGTTTCTACGATTTGTAGCGCTGTAGTTTAAACGTAGTAAATCCTCTCTAATAGCTGCTGGTGAAACATCTATGTCAATAACAGTATTAGTACCCACTATAAACGCACCGTTAATTAATTGATTATTTAGAGGCAACCTGTTATTGCGAGAATATTCTATTGACCACATTCCTTTGTACCTAGCGTCAAGACGTGCAGTATATGTACTTCCCTGATTA
>DAIRDE010000009.1:0-28807 GCA_036796335.1 Nonlabens sp.
GACAATCGTTGCGCGAGATCCTGAAACGAGTTCAGGATGACAAATGCACTGGGGTTAACAAGTGGGTTCAGGATGAGAACTGGGTTGGGGATGACTACTTTTAGTTTAAAAAGCTAGATCCGAATCAATTCAACTCTCCAAAACCATCAGTCTTTAAAAATTAAGGGGCTATCTAGAGAGCGTGCGGTGATTTTTAACGCAGTCACGTTGCTACTGGTTTTAAGCAAAATAGAGGCAATTCCTGCCTCGCATGCAATAGGGTTTTCACCCAAAAGTTGGGCGTTTCCTGCGACATTAAATTTTAATTTACCGGTGTAATTTGAAATAACGGTTCCATTATCATCGGTTACACGGGCATGAACAAAATAAATATCTCCTTGCTCTTGCTTTAGCTTTGGTATTTCGTTATCGACCAGCACTTCTATAAACGCTGGTTTATTGGGAGTTCTCACGACATGATTTGTCACCATTTTTTTGTTAATGTACCCTTTCGCCTCGAGCGAACCCGGAGAAAATACATCGACTGCAAACGTGAATGGTGGATGTTTTAAATTTTTGGAAATGGTGTTGTTATCGGGTTGCTGCTTACCTAGACTTTTGCCGTTTAAGAACAACTCGACCTCGTCACAATTGCTAAATACTTTTACATCTAGCGGACTTTCTTGAGTCCACAAATTAGCGATATGTATCATGGGCTTGCCGTATGGGTGGGTAGCATCGCGCTGACTTTTATAAAAATAATATGAAGGCTTAGGAAGCCTGAAAATATCCATAATTCCAGAGGCTTCTAGATCATTTGCATAACCCCGATTGTAATCAAACATGACCCAGTACCCATCGGCAAAGGCTGGGGTATTTAGGTTGTCATTATGCGCTTCTTGCAGGTTTGTTGCTTGTTGTAAAAGGGCTTTTTCACCCGCACCCCGTAATTGCCTGCTAGAACGCTCGGACTGCAATAAATCTCCCCAACTGTCCTGATTAAGACCCGCATTCATGGCATAATATTCCCAATCGCCATATTCTGAAACATTGTACGGTTTTTTGAGTTGTGTGTCATAATGTTCTAGCCTGTGCTGTCGAGCCTGTAAAAAAATATCGTACCCATAAGACTGCCATCCGGCGGTAAAACATTGGTTGGTAGGATATTCTTCTTTTGCAATAGCTGTTAAAATGTCTATAAACGATTCTGGCATCCAAGATTCATTTAAAGAAACTTCCCACGCGATGACTGAAGCATGATTTCTATCGCGTCTTATCAGGTCTCTAGCGGTTTGAAATACGTGCTTTTGGAAAGCAGGGTCTTCACTGAAATATTGCCAGCCCAAAATAGCATCTATGGTAATTATACCTAGCTCGTCACAGGCGTCCATGAATGCCGGGCTTTGTGGATAATGGGAAAGTCGCACATAATCAAAGCCTGTATCTTTTATTTTTTTAGCATCTCTATAATTTGCATTGTTTGACAACGCATACCCAACAAAGGGGTACTCCTGATGCCTGTTTACACCTCTTAGAAAGGTCTTCTCACCATTTAAGTAAAAGTCTTGCCCCACAAATTTGATATTCTTAATTCCTATGCGTGTGACCTCGTTATCTACCACCTTGCCGTCTTGCAGGATTTCTGTTTTAAGGTGATATAAATTAGGCGTTGCTGGCGACCAAAGTGCCGGTTGATCTAGTATAAAGTCTAAGGCAAATTGTTTGTCCTGATTTGCATGAAGTAAATAATTAGCGCTTTCTTTTGAAAGGACTTTCTCATCCCCTTTAAACAGGCTGTGAACCACCTTAAAGGATTGGGATGTGACGTATTTGTTTTTAATATGAGTTTTTACATTGATGGTTGCCTGTTTTTTGGAGACTTTGGGATAGGTGACAAAGACGCCCCCGCTGGCGACTTGATTTGCTAAAATGGGGTCGGTAATATGCAGCGGGTTTTTAGCAACAAGCCACACGTTTCTATAGATACCGCCATAGGTATTAAAGTCTAAACTGGCCAAAGGCTTAGGTCCTGTTATTGGATTGTCTTTATTGTTTAGTTTAACGCGAACTATGTTTTCCTTATCAAAATAAGCGACATCAGTAAAATCCACTGTAAATGGCAAATAACCACCCTGGTGTGTAATCAGCTTTTTATTATTTACCCAGACATCGGCAACGTTCATTGCGGCTTCAAATTTTAAGAAGAGTCTTTTGTCCTTCATCGCTGGAGAAAGACTGAATGTTTTTGCGTACCACGAGATTCCCTGCCACTGGTTGTTGACTACTTTTGGTTCTATCTTAGGTGTGTGGGGTAACGCAACTTTTTGCCACTTGGTAAAATCGGTCGTTGTTAAATAGTTGTCATCGACCGGTTGTATGGTGTCTGGAATTATAAAAAACCAATCGTTATTAAAGTTGCTATCCTCTAGCACCACAATTTGTTTTTGAGAACAACCAGCAGCAAGCACTACAACGGCCAGTAGCACTATGTTTTTAAAATAAATCATTCGTATAAAGCTATTTTAGTAAGGAGCATGGAAGCGGGTACAGTGTTTAAGGAATTCTTTGTTTCGGGCAATATCGATATTTGAACTGCCTCTACAGCACTTAAATTAAAAGTCGCTTCACCATTTGTTTGAAAAATATAAGGTTGAAACCCAGGATATGCCCGGGGCAATAACACCATAGGAACCTGAACAAGTTCAGAAAAAGGGATCGCAAATCGCTGTTTATCTGGTGTTAATTCAATCTCTTTTCCAAAAACCGACCCGTCGTTTTGTTGCAATGCAATTTGAATTTTTTGGTTTTTTGAAGTGCCTGAAGCAGCTTCAATAACCAGGTTTTTTACAACTTCTAGGTGGTTAGCATCTGTTTTCAACAATTCCTTTACAAATACTTTAAAGGTAAAATCATTGTACTCTTCTGAAAATTCATTAACCGTGATGTGCAGCATGTTTTGGGTAACATCTTTATGATAGATATTTTCAAATCGATAACCTCGCTGGCTGGGCCATAAAAAGTTAGACTCGTTTTCTTGGGCAGCATGGTACAAAGAAATAAGAGGCTGCGGCTGTACAATTTTTGTAATATACCTATCTTTTGGTATAAAGTCCCAGTCAGTAAGATTACCTGCGTTGTTATCAGGAAAAACAAAAGAACCGGTTTTTGTATAAACTACAATGTGATATCGTAACGCCTTACCATATAAATTGGATTTTGGAATCGTGACTGCATATTCAAATCGGCCTGATTTTTCCATCAAAAAGTTTGTTGTTTTTTGATATCCTGACGGCCACACCACCTCTGCCTTTTCTATGGCTGTAGGTGCAATTATTTGTGCTTTTATGGTAAGATCCCTGTCTTTTTCAATAAACTGGTGCGGATGGTGTACTACGTGAATTTGGTCAATTTGCTGGTTAGTTGTTGCAAATTCGTCTAACGTGATGGTTCCTAAGGCTTGCTTTTTATCAAAAGAGGCTGGTAGATCTTTTATGTGCAATACATAACTTCCTGGCGCTATTTTAAATGCACCACTAGCTGACTTGCCTATCGCGGTGTTGCCGTCGTTTAAACCAGTGATTTGAAATTGCTTGCCTAAATCAGGAAGTTGCAATTGCATGTCGTTGTTATTGTTTTGTAAAACCGCAACGGTTTTATTTAAGCTCGCTTTTGCAAATGGGTCGTTCACCCATATCACATCGGGCAGCACTTCTAATCGCCACAATCCCGTGCTCATTTTATCTAGAAAATAGGCCCCTGTTCCTGAATATTGTGCCACCGCCGAATTACCTACACCAGCTATTGCTGTTAACTTTTTACTGTTTTTTATAGCCTGATTGTTATCTCCCGTGTAAAAGAATTTTGAATCGGTTGTATAAATGGCAACATTCTTTACAAGATCTAGGATGGTGTTTTGAAAAATCGTGTTTACCGGATACCTGCCAAAACTTTTACCACGAGGCTGTTCTCTAAAAACGTGTGCAGCAATATTTAAAGAGATGGCTTTTGCAGGCGTGTAGGCTAGGTTGAGATAATGCGTTTGATATTCGGTATTTGCATAGGCTAAATCTATAGCATCGTAGGCAAATTGTGCCGCAAACTGAAATTTTGCTTCTCTAAAACTGCGCGCCATCGCAGGAAAAAGCGTTGGCTGATTTGTGTCACCAGGATCAAATTCATAGATAATGCGTGCCTTGTTTTTAAACGCTTGTTTAGTGGCAAATGGAACCTCGTATTGTTCTACATGTGGCAAATAATTTTCGGTAAGCATGCTGTTGTGTACCAGCCCTGTAGGATACCACTGGAACGTACAACCCTGAATGTTTGCTTTAAGATAATCGTCTATAAATGCTGAACGCTCTGACACGTTATAAAAAATAGGATTTTTATATCCAGCGTTGCGTATTACCTGCACCATTTTATTGATGTATGCGGTAGCGACGGCACCGTTATCATGCGTGGGTTCGTTATTAATTTCTATCGCAATAATGTCTGGATCATTTTTGTACGCAATGCCCGTATAAGGGTTTATGTGATCAAGCAATTGGGTGAAATAACGCTCTTGTTTTGCAAGGATATCGTCGCCTGTATAGGTTTGTGTTTTTTCTAGTTTATCGCTAAAACCCGGTGCAGGAACATCCCTTTCTGGGTAACCATTGCCACCTACTTTAAAGGGAGTCACCATGGTTTTAATGCCCCGTTCCTTCATTTTGGCAAGCGTATAATCTAGTAAATCCAGCTGTGGTGTGTTGATTAAATTACCCTCGCTGTCAGTCACTTCGGCATCCCAAATGTGCACTCTAAAACCGTTTAAACCCAATCTCGCGATGTGATAAATATCCTTATCTATAGCCTGTTTGTGGTCTTTACCCAGATACTTTAACGCGCGATAGCCATGCGCAAATGGTATTGTGTAGTTTACACCAAAAACCCTAATTTCTTCTTTACTCGATGACCACCTAAAAACCCCCTGATAATCTACATAGGTAGACGGCTGCTGGCTGTACATCACCACACCCGTCAGAAAAAATAGCGCGCTCCATATACACTTCATACATTCATTTTTTTGCATTTTCAGTTTTGGCAATGCCTTTCTCACGTTTCAAATAAACAACAAATGCCTGTTACAAGTGTGGGTTGTTGGGTTGTTCGCTTTCGCGAAAGCGGAACACCTATAACAAACAATTTACCATCATATACCCATCATTTAACAACAAACAATCGTCGATTAATTGACATCGCGCATCCAATTAATGCCGTCGTGTAGGTTGTAATTACTGTCCCAAAAAGTCTTATTTTCCCACGAGGAGCCCGCACCAAATTGATCTGGATAAATAAGAGTATTAGAGCCCACCCACTCCCCACCCCAAACGATAACGCCTAGGCCGCGAGCATTTTTTATTTCTTGAGCAAGATCTCTTAAGTAAAAGCGCTGTGTGTCTGTGGTAGGGGGGTTAGGATATCCTGGGGGTATGTTTTCTCTACCTAAAATATCTATATGATTATCATAGCCATTTGAGGTAAAAAGTTGTGCAGTTTCCATCATCAAAAAGTCTTTATTATGTGTATTTCGCACATAGTTTACAACTTCGGTCCAGTTATTAAAACTTCCGAACGAGTGCCACCCGTGGTAATGAGAAAGCCCCATGATATCAAAATCTAGTCCCCTGCGTACATGTTCACCCATCCAGGCCTGTAAATTAGAAGCACTAAAAATGTGTAATGCTACTTTAATATCAACACCATAAACGCGGTTTATATCGCGTACTGCTCTTGCGCCTTCGTTTAATAAGGCTACCGTTCTAGGCGGGCTGTATGCGGGCAAATTTGCCTCAGGCACGTTTACTTGCATGACATGGAAATTTGTCTCATTACCTATGGAAACTATTGCTGGCACAATACCTGAGTTAACGTAATCCTCTAGCACGCTGTACGTGTGCTGGTAGACAGAGTCTCTTAACTTTGCGAGTTGATTTGCCACAGGTTGCCACGCAAGTGGTGCTACATATGGGTTTAACATGTTTGCGCTGTTAAGCGCTTTAGACTGGTAGCTAAATGTAAGCTGTATTTTGAGACCTGCGGCCTGGGCACGCAAAATCCCGCTTTTAACTTTTGCAGGGCTACAAAAATCCACATCTGGTTTACCTATAGTAAAGTTATTATTGTAGGGAGGTAAGTCAATTCTAAAACGAACGATATTACCACCATAATCTGCCACGCTTTGAAAAGGATCTTTAGGCACTCCATTTTCTTTAAAAACTACGTTACCAAATTCTTCCTGATGCCTTACAAAACCCATGGTTGTTCCCTTATAAAAAATTTGGGGATCTGTTAGTACTGGTGCAGTGTTTGGGACAGGTTTTGTTGGCTCTTCGCAACTTAAAACTAATATACAGGCTATGATTATTACTATAGCGTGAGCTAACTTGTTACTTGAATACTTATTAAATATGTTCATTTTTTTTATTTTACTTAAAATTTAAACGCTGCTTATTGATGCTAATCCAAATCTCTTAAATCTTTACCACTAACTCTTCCAGATATTCTCTAACTTGTACTCTACTGTAAAGCAGTAACGTGACAATGGGGTAGTTTGCTTTCGCGAAAGCGGCCCCTCTTACATTTATTATATACCACAACAACATTTACATTGCATAGACGCGCAGGCATTTTTCTTAAATAACCCGTGGTGTCCAGATTAATAACTAGCATACATTATGGATGTCAAAGAATTTATAGAGTGCTAAAAACAAGTAAATAAAAAGCTATAAGAACAGCATTTGCAAAAAACAATTATGGGCCATATTAAAGTCTAGTTTAAGACAATGGTTTTATTAATGGCATTTATAGTTAGGGTATATGTGCCTGGTGTTCCCATAAAGCGAAAATTCTGGTCAGGACTGCCGTCATTAATTAAATTTGTGTCGATGGTATATCCCTGATCTGCGTATGATGAAAAGTTATTATTGAGGTCATAGGTTCCAAATCTTTTAAAAAATCTGAATATACTGTTAGAAATAGGAAGAGATGCAGACCAGATGTCTGGCATGTTCTCTATAAACTCTACACTGTTTGTGTTAAATGTCCAGCCACCTGGTACGGCGGTGCCCACTGCCCAAAGGGAGCTAGAAGGTTGCAACACAATTGTTTTTGTAGTATTGTTAATAGTTAACGTGTAAATACCAGGGGTTCCTGTGAAGTTGAAATTATCACCATTCTGAGTGTTTTCTAAAAGTGGGTCAATGGTGTAACCCTGATTTATGTAATAGTTATAATCATAACTTGTATTAGGCGTAAATCCAGCGTTAGATTCAAAAAATCTAAAATGACCGTTGCCTAATCTAGCTTTAACTGACTGTATATTATCCACACATGGAAGTTCTAGACCTGGGAAATTCCATCCTATATCTGTAACGCCCGCACCTACGAGAAACAGCGAACCGCACTGTTCACTGGGAGTGGTTTCTATAAATCGTATATTCATGCTAGCAATTTCTGATAAAATATCGTCTGTGCCCGCTCCACCATTTCCTATGGTCGCTTTTACCCTAAAATAAACAATCCCCCTATCATTAGGATCTCCATTGCTCGCAGTAGTTGTTGGATTGTTATCTAAATCCAGACCTGCTGCGAGGGCAATTAAATCACTAATTAGAACTACCTGATTTGTAGACGTTGTTGTCGCGATGTTGTTGAATGTTGTGAAATCTGGAGTGGTAGACGCTTGCAAATCATACACCATCGTAGTAACGGGAGTGGGATTATTCCATATGAATCTATCGGCAATATTGCTTGCGGTCTCCTCAGACATTAAATACTCACTGGCAAATGTATTTGAGAAGGATATTTTAGAAGCACTTAAGTCTGCAACTGTTAAAGGGCCGTCATCGCTACAGCTATAAAATGCTGCAAGCAGTATAGCTAAAACAAAGTATTTTGCTAAGTTTTTCATTTTTTGAACTTAAATAATTAGTATCCTGGATTTTGCACCAGATTAGGGTTTGTAAGAATATCAGTCACTGGTATAGGGAACAAGTTATACTTAGGATCTACGGCTGCTCCATTTCTTACACCGCCTTTCCACGCCCATAAATATGACCCAGTGGTAAACCTATCGTATCTTATAAGATCAGTTCTTCTAAATCCTTCCCACATAAGTTCTCTTGCTCTCTCGTCGATGATAAAATTAAGGTTCAATTCATTTAAAGAAATGTTTCCTGCATTACTTGCAGGATTATTGTCATAAGCTCTTCCGCGTATTTGGTTTATGTATCTAAGCGCCGTTGTATTATCTCCTCCAGTTCCACCTCTTAATACAGCTTCTGCATATATGAGATAGGTTTCTGCAAGTCTAAAAACAGGGAAGTCAATATCACTTAGATTATTAAATTGGTTTTGTTGCGGAATGCTTGTGCCATCTCTTTTAACGTTTCGGTACTTATAAATAGAGTAGCCACTTAAAGAATTTGATAAGGCATCAATTTGTAGAGTACGACTAGGTTCATTATTTTCTGTCCAAAAAACTGCCCTACGATCAATAGTTGGGTTATTTGTAGGGAATAGTTCTGGGATAGAAGGTGTAACACGATACAGGTTCCAACTAGAACTCATACCATTAATGGAAGCTGGAACACCAGCTGCACCTAATGCATAGGTATTTGTGCCGCCCCACGTTCTTACGTTTGCATTATCATAATTAAAAGTAAAGATAAACTCGTTTGTATTTTGAAAATTATCTCCTAACATTAACCACGAGTGGTTTTGCTCTAATGCATAACCCGCATCTATAACTCTTTTGCTATATGTAATAGCATCTGTATCTCTAGGAGTTCCTGTATAAACTCTTGCATTTAAGTATAATCTAGCGAGCAGGGACCATGCTGCCGCCTGGTCTGCCCTGCCATATTCATTTGACCTAGCAGGGAGCATACTTTGCTGAATATCTAGAAGTTCCCCTTCTATAAATTCAAACAACTCTGCTCTTTGTATTTGACCTGGAATTACTCCTGCTCGCAGGGTTTCCTCAGTTGCAAATGTGGGATTACCGAAAAGGTCCATTAACATCCAGTATGCGTATGATCTAATAAAACGCACTTCACTTTTATAAACCTCAATTTCTGCCTTATCTGCTGCTGAAAACCCTCTTGCTGCGAGTAAGCCTGGATTTGACTGGTTAATAAAATTGTTGCACAAAGTTATAAGATACAAACCACTGCGATACACAGCAGTAGACTGATTATGTTCAGTGGACCAGTTTAAAGTTGTTTCCTGATGATCGTCCCAAGTATTTACAACCTCATCAGTGGTTACTTCTTGAAGTTCCCAATAGTCTCTGTAAAAAAAGTTATTAGCTCCAGCAAACTGAATATAGGCAGAGACGAGGGCCTGCTTGTAACCTGCTTTTGTACTAAACTGGACCTCATCAGTTATATCATTTGTAGGAATGCGCTCTAAGTCATCAGTACAAGAGACCGTCAACAAAAGAACGTACATTGTTGCTAAAAGTATTTTGAAGTGTTTTATCTTTTTCATATTAAAATTATTTAAAAATTAAGGTTGATGCCTGCAGAAAATGTTCTGGGAGCTACATAATTACCACCGAAGTTTGTTCCAAAATTAAAAGGTGATTCTGGGTCTCCTCCCTGAAACTTAGTAATCACAAAAACGTTTTGAACAGATGCAGACAGTGTAAAAGAGGTGGGAGTTGTAGATTTTAGAATATTTCCCATGTCATAAATGATGCTTATATTATCCATTTTTAGAAATGATGCGTTTTGCAAATAATGGTCACTTAGAGCCTGATTTACATTTCCATTTTGCGTAAACTGATTGTCAAAATAATTTGTATGGATATTGCCTCTAAATAACCCACTGTACACAGATGATAAATTGTCACTTGGGTTGAAGAACAAATACCCGCCTAAATTTGCATGTAACGCCGTGTTCACAGTCCACTTTTTGTAATTAAACCTAGAATTAAAACCTAAATTGTGACGGGGGACTGAACTTTCACCTACATATCTATCTTTTTCATTAATAATTCCGTCACCATTTAAATCAGCCATTTGGTTTTCAATAGGTTTACCATTTGCGTCATAAACTTGTCGATACAAAAAGAAAGAATTTCTTTGATAGCCCACAGCGTTTACTATAATTCCACCGCCCGCAAGACCTATATTCTCACTATTGTCTGAAAGCTTAGTTATTTGATTGTCATTAAAACCATAACTCAAGCCTAAATATAAATTGATTTTTTCAGATTGTACAGGTATAGCGTCAAGTTTAATTTCAAAACCTTTATTTTCTAAGCTGCCTATATTTTTAACAATTCCGTTGGTAAAGTCTGTTCCTGATGGTATTTCGACAAAATTAAGTAAGTCCTTTGTATTTCTAAGATAAACTTCAAAACTTCCAGAAATCCTATTATCATAAAAACCTAGATCAACACCCACATTGTAGGTTGTAGATTGTTCCCATTTTCTATTAACATCGGTACCTTGTGGAATTATACCTTGAAAAAATTGATTCCCAATAGGGTACTGTATAAATGCCTCTCCTAAAACATTGCGTCGTCTAAAACCGTAATTTCCAATTCCTTCTTGCTGACCAGTTACACCATATCCAGCTCTAAACTTGAGGTTTGAGATATAGTTAAACTTTTTGATAAAGTTTTCATCACTTACTTTCCACGCTGCCGCCAAAGCTGGAAAAACTCCCCATCTATTGTTTTCAGAAAATCTAGAGGAGCCATCAGTTCTTAACGTACCCGTCAGAATATATTTATCGTTCTGTATGTAGGTAAGCCTGCCAAAATAAGAAATTAGTGTGCTTTGAGGAATATCAAATGCAAAGTTAGGTTCTGAGTTAGGTTGTAAGTTACCAACAGCATCAAAACTAGGATACAAAAAGTTTGTAGTTTTAAAATCGTTATAAGAATACCCAACTAACCCGTCTAAACTACTAGACAATTTTTTAAATGTTTTGAAATAATTTAGAGTTGTTTCTAGAAAAACGTTTTCGGTTTTAGAGGCTGGGTCTCCTGCGTAAAAATTACCGTTTGAAACATTTGCGGGAAAATAAGTCGCTGGGGCAAAGTAGTTTATTGAACTTTCAGCGATATCATAACCTGTATTTAAGTTAAAACGTAAATCAGGCAGGAAATGCAACCTATAGTCTAGTTGTACGTTTCCTATACTTCTAAAACTCATGTTGCGACTTTCAACTTGTTCAAGTTTAGATACAGGGTTGAAATGATTCCCTAGAACCGAAGGGTTTGAGGCAAAATCTTCATATTGCCAATACCCGCCAAATATCGAGTTTTCGTCCCTTACTGGTTGTGTTGGGTCAAAAGTTGTTGCGGTAAAAATAGCACCTTCATCTGCGATGCGTTCATCTTGAATACTTCCTTTTAAATTTAAATTCACCTTTAACTTACCACTAAAAAAACTAGGATTTAAATTTAAAGCAGCTGTAGTTCTTTTAAAGTAGCCTGTTTTTAGAGTTCCTTGTTGATCCAAATATCCCATAGAAAATCTATAAGGCAATCTCTTTAAACCACCTGCAATGCTCATGGTTGTTTCTGTAGTAAGTGCTGTTTGAAAAATTTCATCTTGCCAATCGGTATTTGCAGTACCTAAGTTAAAGTTGGCAACAGGGATTCCACTAACAACTGCTGCGATTTGGGCAACCTCTCTATATTGATCACCAGATAGAACAGACTGTTTAAAAATATTTTCAGAAACCGAAAACTTTGTTGAAGCAGTAACTTTTAATTCACTAGAAATCCCTTTTTTAGTTGTTATAAGAATAACCCCATTTGAGCCTCTGGAACCATAAATAGCAGCAGCAGCAGCATCTTTTAAAACATCAAAGGATTCAATGTCTGTTGGATTTAAAGCACTTAAAATACCAGGGCCATCCGATAATGCTATAGGATTGCCATCTATTACAAATAATGGGTTGTTAGAAGCGTTTAGAGATGCCCCACCACGGACTAAAAATGAGCTTCCCGCTCCTGGCCTACCACTAACTGGAGTAATTTGCAAACCTGGGACTTTATTTGCAATTAATTGCTCTGCATTTGTAACAAAACCTAGTTGAAACTCTTTAGCTGTTATACTAGTAACAGATCCTGTAACATCCTGTTTTTTGGCTGATCCATAACCTATTAGGACAATTTCTTCTAAACCCTGTGTATCCATAATTAAATTTATAAGCATAAGATTTTTAAAATCTATGAGAACCTCCTTTTTTTCATAGCCCACATACGACACTACTAAAAAAGTTACGTCGGACGGAATTTTATTTATGATGAACTTTCCATCCATATCTGTTGTAGTTCCAATAGTGGTTCCTTTAATTACTACAGATGCCCCAAAAAGTGGTTCACTAAGTTCATCAAGCACGACACCAGAAACCGACTGAGCCGTTACAACGCAAAAATTAAATAGAAATATTAAAACCAGAAAAGGTACAAAAGCTGATGATAAAATAGAATACTTAAAATTAATTTTCATTAGATCATTTTTAAAAACAAAACAACGATATCGTTATAGTGTATCGTTTCAAAATAACAAAAACAAAATAAACTGTTTTAAGACTTTTAAAGGTGGTACAAATTATCTAGATTGGGGGGTGTGAATTCGTTTTTAGTATATTCAATTGCTATAGTCATAACTTTTACTCTATTTAAACGAATGGCTACCTTAACTTTGAAATATAATAGCTCGGTACCTGGCCGAAATGACTTTTAAACTGTTTACTAAAATATTTTCTATCGGAATAGCCTACATGGTAAGCGGCATCTAAGACTGAAAAATTATGATCAGATATTAGTTTTTTTGCAATTTTCAGTTTGTAATCTCTTACAAACTCCACATAAGTCATATTTGTAAGTCCTTTTAATTTTTTATACATCACTGAGTGACTCATACCTATAGCACTACATACAAACTGAGCGCTTAAGTCTGTTGAGCTAATATTAGAATCAATTATTGCCACAAACTTTTTCATAAAAGCCTCGTCTGACTTATTTAAGGATAATTCACTTAATGAAATAATATCCTTAGCAGTAAATTTTTCATGGATTATCTTCCTGTTTTTCAAAACACTCTTTATTCTACTTATGAGTAATGATTCATTAAAAGGCTTTAATATGTAATCATCTGCCCCTATATCAAAACCTTCAATCTTATTCATTATTGATGTTCTGGCAGTTAATAAGATAACCGGGATGTGGCTCGTATTTACATGTGACTTTAATTGCCTTGTTAGAGTAATTCCATCCATAAAGGGCATCATAACGTCGCTGATTATAATGTCTGGTAGTTTACTCGTTGCGAGTATTAATGCCTCCTTTCCATTAGCTGCAACCATTGTTTCAAAGTCTGGTTGCAGAAGGCTAACGATATAATTACGTATTTCTATGTTATCTTCAACAATTAAAACTGTGCGATTAGAATTGTCTGAGTTATCATTTTGAACATGCAGCTGGTAATTATCCGTTTCTTCAAATTTGTCAACAAAATAATTCTCTATGTCTTCACCGCTGACATATTGCAATGCAATGTCTTCTTGCTTAAAATGCGCTTTACCTTTATTCAAATGTATCGTGAAATTTGTGCCATAATCCTTTTTACTTTCCACACTTATAGTTCCATCATGCAGTTCTATAATTTCCTTGGCTATAGACAATCCTAGACCCGAACTTTGAAAAAGAGAATCTTTGGTGTAAGACTTCTTATAAAAACGATTAAATATTTTTAACACATCGTTGTTTGAAATACCTACACCTTTATCTATACATTCAAGCTTTACAGTAGAATCTGTAACGGATATAACAATTTTAATCGAGCCACCACTTTCTGAAAATTTAAAGGCATTTATTAATAAATTGTATAAAACCTTTTCCATTTCATTTTTATCAAACCATAATTCAATTAAGTTATCAGAGCTATGAAAACTAAAATCAATATTTTTTTGAGAAGCTATTTCAGTAAAAGACAAGTAAACTTCCTCACAAAACTTAACAAAATCACTACACGTCACATTCAATTTTCTAGATGTAAACTTATCATAGTCTAAGAGCTGGTTTACTAAATGTATCAAGTGATTACAATTCTTTTTAACAATGATTAAAGAACCGTTTTGAGAACTTTCACTAACCTCATTATTCCTTATCATTCTATTAATCGCCCCTAAAATTAAGGTTACTGGGGTGCGTATATCGTGTGAAACGTTTGTGAAGAATTGTTGTTTAAGATTGCTAATCTCCATATTGTTTTCATAGCTTCTTCTTTCAAGTTCTAGGTTATTCTTCATTTTCTCCCATGCAACGATATACTTTCTAAAAAAATAAAATATTAAAACTATTAAAAGTAAATAACCTAAAATTGCCCACCAGCTTAACCAAAAGGGCTTTAAAATCTTTACATCAATAGAAGTATATTTTTCACCCCATTCACTACCTCGTGTTTTACTTTTAACTTTAAAAGTATAATCACCTGGGGCTAGATTAGTATATGTTACGGAGCGCTCCTTGCCTATTTCTCGCCAGTATGCGTCAAAACCATCCATTTTAATAGCGTATTCACAACTTGAGGCTGTAGGAAATAAAAGCGCAGCAAATTCAAAAGTTATAACTTTCAAATCAAAATCAAGAACAATACTATTTTGATGATCAACGGTCTTTGTTAAAATTCTATTTTTACCGACCGTAATTTCTTTATTATACAATTTAAAATCGGTTAGTTTAACAACTGGCGCATCGCTTTTAGATGAAAAATTATGTGGGTCAAATCGCAAAACACCTGTAGTTGTTCCAAAATAAAGCAATTCCTTATCGTCTTTAAAAACTGAATTTATGCCATACTCACCAGCAATAGTATTGTAAAAAATGAATTTGCCAGTTCTCTTATTGTATTCATAAATTCCTTGCTTTGAGCTAAACCAAATATTCTGTTTATAATCGCTAAGAATTCCCGTAACTGTTAGGTTACTTATTTCTTTATTTTCTTTAAAATTATTAAAGATATTACTTTGCGTGTTAAAAAAAATTACCCCTCCACCAGAAGTACCTATCCACACATTTTTGTCATCGCCTACTAAAAGACTAAATAAATAATTACTGCTTATGGAATTTAAATCAGCTATATTGTGTTTAAAATTGATGCTTTTTTTTGTAACGGTATTAAACTTACATAAACCTCCGCCAAAGGTAGCTAGCCACAAAAAATCTCCGTCTCGTTTCATAGAAACTATATTGTTGCTGCTAATGCTTCCTGGAATTCTGTCATTTTCTAAAAACCGTATAAAATTTCCAGTTTTTACATTTAGGTAATTTAATCCCCCACCCCAAGTTGCAACCCATAAATTTGAATTTTCGTCTTCCTCTATACTTCTAACATCATTAAAACTTAATGAATTGTTATTTTTATATACGCTTTTATATTGAGTAAAAACACCGGTTTTAGGTTCATATTTAATCAACCCATTTGCAAAAGTGCCGATAAAGATCACGCCGTTCTTAGCTTCATATATACATTGTACATAATCTCCTCTAAAGGATTTTACTAATTTGCTACTGTACCGTTTTACAATTTTGCTTTTTAAATTGTAAATAACTAGCCCTTCACCATCTAAGCCTAGATATAAATAATCTTTGTTTTTATGAATAGACAATACAGGTACTAGATTTTCACCCTTAATATCACTAAAAAGGAATTCATAATTACTTTTAGGATTTAAAATATTTACCCCACTCCATGCCGTGCCTATCCATATATTATGGTCGCTGTCCTCAATAATATCATAAATAGCATTACCCGACAGTGAGGCATTAAATTGCCCGTTATGTAAATAATTAGTGATGTCGTTTAAATTACGAGCCTTGTTTTTTACTTTTAATAATCCATTTCCATCAGTTCCAATCCACAAATTGTTTTCACCATCTTTATAAATAGACCGCACAATAGTTGGCATACCTCTATACGCAAGTTTATTATCAAAAAACGTTGTGAAACTAGATGTTTTTTTGTCAAACTTTAACAACCCGCTGTCCTGTGTTCCTATCACTAGGGTTTCATTGTCAAATTCATGTACTGCATTTATAAAATTTGAATAAATTCCTTTTGGTGCTTTGATACTTTCTAATTGCTTTGTTTTTGGTTGAAATTTATTTAATCCATCACCAAAAGTCCCTACCCAAATAATTCCAGAAGAATCTTCATAAATACTTGTTACAACATTTCTACCTAAAGCATTCCCTCGACCTGAATTGCCGCTATAATTGATAAATGTTTGAGAAGATTCTACAAATAAGCTCAAACCCAAATCAGTACCTATCCACAAGTTTCCAACTTTATCCTCAATCAAGGTTTGTATATGGTTAGATGGCAATGTTTTTTTATCCTTTAAACTATGTAAATAAACTGTGAATACATCACTTTGTGGATTATATAAATTGAGTCCCGCATCTAGTGTAGCTATCCACAACCTGCCTTTTCGATCTATTAATAAATCGGTAATATTGTTTGAACTTAAACCACTGTTGTTCTTATTGAATATTTTTAACTGACTCCCATCATATCGGTTTAAACCATTATCAGTGCCTATCCATGCATAGCCGTTATTCTCCTTTACAATGCTTGAAATTCTATTACTAGAAAGGCCCTTTGACAAATCAATTTTATCAAATTTCGCCTGTGCCTGTCCAAAACAATCTAGTGTTGATAGCTGAACAATAAATAAAGCTAAGATGTAAATTCTCATCGCTGTTATATCCAAAATTTATTAAGCCATTCTAAATTCATAAACATAACTTGTTTTATTTGTCACTTATATTTGTGTGCAAATTTTTACCACTCATCAGTAGAAAAACTAAATCATAAATATATCATAAATACAGGTAAACCTCTTACCTAAAAAGCCTTTAAACAAAAAATCGAAGATTCTAAAACCTTCGATTTGTTTACAAAAAAACACAATTCCTAGAGTTACTAATACACAAGGATCTTAGTTGCTTTTACTCCTTTGTCAACAACAGTAAGCTGTACAATATAAACGCCCGACTTTAAGAAAGGTGTAATATGTTTATCTTCTAATGATATAACCTCCTGTCCAGAAAGATTAAAAACCTTTAAACTATAACTATCTGTTTCACTTAATCCCTCTACTAGTAAGCGATTATTAAGCCATGATACGGTTACATCATTTAAAAAGGTATCGGTTACACTAGCAGTTGAGTTTGTTAAATTTAATTGTGTGGTAGGAAAATCACCTGTTATGTAATTAAAATTCACATTATCCTTTAATTCAATTATGATATTGTAATAGTGACCAGTTGGTAAATCAGCTGTTTGCGTTGTTCCAGGAGGTATAAGAAAACTAATTGATTCCATTAGATTTGTACCACCTGATAATGGATTGATGTCTCCACCACCTACCGTAGATACATAGTTACCTGCTGCATCATATCTGTTGATACCAGTATAAACATATCCGTCAGATTGCGTATACGTGTAGTTAAAAGTTACGGTAAGTGTTTGTCCTATTTGAACTGTCGTTACCGGTGGTGCTATGCTAATTGATTGTGCAAAGTTATATTGCCCATAGGCAAACAAGGAAAGTACTAAGAGTATTTTTAGTTTCATAGGTGAAAATTTTAGTTGTTCATAGCAAACATATAATGGAAAAAGGAACTTTAGGGTGTACAAAAACATCTATAAAGGGGGGCGTAATTCATTTTTTAAGCGTAAAAATTAGATTTTCGCAAAAAAACATTCCAAATATTCCCTATTAGAGCAGGAAATACCTTTTTAAATATTAATGTATAAATAAGCGATTATTAAAGACTTGAAACAACATGGACGTGAATACGTCATCATTTTTCGCTTTCGCGAAAGCGAAACACCCTACAATCCCTCGTTTTATTACAAATCTATAAAGTAAAAATAGTTTTAATCTATATCGCGCATCCAGTTGATGCCTTCGTGTAGGTTGTAATTGTTGTCCCAATAGGTTTTATTTTCCCACGAGGAACCAGCGCCATACTGGTCGGGGTAAATCAAGGTACTAGAACCTACCCACTCGCCACCCCATACAATAAGACCCAGACCACCCGCATTTTTAATTTCTTGAGCTAGATCTCTTAAATAAAAGCGCTGCGTATTTGTGGTGGGCGGGTTGGGATAACCTGACGGAATGTTCTCCCTGCCTAAAGTATCAACATGGTTGTCATAGCTGTTTGGGGTAAATAGCTGTGCCGTTTCTAGCATTAAAAAGTCCTTATTGTAGGTGTTTTTAACATAATTAACCACCGCTGTCCAGTTGTTAAAATTGCCTAATGAATGCCAGCCATGGTAGTGCGAAAGCCCCAAAATATCAAAATCCAAACCGCGAGGAACGTGCTCGCCTAGCCACCATTCTAGATTAGAGGCACTAAAGATATGCACGGCGACTTTTATGTTTTTATTATAGGTGCTGTTGATTTGTCGTACTGCACGGGCGCCCTCGTTTAACAACGCCACTGTTCTTGCAGCATTGTAGGCAGGCAGCGTGGACTCTGATATATTTGGTTGCAAAAAATGAAAGTTAGTCTCGTTACCTATCGATACAATGGCAGGCACAATACCCGAGGTAACATAGTCTTCTAAAACTGTGTAGGTGTGCTGGTAAACACTGTCTTTAAGGCGCTCTAAATCATTAGCAATAGGTTGCCATGCGAGCGGTGCAACATACTGATTGCGCTGGTCGGCATCGTTAAGTGCCATGGATTTGTAACTAAAGGTAAGTTGTATTTTAAGCCCTGCGTTTTGCGCCCTGTTTAGACCACTTTTTACTTTATCGGGCCTTCTAAAATCAACGTCGGGCCTTCCTGCGGTGTAGCTGTTGCGGTATGGTGGTAGGTCAACTCTAAAACGCACGATGTTCGCGCCATGGTCGGCAACGCTTTGAAAAGGGTCTTTGGGCACGCCATTTTCTTTAAAAACAACGTTGCCAAATTCCTCCTGGTGCCGCACAAATCCCATCGTTGTTCCCTTGTAAAAAGATATGGGCTGCTGGGCGGTGGGCGGCGTTGTCGTGTTTTCTTGAGCACCATCACAGCTTGTAAGTGCCCAAAAACCTATACCTATGCACAAAAAATATAGCTGTTTTAGGCAAACGGTACTTTTCAATATTTTCATTTTATGGATATTATTTTATGGGCGCTGCGTTGTTGTTAATTTTTTCGCTTTCGCGAAAGCGTAACAGCAATAACGAAGTTACATAAAACAAAACAGATAGCGATAAAATAAAAAAACATCCCTAAAAAAGTTGATTACACTTTTTTAAGGATGTTTTAATAAGAGTATGACAATTAATTAAAGCTGGTCAAAATTTCTTTTAAAAACCTCGCCTAATAAATGATCTATTGAATGACTAATTTTTCGGTCACTCGTTGGCCGTCTTTTTCAACTACCAACAGGTGAATTCCTGAAGATAAAGAAGCCACGTTTATGGTGTTGGTGTTTTTCACTTCTTGTTCTAACGCGCCTAATAAGGAGTATACCTTAATATTAGATACGTTATCGATACCAGACACTTCTACAAACTCGCGAGCCGGGTTAGGGAAAATGCGCACCTGTAAACTTTGTGGCGCATTTGCAATGCTTAACACGCCATCAAATTCAAAAGAACCAGCATCGGGAACGCCTACTCGAGTAGCACCACGTTGATCTATTGTAGGTAAGGTTACCCCAGTTACAGCAGCTGAACAGTAGTTTATGGCTGAACTACCAGCACCGGTAGAAACAACTTGCGTTTGCCCCCCTTGCGAGGATAAAGAACTGGTAAGACCCGCTTGTGTAGCAGTTCTACCTCTTAGGTTATTTTTTGCTGTATCGTCTAGAATGGAAAAAGGCGCACCTTCTACACCCCCTAAAATACAGTTTACAACATCTATCGTGTTGGTTGATGCAAAGTTTACCGCTCTAGTAGCAACCGCATCGGCATTTACTAAAATAGAGTTATAGGCCCTAAGGTTTGTTGCCGTTCCACTACTTTGGTATCCACTTCTTACAGGAGCAGCATGTGTATTACTATAGGTAGTTGCATGAACAAATCTTAGATTGATATTACCTGTAACGCCATCGCCAGTCCAAGTAGAAGCTCTAGACCAGATCGCACCACCACCTGAACCAGTTGAAGGACTAGTAGCGTTATTAAATGCAACCGTTGTGTTTTCAATCAAAACGTCTATGATATAGTTGTTTCCAAAAGTTGTGTTTCCGTTTAAAAACAAGCCACCACCGTTTCTACCAGTATTGCCATTAATTATAGACTGTCTAAAGTTTACTGTATTATTACCTCCCGAGGCGTTATTTGTAGCTGCAATCACGCCACCACCGTCTAGGGTAGAAGTGTTATTGCGAATCGTACATTCTATAACCTCGGCATTAGAGCCTGCAAAACTAACGCCACCACCATTACGCGCGGTGTAGTTGTTTTCTATAATCAGGTTTTTAAGAGTAACAAGGCCCGTTGCCTTATCCACGTTAATACCGCCACCGTTAGTATTTACATCGGCATTACCGTTTCTAATACCTAAATTTTCTATGGTAACCGTAAGCACATCAGCATCGGCTGCACGCAATATGTTTATTACACTGTTGCCTGTACCTGTGTTTGCAGGAGCAGCGGCAGCTTGTATAATATCAGTTGTTGGGTCTACACCTAGAAGAGAAATGCTTTTTCTAATAAAAACAGGCTCAGTGTGGACACCTGTTATTAGAATGACATCCCCAGAACTAGATGCTGTGATCGCCGAAGCAATATCTGGATAAGGATTACCGCCATATGGATTGCCTTGAATATTTACTGTTTGTGCAAATACCAGGCTTGCATTTGCAAAGAATGCAATTAGTAGAAATTTTTTCATAGCTATAAAGTTCTATTTAGAATCTTTGTGTTGCACCCAAATTTTCATGCGGTCATTTCCTAGTAATTGTTTCATTTGTTTTGAAGTGTTGTCACCATTCTTCTTCATTGCTGCTTTACGAGCATCTGCATCGTCTTTAAATTCACTTTTAATATTTTGGATTTCTTTGAAACGGTTAAGTTGAATTTGATAAACAGCTTCAGATTCTTCTTCATTAAGAGAAAGAACTTGTGTTACTTCGGTTGCAATTTTTTTAGCTGCCTTTTCTGGACCTTTTTGGGCATTCATTGAAAAGCTGGTAATAAATAATAACAGGGTTACTAATTTTAATGATTTCATGTTTTTGTTTTTTAAGTTAATAATTAAGGTTCATTTTTAAATTATCCATTAATACAACGTTGTAGTAAAAGTAGATTCAATTTTATTGTTATCCAAAACTAGGAGGGATAAATGTGTAAGCAGTTTTTTTGCTTGTCAGAAAGGTTTAAAAACTAACCAACCCCTTTAAATCGCTCTATGATAGACCTAATTAGCTTGCCAGGTACAAATTTGAGCAAGATTGCTTGTCCAAAACAATTCTAAAAGCCACAATAATTAAGAGGCAAAAAAAAATCTTCTAAAAAGTTTGATTCCATTCACACCCCAATCTTATACGTTATAGAAATGGTAATGCGTTAGAAACAGGAATAATTTGCGAATATTCTTTTACAGCTACAGGAACAGTATCACCATAATACTTTGACGTAACGGTATAATTAACATCTGCCAGAATCCAGTAATACCCCTTTTTAGCAAGTGCATGTCCAGAAGAAATGTTCTGCGCAATAAGCTGTGCATCTTCTGGTTTATCATCACTCGCATAAAAAAGGTGGTAGGATTTAAAATTTGCATCATCACCCAAAACCACTTTGTTGTCTTTTATCGTGGCGTTTAACATGTCATACTGCGGGGATTTCCAGTTAACCACTGTTTGAAAGTACATTTCTTTATAAACTTTTGCATAGTTTTCGTCAAATGTCAGGCTATAAAGCTCCTGCTTATCCTTACCTAAATGGTATAATTGATTGATGATACCATGGGTGTAAATAAATTTAAAATCACCCTTACGCATCATCCTGGAAGGAACATTTTTTCTACCAGGTAGCAATTGATAATCCCCACCTCTAAACTCGGCAAAAACGGGACGATTGTTAAAGGTAGTTCCGTTTTTTAAGGCACTAACAAGAGACACTCCTTGTGCTGTTGTAGGTATATTTCCTTGAATAAGCTCTGCAAGCGTAGGCATGACATCTATTAAACTTATTAAAGAATTATTTACAGTATTTCCTTTAAACAACTTTGGGTAAGATATAATAAAAGGAATATTCACAGCATCATCATACATGTTGTGTTTGCCTCTTAACCCGTGTTCAAATAAATGCTCACCATGATCTGTGGTGTAAATAATAATCGTGTTTTCGTAAAGGCCCTTTTCTTTTAAAGCATTAACCACTCGACCCACCATATCATCCATCTCAGTAACGCACGCATGATAGGCTGCCATGACATTTTGAGCATTTTTCAAATTTTTTGGAATCCCAGAATGAACCCAATTAGGCGACCACGGATATTTTCCCTTATTGTACCAATCATCATAAGTATCGGGCAAAGAAAAATCGCTTGGATTGTGCATATCCAGATATTTCTGAGTTGTGGTAAATGGCGCGTGCGGTTTTTCAAAACCTACATGCAAAAAAAAGCTTTTACCATCGGCAGCACGTTTGTTAATAAATTCTACCGACTTTCTAGCGACAACCATATCAAAGTTGTCCTCGTCATTTTTTACCAGTGTGGGTTCATAACCTTCGTTAAGATGCTGCGCACCACCTTTATAAACATCTTTATACTTTTTAAACTGTCTATAACGCATGTAGGTATCCTCGCCTACCTCATCTTCATAATGCCCACCAGGGAACGAGGTGTAATACCGCACACTCGTTTCATCAAAACCCATAGAATTGCCTTCAGGAAAATCTTCATCCACATTTTTTTGTAATTCTCCATGCACGTGCATTTTACCTGGTGCAGCTGTGGCATATCCTTGTTCTTTAAAAATCTCGGCAAGGGTGATTATTCCCTGACGATAACCCGTTTCACGCATTTCACCGCTGCCTATATCCTTAATTTTACCATTAGGCATCATCACTGGTGCCTTGTGATAAATTGCTCCGTTAACATAAGGGTACATCCCCGTAATTAATGCCGCCCTTGCAGGCGCACACACGGGAGCAGGCGAATAGCAGTTAGTAAACTTAACACCCGTCTTTGCCAGCTCGTCTATATTGGGTGTAACCGCTAGCTTACTTCCATAGGCGCCTGTTGCTTCTAATTTATGTTGGTCTGATATTATAAAGACCACATTAGGTTTAGCGGTTTGGCTTACGCCAAAGTTGGACAAGGCACATAAAACCAGGAATAAAAAAACGGGCTTACAAGACATCCTCATCGTTTAGTTATCGATATTAGGATTAGCTGCAGTTTCGATTAATGGAATGGGCCATGTATAATCTTCTGGCTGTCTTGCTCCTACCGTTGCGCCATGAGCAGCTCTACAAAGTTCATCATACACACCCATTCTGGTGATATCAAAAAATCGGTGACCCTCGGCTGAAAGCTCGGCTGATCGTTCTCTAAGCAACGCACGTCTAAACTGCGTCATATCCATGGTGCTTCCATTAAAATCTGGCATACCGACTCTATTGCGTAAAATACTTAGATCGGCGTTTGCTAAACTTGGGTTTCTATTGATTTCGGCTAGAGCCTCTGCACGCATTAAGTAAACATCGGCTAGTCTAATCACGTGCCAGTTTTGCTGGCTTGTGTACTCTGTAGTTGCATCTCTATCAATATATTTTGCAGTCCATATCACTTGCAGTATTCCACTAGATGCCCCAGTCTCTAGGTTTGTTCTAAAGTAACCGTTGCTGTTCAAGTTTAATGCATATGAATTTGTCGCATCCTGGTAAGCGCGCACAATAGAGTTTTGATACCTTACATCGTTTCTATCCATATTGTTATTAATAAACCCAGGAATCATTCTATTTACGCCACCAAATCCACCGCCAGCTAAACCAGAGTTTTGCGGGCTAAACAAGTTTGAAACAGCAGTACCTTGTCCAGGAACAGCCGACCCTTGTATATCAAAGAGCATTTCGGCATTGTTACCATTAGTAGAACTAAATATATTAATCCAACTTTCTAGGTCTGGAACCAGCTGATAATAACTTTGGGTAAGGACTAAATCGCATTGTTCTTTTGCTAGTTGATAATAAGAATCTGCCGATCCTGGTAGTGCGGCATAACGCGCGTTACCCATAACACCTTCTAGAGCGGTTCTTTTAGAAGACGCCATTTGTATGTACACTTTTGCTAACATCGCGTGTGCAGACGCTTTAGTTACCCTACCTATGTTATTAGTTAGTCCATTTCTTGATTCATTAAATCCCCAACAGTGGTCTGCTGCATATTGAAAATCACTGATGATAACGTCATAAATATCGCTGATAGGTGATTTTTGCAATCCCTCGTCATTTGGCAGCACGGGTGTGGTTCTTAACGGCACCTCGCCAAAACAGCGCACAAGATTGAAGTAATGTAAACCTCTTAGAAAACGAGCCTCTCCGAGAATGCGCATTCTAATTTCTGCATCTGGAACATTGTTTTCATTAACGTTTGCGATGACGTTATTGGCGTCTTTTATAGCATCATAAATTTCTATCCATGGTCTAGGAAGGTTTGCATTTGTTGCTGTAATAGTGCCCGTTCTAAAGGCGCCATGTTGAAAACTAGAAAGACCTTGATCAGACGCTGCAAAAAGATTTGATAGAAATATCTGCTTATAATAGCCATTACCTTCTTTTAATTTTGCGTAAGCCGCATTTAACGCAGCGATAGCGTCAGCTTGATTTTGATAAAAGATATCTGTAGAAATTTCAGTAAATGTTTCTTCTTCCAGAAAATCTTCACAACTAAACACCATCGGTAAAATGAGTAAAAGTGCTGTAAATTTTATTAATGTAGTCTTCATAATTATTAATTAGTAATTAAATCGTAATCCAAAAGTATAGGTTTTTGTACCAGGGTAACCTCCAAAATCGACCCCACGACGCTGTGGGTCTCTATTAAAGGTCGTAACCTCTGGATCGTATCCTGGGTATTTTGTCCAGGTCAATAAATTTTGACCTGTTGCAAATACTCTTAGGTTATGTTTCTTTTTGATGGTAAATGTATAACCTAAATTAACATTTTTAAGTCTCACAAAAGATCCATCATAAACTTGACGGTCAGATGCTAACGCTCGAGGCCCCTCGTTAAGTAAAGCCGCTGGATTCCCAACATTATCCAGATTTCCTGCTGCGGGGTCAAAGACGAGCCCACCCTCGGGAGTAAAACTTAAAGGCGCTCTCCATGAATCCTGAAAGGCAGAAGAAAGACCATTTGATGTTCCTTGGTTTTGTCCAAGCTGCCAAGAATCTACCCAAAAAATATCACCCCCCATTTGACCTGTAAGAAGGACATTTAAATCCCATTTACGAAAGGTGAAATTATTGGTCACTGCAAAGTTAAAGTCTGGGTTAGGGTCACCTATTTGTACAAAGTCTGAAAAATCAATACGTTGTGTAGGTAACGGGTTTCCATTTTCATCTAAATCCACAGAGTTGTTAATGTATCTGATTTCGCCTGGAGCGGCACCAGCAATACCACTGGCATTTGCCTCGGCCCAATCTCTATAAATACCATTTGTTTGTGCACCCCAAAAAATACCCAACGGCCTACCTGTTTGAAATACAACTGGATTAGATTGTGCAAAACCAATTACAGGACCTAGTTGAAAATCTAAATTAGAATTGAGACTTAATAATTTGTTGCGATTAATAAAGAAGTTACCGGATACGTTCCACGTAAAGTCGTCAGAATCTATAGCCACTGCGTTTATAGAGAGTTCAATACCCTTGTTTTCTACCTCTCCAAAATTATCAATACGAGAAGCAAAGCCGTTTGAAGGAGGTAAATTAACACGTTGAAGCAAATCATAAGTCAATTTATAATAAGCATCCAAAGTGATATTTATTTTAGAATCAAATAAGCTGATGTCTAACCCTGCGTTAACCTGATCGGTTGTTTCCCAAGTTAAATCGTCGTTTGCCAGGTTAGATTCAAAGAAACCAGTGACTAGCTGGTTGTTAAAATTATATCTAATCGGCGCCATAAGTGCTAGTGATTCATATGGCTGGATAGGATTGCTACCTGTTTTACCATAAGACAGTCTCAACTTTAAATTGTTAATGTTTTCTACGTTGTTAAAGAATTTTTCACTAGTTATATCCCAAGCTAGTGCGAGCGATGGAAAGAATGCGCTTTGATTATTTTTTGCGAATTTTGAAGAGGCATCAACTCGCGCGTTTACGTCAACAAAATATCTTCTATCAAAACTATAACCAACTCTAGAAAGACCTGATACCAAACCAAATTTTCTGAATTCAGTTCTAGGAACAAGTACGTCGGTAGCCGAAGTGAAATTATAGAATGTGGTTGCATCGCTACCAAAACCGAAGGCTTTGTTAAAAACAGACCGTATGTTGTTTTCCTCTATAGTACCCAAAACAATCGCGTCTACACGGTGTTTACCAAATTTATTTACATAGCGCAGGTTTGCTTCTCCATATAATTTTTGGTTCTCAAAATTGGATTGTGAGGCTTCCCCATTGTTTCTTCTACCTCTAGTAGTTGTGCTAGGGTAATAACTATCGCGCAAGCTTCTTTGGAAATTAAATGCCCCTCTAAATATTGCGGTCAATTTTGGTGTAATCCTAGCGGTTAAAGCTAAATTTTGGATGAAGTTGTAAGAAGATTTTTGATCAATAACATCTCTTGCTAATGTAAATGGGTTTGATATGATGTTACCTTCATTTAGGTCGGCATAAATGTCGTCATCTTCTCCTGGATCCAACAACCTAAAAATAGGCTGAAACAATAACGCTTGAGAAACCACGCTGCGCTGTAGAAAGATTTGCCCGTTACCTACCGAAGAGGCATTCCCTGCGTTATACGCTATATTGGACCTAGAGGCTAGTTCAAGTTTGTTTTTAAATGCTTTTGTTCTTGCGTTTACGTTAAAAGTAAGCCTGCGATTATTAGAATTAATAATTATCCCATTATTTTCTATAAGTCCTAAATTCATAGCGATACTTTTTTGTTTATCGCCACCCTGATAAGAAATATTATATGCGCTAGAATATGCCATTCTATAGGCTAAATCTTGCCAATTATTGTTTACTCCTGTGCTTGTAGGAAAACGAACATCAAAATTAGCCAACTCAGGAAAATTAGTCTCGTCCAGTGTTTGTGTACCGTCAAAGGCACCTCCTACCCGATTGGGATTTGTAATACCTACATAAAATTGGTTAATGGCACGCTGGTTCATATATCGCTCAAATGTAGGCCCATCCATCACATCTATATTCCCAATAACATCGGTTAGAAAATTATCTACTGTAATGCTCAGGGCGTCTTTACCATTCAAGTTGTCACCACTTTTTGTAGTTACTAAGACGACCCCGTTTGCACCTCGCGCACCATAGACTGCGGTTGCAGCGGCATCCTTAAGTACCTCAATTTTTTCTATATCGTTTGGGTTTAAAAAACTTAAACTACTTTGTGACTGACCTGCTGCTTCATTTCCTTGAGCGTCGGTAAGCGGGTCTATTGGCACACCATCAATCACATATAAAGGTTGTGTACCTCCTAAAATGGAGTTTGTCCCACGTATCGATACCGAAAAACCGCCACCTGGTTCTGAACTTTCACCTATAATAACACCAGCAACTTGTCCCTGAAGTAATTGTTCAACAGAATTCACCCTGTTTTTCTCTAACTTTTCAGCAGTTACTTGTGTTATAGATCCTGAAAGATCCTTTTTACTAATGTCAAAATAACCCACACTAATGGTTACCTCATCGAGTTGAGAAGTATCAAATTCTAAGGTTATATCGAGTGTTGTTGATTCTACAACAACTTCTCGGGTTTTCATCCCCAAAAAAGAAAACACCAGCGTTTGTCCACGGTCTACCTGAAGTTCGTATTTCCCCTCTAAATCAGTATAAGCACCTGTGGTTGTTCCCTTAACTAAAACCGATACCCCAAATAATGCTTCTTTAGGTTCGTTGCCATAAACAGTACCTTTTACGGTAATTTTTTGTGCAACCATGGATAGCGGTAACAATAGCAAAATCAAAAATATTTTATTCATAAAGGTTGGTTTTTAATTTTTAATTAGTTTTTGAACTTCAAGCAGTCTATTCGATTCTTGTATAATCACAGCATACACCCCAGTAGCAAGATGAGATATATCGATTGCGTTATCCTTTAAATAATCGGTTTCCATAACTACACGGCCATTTAAATCGCAAATAGAAATTTTTAACGTGTCGTAATCACTGTTAAACTTTATAAAATTACTGGAAGGATTGGGAAACATGGCCACCATACTGTTTTCCTGTGGTGTGCCTGTTGAAAGCGTGCCCGCCCACTGCTCCATTAAAAAAGCGGCTGCAAAGCCCCAGGTGCCATTAGGTTCTACAAGCCATTTACCGTCTAGCCAAGTATATAAAAAAGCATTTGTGTAGGTAGTACCCCCTTGCCACGTGTGTCCCGCTGGCCCCTGTTGGCTGCCCGAGTTGTATAAATTCCATAAATAGAAATTAGGTATTTGTAGCCCCAAAGCGACGCCTATGTATCTACCATATCGCTCTCTTATACGTGTATTGTCATTAGAACCGCTAAAAGGTGGGTTTTCATTAATGGCAAACTCCCCTATTTGCACAGGAGTGCCACTGGTAATTTCACCCGTTGCGGTGGTAAAATACTTTGCAATTT
>DAIRDE010000009.1:28907-65492 GCA_036796335.1 Nonlabens sp.
ACAGGAGTGCCACTGGTAATTTCACCCGTTGCGGTGGTAAAATACTTTGCAATTTCTAGTCCTTTCCACATCGCATGCCCTTCGGGATTGCCGCTATTTGTCCAAGCCCCGTCATATGCAGACCATGAAGAAAGGTCGACCCTAGTATGGGGTATTACATTCTCTAGTACCGAAGGCGTGTTGTTGTCCATCATGGTGACTCGCTGCCCACCGATATTGGCCCACAATTTATTAAACTCTATGCCGTGTAGTATTTTTAAATTGGCATTAGAAAATTCATCCCGCGCACGCTCGGTTCCACGCTGTTGTGCCCTAAACATGCGTGACATACCTTCTATATCCCACTCTACATCATCAGGAATTAACGACGGGTTGCCCTCCCAATTAACGCCTTCACCACGCAACATCCAGTCACCTTCCCAGTTTTGGTAGACAAATGTTTTGTTCATAGAACCATAGGTTTGAAACAGATATTTTGTCAAATCATAAAACTGCTGTTCCATGCTTAAAAAGCTAGCGTGATTAAAATCGGGTCCATTTTTATAATTTCCACGGTTTCTAGTATTGGTCCAAAATGTGTGGGTTTTAACATGAGTGCGTTTAAATAAGGAGTCAATAAACTGATTTTGCGCAACATCTCTCATGGTTTGGTAAACGGGCCAATTGTGATTAAATGGATAGGATTCGGCCATTTTACCAGCAATTGGGCTAATGGTTGTTTTAATAGAAGTTGCGCCAAAGGTTTTATAGTAATCCAACCCTTCTATCATGAATGGTTTATTTGTAAAATGGTACCATCCTGCGATGTGTGATGCTCCAAAGATATCTTGGATTTGACTTACATCCACGCCTAGATTGGGGTCAAACTGGTTTATACGTGAAGTAATCTGAGCCGTTGTAGGCATTGTTGTAGAATAATGTTTACGCAATTCGCCGTTGTTTACAAACGTAAAATTTGGATTTGCGTTAGACAAGTTTTCAAAATCTACATTGTTTCCTAAACGCAATAACCCTCTTTGGTTTATAGTCAGCGTAAAACCACCAGCTTCAGTCTTTCTATTTAAAACACCTTCGTTGATTCTTTTGGTATAAAGGCTACCGCCGCTAGCTATCGTAATAGTAGATAAATCACCTGGTGTTGCATTGCGCGAGAACAAACTAACATCCTCAGAAACGACAATACCATGTATGGTCAAATCTGATTTTGCAGTCGTAGAACCAAATTGGAACGTACTACCGTTTACACCTAAGGTTCCTTTAATACGCACATAGGCATATTTAGCAATTGTTACATGCACTCTATTATTAGATCTTATAACAAAATGCTCGTTAATATACATATTGTATAAGTCCACAATAAGATTTCTATTTGCCGCACCACTCGATATACTTAACACACGCGGATTAAAAAATCCAGAGCCCGAAACATAGGTAGTGCCGCTAGTAAGATTTAGAAAAATACGGCTGTTAAAATTATAAATAGAACCATCACCGCCACTGGTAGGTCGTACCCTACCGGCAGCAAAAGTACCGTTACAAAGTATGCTGCCATTGATCCTTAAATCCTTAGAAAAGTTTGCTGTGTTGTGACCCATATTTAAAACCGCAGTTGGCCTCACCTGCAGGTTGCGACATAGGTCTACAGCAACTCCAGACGCACCTTGTATATCTATGTACACCGTATGCCCATTGTTAATGATAACGTCGGTGCTAGCGCCAGGAACAACACCAGAGCTCCATATGGCATGGTTACTCCAGTTACCACTAGAAATAGTAGAAACTGCAGTGCTAAAATCTATTTGCTGATCACTAAGTAGCGCCAACTGGGCACTTGTGGTGGTTACAAATAAACTAAAGACCCAAAAAACGATAGTAAATTTAGCTCTCATGCTTTCTAATTTAAGGCTATAGGGTATCTAAAACCTCAATCGCCTTTGCATTGAATGTTTTAGTATCAGGGTATACGCCATTTTTGTTTTTAAAATCCTTTAAGTACCCGTTCATGGCGATGTAATAACGCTGGTGGAAATAATATAGCGGCCTGCGTTCTCCTTCTTCACTTATTAGTGACATTTGTTTAGAAACACCATCCTTGTACTCATTATTAAACATTTGCCAGTGTAGAGCAAAAGGAAGATCTAATTCCATGGTGATTTTCATGATCTCTTTAGTTTCATCAAACTGCTTTATAAATGATTTTGGATTTTTAATATTGGCATGGTATCCATACTCCCCTAAAAACACCCGACGGTTAAATGGCAATCCTTCTTTAGGAGGTAATTGATTTTCTAAATATTCAAAAATCTCTTTTAAAGTCTTCTTTTTCTCGTCATAATCACGATTCTTAATTGCTTCATAACTAGAGTATGACACAAAATCTACATTCACCTTAGGTAATATATCGTTTGCGATACATGCCTGACCTTTCATTCCTTTAAGGGCTAAATTTAATTCGATGTAATGATATAAAGAAACATTGGTATGTTTTATTTCTTTTTTAGCGTCATCCACAGCTTGTTGTCTTATTTGAAACCATTTAGTCATGTTGTCGATGTGCTCTTTAGGCGGGGTCATTTCCCTATTGTATCCCGTATGTAGCAACCAGTCACCTTCCCAGTTACCTAACATAAAGGTTTTACCGCTATCGTTGTAGGTCTCTAATAAATAGGATGCGAATTCATACATCTCGTTATATAACTTTTTTTCTTCGGCGGCATTAATACGTTGTTTCCACTTAACATCGGTTAACGTGTGTACCCATGCAAAAACATATTTAAAATCCATATCAAAAACCTCTTTGAAATCAGGATTTGCCTTAAACAATTCTAAGGTTGTTTGCACCTTTTTTTGTGGAATCGGTAATCCGTAAGACTTAAAAGCTTTGGGACCCAGCGATATTTTAAGGATATTAGAACCCATCGCTCTAATATGCTTAGACTGCTCGACAAGTTTAGAATCGGTTTCACTAAATTTATAAGAACCACCTATTCCTTGTGTGCCTAGTACAAAGTTATAGTCTTCTAATGCCATGATGGGGTCATAGGCCACTTTCTGACCAAAAACTGATGTGCACGTAAAAACAAGTGCAAGTAAAGCTACATTTTTCATTTATTTACTGGGATTTAAACTATTAAAATTAATTGCATTCATTCTAAACTCGTCAAAGGATGGAACTTTTTTATTCTTTTTTAAATAATCAGAAACGTATTCCTTAGACTCCTTATAAAAATTATTGTGTGTGTACCATATTGGCTGCTTTGTGCCACGGTCGTTGATAAGCCAAAAACCCACTTGCTCGCCCGTGTTACTATTAATCTCGTTATTATACATTTCCCAATACAAAATGTATGGCGTACCCCATTCTAGCGCAGCTTTTATCGTCCATATCGATCTTAAGTTTTGCATTTCATCACTGTGATTTGCGCTGGGGCTTCCATACTCACCTATCCACACCCTCTTGCCTGCTGGCAGTCCCTTTTTAGGTTGTAATTGTGATTCTATATAATTGAGCGATTTTTGCAGGTTTTTGCGTATACCCTCTTCGGTTTTAAATGGGTTTGTCGCATCATACGATGAGTAAGATACATAATCTGGGTTTACCACATTTACAATACTGTTTGTAACAACAACAGCATCTGGCTCTTTCAGGGCTTTTTGTACCAGGTTCACTTCTACATAGTGGTACAGTTGTACATTGTTGTGTGGGACGTCTCGTTTTGCATCGTCTATCGCTTTTTGTCTAACCTTGCACCACTTTATCATACCTTCTAAGGTTTTTGGGTTTGCTGGCTTTGTACGATCATAGTCCGATCGCAAGTGCCAGTCGCCTTCCCAATTACCCAGATAAAATACCTTGCCCGTGTTGTTATATGTTTTCAAAAGATAGGAGGCAAACTCATACATCTCGTCATAAAGCGCGTTTTCATACTTCTCTGGATAGCCGTTGATAAATTTTATTTGCGACGCATCATCCTTTCCACCTTCGGGCTCCTCAGTATATTGTGAAAAACCATAAGCCCAAATATGGTAGTACTTAAAATCCATATCCAAAACCTCTTTCATAGAAGGTTCTAACTGTGCAAGCTTTGTAAGCGAGGTAATCTCGTCATTTTTAGGCAGCCCATAATTCTCTGTACAATACCGTGGGTGCATAGAAAATTTAAGAAGATTTGACCCCATGTTTTTTATTTCCTGTGCAGTTTCTACCAGCATCGTTTTATCGGTAAACTTATATTTAGCACCTACTGTTTGCGTCCCTATTGCATAGTTGTAGGAGGCAACCTCGTCATTTACCGCGCGACCATCGTACTGTTTTTTAAAATAAACCATACTTACCAGCGTAAGACATAGTATGGTGGCAGCTAGAATTTTCAAAAAGGTTTTATTGGTATTTCTCATCGATGGCAAAGCATTTTAAAACAGCAGCAAATTGTGAAAGAAAATATAAAAACAGGTTTGCGATTCATTCAACTAGGTTTAAATAATAGTCAAACGGGTAAAAATGCACTTCAAAGCTATTAAAGCAATCGTTTGCGAACAGGTTAAATACGGCGCACAACACCATAAAATTTTTGTAAATAATTGATTTTTAGGGTACGCTTTCGCGAAAGCGTAATAACTAAAAGCTTTTTATGATTAAATCCAGCCTGCTGCTCGCAAAACAATTTTTTAAACTATAAGCTTATCGTGACCGCTGGTAATTTTTAATTTGGCATTAAATAAAATGCTGAAAGCAAACTTCCATCTTCAGTTAACCGGCATAATACGCGCCGTTTGTTGCTTTTAAATTGGGCTTTATGGATGCTGCTTGGGTGTAGATATTTCGCTTTCGCGAAAGCGAAACTGTTAACATGCTACAGCGGCTAAAGAACCATGAGGCGGTAAAATGACCTAGTAAAACAATACCGAAAACCACTTATAGGGAATCCATAAACTCTTTGGGCGTTTTATTGTAATGTTTTTTAAATATGGTACTGAAGTATTTAGGATCTTGAAAACCAGAGTCATAGGCAATGTCAGAAACCCGATGGTGGGATTTACTGCGCATCAACTCCTCGGCATGGCTTAATTTAATTTTAATAATAAGGTCTGACGGGGACATTTGTATGAGTCCTTTAAGTTTTCTAAAAAGGTTAGACCTGCTCAACCCCATAATGTCGCACAATGTGTCGATGGAGAAGTCTTTTTCGGTCAGATTACTTTTTATGGTGTCTATAATGTCGGATAGAAAACTCTCGTCGGGAGTAAGTTGTTTTTTAACCTGCTTATCTTGAAGCAGATGCGAAATATTCTCACGTGATTTTAACAAATTATTCATGGTGACTTTTAATATTTCTACATTAAAAGGCTTTTCTACATAGGCATCGGCACCGTTTTCTAATCCTTGCAATTTGTCGTCTACATCTACCAGTGCAGACAACATGATCACCGGAATGTGGCTGGTTTTAAAGTTGGTTTTGAGCAGGTTACACAATTCTTTACCGTCCATTTCGGGCATCATCACGTCGGTAATGATAAGGTCTGGATTTTTAGAAAGTGCGATAAGCAGTCCCTCTTTACCGTTTACGGCCTCGATGATACTGTATTCAACCTCTAATTCGGTTTTAATGGCCGTGCGCAACTCGTCGTTATCTTCTACAAGCAGTACCAGTTTATTGTCATTGATAAAGTCGTTAATTTTCTTTTCGCCAGCATGGGTGTGGTGTGGTATAATCACTTCATCTTTAGCATAATGATCAGTCCCAGTAGGCAGTACCACTGTAAATTTTGAGCCTACATTTTCTTTACTTTCTAACAAAATTTGACCGCCGTGCAATTCAATGATTTTTTTAGAAAGCAGCAAGCCGATACCTGTGCCTGGAATGCCCTTATTAGAAACATTTGTGCCTCGTGTAAAACGCTGGAATATAAGGTCCTGTTGTTTTGCTGGGACACCGATACCGTTATCTATGAACTCAATTTTAAGTTTATCATCTACAAATGCTCGTATGGTAATCTCGCCGCCCTCGTGGCTATATTTAATAGCGTTAGAAATAAGGTTGTAGAATATACGTTTCATTTTAGGCTCGTCTAACCATACCGATAAATGCTTCATATCTAAGGTAATGTCAATAGATTTTTCTTGCAGAATAGGTGTAAAATCCTCAATAATTTTTGCGATACAATCCTTAAGATCTATGTTGCTAACGGCTAGTTTAAGTTGATTTCTATTTATTTTTTGAAAATCTAGTAGTTGTGTGACGTACTCATTTAGGTTTTGGGTATTTCTTTGAATAAGTTCAATAGATTTTTCAACATTTTGCTGGTTTGCGAGCTGTGTAACGAGCAGCTGTATTAACGATACAGGAGTTCTAATGTCATGGGCAACCTCAACAAAAAACTTAATCCTATTCTCGTCTTCTAGTTTGCGCAGGTTTGCCTTAGAAATTCTTAATACGAGATAGACGATAATACTCATTATGCAGAGATAAAAAGCTATTGCCCAGCCTGTTTTCCAAAAAGGGTTTTTAACCACAATTTTTAATGAATAGTCACTGCTGCCTTGCACGCCGTCTGCGTTAAAGGCTTGAACATGTAAGGTATAAGAACCGGGTTTAATGTTTGAGTAGGTGATTTTTTTATTGGTGGCGATCACTTTATAATCTGCATCATACCCAATGAGTTTTACCTTAAAAATATTGCGTTTAGAGCCGTGAAATTTTAAAGTCTCTAGGTTAAAAGAAATCGTATTTTGGTCATAATTTAAAACGACCTCCTTTTGATAATTAATGCTTTTAGGAAATTGTAAACTGTCTGGATTTTTACCGTTTATTTGAAAGTTAGATAGGTAAACATCGCCTATGGTCTCGTCTGCGGTTAGAAGAATTGGGTCAAATATAACGGCCCCATTTGGGCCACCAAAAGCCAATCTACCGTCCCGCAATTGTGCTGAGGCACCAGGTCCAAACTCGTCTATAAAAAGGCCGTCTTGCTGATCGTATTTTCTAAGAACTTGAGTCTTTATGTTGTATTTCCACAAACCTGTGATGGTGCCAAAAAATAAGTTTTGCCTGTTGTCTTTTTCTATGGAAAATACGGTCCCCATGTCGGCACTTGCGTTTTCATTTAAAAGAGTTGACTCGTCGTTACTAGGGTTGTATTTAAAGACCCCATTTGTAGCCGCAACCCAGATGCAATTGTTTAATTGGTCAAAATAAAGGTCATTAATCTCGTTAAAAGGATATTTAGGGTTTTCCTTTATTTTACGTACACTGCCGTTTCTTTTATTAATTTCAAACAGGCCACGAGTAGATCCTACATAGTTAATTCCATCATAGCCGCTTGTGACAACTTTGGCAGTTCCCACTGCATACTTATTTATCAGTTTATTATTGAGATAGTGGGTCAATGGGCCATCACTGCCACCTATCCACAAGTTTTCGTCAAAAAAACTACTGTGGAAAACAAATTTTAAAGGCTGTGCGGGCTCTAAGGATAGTGAGGAGAGATTTTCTGTTTTCTCATCTAACTTTAAGAGTCCCTCGCCATAGGTACCTAAAACAATATCCCCATTATATTCGGTAATGGTTAGAATAGCGGTGTTAAACAATTGCGGGTTTTTATTAAAGTTTGTCCACTGTTTGTTTGCTGCGTATTTGCTTATACCGTTTTCGGTTCCAAACCAAATAGACCCGTTGCTACTTTCATAAATACTACGTACCTTATTATTACTGATGCTATTGGATTCGTTTTTTACATGTAAAATATTTTCAAAAACATTGTCCTTTTCAGTAATAATGTTGATACCGCCCTCTCTTATTCCTAGCCAGTATGCATTTGTTTCATCTACATAAATTTCATAAATACTATTTTGGTTAATTGAATTGTCATCATTAACATCGTGACTAAAGGATTTTATAATCTCAAATTTGCTGTTAAGGACAAACAGCCCCAGGCGATCTATTGCGATAAGTGCGTTGTTGTTTTTATCAAAGGCTATTTCCCTGATTGCATAGGTTTTGTTTAAAACCTGACCTATGTTTACGCGTTCTGTTTTACTGTCAGTAATAATATGTAGACCACCAGTCTCGGTTCCTACCCATATTCTATTTTTGGGGTCAAAAGCTAAATCAATAACATCTTCTTGCGCTAAAAATCTGTTTTTAAATAGGATAGTGTCTTTGTTTTTGTCATAATTAAAAACATAGATGCCCCTCGAGGTCCCGCAATATATTAATTCGTTTTTGTAAAAAAGCTTTCGGTTTACCTCAATCTCAGGATAGGGTATGTTTTTATGTTTCTTACTTTGCGTATCATAAAGAATGAATCCCGCTTGTACAGCAATAAGCAGTTTTGAGCCATTAATACTGGTAAGAGCGTTGAAAGCTTTGTTTTCTTCAGAGAAAATTTTAACAAATCTATCTGCATCATACTTGTATTTAAGCAAGGTGCCGTTTGAACAAATGACATATAGTTCACCTTTTACATTTAATATTTCGGCAACACTGTTTCCCTTTTTACTCGTTACTTTTTCTAGCTCATAGTTTTTAAATTCAACCCCTGAGTAGCGGCTTAGTCCCTGATTTGTACCTATCCACAAATATCCCAGACTGTCCTTTTCAAAAACGACGACATTACCAGTAGTTAAGCCATTTTTGTTATTTAAATGCTTTATTTGCTGAGCTGTTGTGAGCATGGCGCATAGTACACCTAAAATAAATAGTAATGCAATAGTCTTGCGTGTATGGTACGTTTTCATTCACTAAAGATAGAATCATTTAAGAGAAACAAAAATAAAACCCAGTGAACTTTCACTGGGTTTTGATTTATTTCTTTTTTGGAACTTGTGTACGCAACCACCAATCCCGATCTGTTGTGTATTTGTACTTAATTCGTTGCTTTTCTAGTTCTTTACGCAAGTTTGCTTGTACTTTTTGATACGCTGGATTGTTGATAAGATTAACCATTTCACCAGGATCCTTCTCTAATTCATACAACTCGTCAAGGTCATTTTCTAAAAAAGCATCCACTAGTTTGTATTTATTTGTTCTTAGAGCCAACATATCGGGACCTGCATAAGGGTATGCATCGTCCACATAATACTCAAACATAAAACCATCCCTCCATTTTTTATTTTTTTTCTTTGAATCAAAAAGTGGTAGCAGTGATTCGCCCTGCATGTAGGCCGGTATTTTAACTCCTGCCCATTCTAAAATAGTGGGTGCTAGGTCTATGTTAAGCGCAGTCTCGTCAATCACCGACTTTTTTTGAATGTCTTTAGGATAGCGTATTAACATTGGGATTCTTATCGAGTTTTCATAGGCAATTCTTTTGTCCCAATAACCATGTTCACCCATAAAGTAACCATTGTCACTGCTATAAATGATAACAGTATTGTCTAACTCTCCCATTTCTTCTAGGGTTGCTAAAACGCGACCTAGAGACTCGTCTACTGAAAGTAAGGTTTCTAATAACTTTTTAAATTTGTACCCTTTTATAGGCCATGGTTTTGGCTTTATGGAATCTGTCGGAACATATTTTTTCCAATTAGAATCCCATGTTTTTATGCGCTGCCATTCAGGTTTGCCTTTAAAAGTCTCGAGATGCGTGTCATAAGGTGGCGTAGGTAAAACCTCTTTGGCATACAATTTATCATGTCTAGGTGCTGGTAAATGATCTTCATGAACGGCTTTGTGCCATAAATTCAAACTAAAGGGTTTACTTGGGTCTCTTTTTTCTTTGAGCCAACTAATTGCTTTGTCTGTTAAAATATCGGTCATGTAGCCCTTTTCTCTATACTCATTCCCATTATCGTTTACTTTAGGATCAAAATACTCTCCTTGTCCTACAAAGCTATACCAGTAGTCAAAACCAGGTCTTATATGCTTTTTCCCTTTAAAATGGGCCATGTGAATCTTGCCGACATGTGCCGTTTGATATCCAGCTTTTTGCAAGTGCTCGTTGTAAGGTTGAAAACTCTTCCAGTCTGGATCAACATTTGGGTCGTTTTGATTAACACCATGTATATGAGGATAGGTTCCTGTTAAAAAACTTGCTCTAGAAGGCGAGCAAATGGACTGGGTGACAAAGTAATTTGTGAACTTTACACCTTCATCTTCTAATCGCTGCATATTGGGTGTTTTTAAAAAAGGATATCTGCCGCTAGATTCTAATGCATCAAAAGGCTGATCATCTACTAAAACAAATAGAAAATTAGGTTGCTTTTTAGCGACTTCTTGTTGTGAAAAAGCAACAGAAAAAGTCAAAACTAAAAAACCGAATGCAAGTTTTTTTAAATGTACGTGTATCATGTGTGTGGGTTTTACCAAAATATAAATAGGATAATGAAACAAAAAGCTATAAGCAAATACGACCAAAAGCGATAATTAGATACTAAAGACTGACTTTTTAAAGCAAGGGTTTCCTCGTTAAAGCCTTTCATCGTGAATGTTAACTCGTCAGTTTTTACAAGCGGTGGTTTTTCAGTCAACAAACTAACAACGACCATAACCAACATACTCCATGCAAAATAAAATGGTACGGTGATTAAAAAGTGAATGTCTCCAAAAATAGAGGTACCCACTTGCAGTTTGTAAACGATATTTAGTATACCCAGCGAGACACCTGCTATCAAACCTACAAAAGCACCCGTGGCATTTGTGCGTTTCCAGAAAATTCCAAGCATAAACGCAGCAACAATAGGTGGCGCCATGACCGATAACATCTCTTGATAATACTTTAAAAGCGTCCCAAATTGTTTGCCTATTTGCGGTGCCCACATAACGGCAATCACTAACACTACTAAGGAGACGATTTTCCCTACCTGTACCTTCTTTTTAGAACTGCTATTAGGTGAAAATTTATCATAAAAGTCCATGGTAAATAATGTAGCTACCGAATTTAATAACCCACTTAATGAGGATGTTAACGCAGCAACCATAGCAGCAATCATAAAACCTATTAGTACATTAGGCATTAATTCCATAATCAACTTAGGATACACCATGTCTGGCTTGGGTAAATCTGGAAACAATTTTACAGCCATGACACCCGGAATTATAATTAAAAACAAGGTAAGAACAGTTAAAAAACCAACAAGTAAGACGCCTTTACGTCCCTCGTCTATAGATTTTGCCGTTAAAACTCTTTGAACGAGCTGCTGATTGTTTCCCCAAAAGAACATCCCTAAAATAGGAATTCCCAAAATCATCCCCAACCACGGTACCGAGGCGTCGTTGTTATCTCGTACCAATTTCATCATGACATCACCATTTGCAAAAAGTTCTTTTACATAATCCACACCGCCATTTCTAGTTGCAAAATAAGTAAGCACTATAGAGCCTACGAGCAAAAAGATTCCCTGCATTAAATCCACTCTAATAGCTGCCGACAACCCACCAGGAATTGTATATGCCGCAACAACAATAGCAAAAACAATAGAAAGTGTTAGCAACGATGCCTCTGGAAAAACTATTTTCATAACCATCGCGGCTGCATATAAAGAACCCGCAGCGTCTAAGAAAATGTTCACTATAATCGTTATAGCCGAAAAATAGTATCTTGACGCAACACTAAATCGTTTCTCTAAAAATTCTGGAATGGTAAAAATTTTAGATTTTATATAAAAAGGTAAGATAAACCACGCAAAAAATATCATAACCAGTACCGACACCAGATTGTAGTTAAAAACGGCAATCCCAGTACTGTAAGCGTCCCCAGCCTGACCTATTAATGTAGAACTTGAAATACTAGCCGCAAATAAGGAAAACCCTATCACACCCCAGCCCATACCTCGGCCAGCAAGGAAATAGGACTTCTCGTCACCACTTTTACTATACTTTATACCTAGGTAGACAATAAACAAAAAGTATAAAACAATAATAAAAATATCGGCCCACGATAAACCATTTACCCAACTTGGACCATCAGTTATAAAGTTATTTTGCATGGATTTTCAGGGATTTATGAATTAAGTGTAAAATCGATTAATTCATGAACATTACAAGTAGCTACACCTATATATTTATCTGCACCACCATAATACACGTAAAGTGTGTCATCTATAATCATATTGCCCGTTGGGAAAACGCAGCCTTTGTAATATCCTTCGATTTCATAATCAAATTCTGGCTCCATGATAAAATCCTTTGTGCGCCCTAACACATTTGTAGGATCTTCTAAATCCAGCATTACACAACCCACACGGTAGTAACCTAAACCACCATTTTCTACACCATGATAAAGTACCAGCCAGCCCTTATCTGTTCTAAGTGGTGGTGTGCTTCCACCCACTTTTTCCTCCCAGCCACCATGAATGCCTCCTATAATCATGGTACTAGGCTCGTTCCACACCAGCATATCATCACTAAATCGCAACCAAACTGCCGGATTTGTTACACCATAATCGCCGTTAATCCATTCTTTGGGACGATGCAACATGGCATATTTTCCATTAATTTTTTCAGGAAATAAAATCACATCCCTATCATCTAGATTAGAGTCTGTAATACGCCCCAGTTTAATCCAGTTTTTAAAATCTTTGGTCATCGCAAGGGCAGAGTTTGCCATGTTCCTTTTAATAAAATGTGGCGCGTGGCTGCCGTGGTCGTTTGTAAGCACCTCGTCATGTCTAAATTTCCAATATTGTCCCGGTGGAAAAGGTCTAAAAGCATAAGTCACATAATAATAATCGTCAAATTTGACTATTCGCGCATCTTCTATACAACCCATATCAGGACCTTGCTCACTTGGACCCAGCACGGGCTCGTCTGAAACACGCTCAAAATGATACCCATCATCACTCACTGCTAGACCAAACCGTATCACATGCCCCTCGTCATCGCCTGCTGCTCTATATAGCATGTAAAATTTCCCATGGTCATAGTACACACCTGGATTGCAAACAACCAGGCTTTCCCAATCATTTTTAGGATTTGGAACTAAAATAGGGTTTCCATCAAATTTTTTAAGTTTCATCGGTATACAGTTTATTGTAAAGGTTAATTTTATGTTACAAGATTAATTTTATAATACTTGAACTGGGTTTTTAATTAGGTCAATGAGTTGTAAAATTCGGTCAAGTTCTCACTAAATTAAATGAAATCCCAACGTATTACCTTATTCTATTTGTACAACTACAACTATGATAGTCATTCTAGATACTTTATATCTTGAACAGTAAAAAGTGATTTTTGCCCGATAAGTAAACATCGCTGCTTTTATATTGGGTTAAGTTTGTAAGGCAATTAAACAATCCCAAAAAAGAAAATTATGAGGCTTTTCTATTATAGCATTTGTGTCGCATTCAGTTTTTGTGCTACTGCATTTTCACAAGCTCAAAAAAACGCGTACAAACAACCTAATATCATTTTCATATTCTCTGACGATCACGCAACAAATGCCATTTCTAGTTACAGTGATAGGTTTAAAGAACTAGCACCCACACCTAACATAGATCGGATTGCAAATGAGGGCGCCATACTTAAAAACATTTTTAGCACAAACGCTATTTGTGGCCCCAGTCGCGCATCTGTCCTGACGGGAAAATACAGTCACATAAACGGCTATTATAAAAATACTAAAGGAGGTTATTTTAACGGTTCCCAGTGGACATACCCAAAAGCATTGCAACAGGCAGGTTACCAAACCGCCCTCGTGGGTAAATGGCACCTAGCATCGCAACCGCAGGGTTTTGACTACTTTAAGTACCATATAGACCATGGTGAGCAAGGCGTTTATTGGGACCCCACGTACAGCGATAATGGCATCCCCGTAAAAGAAACAGGATATGCCACCACCATTACTACCGAAAATGCGCTGGCATGGCTAGATAGTCGTGATAACGCTAAACCGTTTAGCTTGTCATTGCAATATAAAGCGCCCCACAGGGAATGGACCAGAGATAAAAAATACCTGGATCTATGGGAAAATATTGAATTTCCTTATCCCGACACTTTTAATGATACCTATGAAGGAAGAGAGAAAACCGCTGGCGACACACACATGACCATGGATTTCTTTAATCGCAGGGATATGAAGCAAATACCACCAGATTCGCTCACAGGAAAACAACTGGAAAAATGGCTGGATTATGGAAACAGGCCTGGCGAGCTGGTCACCACAAACGACTCACTTCAAGGTGAAGACCTAAGAAAATGGAAGTACCAAAAATATATCAAAGACTATCTAGCCACGATAAAATCTGTGGACGATAACATAGGCAAGGTGCTGGACTATCTTAAAGAAAACAACCTCGAGGAAAACACCATCGTTATATACTCGTCTGACCAAGGTTTTTTTCTAGGTGAGCACGGCTGGTTTGACAAGCGATTTATGTATGAAGAGTCCCTGCGCATGCCATTTGTAATACGATACCCAGGAAAAATAGCACCCAACACCGTGATAGAGGATGTAATTACTAATATAGACATTGCTCCCACAATCCTAGAAATGGCACAAGCTACCGTGCCGCAAGAGGTGCAGGGAAAAAGCTTTTTCCCACATCTTAAAGGTGAAAAAACAAAAAACTGGCGACAATCCATGTATTACCACTATTATGAATACCCTATATGGCATCATGTACAACCGCATTATGGCATTAGAAGCGACCGCTATAAACTCATTCATTTTTATTATAACATCGATGTGTGGGAGTTTTATGATTTACAAAAAGACCCGTCAGAACTTAACAACCTAATAAGCTCTAAAAAACACCAAAAATTAATCGCAAAGCTTAAAAAACAATTATACACCTTAAAATCTGAATACGGTAACAACATGTCGATAGAAGAATTGCGAGCCATTACCGATGCTAATTACGGCGGGCACGAATCAGAAAAAAAAGAACCGTAAAAAGAATAAATAGAACCAATTTTACAAAAGACGACTTAATTTTACCCCACAAAATAGCAACATGCAATTATATCCATTAAAATTTACCCCTATTTCTAAATACAGGATTTGGGGCGGCGACAAGCTTAAAACCAGTTTAAATAAGAATTTTACCGAAAATAACATTGGTGAATCCTGGGAGATATCTGATGTAGACGGTGACCCATCTATCGTTGCAAATGGTCCACTACAAGGCAAATCATTGCGCGAGTTGTCTGTACAGTTTACAAGCCAATTATTAGGCAATAAGGTTTATGAGCAATTTGGCGTTCAGTTTCCCCTGTTAATAAAATTTATTGATGCAAAAACACCGCTTTCCATACAGGTGCATCCACATGACGAGATCGCAAAAACACGTCACGACTCTTTTGGAAAAAACGAAATGTGGTACATTCTAGATGCCGACGAGAACGCTGAAATCATCGTGGGTTTCAATAAAAATCTTAACAAAGAGCAATACACTGCATACCTAGAAAACGACCGAGTCCTGGATGTTCTAAACAGCACAACAACAACCGCAGGCGATGCTTTTTACATTCCCACAGGCAGGGTACATGCGATAGGTGCAGGAGTTTTACTGGCCGAGATACAGCAAACAAGCGACATCACTTACCGTATTTATGATTACAATAGGGTCGATAAAACAACCGGTAAAGAGCGAGAATTACATACCGATCTGGCACTAGATGTATTGGATTTTAAACTACACGACTCTTATAAAACCGATTATAAACTCGTGGAAAACACGCCTAACGAGCTCATAAATTCGCCGTATTTCAAAACTGCAATCTTAAATTTAACAGATTCGCTTACAAGAGATTATACTGTTAACGACTCGTTTACCATCATCATTTGTGTAGAAGGTGGACTATCTGTTCAAGCAAATGGTGCGTCCTACAGCCTTTTAAAAGGTGAAACGATGCTCATCCCTGCAAGCGTTTCTTTGTTAACATTAGTTCCTGAATCCACAAATGCAAAAATCATAGAAGTACATATATAAATAAGCAGGCCGTGTACTATATGTTGGGTGGTATGGAGTTCGCTTTCGCGAAAGCGAACTAACAACACACAAACCGTAAAATACAAGTGGTCGTTCATGCAATAAAACACGTACATTAATCTATAAGAAATCCAAAAGCCCTTGAACTATTTTAAACACATCATCCTGTCAATAAGCTTTTTAGCGACTCTTGTGAGTTGCAAAAATGCGTCTAAAAATACAGCACTGCCAGATGCGCCAGCCGGTATGGTTTGGGTGCCCGCAAAAACCTTTACACAAGGTGCAAAAGATGATGACCGTCTAGCCATGCCAGGAGAAAAACCCGCACACCAGGTGCAAGTAGATGGATTTTTTATAGATATTACCGAAGTTACAAACCAACAGTTTAAAGCATTTGTGGACGCAACACAATACATCACCGTTGCCGAGCGTGCTATCGATTGGGAAGAGGTAAAAAAAGAATTGCCGGCAAACACGCCAAAACCACATGACTCGGTATTACAACCTGGCAGCCTGGTATTTAATAAAAAAGTGGTTGCTGTAAACGATTTACAAAATTATGGACAATGGTGGGAATGGAAAATAGGCGCTAACTGGAAACAGCCCGAGGGTCCAGGGTCTTCTATAGACGATAAAATGAATTACCCAGTTGTGCATGTGGTTTATGAAGATGCCATGGCTTATTGCAAATGGGCAAATCGCCGCCTACCTACCGAGGCTGAATGGGAAGCCGCAGCCCAAGGCACTGCAACTGCCGCTATTTTTACTTGGGGAAATGATGGTGCACAACTTAACCAAAAGGCCAACACCTGGCAAGGCGTATTTCCCACTGTTAATAAAGCCGTGGACGGTTTTGCCTACATCGCACCTATAAAATCCTATGAACCCAATTCTTTGGGCATTTATGACCTTTCTGGAAACGTTTGGGAAATTACTAATGACTTTTTAAATGTGGATTACTACAACAGTTTAGACACTAAAAATGTTGTAGTAAACCCACAAGGTGCTGTAACTTCTTACAATCCTGCAAATCCTTATGCGATTGAGCGCATTATAAAAGGTGGATCATTTTTATGCAACGCGTCTTACTGCGCGAGCTACAGGATTTCGGCTAGGATGGGCATGACCGCCGACTCTAGTGCCGATCATATAGGTTTTAGAACGGTGGCAACACCAGCGATGGTTGCAACTAAAAAATAAGGATAGCTACCGTCACCTTAATACTGCAATGACCGTATAATTTGCTATAAATCTAGTCGGTAAATTAAATCAAACCCAAAAAATAGCGCGCTTTCAAATTCTGAATTCAGTCTGTTGCGGTTATCGCCATTTATTTGCAAGGTTAATACTTGCAATCCTACGGTATCACCCTGATTATAAAGGCCATAGTCGGTTGTGTCAAAACCTACTTTAGCTCTTAAAATAAGGTCGTTATCCATAAACCCGTAAGAAGTAAAAAGGGCTAATCGTATAGATTCTTCTTGTACATAAAAAGCCGAATCGGTCGCAGAAAGATTATAGGATTTAATAGAAGTTGCAATATTTGCTCCTAGACTAAATCTATCGGTTAACGCATAGTTTGCATCACCACGTATAGGTAAAACAGCATTCACCGTAAACTTATTGTTATCTGACTTATACCACATACCTACTAATGGGGTTAAACTTGTTCCAAAATTCTCGGTAGAAGAGTATGCACCAAACTTTAAACCGAAACGGGTGGTGTACTTCTTTTCTAGAAGCGCAAGCGCACCTATTTGAAAGTCATCGCCACCTAGATTTTCAAAGTCTGAGGCTAACTTAGGTAAAACTACATAGGTACCTGTCCAGCCTTTACCGTGCTCTTGTTTAATACCAAAGTTTGCTCTGGTCATTATAAGGCTAGATCGATTATCGGTATGTTGCAGTCCCAACCTGGTATTTTCATAGGTAAACCCGCCCACGATAACGGTTTTTGCCGTCACAGGAAAAGGGTACAAGGCATCTACAAGGGTGTTGCTCACTTGCGTCTCGTTACCATTATTGATATTCCCCATGGTTGTGGTTCCATGAGATATTTTTAAAACATCTAGATAGTTTTGAGCAACGGTTACAGCAGTGCATAAAAAAAACGTCGCTGTGGCAAGAAGTTTTTTCATAAAATTAATGTTTAATTATTTGACCTGTTTTTTGATTTTACTTTCACAGGCGAAATGTAACAGAATAATTTAAACTATCAGCATAATAACATGCTAAAAATTAGTATTACTTCAAAATCAATGATGCAAAAATGCACATACATCATTTACAGGTATCTATAAGCCACGTTTTGCTAATGACTGCCCACAAAATTTGTCATACAGTGGATAACCTTGTGTAAGGCTTCTGGTAAAAAGGGCTTTTCCCAGGGATGCTGTGCGCCAAATACGTGATTTGCTCCTCCTATTATGCGTAGCTCACCATGCGAGCTGTTATCGTGAAACGCAAAAGCATCGACCAGGGATACTGCCTCGTCACGGTCACCATGTATAATAAGGTGTGGCTTGTTTAAGTTGCGCACTGCATTTAGTATATTCAGTTGGTCTTTGTGCGCTATAAAGTCTTTATAGAACTGGTAATATAGCGGCATTTGCTGCTTTGTACGTGCATTTTCTACATAAGTCACGCCGTTTGTTTTCCAGGCCTGCAATGCAGCACCTCGAGGAAACCTCGATTCAAAATCAGATACCCCGGCCAGCGTGATAAGTCCTTTTACCATACTATTCCTAGAGGCAACAATTGCAGTGATTCCACCAGCTCGAGAGTGCCCCATAAGGTATATTCTAGACCTGTCTATAGGTAAAGATGTTTGTGCTAACCAGTCCAGCATGTAGTTTGTGTCTTGTATCTCGAGACTGTAATTGTTGTTGCCAAAAGCTTCTAAATCGGGAAAGTCTATAGGTTGTTCTATCGTGCCGCCATTGTGCGAATAATTAAATTTTACACACGCCATGCCTGCACCGGCCAGTGTTTGCGACATAAGATTCCACGTGCCCCAATCTTTAAATCCCTTATAACCATGACAAAACAGGATTACTGGCAACAACGCAGCTGTTTCTTTGTAGGTAATATCATACACGAGTGGCCGCCCGTTTGAACCAGGTATGGTTTGGTTTTTAAGTGTTTTTATCATGTTAAACCTCTTTCTCTATTAATGGGATTTCAGGATTATAAATCTCCTGAATTAGTATCACTAGCTGCTCTTCAAAATCATTCAATATGTCATCATTGATAAATTGTACCTGATGCTTTCCCGATACTTTGTGTGCAAAAGAAATAAAACCACTCTTAAATTTTTTAAAGCTGATAATGCCCGCTTGCAACGTAGCTATCTGGTATTGCTGCTTGTATAAATAGGCATACATAAGCACCTGAAACGCCTTAGACTTGTCATAATCTTTTAATAAATCACTGTAATCATCGGGATCCAGACTTAGATTTTTTTGTTCTACGGCACCTGTTTTATAATCGATAATACGCAAATGACCATCTACGGTGTCTATTCTATCGACATTCCCTGTAAGGTTAATGCTTCCTAATACTGGTATTTGTAGCGTGCCGGTTAATTTACATTCGGTTTCCTTAACAATAAGTTCATGACCTGCCATCACCATATCGATATCGGCCTGGAGCATTTTATAGATGTAATGTTTAGAAACCTCGTATATCAATCTGTTTTTGCCAATAGGTTCATCAGCCGACTTATACGTTTCTAGATATGCAGATTTTAATAAAGAAGGTATGCTTTGTTTTATTTTTTTGAGCACCTCAACAGTTAGCAACTGCTTACAATAATCCTTATAAGCGTTATCTAGTGTATTATGTATAATAGAGCCCATGGTGTTAGCAGCCATATTTTCTTCTACCTCTTGCAGCTGTTCTATTTGCAAAATCTTGTTTTCAAAAAACTGAATCGGGTTGCGTACATAAGCGGTTAGCGCACTCGGGCTAAATCCCTTTTTATTTACTTCTTCCAGCCTTTTAAAATAAGAATCGGTTTTTGCGATACTTAACGGTTTTGTCGTTATTGCAGCAGTTGATGCAATATATTGTGTCGTGGTAATGTGATGCAAGGGCAACGCTTGCGCCTCTATTTGCATGAGAAACCTGCTGCGCTCCCCACCACCTAGCGTGTCTTTTTCAGAATTATAGATAAAGGTAGCATGCTCACAACGGTGCAACAACCTGTAAAAATGATATGCGTACACACTATCCTTATCGGTATAGGTAGGCATATCGAATTTAATTTTCATGTCATAAGGAATGTAGGAGTTTGTCGTTTTACCAGCCGGCAGCACACCCTCGTTTACACTTAACATAATAATATTTTTAAAGGCTAGGGCACGTGTTTCTAGCAATCCCATTACCTGTAAACCCTGCACAGGCTCGCCTATAAAATCGAGTCGTTTTAAAGGCAATAACTGCTTGTATAAAAAGTGAAGCGTTTCTAGCTTTAACAGTTCTGGTGTGGTGTTTTGTATGTAGGTTAGCTCATGTACAAGCTCAGTAATTCCTAATAATTGCTCTAATTGCAATCCTGATTTCTTAATGATTAATGCTTCTTTTAACCGCGCAAGAAGCTCATTTAAAAGGGTTAAAAACTGCGCGTTGCTAGACACTGGTTGCAGCAGTTTTATTAATTCTGCTGGTGCATCGGCAAAAAAATCGCTCTTTATATACACAGCGTTAGACGTGTTTATTTTTTGTAGATATGCACGTGTGGGCATCATGAGCAACATGTAGGGCGATTCTAAAATCCTTAAAAGATGTTTAAAATAAAATCCGTTGTCATGTACCTGCAAGTGTAGCTTAAAAATGTCGTTGATAAAACTGGCCAGCGGCGATTTATCTATAGAAACGCCCATGGTAACGTTTACACGCGGTACATTGTCGGGTATCGCATGCAACACAGGCAAAAGCAGCGACTCGTCTGCAAGCACAATCGCTGTTTGCTCTAATTCCTCGACAGGTAGTTTTAGAATCGCCTGCGCCATGGCCTGTACCATCCCTAGATTGCCTGTGGCTCCCTGTATGGCAATATGTTTTTTGCCCGTGTAGTGGTTATTTACAAATAGTGGTGCTTGCGATTGAAATGCTTTCCACTCGCTCATGTACTTTCTTATAAATTTCCCCGCTTCATGATAAGTTGAGTTTATAAAATGCGCATCGGTATCCCAATAAATATGTGCAATGCCGTCGTTTAGGTACGATTGTATGATGTTGGATTCGGCAGTGTTTGTTGCATTGAGTCCTAAAAAAACCACGGGTGTTTGTGGTGCGTACTGTGTTTTGTGGGAGTTCGCTTTCGCGAAAGCGAACCTATAAACCAGCCCCTGGTATCCTGTACCGGCGTCATTACAAGCAACTTGCAGCGCATTATAATATAGGTGCAACTTTTTCCAAAAGCGTAAATATTTAGAAACGATTTGCGTGGGATTGTGCTCTAGCGACCAGTGATTGCTGTCTAACTCCTTGACATTTCCCCAGTACGAAAAAAAAGATTCGGTATCTATAAGATAGCGGTCGATCTCGTTAAAGTCGGCAAGAATGGTAATGGCCCAGGTTAAAAACTCGTCATAAGTATCTGCATTTTGTTGCTCTACAGCCTGGTATGCATGATAAAAAAGTGGCAGTATTTCTAGATCGGGCACCATGCGCATGCCCGAAAGATGTGCCACAAAATCCTCTATACTATAAATAACGGGTGCAAAAGTTGGGGTCTCTAACCGCCGCGCGATGGCATTGTTTAAAAACAAACGCACCCGTCGCGAGGGCACCACAAATGTGCACTGGGCGCTATCCAGATTTTTAAGCGCGAGATCGTCTAGAATTTGGTCAATAAATGTTTTCATTATTTAAAGATACTGCATGAAATGTCTAGTCGCAATGATCACGAGAAAAGGTTGGGGTTGAAATGGGGTTTCTTGAAAATACGTGTTTTAGCCACCTAATCCTTATAAACAACCCCATCCTTCATGACAAAAAGCATTTGTTCTAAGATTGTAATATTTTTTTCTGGGTTTTCGCCCACAGCGATAATATCTGCAAAAAAACCGGGCTTTATCTGACCTATGTTTTCGGTTTTGTCTAAAATAATTGCAGGGGTAATCGTCGCGCTTTGCAAGGCTTTCATTGCAGGCATACCAGCTTCTACCATGTAACCGAATTCCTTTGCATTTTTACCATGGGCAAAAACGCCAGCATCGGTCCCAAAAACAATAGGTACGCCTTTTTTATAAGCACGAGAAAATGTTCCTTGTATTTGTGGTCCTACAGCAAGTGCTTTAGGAACAACTATTTCTGGATAAAAGCCGTCAATAGCAGCCTTTTCGGCAACTTCTTTTCCTGCGGTTATGGTCGGTACTAGATAACAATTCATTTTTATCATCAGGTTCATGGTTTCTTCACTCATGTACGTACCGTGTTCTATGGTTTTTACACCGCCTAAAACCGCTCGTTGCATGCCCTCGTCACCATGCGCATGTGCCGCCACGTGCATGCCATAATCTGCTGCGGTGCTGGTAATGGCCTTAATTTCTTCTATGGTAAATTGCGGGTTGCTACCATTTTTTGCCACACTCAACACACCACCTGTTGCGGTAATTTTTATAACATCGGCACCGTTTTTATAGCGGTGACGCACGGCCTCACGACCCTGGTCTGCGCTGTTTGCAACGCCCTCTCGTGGTCCTGGATTGCCCATAAATTTTTGGTTCCCGCCATTTGTTGGGTCTGCATGGCCGCCTGTGGTAGCAATGGATTTTTCGGCTGTAAAAATGCGAGGCCCTAGAACCTTACCATTGTTTATAGCATCGCGCAAGGATACATTAATACCGCTACCACCTAAATCGCGCACGGTGGTAAAACCAGAAAGCAGCGTGATTTCAGCATATTTAACCGAGTCATAAGCAACATCGGCCGGGTCGTCTACAAACTTAGACAGGTAAGCATGTGCGTTGTATTCGGTTTCCATGTGTACGTGCATGTCGGTAAATCCAGGCATTACCCAGTGGTTGTTAAGATCAATGTATTTGGAACCTTCTGGAGCAGCTAAGTAACCCTTTTCCACCTTTATAACACGGTCGTTTTGTGTAGTGATGGTCATTTGCTCTTGCCAGCTACCTTTACTGGTGTCTAGCAAGTGTCCTGCATGTATCGTCGTGGTTTGCGCAAAGGTCAGGATTGCCGTAAAAAGCAAACACAGTGAAAATATTTTTGTCATCTTGTAATTATAGTTTAACAGCAAGGTACGCAATAATATCCACGTATAACAACCTAAATGATTCCTACACGATTCATAAAATATCGTTGCTTTTAAGGCAAACAGGTTGTTTTTGAAAAGTCAAAAGCTACTAGCAAATTGTGTTTACCCCCCACACACATTTTTAAAGGTTTTTTTGTAATTGCACAGAGAACAGGCATGAAAACCATCGGTTTTTTACGTTGTATATTTACCCAAAATACGCCATCAATAACCTTATTGCCATCTTGTAGAAAGCAATCATCAACTTGCACATACTATTTGATAAATGACGTCCATTTTTTAAAACACATGAGTCACATCTCTTGTAAAATACCTTCTTAAAAATATTAAACACCCATGAAAATATCAGTAGAACTTACCATGTCACCGTTGCAAGACGGTTATGAACAACACATCATCGATTTTATAAAAGCCTTGCGCAACTCGCCGTTTACGGTTATTGAAAATCCGCTGTCGACGCAGGTGTATGGCGACTACCTGCCTGTGATGGCATTTCTCACACAAGCGATAGCCACCAGTTTTGAAAATCAAAATGCAGTGCTTGTTTACATCAAACTGGTAAAAAGCGATCGCAGCGATTACCAGCCACATTTTTAACACATGGATTTTTGGGATTTTCTCATACAGCCCTATAAAAACGCGCTGCCACTGCACATCACGCTAGAGGCTGTGGCCATAGCAGCCAGTCTGCTAAGTGTTTATTTCTCGATTAAAAATAAGGTGCTGGTATTTCCTTTTGGCATTTTAAGCACGCTGTTGTACATGTATTTACTTTTACAATGGAATTTACTGGGCGACATGATTATAAACGGTTATTATTTTGTCATGAGTATTTATGGCTGGTATTTGTGGACCGCACCTAGCAGTGGACTGCCGCAACGCCCTATCACAAGAACATTATTAAAAGAATGGCAACTAGGCACGATGATTATGATAAGTGCCATCATCGCGGTATATGCCATTTATTATGTAAGCATGCGGCTAGAGCCGTGGGTATCTTATGTAGACATGCTTACCACTGGAATATTTTTTGTAGGTATGTGGCTTATGGCACGTCGCAAGTTAGAACATTGGCTAGTTTTGTTACTGGGAAACCTTATTTCTATTCCACTGTACCTATATAAAGGCTATGCGTTAACGGCAATTCTTTACATTTTTCTCACCATAATTGCTTATTTTGGCTTTTTAGCATGGAAAAAATACCTCAGCAACGCCCGCCAGGTGGCTTAAAAATAGTTTTGTATGGTCCAGAAAGCACTGGAAAGAGTACGCTTTCGCGAAAGCTAACAACCCACTATCAAACAGCGCTTATACCGGAGTTTGCTAGAGATTACTTGCAGGCAAAATACGACGCAACCAACGAGCCATGCAGTTATGACGATATCACACCAATAATTCACGGACAACGAAAACTAGAGGAAAACGCCCGAATGCAAGGACACAAATTGCTTATTTGCGATACAGATTTACTAGAGACCATTGTTTATAGCAAGGCATATTTTAATGCGGTACCCAATGTCGCACAAGAATTTATAAAAAATGATCATGTAGACCTATATTTACTCACAAATATAGACATACCGTGGGAACGGGACGATTTGCGAGACAAACCCGAGCAACGTGAAGAGATGTTTACACTTTTTGAAAACGAACTTATCCTACTTAAAAAAAATTATGTGATTGTAAGTGGTAACCCAACACAGCGATTTGCCACAGCCACAGCAGCCATAGATTCCTTATTACCATGAATTACACAACAAACCAACTAGAACAACTAGCTAAAAAAGAAATAACCACACAACAGGTGGACGCGCAGCTAGAGCGATTTTGCAAGGGATTTCCACAAATTACCCTAGTAAGTGCAGCGACAATAGGCGACGGCATTACCGCGCTAACCGAGGAACAAAAAAAAGAATATGTTGCGCTTTATGAAGGGCAAGCTGCAGCACTAGAAATTATAAAATTTGTACCGGCAAGCGGCGCAGCGACGCGCATGTTTAAGTTTTTGCACGAGTTTCTTAGAGACTTTAATCGCGAGCAAGACTCTTTAAACGCTTACATTAATAGACATCATGCTAAGGAGCTTTTTACGTTTACGGTTGCGTTAAAAAAATTTCCGTTTTATGGTAAAATTACCAGCAGCTTAAAAGCAAAACACGCAAACTGGATCGAACTGACAAACCTCGAAAAAAAGACCCTGTTTATAGAAGAAATGCTGTTAGAGACAGGTTTTAACTATGGTGCACTGCCCAAAGGGCTTGTCCCCTTTCATAAATATAAAAGCCACGCCGCCACGGCATTTGAAGAACACCTTTTTGAAGGAGCAAACTATGCACAAAGCAATGGTGTGGCAACGTTGCATTTTACCATTTCACCAGATTCTAAAACAAAGTTTTTAGCTGAATTAGACCGCGTGATAGACCTTGTCCAACAAAAAACCGGTGTGCGATTTAACGTGGATTTTTCCCATCAGTCAGAGAATACCGATACCGTGGCAGTAGATCTCGCAAACAATCCTGTACTGCAAGAAGATGGCACGTTTAACTTTAGACCCGCAGGTCACGGCGCACTGTTAACCAATTTAAATGCCCTAGATGCACACGTTATATTTATCAAAAACATCGATAATGTTACCGTTTGCACCATAGAACAACAAGTAAGTTTTTACAAAAAAATGCTCGCAGGGCACTTACTAAGTCTACAGCAAACAATGTTTTCATTTTTGCGTGTTATCGAGGACGGCGGTTGCACGGCACAAAAGCAACAAGAAATAGAACTTTTTTTAAAGACAAAACTGTTTTGCAAGTTTCCAAAAGATTATTCAAAATTTGCACTGTCCTACCAGCTCGAATTTTTATTTAATAAACTTAATCGCCCCTTGCGCGTTTGCGGCATGGTTAAAAACGAGGGAGAACCAGGTGGCGGGCCATTTTGGATTAACAATAGCAGTGGAGATACCTGTCTAGGCATTATAGAAGGTGCACAAGTAGACGAATCAAATCCAGAACAGGTAAAATTATTTAAAGAAGGCACCCATTTTAATCCAGTGGACATTGTTTGTGGGGTTAGAGATTACAAGGGTAATAAATTTGACCTCACCCAGTTTTCTGACAGTGAAACCGGATTTATTACCTATAAATCCTATATGGGTAAACCTATAAAAGCATTAGAACTACCAGGATTGTGGAATGGCGGCATGGCCTATTGGAACAGTGTTTTTGTTGAAGTACCTATAATCACTTTTAACCCAGTTAAAACCGTTAACGACTTACTCAAACCTGCGCACCAGCTGTAATGGACATCGATAAATTACATAAAGAAGTAGGTTATAAAGCCGTTACAAGCAGTGGTCCTGGCGGGCAACACGTGAATAAAGTGGCTACCAAAGTAGTCCTCGAATGGCACTTGTTTGAAACACAAGCATTATCGCCTGGCGAGTACAATCAGGCCGTTGCTGTGTTAAAAAACAAATTGACTAGCGACGGCAGGTTGGTCATATCCAGCCAGCAATCGCGCAGCCAGGCAAGTAATAAAGAGTATGTATTTGAAAAACTAATCAATCTATTGCTCAAATCTAGTAAACCACCTAAAAAAAGATTGAAACGCACCACTCCTGCTTCGGTCAAAAAAAAGCGTCTTAACGAAAAGAAAAAACACAGCGAGAAAAAAGAAAATCGCAGGTTTAGGCTTTAATATTGTTGATTGTTGATTGCCGATTGCCGATTGCTAATTGCTAGTTGCTAATTGCCGATTGTTGATTTTATGTGTTTAGGAAGGTCTAATTGATACTTGATTCTTGACTCTCGTTTCTTGAATCTTGTACGTCCCTGATATAGGTTGACCACTTTAAAGTGGTCAACCTATATCAGGGACGTACATATTTCTTACTTCTTGACTCTTGTTTCTTGACTCCTTAATCGATTGTCGATAGTCGGTCGTCGGTCGTCAATTAAAAACTCTTGTTTCTTGTTTTAAGATTTGAAATTTGAGATTTGGAATTTCCACAATAAGCAATCTTAAATAACCTTATAAGAATAAATGATGCAATACCTTTTGCAACGAGCAGCAACAATTTACCTTTGTAAAAAATTTAAAATTATGTATCCACCAGAATTAGTTCAACCCATGCGCGATGATTTAGGCGTTGCCGGTTTTGAGCACCTATACACCGCCGAAACTGTGAAACAAGCCATCGCAAAAAAAGGCACTACACTTGTCGTTGTAAACTCGGTTTGCGGTTGTGCTGCTGCAAACGCGCGTCCAGGCGCAAAAATGTCTTTAAAAAACGATAAGAAACCAGACCACCTAGTGACTGTATTTGCAGGTGTAGATCGCGAGGCGGTAGATGCTGCTCGCAGTATGATGGTACCTTTTCCACCTAGTTCCCCATCTATGGCATTATTTAAAGATGGTGAACTTGTACACATGCTCGAGCGTCACCATATAGAAGGACGCCCAGCCGAAATGATTGCAGACAACCTGAAAGAAGCCTATAACGAAAACTGTTAAAAAAGGTAGGTAAAAATTGCTATGCGTGCATACTAGTTGACCAGTAAGGTCAATGGGTATGCGCGTTTTTCATTTTATATTTGGCCCATGCAAAAAATAATCGCCTACCCACTCACGGTATTGCACTTAATTGTGTTCTTTTTACTGTTACTTATTTTTCACCCCATACAGGTTTTTTGCCACAACCTTTTAGGGTATGAAGCGCATAGAAAAAGTGTTTACATTCTCAACTGGTTTTTAATGAAGTCCCAATTATGTCTTGGAACTACTTATGCCATCGATTATAAAGAAGAACTTCCTGTTGGGCCGTCTTATATTTTTGTAGCAAACCACCAAAGCATGTTCGACATTCCCCCGCTTATTTATTACCTAAGAAACCACCACCCTAAATTCATTGCAAAAAAAGAACTTGCCAAAGGAATCCCAAGCATTTCTTACAACCTAAGAGTAGGAGAAAATTGTGGAATAGACCGCAACGACCCTAGACAAGCAGTAGCGGCACTTATAGAATTTGCAAAAAACGTGCACGCAAAAAAACGCAGCGCCATGATTTTTGCCGAGGGTACCAGGAGCCGCACCGGCGTGCCTAAGCCTTTTCAAACACGCGGGCTTAAAACGATTTTTAAATACATACCCGACGCTGTGGTAGTGCCCATAACCATAAACAATTCATGGAAAGTAGATCGTTATGGTAAATTTCCTTACGGCATTTTTAACAACATTCATCTCACCGTACACACGCCTATTCCTATTACCGGTCGTAACGAGGACGAGGTCATCCTAGAGACACAAACGGCAGTGCATGAAGCAGTAAATGAAAAAGCCGTTTTATGAACTTAAGTTAATTAATTGTTGGTAACCTATGAAACTCGTCCTATAGCCCGTACCTTTACCTAAGATTATCATTATAAAGCCCTTAAAACAATGAATACCCTATTAAAAAACATACGCATTGAGGTAATGCAAACCCTAGAAAGTAAAGTTTCTACTTTTATGGATCAATTTCTCATACCCATAGATACCATATGGCAACCCACAGACTTCTTACCAAATTCGCAAGAAGACAGCTTTTTTGAAGAGGTAAAAGAACTGCGCGAGCTTGCAAAAGAATTACCCTATGATTTCTGGGTAACCCTGGTAGGCGACACCATTACCGAGGAAGCACTTCCTACCTACGAATCATGGTTACTGGATGTAGAGGGAATTAACCAGCACGAGGGAAAAAACGGTAACGCGTGGTCTAAATGGGTGCGCCAGTGGACCGGCGAAGAAAATCGTCACGGCGATGTCCTGAATAAGTACCTCTATCTATCTGGCCGCGTAAACATGCGCGAGGTAGAAATTACCACACACCACCTTATCTCAAACGGTTTTGACATAGGCACCGACCGCGATCCCTATAAAAACTTTGTGTACACAAGTTTCCAAGAACTTGCGACCTACATATCCCACAACCGCGTGGCAAAAATGGCACGCAACTATGGCAACAACTCGCTCGCTAGAATGTGTAAAATCATATCAGGAGACGAGATGCGCCACCATAAAGCCTACTGCACTTTTGTAGACGAAATCTTTAAAATAGACCCCAGCAATATGATGGTTGCTTTTAAAGACATGATGGTAAATAAAATCGTCATGCCTGCACATTTCTTAAGAGAATCTGGCGAGAGTATAGGGTCGGCTTTTGAAAATTTTTCGGACAGCGCACAGCGACTAGGCATTTATACCGGCCAGGATTATATAGACATCATGCAAAAACTTATCGATACCTGGGACGTTGCAAACATTAAAAACCTGACCGACGATGCCGAAAAAGCTCGTGAATACCTAATGAAACTACCAGCGCGCATGCAACGCATCATGGAACGCATCAAAATACCACAAGAAACCACCCGGTTTAAATGGGTAGAAATGGCTTAAAAAACACCATTTTTAACATTCATAAAAGTCTCGAGGGTGCTCGGGGCTTTTTTTATTTCGCTTTCGCGAAAGCGAAACATATACCACCAACCATCCCCAAAAAAACAGCCTTGACAACACATACATGCCGCAATAACTGGCTTAATTATTGTTATTTTTACAAGATATGAGTTTATTAAGAGACAGCCTGCGCAACCGCATTTTCTTTTCTATGATCCTGTTAACGATCATCTCGAGCGTACTTATTGCAGGAGTTTCTATTTACCAAAGCAGGGAACAAGCACGCGACTATCACAACAAGAGGCTAGAACGCAAAGAACACAGTGTTAAAGAAAGTATCTCCTATCAACTTAAAAAAACAGACTGGGAGGTTACCACCAGCAACATACCATTTATTTTTAGAAAAGAGATTTACGATATTAGCGACATTCATGAAATGCCCATTGTTATTTATGATTTAGAAGGTAGACTTCTTAAAACCTCTAGAGGTGACTTTGTTAGAGACAGTGCCACCACGCAAATCAGCAAGGATATTCTTGATAACCTTAAACAATCTACTGAAAATAGGTATGTCATAAAATTTGACGAAGGCGGCACAAATTTTAGGTCCAGCTATTCATACATCACAGATAATAAATTCAAGAATATTGCCATACTACACTTGCCCTATCTAGAAAATGACGACTTTATGAATTATGAACTGCGCGAGTTTCTTTTAAGACTTGCCGCGGTTTACCTACTTATGCTGGGCATGTCGGTATTACTGGCTTACTTTTTATCCAGGTATATTACCAGAACGTTGAGCAATATACAAGAACGCATCACCAGTTTTAACATCGCAAAACGCAACCAAAAAATACCGTTAGACGAATCTGGAAGCGAGGAGATTAACGCGCTTATCTATTCTTACAACCGTATGGTGGACGAACTCGAGGAAAGCGCTGTAAAACTAGCGACAAGCGAGCGCGAGCAGGCATGGCGCGAGATGGCAAAACAGGTGGCTCACGAGATTAAGAACCCGCTAACGCCCATGCGACTTACCGTACAAAGTTTTCAACGTCGTTTTGATACTACTGCACCCGATGCATCGGTAAAAATAAACGAGTTTTCTAATAGCATTATAGAACAAATAGACATCATGAGTCACATAGCCTCTACCTTTTCTACCTATGCGACCATGCCTGCCCAGCAAAATGAAGAAATCAATATCCCTAAAATAGTACAACTTGCACTAGACATTTTTAATGAATCATACATTCATTACACGAGCAACAGTGACATGGTTTTTGCCACATTTGATCGTACGCAGTTAATAAGAGTGGTCACCAACCTTGTTAAAAATGCCACGCAAGCAACCGAGGGAACTGAGGAACCGCGTGTAGATGTTATGGTTACAAACGACGCAAATGAAGTAAAAATAACAGTGACCGACAATGGCACGGGCATACACCCAGATAATGTTGTCCAAATTTTTGAACCTAAGTTTACTACAAAAACCAGCGGTATGGGTCTGGGACTGGCGATGGTTAAACAAATCGTGGAAACATTTAACGGGACCATAAATGTAGAAACAACCTGGGGTGTAGGAACCACTTTTACAGTGACGCTACCCATATCCTTTAAAAACAAGAGCAATTAAAATGGTAACTTTACCATAAATAACACACCATGGATTACGAAAACATCATCACCTCTACCCACAATCACATCACCACCATCACCATAAACCGACCTACAAAACTAAATGCATTAAACAAAAACACCATCGCCGAACTGAGTGAGGCTATAGGAAATGCCGAGGAAGACGAATTTACCCGTGTGATAATTATTACAGGTGCTGGTGATAAGGCCTTTGTCGCAGGTGCCGACATTGCAGAATTTGCGCATTTTACCAATGAAGAAGGGAAAAAATTAGCCGCTCACGGTCAGGAAACACTTTTTGATGCTATAGAAAATTGTACCGTGCCTGTTATCGCTGCGATTAATGGATTTGCACTGGGTGGCGGTTTAGAACTGGCTATGGCAGCCCATATACGAGTAGCTAGCGATAATGCAAGAATGGGCTTGCCCGAGGTTTCTCTAGGAGTTATTCCGGGATATGGCGGCACACAGCGATTACCGCAACTTGTAGGAAAAGGTCGCGCGATGGAAATAATTATGACTGCAGGCATGATAGACGCACAAACGGCACACCGCTATGGACTTGTAAATCACGTTGTAGAACAGGATGGCCTGATGGAATTTACTGAAAATCTTGCTGGTAAAATTTTAAAAAACAGCCCAGTAGCCATAAGTGCAGCTATAGGCGCTGTAAATGCAGGCTTTATAGATGGCGTCGATGGGTATCAGGTAGAGATAGACAACTTTGGCGCCTCGTTTGCTACCGACGACTTTGCTGAAGGAACAACCGCATTTTTAGAAAAAAGAAAGCCGTCGTTTTAAATTGTGGTGGGGAAAGACTATACTGATGATCCATTTATGGGAAATCATTATATTTTAAAAACGTTCTACCCCAACCCCACATCCAGACACATCATGATGATAAAACCACCTATAAATCCTAGTGTGGCGATATCGGTATATTTATCCCGCTGGGTTTCAGGGATTACCTCTTCTACCACAACAAAAATCATCGCACCAGCCGCAAAGCCAAGTGCATAAGGTAACAACGGCTGAAACGTAAGAACAGCCCATGCGCCTAAAACGCCAGCCACTGGTTCTACAATCGCGCTAAGCTGTCCAAACCAAAAACTTTTAAACCTACTTACTCCCGCACGTCTTAGCGGCATGGCGACAGCAAAACCTTCTGGAAAATTTTGTAATCCGATTCCTATGGCTAGTGCAACCGCTCCTGCAATGCTGGCTCCCTCAAAACCGGCGGCAACACCGCCAAAAAGTACACCCACCGCAAGACCTTCAGGAATATTGTGTAAGGTTATTGCGAGTACAAGCAGCGTGGTTTTACGCCAATTAGTCTCTACACCCTCGGCCTCTTCTTTTTGAAAATTGATATGTAAATGCGGTAAGATCTTGTCCACCCCAAAAAGAAACAATGCCCCTGTACCAAATCCCACTGCCGCGGGTATTACTTTTACAAACCCCTCGCCTGCCGACATGTCTATGGCAGGAGAAAGTAAGGACCAGAAACTAGCGGCAACCATGACACCACCCGTAAAACCCAGCATACCGTCTAGCACACTGCGTTTTGCGTTTTTAAAAAAAAAGACAAGCGATGCTCCCGCTGCGGTGACCAGCCAGGTAAAGGTGGTCGCTATAAACGCCCCTAGAATAGGATCCTGACGTTCAAAAAATTCTAAAATTTGTTCCATGTACGCGTGTTGTTGATACGTTATAATTGGTTTTATTTTCAGGTCACTCTAGCAAAATCATGTTATAACACGATGTGTCTTCTATGACCCGTTGATTGCCGTGCAACCCAGGTCTAGGGTGATATGTTTTGCTAGGTTGATTCAATTTTTACATAGATATTGCTAGCCGTCACTTGCGAAATATGCACCATTTTATCATTTGCTTTGAGAAGAAACGACTGGTCAAAAATCTCATAATCCATCACTTCTATAGTGCTGCCCAGCTGTATCCCGTGCTTATCCAGGTATTGTAGAAAAATACGAGACGTGTCTATAACACCTGTCACCACACCGCGGTCTGCCTTTTGCATTTTAGACAGCAGGACCTGCTCTACTTGTTCATAATTACCGTCGCTATCGGGAATGGGGTCACCATGTGGATCTTGTTTTGGGAAACCCAGATGTTTGTCTAATTGGTCTATTAGTTTGCGTGACTGTATGTGTTCTAACTGCTCAGCCACCTCGTGCACCTCGTCCCAATTAAAATTTAATTTTTCAACCAGAAAAACCTCCCATAAACGGTGCTTTCTAATTACCCGGTTTGCGCAATCCACACCATCCTTTGTTAAACGGGCGCCTTTATAGGGAACATATTCTGCAAGGTTTTTGTCGGCTAATTTTTTAAGCATGTCGGTGACCGATGATGCTTTGGTATTCATTTTTGCAGCAATATCGTTTGTAGCAACGAGCCCGTTTCCTACTTGCAGTTGGTAAATGGTTTTTATGTAATTTTCCTCGGATACGGTGTGACTCATGGATTCACATGTTTTAATGTTTGAGCAAAAGTAAAAATTAATTTAGACAACTCTAATAATAAATTACTTACCATGCTTTTAACACCTGCAGCAGCTGCTTTGCATCCATAAAACCTGCATATTGGTACAAAATTTCTAGATTAGCATTCATAATCACCAGCATGGGGAACGTTAAGGTGCCCGTATCGCTGGTTTTTGCGAGGGTGGTAGCTAGCTCGTGAATACCGGTGTCTTTGCCACTGGGCTGGTAGTTAAATTGCACACCTCTAAACGTTACGGTGTCTCGCGACTCGGCGTTAAAGGGTACAAAATAGTACGAGGTGTTCATTCGTTCGATAACCGCTTCGTTTGTAAAGGTATTCCGTTCCATGGCTTTACAATAGGTGCACCAGGGTGTTGTTAAGAAAATGACTGCTGGTTTGTTCGCTTTCGCGAAAGCGAACTCTAATTGCTCAAAATTCATGGTCGATAAGCCTTGTTTATTCTGAGCAAACAGGCTGGATGTTGCCAATAGGAACCCAAAAAAAATACCTTTTCTCATACTAAAAAACAGTGTATCTAAGCCCTACAAAGCCTCTAATCCCCTGATTACTAGCAAATACATAACTAGGGTCAAAGGTAAGCGCATTGGGATTATTGGGTGTCGCAACGGCTTGCCCGTTATTGTCAAAAGTAACCCCGCGGTCAAAGGGGTCAAAGGCGCGCGCAATGCTATTTGCAGACGGCGTAAAATTGAGCAGGTTTTTTACCCCGCCATACAGTTGCCATTTTGTATTGATTGTTTTAGAAAACTGGATGTTTTGGATGCTATAAACTGGCGAAAAAGGCGCACGTGGATCGCTGTCACCTAACAGGGGCAACCGCATGGGACCGTAAACATTTCCTGTATAATCTATATTGAGCCCCCACGGCTGTATGGTGTAACTTATAGTCCAGACGCCGCTGTAACCCTCGGTCAAAATTTGCCTGCGACGTTGCCCGTTTTCGGTCACGCTCACGTCCATAACTGTTGCTCCTGCGAGCACTTTAGGGCCGCTGGGAAAGGTAATATCTGCATTAAGCGAGATGCCTTGCGATACCGAAAAGCCGTCGAGATTTGCATAAATAATTTGGTTAGGATTAGTCTCATAATCGGGTAAAATCCTGTTGGTGAAATAGGTGTAGAAAGCCGTCGCGTCTAGGTTGATAAAGGTGTTGTTTTTTGTAATGATGTTTTTTACATAATTTACATTGGTATTCCACGAGGTTTCTGGTTGTAGGGTTCCTTCAAAAACAACCTCGCGCGCTCCTGTAAGCGCTGCGTGGTCCTCAGTAAAAATATTAGCTACTCTAAAACCATTACCAGCACTAACTCGCAAGGTGTTGCTTTTGTCTAAGGATGTCCATTTGTAATTTGCTCGCGGCGATAATACACTGCCATGCAAGCTGTTGTAATCATAACGCACACCTAGCAACAAGGATTGTCGTTCTTTTAACAACATCTCGTCTTGCACAAAAATACCGGGTAAATGGGTAATTGCTGGCTGATTATTTATGCCATTGGTATCTAGCGTGGCAAATGTATTATCGTCATAAAAGGTGTACCTGTAAGCAGCGCCCAATAGTAGGTCGTGGCGCGGGTGTACTTGTTTATTCCACAACAATTGACCGAACCCGATGTATTGCGTCGCGTTGTAGGCGGTCTCCCCATAAAAGGAGTTTTGGTCGTGACCGTTGCCACTAAATTGCAGGCTCAAATTTTCGGTTGTGGGTAGGTCATAATTTCCAAAAACTTCCCAGCGGCTGGTGTATATACTCTCGCCATACACCTGGTCACCACCGCGGTTTGCAGTGTTAAATCCTAGCTGGCCGCCCCAGCGGTCTTCATACACATAACGTCCTGCAACCGTAAAAACCTTATTATTTGCTCGCTGTATATTCATTTTATTGAAAATGGAAATGCGATTTTGCAGGGTGAGGTCTGTAAAGCCGTCGCCGTTGTTGTCTATTTCGTTTTGAAAGTTGTGGTAGTTTATGCCTAAAAGACCATCTACCTTTTTTGCAAGTTTGTATTTTGTACCTAGGTCGGTGGTGGTTTCGCCCCACGAGGTTGTAAAGTTATCTGCAGCAATCAGGGGCGCATTATCGGGTTTTTTAGTAATGACGTTTATGACACCACCTATTGCCTCGGACCCATACAGTGTGGATGCTGGACCTTTTACAATTTCTACCCGCTCGATTAACGATTGCGGGATGCCGTTTAATCCATAAACTGTGGATAAGCCGCTAACGATAGGTAAACCGTCTATCAATACAAAGGTATATGGACCTTCTAAACCATTGATACGTATGTCGCCTGTATCACAAACGTTACAGTTGAGCTGCGGTCGCACGCCATTAATATGCGCCATTGACTCAAAAACTGAGGGTGTGGGATTAGCCTTGAAAAATGATTTTCCATAAACCTCGATAGGCACAGGGCTATCGGCTTTTCTCACAGGTTTTAATGTTCCCGTTATGACTATTTGTTCTAATGAGCCTTGATCGGGCAAAAGCGCAACGTTTAGTACATTTTCTTGATTATTTTTAATGATAACATCTTTGTTTAAAGACTGATAACCCAAAGAACTGATGTTAACGGTGTGTGTCCCTAGCGGCAAATTTGTGAGTTCAAAGGTACCCTGCTCGTTGGTGGTTGTTCCTACTTGTAATGCTGGTACGTAGACATGTGCCATAAAAAGTGATTCGCCTTGAGAAGTGACCCGCCCTTTAAGAGTAAAACCCATGGAGTCAGCAGTTTGGGCGAATGCAAAATATGGAAATCCCAATACAACGGCTACGAGTACAAAGTTAAAGAAGGGAATGCGCCTTACTTTCATATATTACTACCTGTAAATTTTGTAC
>DAIRDE010000010.1:0-62485 GCA_036796335.1 Nonlabens sp.
AGCGCTGCATGCACCGCTAGCGCATCACAACGCTCGTTTTGTGGATGCTCGTTGTGCCCTTTAATCCATATAAAGGTAGCAGGTGTTTTGTTAAATGCCACAATAAAACGTTTCCACAAATCAGGGTTTTTTACATCTTTCCACTTGCGTTTTATCCAGCCGTCGATCCATTTTTTATTTACCGCATCGCTCACATACCGGCTGTCTGTAAACACCGTCACGTGCACATTGGTCATTTTTATTTTTTCTAGCGCCTCGATAACGGCTAGCAATTCCATGCGGTTGTTTGTTGTCTTGCGGTAGCCTTGGGCAAATTCTTTTCTAAAATTTTTTCCAACCCACTCCATGACAATACCATAGCCGCCAGGACCTGGATTCCCACGTGACGAGCCGTCTGTATAAATGTGAACCTGCTCCATTTAGGTTAGGATTTTTTCTATTTCGCGTGCAAAATGCTCCTGCTCCAGCGCGTGAATTTTTGTCGCTACATCGCTTGCAGTGTCGGTGCTGGCTAGTGCGCAACGGTACTGCGCGATAATGGTGCCCTCGTCATAATGCTCGTTTACATAATGGATGGTAATGCCGCTTTCGGTTTCATTATTTGCCACAACCGCCTCGTGGACGTGCATGCCGTACATGCCTTTGCCACCATAATTGGGCAACAGGGCTGGGTGTATGTTTATTACTTTATCAGGGAATAAATCCACGAGGTAATCAGGAAATTTCCATAAAAATCCTGCCAGTACGATTAAATCGGGTTGTGTGGCTTGCAGTAGGTGTTGTATGGAGTTCGCTTTCGCGAAAGCGAACCTGTTAAAATACATCGCAGGAATCATTTTTTTTGTGGCACGTTCTAGCACCGGTGCATCTTTTTTATTTGCCAAAACCAAACAGACTTGAACAGTGGCATGATGTTCAAAATAATCCATAATAGACTGAGCATTAGTACCATTACCAGATGCAAAAATCACTATTTTTTTCATATTATACATGTAGTTACACACAGCAAGCGTTGGTTTTTTTGACCATTAAAAAGATGGAGCAAGTTAACTCAATTAACTTATAGAGTTGTTTTATCACAAAGTTTGTTATTTTTGCCGTTCATTTAAAATTTAAATTAGAAGATTATGTCAGACATTGCATCAAGAGTAAAAGCGATTATCGTGGACAAACTAGGAGTAGACGAAAACGAAGTGGTTACCGAAGCAAGCTTCACAAACGACTTAGGAGCAGACTCTCTAGACACTGTTGAGCTGATTATGGAATTTGAAAAGGAATTTGATATTCAAATACCAGACGATCAGGCAGAGAACATCGCTACTGTAGGTCAAGCTGTTTCCTATATAGAAGAAGCAAAAGCGTAATTTATAGTACATGGAATTAAGGCGAGTTGTCATAACAGGAATGGGTGCACTTACTCCTATAGGTAATAACCTACAGGATTATTGGAATGCACTGGTGGCAGGTAAAAGCGGGTCAGCACCGATTACTTATTTTGATACCGAACATTTCAAGACAAAATTTGCCTGCGAGCTCAAAAACTTTAATGTAGAAGAGTTTATAGACCGCAAGGAGGCTAGACGCATGGATCGTTTTGCGCAGTATGCACTGGTTGCAGGCGACGAGGCGATAGCCGACTCTGGATTAGATACCAACTCTATAGATAAATATAGAGTTGGTGTTATCTGGGGTGCTGGTATAGGCGGTTTAGAAACATTTCAGGAAGAGGTAAAAACATTTGCCACTGGCAGCGGTGCACCGCGTTTTAACCCTTTCTTTATCCCAAAAATGATTGCTGATATTGCCCCAGCTCATATTTCTATAAAGCATGGGTTTATGGGTCCTAATTATACAACGGTGTCGGCATGCGCAAGTGCTGCAAATGCGATGCTGGATGCCTTAAACTACATCAGGCTGGGTTACTGTGATGTTATTATCACTGGCGGTTCTGAAGCTGCTGTCACACAGGCAGGTATGGGTGGTTTTAACGCCATGCATGCACTATCCACATTAAACGAAAGCCCGCAAACAGCGAGTAGACCCTTTGACGCAACCCGCGATGGGTTTGTACTGGGTGAAGGCGCTGGTGCACTCGTGTTAGAAGACTATGAATTTGCTAAGGCACGTGGTGCACGTATCTATGCCGAGGTGATAGGTGGCGGCTTTTCTAGTGACGCTTATCATATTACAGCACCAGACCCAGACGGTCGCGGTGTTATTGCTGTAATGAAAAATACCCTGCACAATGCAGGTATCGAGTTAAAGGATGTAGATCACATTAACACTCACGGTACGTCCACACCGTTAGGCGACGTGGCCGAACTTAATGCTATTAAAGTAGTTTTTGGTGAACATGCAAACAACATAAGCATTAACTCTACAAAATCCATGACAGGCCATTTATTAGGTGCTGCTGGTGCTATAGAGTCTATTGCAAGTGTTATGGCGATTGTCCATGGTATTGTGCCACCTACCATAAACCACACAACGGTAGACGATTCTATTGACGCATCCTTAAGATTAATTCTTAATAAACCAGAGTATAGACCAATTAACGTGGCGCTAAGCAATACTTTTGGTTTTGGTGGGCACAACTGCTGCATCGCTTTTAGAAAGATTTAGTACCCTATAATGTATGAATAGATTTCAAAAAATGTTTACTGTGCGCGCGCATGCGCAGCACAAAGATTTTTTAGAAGCTATTAAAAACATTACTGGTTACAAACCCCAGTCCCTAGATTTATACTTAACGGCTTTTACCCATAGATCCATGGGGACAAAAAACGACATGGGTCATGTGGTGAGTTATGAGCGTTTAGAATTTTTAGGAGATGCGATCTTAGGGGCCGTTATTGCTGAGGCTATTTATAATAAAGTACCAGCTGGCGACGAGGGCTATCTGACTAAAATGCGTTCTAAAATTGTAAGCAGGGAACACCTTAACGAGTTAGGTACCGATTTTCAGCTCATAAAACTGGTTAAATCACACGTGCCTCTTAAAAACTTTGGCAACAACATTCACGGTAACTTGTTTGAAGCTCTTGTAGGAGCAATTTATTTGGACCGGGGATTTATTACCTGCCGTAAATTTATTTACAAGAAGGTTATTGAACCTTATGTAGATATTGAGAAACTAGAGGGTAAGGTTATCTCGTATAAATCACTGGTTATTGAGTGGTGCCAAAAAAACAAAAAACATTTTGATTTTAACACCTACGAGGATACAGGCGCGCGAGAACTAAAACATTTTTCGGTGAAATTAACCATCGACGGTAGGCAAATTGCAAAAGCAAGAGAAACATCAAAAAAACGCGCCGAAGAAAAAGCGAGTAAACGCGCTTTTTATGTGTTGCAAGAGAAAATAGGTCACGCTACTTCTCCCAGAATTTCGAAATTCCCAGATTAAGTGCTATTAAATTAGACAATGGGTAAAACTACTATCGTTTTCGTTAATAAAACAGTCTTTTTAGTTGCTTGTTAACTTATTGTTGTTAAACGTCTTCTTACATTTGTAAGACATGGTTATTCTTTCTATGCCTACGATCAAGTTTAGTGACTGGATTGAAGAAGAGGATTATATACTCTTAGGGATTCATACCACAGTAGAACCCTATCGCATTGCCTTTTTAATTAACAAGTATCTTAAAACACAATTTGTTAGAACCATTCAAGACCTAGACGTGACTAAAAAGGAATATATCGCCCATTATCCAGTATATAAATTTATAGACCCTGTGTATCAAATAGATTACTTTCTGGTAGCTAATAAGTACAGGGGGCTGGCAATTAAAACACAAAGTAGCGGTGGTTTATTTCAAGACTTACAAGAACAAGAAATTAAAGTAACACTGATAAAGGAATTTAAAACCGTGGATTACTTTATAAAAATAGGTACCCAGGATGCGCTTTTTGCAATGAAGAATATCGTTTCCTCTTTACAACAAATTCCTGAGGTGCTAAGCGCTTACCAGGTAGACCATAACACCATTAAACAACTAGATTATTTAATATTTGAATAATGCCAAACTCAAAAAAGACCAAAATAGTTGCCACATTAGGCCCTGCAACTGCAAAAAAAGAAGTGCTCCTAGAAATGATGAAAGCTGGAGTAAACGTATTTAGAATAAATTTCTCTCATGCAGATTATGATGATGTGCAGGAGCGTGTAGACATGATACGTGCATTAAATAAAGAATATGGTTTTGCTACCGGTATATTGGGCGATTTGCAAGGACCTAAATTGCGCGTGGGTGTCATGACCGAGGATGTCGTGGTAAACCCAGGAGACGTCATCACGTTTACCACAGGAAAACCTTTTACAGGGACTGCGCAAAATGTGTACATGAACTACAAACAGTTTCCGCAAGACGTAAAGCCAGGCGAGCGCGTGCTTTTAGATGATGGTAAATTGATGTTTGAAGTGTTAGAAACCGATGGTGTTGCAAATGTAGTGACCAGGGTGGTACAAGGGGGACCACTGCGCTCTAAAAAAGGGGTGAACCTACCACAAACAAACGTATCCCTGCCTGCTTTAACCGAAAAGGACATAAAGGACGCCATTTTTGCTATAAAACTGCAGGTGGACTGGATTGCTCTTTCTTTTGTGCGTCACAGCCGCGACCTTATTGAGTTACAAGATCTTATTAAAGAACACTCAGAACACAAAATTCCTATCATCGCAAAAATTGAAAAACCAGAGGCTGTAGAAAACATCGATAAAATTATTGCTTATTGCGATGGTCTTATGGTGGCGCGTGGTGATTTAGGTGTAGAAATCCCTGCACATGAGGTACCACTTGTCCAAAAAACCCTTGTGTTAAAAGCTAAACGCGCGCGCATTCCTGTTATCATTGCTACCCAAATGATGGAAACCATGATTACCAGTTTAACACCCACAAGAGCCGAGGTAAACGACGTGGCAAACAGTATCATGGATGGTGCTGATGCGGTGATGTTAAGCGGCGAGACCTCGGTCGGGCAATACCCAGTACAAGTAATCCAAAAAATGGCAGATATATGTAAAGCCGTAGAAGATAGCGATCTTATCACAGTGCCTTTTGCACCACCTACCATTAAAACCAAACGATACGTCACAAAATCTATTTGTTACCACGCAGCAAAAATGGCCGATGAAATTGATGCTAAGGTAATCACTACAATGACAAATTCTGGTTACACAGCATTTCAAATAAGCGCGTGGAGACCTAGTGCGCATATCCTTACGTTCACATCTAACGAGCGCATTTTAACACAACTTAGCCTGTTATGGGGCGTAAAGGCATTTTATTATGACCGCTTTGTAAGTACCGACGACACGATAGACGACGTCAATACCTTTGCAAAAGAGCGTGGTTTTGTAAAGTCAGGCGATTTTATGATCAACCTTGCAGCCATGCCCGTAACAGATAAAGGGATGGTAAACACCCTGCGAGTATCTGAAATTGCTTAAAATCAGGTTTTATCAAACCAGTAAAAAAGTTCCATTTTTATAAATTGGGACTTTTTTGTTTTTATCATAGTCCAGACTGTCGATAGTTTGTTGACCATTTAAAAGTGTGGTTTTTAACAATAGAAACTTAATACCTGCTTGTGTGCGGCTAAAAAACGCATCGACTAAAACCCTACATTTGCACTAAAATTAAGCCATGTTTCAATTAGGTAAAACCATAGTTTCTGACGATTTGCTCGAAAAGCAGTTTGTGTGCAACCTTACCGCTTGCAAGGGCGCGTGTTGCGTGGCGGGTGAAGCCGGTGCGCCGTTAGAGCAAAAAGAACTGGATGTATTAGACCGCGAATACGATAAAATCAAGCCTTATTTGCGTCCCGAGGGCATTGCGGCGATAGAACAGCAAGGCACCTGGATAGAGCGAGAGGACGGCTCGTTAGAAACGCCGCTGGTCGACGGTGCCGAATGTGCGTACACGATTTTTAAAGAAGATGGTACCGCTCTTTGTGGTATAGAAGCCGCCCATCGCGACGGCGCAACACCATACTACAAACCCATTTCTTGCCATTTATACCCGGTGCGTATACAAGAATATACCGATTTTAAAGCCGTAAATGTTCATACATGGGATGTTTGCGACCCTGCATGTGCGCTAGGCGAGGAATTAAGTGTCCCGGTTTACAAATTTTTAAAGGAATCCCTCGTTCGTAAATTTGGAATCGCTTGGTATAACGAACTCGAGCACATCGCTCAAAATGATCTTCGGTAAACACAAATTTGTTCTTTAAAGTTTGTTTATTGGGGTGTTCGCTTTCGCGAAAGCGTGGATAACTTTTTACCTCTTACACACTAAAAATAGGCTGGTAAAATACCTAAAAATTGCAGCTTACTAGCAGTAAAAACAAGGGCTAACGAAGTATTTTTTTAAAAATCACAAGGTTTTTTCAGGTAGTTATAATGAATTGACAAACAGTTTATTGTGTATCTTGTTTAACATTTATTTATATTTATGATAAAAACATGGATGTTGAAAACTTGTGAAAAAGACAATTTTGTTTTTGTGTGTTTACCTCTAAAAATCCGTCATATTTGTAAGTCTCGATTTAACGGTAAAACAATAAAACATGACCATGAATACAACGCAAGCGACTCTAGAACCCATTTTACAAGAAAATCCTAACAGGTTTGTAATTTTCCCAATACAGCATCACGATATCTGGGAGTGGTACAAAAAACAGCAAGCGTGTATCTGGACTGCCGAGGAAATTGACCTGCATCAAGACCTTACCGACTGGGAAAATAGCTTAAATGCCGACGAGCGGTATTTTATTAAGCATATTCTTGCGTTTTTTGCAGCGTCAGACGGTATCGTTAACGAGAATCTTGCCGAAAACTTTGTCAACGAGGTACAGTATTCTGAGGCTAAATTTTTCTATGGTTTTCAAATCATGATGGAAAATATCCATTCTGAAACCTATTCGTTGCTTATTGACACCTATGTTAAGGACGATAAAGAAAAAGATCAACTGTTTAAAGCTATCGAGCATTTCCCTGCGATTAAAAAGAAAGCACAGTGGGCGCTAAAATGGATAGAAAGCCCATCATTTGCTGAGCGTCTTATTGCATTTGCAGCGGTAGAGGGTATCTTCTTCTCGGGAGCATTTTGTTCTATATTTTGGTTGAAAAAACGCGGGCTGTTGCCTGGATTAACCTTTTCTAACGAGCTTATCTCTCGTGACGAGGGTATGCATTGTGATTTTGCCGTACACCTGCACAATCACCACCTGCAAACCAAAGTACCTAAAGCGCGTATCAAAGAAATTATTGTAGACGCACTCAATATAGAGCGTGAGTTTATTACCGAGTCGTTGCCTGCCAGTTTAATAGGTATGAATGCAAAATTAATGACTCAATACCTAGAGTTTGTTACTGATAGATTGTTAAACGAGCTAGGTTGTGAGCCTGTGTACAATGTGACAAATCCGTTTGATTTTATGGACATGATTAACTTACAAGGAAAAACAAACTTCTTTGAAAAGCGCGTAGGTGAGTATCAAAAGGCGGGTATTATGAACAGTGTGAACGAGAATAAGGATACGGTGGATTCATTTTCGCTGGACGCCGATTTCTAGGATTACCGCGGGTTTATACAAAAATCTCATACAGCCCCTAGCTGTACAATCATAAATTACAGTCATCACGGCAATGCCGTTGTGCACAACAATAACCGTTAGAGCCGTAGGAGTAGTATTCTATGCTCTAAACTAAAAAATTATACCAGTATGTTTGTAGTAAAAAGAGACGGCCACAAGGAGCCAGTCATGTTTGACAAAATCACCGCGAGAGTGCGTAAATTGTGTTACGGTCTTAGCAACCACGTGGATCCCGTAAAGGTAGCCATGCGTGTTATAGACGGTCTGTATGATGGTGTAACGACGAGCGAATTAGATAATCTAGCGGCCGAAACAGCTGCTACCATGACAACCGCTCACCCAGACTATGCAAGACTCGCTGCGCGTGTGTCAGTCTCAAACTTACATAAAAATACAAAAAAGTCGTTTTCAGAGGTGGTGACTGATTTGTATGAATATGTGAACCCAAACAACGGTAAAAAAGCACCCATGATAAGTGACGAGGTGTACCAGGTCATTCAGGAAAATGCAGACAGGTTAAATTCGGCTATCATTTATAATCGCGATTTTGGGTATGACTATTTTGGTTTTAAAACCTTAGAACGCAGTTATTTACTAAAAATAGACGGTAAGATTGCCGAGCGCCCGCAGCACATGCTCATGCGGGTTTCTGTTGGGATTCACCCGTATGATCTAGACGCTGCCATAGAAACTTATGAGTTGATGTCTAAAAAGTATTTTACGCATGCGACGCCTACCTTGTTTAACGCAGGTACGCCCAAGCCCCAAATGTCGTCTTGTTTCTTATTAACCATGAAAGAAGACAGCATAGATGGTATTTATGACACCTTAAAGCAAACTGCAAAAATCTCGCAAAGCGCAGGTGGTATAGGCTTGTCTATTCACAATGTGCGCGCACGAGGTTCGTACATAGGCGGTACAAATGGTACTTCTAATGGTATTATCCCAATGTTGCGCGTCTTTAATGACACAGCGCGTTATGTGGATCAAGGTGGTGGAAAACGCAAGGGTTCTTTTGCAATATACATGGAACCATGGCATGCCGATATTTTTGATTTCTTAGAACTTAAAAAAAATCACGGTAAAGAAGAAATGCGTGCGCGTGATTTATTCTACGCCATGTGGATGTCAGACTTGTTTATGAAACGGGTAGAGGCAGACAGCACTTGGACACTTATGTGTCCTAACGAGTGTCCTAATTTGTACAACGTCTATGGCGACGAGTTTGAAGCACTTTATACCCAATATGAATCTGAAGGTCGTGGTCGCAAGACCATCAGGGCTCGTGAATTATGGGATAAAATCCTAGAATCACAAATAGAAACAGGTACACCGTACATGCTCTATAAAGATGCAGCAAATCGCAAGTCTAACCAAAAAAACCTGGGGACCATCAGGTCATCAAACTTGTGTACCGAGATTATGGAGTACACCTCGCCCGACGAGGTTGCCGTTTGTAATCTAGCCTCTATCGCGTTACCCATGTTTGTAGAAAACGGTGCATTTAACCACCAGGCACTTTATAAAGTGACTAAACGCGTAACACGCAACCTAAACCAAGTGATAGATAGAAACTACTATCCGGTTAAAGAAGCCGAAAATTCCAACATGCGCCACCGACCAGTAGGATTAGGCGTTCAAGGTCTTGCAGATGCCTTTATCATGCTGCGTTTGCCATTTACCAGCGACGAGGCAAAAGCATTAAACCAAGAGATTTTTGAAACCCTGTACTTTGCCGCGGTAGAAGCGTCTATGGAAATGGCCCAAGTAGAGGGTCCATATTCTTCTTTTAAAGGCTCACCGATATCACAAGGCGAGTTTCAGTTTAACATGTGGAACATCAAAGATGAAGAGTTAAGCGGCCGTTGGGATTGGAAAACATTACGCACAAAAGTAATGGAGCACGGTGTACGCAACTCCCTGCTTGTCGCACCTATGCCTACAGCCAGCACTTCGCAAATCCTAGGAAATAATGAGGCTTTTGAACCATATACCTCTAATATTTATACCCGTAGAACACTCTCTGGAGAATTCATTGTGGTGAATAAGCACCTGTTAAAAGACCTGGTAGATTTAGGACTTTGGGACGATGCGCTTAAAAACGAAATCATGCGCGCAAACGGTTCTATACAACACATAGAAACCATCCCGGCAGATATTAGAGAACTCTACAAAACCGTGTGGGAAATGAAGATGAAAGACATTATAGACATGTCACGCCACCGCGGTTATTTTATCGACCAGTCGCAGTCGTTGAACCTGTTTATGGAAGGTGTTACCCAGGCAAAACTCACCTCGATGCACTTTTATGCATGGAAAAGCGGCCTGAAAACAGGGATGTACTATTTAAGAACAAAGGCTGCTGTAGATGCGATTAAATTTACCTTAACCAAAGAAGTAAAAGCAGCACCGCTCGCTGTAGAAGTTTCTCCCGCACGTGCACTCGACGATGATGCCCGAGCAGCAGCACGCGTGATGAATCCAGTAACGCCGGCAACCATTGTAAATACCAATGTGATAACCGAATCTGTAGAAATGACTACCGATGAATACAAGGAAATCATGCGTCGCGCCAAAGAAGCCGCCAGCAACGGTGACGACTGCGAGATGTGTGGGTCTTAGTAATGATCTATTGAAACTTTTAAAAAGACTCTGAATTTTCAGGGTCTTTTTTCTTTTTCATAATACCTAGTTAACTACTGGTCTACTAAAAATTAAGCTAAAAATATTAGGTTACTTTTACTTTTACTTTTAGTTTTAGTTTTAATGCCAATTAAAAATATACATCGATGAAAACACAATTTAAAACGGTCGTGAATTGCTTTGCTTTTGCAGGTATGCTTTTATTTACTAACTGTCATAATGACGCAGTAAATGAAAAGGAAAGTAATCTCAGTATTTCTGAGAATGTGGACACTGCGATTCCTAAAGATTTGGAAAGAATTAAGTGGGGCAATATTGTCTTACCTGCTGGAACTATGTCAAATGTAAGCGAAGATGGATCTTCATTGACATTTGAGTTACCGAAAGGGTATGTTTATGTAGCATATGCGAAATCGGGTCAATCATTTTTCGCAACTACAGGTGGTTACACTTGTTCTGGCGGTTGTAATCCTGGGTGTGATGTTGTAAAATTCGGAAGTGAGGTAGGTTGTACCGCTTGTAAAGATGAAACAATTTGTTCAGGAAGCAGAACCCCAACAGCTAGTCTTTTCAAATCTAACCTTTCGGAAAAAGAGCATTTTGTTGGCGAAGGTGAGAACGGTGTATTAGTTAATCTTAATGAAGGCGTTAATTTTATAAATGCAGACGCAAAAAAATCTCATGCTGAAACTCATGACTCCGTAAGTTTTGACGCTGTTATTGCCATACCTCAAGCACAACAGGAATTGGATCGATTTGTAAAAAAATATTGGGGAAATAGCGATGTTGATATTGATAATGCCGATCTTGTTTTAGTAAACTTCTACGGCTCAACTATTTCTTTATACATACCTAAAATACAAACAAAGAATCTTTCTTTATCAATTTCAGATGGGTCAGAATCTTGTAAGTGTAACAGCGGTAGCTCTGGTTGTAAACTAGAGGATGTTAAAAAAGGATACATTACTGTCGGTAAAAAGTGTGCTAAAGGATCATGTACTTCATGTACGATGAGTTGGTAGAATGATTTTTTAGATTTGTTTAAAAAAGCTTCTGAATTTTCAGGGTCTTTTTTTGTTTTTGTTTTTCGCTCCAAGCGAAAGCGTAATCCTCACATAACCAGTGGATAAAACAACATTTCGTTAGCCAGATGATAGAGTGATTAAGCCTAACAGCAATGCGTCAAACGTTAGAAATAAAAACAAATTTTATACAGCGTGATTGAGAGTTTGACTCAATCTCCTTAATAAACGAACAACACGTTTTATTTAACCACCTCAAAAAGTCTATACCCAAAAGGAGGGAACTTAAACGTGCTGCCTTCTTTTAAGGTCATTTCACCGCCGCGAGTGAGCTCTATTAATTTGCCCGATACGCCCGGCACCTCAAAATCCAGACTCTTATTTGTCATGTTAGCTATGTAAACTACCCTGCGATTTTCATTGGTTCGTTCAAATGCATAAACGTTGTCATTAGTGGTCTCTAATCGCTTATAAGCTGCTGCATTTTTACCACCGTGCAATGCAGGATTTGTAGTTTTTACTTTAGCGAGGTTTTTCATGACATTCCACACATGACCCTTTTGCTTTGGAATCGTATCTTTTTCAAAAAATTTTAATCGCTTATCCATACCATATTCTTGCCCAGAATATATAAGTGGCATACCCGGTATGGCATAAGACATCACGAGCATGGCTTCACCAGCCATTCCCATGCGCTCTTTTACGGTGCCATTCCACGAGTTCTCGTCGTGGTTTGTAATAAAATTCATAAGGATATCGTCTTCCTGATAAATAGTATCTACTTTTTGCATAAACGCATCCCACTCGGGTACTGTGGCTTCTCCTTGTGCAAGTTTATTCATTAAATGATGCCCCTCCCAATTGTAGCCCATGTCAAAAGCTTCTTCAAACAGGTCCTTTTGCTCACTTTCGGCAAGCATAAATACAGGTTTTATTAGTTTTAATGCACCTACCGTGTCCACCCAAAAATCGGTAGGCACCTTATCTGCAACATCACAACGGTAACCATCTATATCAAATTCTTTAACCCAATATTCCATACTTTCTCGCATCGCTTTACGCAAGTCATTATTTGTATAGTCTAGATCTGCTGTGTCTGTCCAGTCGGTACCCTCGGGATGTATCATTTCACCACGTGCGTTTCTCGTATAAAATTCGGGGTTTGTACTTATCCATGTATGGTCCCAACCTGTGTGATTTGCAACCCAATCTAGAATTACATACATGCCATTTTCATGGGCAGTTTTAATCAACCGTTTCAAATCATCTTCGGTTCCCATATCGCTGTTCACCCTTTTATAATCGGCAACGGCATAATAAGAACCTAAATATTTAGAACGCTCCTTAGGATCGGCAATATCTTCTACCATCAGGTCCCCTTTTGCTTTTCGCTTTTTAGCAGAAACCGGAAAAACGGGCATAAGCCATATAATCTTCACACCTAATTCTTTTAATTGGGGGATATCCTTAGTAAACTCGTTAAAGGTTCCTTGGGGTGAGTACTGCCTTATGTTTGCTTCATAAATAACAGCGGTTTCTAGGTCGGCATCGGTTATGGGTTTAAGGACTTGGGCTGCGTTTGTAGCGTCCTTTTTATCAGGATTTTTACAGCCTATAAGTGCTATTGCCAAAAGATAAAACGCCGCGTGTTTTAATTGAAATTTCATTATTTAAGATTTTTTAGGTTCGGTAATAGGGTACTGCACAATCGCAAAATTACGGGCCTTTACTTGTATGTCATCGCCATTTACAAGGGTATTTACGGTTTTTACATGTTCTCTTTTAAAATTGGGCCCATAGCTGCCTATGTTTAAACTGGCACCATTCTCATTAAAGTAAACAAATGTTTCCTCGTTAAAATAACTGCGTCTTAACACAAACATACCAGCCTCGTCCACGATCACATCGGTAGTGCCGTATAGCATGGACATCGAGTTGCGTCGCAATTTCACGAGTTCTTGTACCAGTGCTCGCAATGCTGTTTCTTTATCATTGAGGTCATTAAAACGCATCATCTTGCGGTTGTCTGGATCCCCCGCACCTGTGCTGCCATATTCATCGCCATAATAAATTACGGGTACACCAGGAATGCTCATGTTAAACGCCTGCAACATGCCCAGGCGATCGTATGCGCTGTCGTCACTCATACCCACATCGCGTGTCCAACCTGCTTTTTTAGCATCTTCGGCAAAACTGATATCGCCACTTGCATAGGTGATAAAACGGGCGCGGTCTTGGTTTCCCGATATATTTCCCATAAGGTGGTGGTAACCGTAGTATTCTAACCCTTTTCCCAGTATTTCTGCGAGATTGCTGTAGCTGTTGTCCGCTTTCGCGAAAGCGGAAACTGCACTATCATACAGGTTAAAATCAAATTGTGCATCTAGCATACCTGTACTTACATAGCTGCGTATCAAGTCATAAGAGCCATAGGTCTCGCCTATCTGATACAACGGCCTGTTTGTGTTGTTGCGCATTTTTTGGGTGAGTGTGCGCCAGTAAGCCTCGGGGACGTGCTTTGTCGCATCGTGTCTAAAACCGTCGAGTTTGTATTTTGTGACCCAAAACAATGCAGAATCGGTCATTTTCTCAACAACCTCGGGCTTGCTAAAATCCAGCGTGGGCATAAAGGTGTCAAACCACGTGGTGAGCCTGTGGTCGTCCCAACGCTCGGTATTTAAACTGCCGTCGGGCAAATACAGGTTTGTAACCCAGTCTGGATGTTGCTTATACACAGGATGTTCCTCGTGCACATGGTTTGCAACATAGTCTAAAATAACATTCATGTCGCGTTTATGTGCCTCGTCGATAAGTTGCTCCATGAGTTGCTTATCGCCTAATCGGTCATCAATTTTTGTATTAGAAATAGGCCAGTAGCCATGATAGCCACTAAATTTTGTACGTGGCTCGGGCCAAAGCCCATAAGCTTTATCTGGATTTTGGGTGATGGGAGATAGCCATATGGTGTTAATTCCCATGTTTGTAAAATAGCCATCTTTGATTTTGGCAAGAACCCCTGCCAGGTCACCACCCATGTAGTTTGCTTTGGGGTGCACCTCAGGGTCTTGGATGGGTTTTGTGTTGTTTTTGTCACCGTCTAAAAAACGATCTACCATCATAAAATAAAGCACCTGACTGTGAAAGTCGGTACGAGCGAGGGCGCTAGGATCTTTTACAACTTGCCGGTTTTGTACGGGAATAAGTAAATCGTTTGTGCGACCGCTGGCATCGCATGCAAAAACTCGTACCAGCTGTGTTTTAGACATGCGGATTGAGAAATCCTTTTCGGGCAGGTTTACTTGCAAGGCACCTGCAACAATTTGAGGCTCCAACAGCTGATTCTCATAAAGAACCACCACATTTTCTAATGGTCCTGTGGTTTTAAATGTAAAACCATGTTCTAAGATTGCGCCATAACTTAATTGGGCAGGCAATGCAGTACGGCCGTTATCCAGCAGTCTGTTAAAACCGCCTTGTCCGTTTGAAACGACGCCTTTATCTTGCGGTGTCAACGTTTCTTCTTTACCATCCACTAAAAACAAATATTGAAAAGTACCTTGTTGCACGGTAACATCTAATTGTAAAACACCGTTAATCATTTGTAAATCTACAGGTGCCCAATTTGTAAACTCGCCCTTTACCTGTACTTTTTTACCTGATGCATCACCCATGTAGGTGATGGTCATTTTTTTTGCGTTACTCTTAAAAACAGGAACGTCGTTGCGCACCCCTGCGGTCCAGTAGGTAAGATAACTTACCGCAGGAGCATTGCTGGCGTTAACGGCAACGCTGTCTTGCAAACTTTTAAAATACGAAATTTTAAGTCCGTTGCTGCCTGTAATGCTATCTACTTTTACCGCACCAGCGATATAATCGGTAGTATAAACAACAGTATCGTCTCGCGTTGCATACACAGGCGACGTCATTACCTGTATAACGCTAGGCTTTAAAGCGAGTTCTTTTTCTTTATTTGTACAGCTTACCACGAGGATAAGGCTTAAAATCGTGATTATTTTTTTCATCAGTTTTTTATTAGAGGACACAAAATCCCATGGTCCTGCACACATTCCCCAAAAAGGGAAACTTTTTAAAAACATTGTATGCCATCAAATCAACTTTCTTAGGAATGCGGCGCTCCCTAATTACTTCGCTTAAAGGGTGTCATTGTGTCATAGCCTTTTTATCTATTCAGCATTTTTGCTCCATTTAGGGTGGGGAACAGGCACATGAAGAGAAGTTCTTCACAATCCAAAACCTGTTGACCAGCCCTAAAAAGGTGAGGTTGCTACACTACTTCACCGAATATCGCCTTCTCCAACCCTGAAGGGTGACGATATTCTAAAACCTGTAATTTACTCAGAGTTTGTGCTGCTTTTAAAGTTTAAGAACCAAAAGTTTGGTGAGCTAATTGATTAAAAACAACTAATCCAAATCAATCACCATGCTTGTTTTACCAGCAATTTTAAGTTGGTCCTTTAACTCGATGTTTTTGCCTGATAGTATTTCTTTACCCATTTCGTTTTCTTGCAATCCTTGTTTAAACCTTTTAACGTCCAGTACTACATCATCGGGATTGTTATTGATAACAATCATGACGCGGCTACTATCACTATACCTAAAATACACATAACAATTATTTTCGGGTACAAAATGCAAGAGTTTTCCTGTATGCAAAACCTCTTTATTCCTGCGGTAGTTTAAAAGCAATTTAGTAAAATCCTGAAACCCTTTTTGTTGACTTGTTGGGTTGTTAAACGCGTTTTGCGCATCACCATTCCATCCACCTGGAAAATCGCGGCGTATATCGCCATCGCCACTAGTATCTCTATTACCCTGCATGCCTATCTCGTCGCCATAATACAGCTGCGGGATACCGCGTGTAGTCAGTACAAGGGTTATCGCAAGTTTATAAGCTTGTAAATCGCCATTGTACAAACCATCGCCATTTATTCTATTGGTGTCATGATTACCTGCAAATACCAAAATGTTATCAATATCTGGATATAAAAAATCGTTGACAAAATTCTCGTACACACGTGCCATGCCCTTATCCCATTGCCGGTCGTTTTCTTTAAATGCAGCCATAATCGCGTCGTGCAGGGTAAAGTCCATAACACTGGGCATAAACGTGTTATAATGTTGAATGGCAGCGATTTTAGAATCCTTTTGCCAGTAAGCAATTTGTGCCTGGTCATGCAACCATGTTTCTCCTACAATATTGAAATGCGGATATTCGTCCATAACTGCTTTGGTCCATGTTGCGATGCCTTCTTTCTCGTTATAAGAATAGGTATCCACGCGTAAACCGTCTAGTCCTGCATATTCTACCCACCATATCGTGTTTTGAATCAAATAGTTAAGTACCAAAGGCTCAGTCTGATTTAAATCGGGCATGGTGCTTACAAACCAACCTTTCTCTGCATAGATGGCGTCGCGCTCACTCACGTTTGGGTCCATTTGAGTAGTTTGCTTGTAGGTTGTATTTGCATATCCCGCGACAGGCGTGTTTTTTCCTAGATGGTCATTAAACTGATGAATCCATGTTTTTGTGGGCAAATCTTGCATCATCCAGTGCGTGGCACCCCAGTGATTTGTCACATAATCCATGATTAATTTCATGTCTTTTTTGTGCAGTTCGTTTGCCAGGCGTTTATAGTCTGCATTACTACCATAACGCGCATCTACTTTATATAAATCACTGGCTGCATAACCGTGATAGGAATAAGCCTTGTCGTTATCCTCGAGCAATGGTGTGCTCCACAACGCGGTTATACCTAAGTCTTTTAAATAATCCACATGGTCAATAATTCCCTGGATATCACCGCCGTGCCTGCCGCCTGGTTTTGTGCGGTCTGCTTTTTCAGTTAGGGTTGCAACGCTATCGTTACTGGGATTGCCATTTGCAAAACGATCGGGCATGACCAGGTAAATAACATCGCTGGCATCAAATCCTTTGCGCAATGCGCTTTGTGCATCTCGGGATTTTAGCTCAAAGATTTTTTTAATTTTTCCAATGCTTACTTGATAAATTCCAGCGGTTTTTCCTGCTGTTTCTAGGGTAATAAAAAGATAATTGGGATTCTCAGTCTTTCGTATTTTGATAATTTCTAAGTCACTCGATACAGTTCCAGCGTTTGCGATGCCCTTTTCATAAAACATGACTTCTACCTGTGCATGTTTCATCCCTGCCCACCAAAACGGTGGTTCCATGCGTGCTACTGTTTGTGCTTGTGTCGCTTTCGCGAAAGCGAACACCAAAAAAATACTGGCTGCTTTAAAAATAATCTTCATAAGGGTACTCTTATTTTATCTCGCTGATACTTATACCAAATCCACCACCGGCGGCTGTGAACAGCTCAAGTTTTGATTTACTTGTAACTGTTTTAGAACTAATGGTATAGGCCTGTGGGGTCGTTTTATAATGCGCATCGCGGGCGTCGGCATACACGGTTGCCTTATACTTTTTGCCCTTTTCTAAAAAATCCAGTTTTACAATAGCAGTTCTAGGGGTTGTGCCGTTAGAATTCCCAACAAACCAGCTGGACGAGTTTTTATCCTTACGCGCAGTGGTGATATATTCACCAGGGGCGGCCTCTAGATATTTAGTACGTTCCCACTCCACAGGAACGTCTTTTATAAACTGAAACGCATCTAAAAACCGGTTATAATTTTCAGGCAGGTCTGCGGCCATTTGCAACGGACTGTACATGACGACATACAATCCTAGTTGGTTTGCAAGGGTAAAGTTGCCATAAGAATTATTTGCAGGGTTGACCTTTTTAATATCCATTTCAAAAATACCCGGTGTGTAATCCATAGGACCACCCAGCAACCTAGTGAACGGCAAAATGGTTGTGTGATTAGGCTTTGAACCGCCAAAAGCCTGAAACTCGGTCCCGCGAGCGCTTTCATTACCTATTAAATTGGGCCATGTACGTGCGATACCTGTGGGTCTCACTGCCTCGTGCGCGTTGATCATGATTTTATAATCTGCAGCTTTTTCTAGCACATACTGGTAGTGATTTATAATCCACTGTCCATAATGATGCTCGCCACGTGGTAACATGTTTCCTACATATCCCGTTTTTGCAGCGGGGTAATCATAGGTATTCATAAGGGTAAATGCCTTGTCCAGGTGACGCTCGTAATTGCGTGCTGCACCCGATGTCTCGTGGTGCATGATCATTTTTATGTTGTTTGCTTTTGCATGCGCATGTACCGCTGCAATGTCAAAATCTGGATAGGGTGTGAAAAAGTCAAAAACATAATCTTTAGAATTTCCTATCCAGTCCTCCCAGCCTTCATTCCAACCCTCGACCAGCACGGCGTCAAAACCGTGTTTTGCAGCAAAATCTATGTATTCCTTTACATGCGCCGTTGTTGCACCGTGTGTACCGTTAGGTTTTAAGGCAGCATAATTTGTGATTCCCAGTTGTACTGCAGGTACATCATTTGTGTAAGACCAGGTGCTTTTACCAGTAATCATTTCCCACCATACGCCTACATATTTCATGGGCTTAATCCATGAGGGGTCTTTTATTTTACTGGGCTCGTTTAGGTTATAGGTCATGCGCGATGCGAGTATGGCAGTCGCGCTATCACCTGCGATAATCGTGCGCCATGGTGTGACCGCTGGCGCTTGTATGTATGCCTTGTCGCCTAGCACGTCGGGCGTTAGGTGCGATTGAAAAACATATGTTGTGTCGTCTAGATTCAGGTGCATCGCGCTGTAATTGATAAGCGCAGCCTCGTGAATATTTATAAAAAGCCCGTCACTGGTTTTCATCATGAGCGCAGTTTGCACCCCTGTGGGCGAAAACTGTTTTTGTGACGCGTTTTCAGAAATAGATTGTGCATGCAAACCGCGTATTTCTGAAAGTTTTGACGTGGTGTAATCATACTCTTGTGTGTCATAATCACCTGCAATCCAGTAGGCTATGTGGTTACCTGTCATTGCAAATTGTGTAAGCTCTTCTTTAATAACAAGGTATGCCGGCACCTGCTGCGGAAACTCGTACCTAAAACCTAATCCATCATTAAACAACCTGAATCGCAGGACGAGTTTGCGATTTGTATCCCTTTGGTTTAATGAAACCAGCAACTCGTTGTATTGATTGCGTATTTGTGACTCCTCGCCCCACACGGGATTCCATGTTTGGTCCACACTGTTGCGCTGCGTGTTTGCTATGACAAAATCGTCTTTTAACGATTTTTCATCATCTTTTAGGTCAAAACCTAGACTACTTTCCTTAACGACTGCTTTATTTTTGAAATCTAATTGATACAGTGGTGTTCCGTTTTGGTTAAGGCGCACTGTTAGTTTAAAATGCCCATCGGGCGATGCGAGTACCTCAACGGCGTTTGTGTTTACTTGCTGTGCGTATAGGGGTATCGCTTTCGCGAAAGCGAACACCCAAAAAACCAATGCTACTTTAAAATTTATTTTCACGTATTAGGCATTTACAGTTTGTGGTAAAAGATTTACAAGCTCACCATTAAGGTAAATACGTTGCGGACGGTCGCCTTCTAGTTGTACCACGGCACCAGACTTGTTTACCGTTACATGCAACACCTGATTGCGGAAGTTTATTTTAAAACTAAAACCACTCCACTGTGCAGGCAAGCTTGTGTTAAAACTAGGAATATCGTTCACGATTTTAAGCCCGCCAAATCCTTCTACAATACTCATCCATGTGCCGGCCATGCTGGTAATGTGGCAACCTTCTTCCACCTCGGCATTGTAATCGTCTAGGTCTAGTCGCGAGGTTCTTAAGTAAAATTGATATGCCTGATCCATGCGGCCTAATTTGGCCGCTTGTATGCTATGCACGCATGGGGATAACGAGCTCTCGTGCACGGTAAGCGGTTCGTAAAAATCAAAATGCCGCTCTAATTCTGGTGTTGAAAATTGATCTTCAAAGAAATAAAAACCCTGCAACACGTCTGCTTGTTTTATATAACAGCTTCTTAAAATGCGGTCCCATGACCATTTTTGATTTATGGGTCTTTGACTCTTGTCCAGTTCTTTTACAGGTATAATTTCTTTGTCTAAAAAGCCATCTTGTTGCAAGTAAATTTGCAGCTCTTTATCAAAAGGCTCGTACATGTTTTGTGAAACTTCAAGCCATGAAGCGAGCTCACCACCTGTAACCCCTGTGCGTTCTATCACCCGCATATAATCTTGTGGGTATTCATTTTTTACTTTTTCCAGATGCTCCACGGCTTGATTGATACACCATTTGGCTAAATAATTTGTGTACCAGTTATTGTTCACATTGTTTTCATATTCATTAGGTCCTGTCACGCCTAAAATCATGTATTGTTGTGCTTTGCTAGAAAATGTGGCGCGTTGCTGCCAAAATCTCGCGATACCTATCATTACTTCTAGTCCCATCTCGGGTATATAACTGTAATCGCCTGTGTAGCGTACATAGTTGTAAATAGCAAAAACCATAGCACCGTTGCGGTGTATTTCTTCAAAGGTAATTTCCCACTCGTTGTGTGATTCCTCGCCGTTCATGGTTACCATAGGGTACAGTGCGGCACCATTTGTAAAGCCCAGTTTTTGTGCGTTTTCTATGGCTCTATCCAGCTGATTGTATCTATACTTTAACAGGTTTCTTGCAACGGTTTGATCTTTTGTAGCCATGTAAAAAGGGATACAATAAGCCTCGGTATCCCAGTAGGTAGAACCGCCGTATTTCTCGCCGGTAAATCCTTTAGGTCCTATGTTTAATCTAGAATCTTTACCCGAATACGTCTGGTTAAGCTGGAAAATATTAAAACGTATGCCTTGTTGTGCTTTAAGATCGCCTTCTATGGTTATATCGGCCATGGCCCATATGTCATTCCATTGCGTTGCCTGTTGTTTAAGCAACTCGTGATAATCTGCTGCTGTAGCTAGTTCAAGCACGTTTTGGGCAGCAAGTTTTAAATCATAGGGATTGTGATTAAGGCTCGAGGTGTACCCCGCATACTTGCGCAGTGTTGCTGTGTTGCCTTCTTGTATCGTGGCAGTTGCCCTGTGTTTTATAAGTTTTTCACTTTTCTCAAAATGTACAGCCCATTGCACGTGTTCGTCATTCACCAGCAATTCTGATTGCATGAATGTACAAACGTAAAAATTAGTTTTGTTTGTGCGACTGTTTAAAAAGGCCTGATGGTCAGTAGATTCTGCACCCTCTTGTGCCCAAAAAGCATCGTCCCAGTTTGTGTCCTTGTTTGTGATGCCCGCATCGATGTATGGTTCAAAAGTTATTTCGGTGGCTCCTTTTAAGGCAGTCACCTCATAATTTATTACTCCCAATTCTTCTATCTCGAGGCTTAAAAACCTGCGAGCGACTACTTTTATGGCGGTATCTGCGGTAATGTGTGCTTCAAAACTGCGCTCGTACCAGCCTTCTTTCATGTTTAATTCACGACGGTAGTTCACTACTTTTTCTACAGTGGCAAGGTCTAGAAGATGCCCGTTTACACGCACCTCTATCCCGATAAAGTTGGGTGCGTTAAGTACTTTAGCAAAATATTCTGGATACCCGTTTTTCCACCAGCCCACTCTCGTTTTATCGGGATAGTAAACACCGGCGATGTAGCTGCCCTGAAAGGTTTTACCTGTGTACGTTTCTTCAAAATTAGCACGCTGTCCCATCGCACCATTGCCTATAGAGAATAAACTCTCACTAGATTCTACAAGTTTTGGGTTCCATCCTTCTTCTATGATAGACCATGCGTTTGGGGTAATATATTCTTGATTCATAATGCTTACTGTTGTAATAAAATATTCATATAATCTTGAGGCATGTCGTTAAAGGATTCAAAAACCACCGCTGCCTCATAAAGGGTTTGTTTATCACCTATCCCTACTGCAAACATGCCTGCGTTGTTTGCCGCTTGCACGCCAGCCACACTGTCTTCAAAAACGATACAGTCTGCTGGATGTATGTGCAACTGCTTACTGGCGTTTAAAAACACCTCGGGGTCTGGTTTTGCAAGTGTCACGTTAGTACCATCTACAATCACATCAAAAAAGTTTGCGATTCCCAGCTTTTCTATAATAGGTCGCGCATTTTTACTGGCACTTCCCAGTGCAATGGGCTGTCCGGCTGCCTGTAGCTGATTTAAAAAATCATACACACCAGGCAGTATATCGCCAGTATCTAAGGCATCTATAAGCGCTAGATACTCACTATTTTTTTTATCCATTTGTGACTGAAAGTCAACAGGCGCAAGTTCTTTATCGCCCCATGCAAGAATTTTTTTGAGACTGTCTACACGCGACACGCCCTTAAGCTGTTCGTTTTCATGCGCTGTAAAATCTATACCCAATCCTGCTGCAAGTCGCTGCCATGCGACAAAATGAAATTTTGCCGTGTCCACGATTACACCGTCTAGATCAAATATGAATGCTTTTTTCTTCATTTTTATTGTATTAAATCTCGAGAATCCTTAATTCTAAACGCTAAAAACCCAGCGATTAAAAAACTTACACCACTTACAACTATCGCAAAAATCGCCTGATTGCCGTAAGCATATTTTACCAACGGGCCGCCTATAATGCCATTGATAATTTGCGGTATCACAATAAAGAAATTAAAAATCCCCATGTAAACGCCCATTTTTTTAGGCGATATAGCGCCCGCCAGCATGGCATAAGGCATGGACAAAATACTTGCCCACGCAATACCCACACACAACATGGGCAACACTAACCAATTCTCGTCAGGCATTACATATATAAGAAGTAACCCAATCCCACCTATGATTAGCGCATATGCATGAGTTCGCTTTCGCGAAAGCGTACGAGCCACAACAGGCAGTATAAAAGCTACCACAGCAGATACCGCATTGTACACTCCAAATAAAATACCGATCCAATTACCAGCCTTTTGATAGGTTGCACTATCTGTATCGGTATAGGCGAGACCATAAATGTGTTGCGCGACTGCCGGGGTTGCAAAAACCCACATACCGAATAACGCAAACCATGAGAAAAACTGTACCCAACTTAATTGGCGCATGATCTCAGGCATTTTTGCAAAGTCACTAAAAATATCGGTGAGCTTTGCCGGTTTAGCATTTGCTTCGGTAATCACTGCATCGTCGGTAATTGCTTGTGATTCAAAAAGTTTTAACTCTTGTGGCGAGTATTCTTTGGTAGTGAAAATGGTAATTAAAATAGAAATAATTAAAACCGATGCACCTATCACAAAAGACCAGATAAGGTTGTCAGGAACGATGCCTTTAGGGGCTGTTTGTTCTACCTGAAACCAATTTGCCAGCGCCCACGGCAGCCATGAGCCTATTACCGCACCTATACCTATAAGTACTGTTTGTATACTAAAACCTTGCGTCGTTTGCTCGTGGGATAGGTTGTCGGCAACCAGCGCTCTAAAGGGTTCCATCGCTATGTTAAAGGACGCATCCATAATCATGAGCATACCAGCGCCCACCCACAGGGCAGGAAGGAATGCAATAAATATTTCGGCTTGTGGGATAAAAATCATTCCAACCGATGCAAGGACGGCGCCCAATAAAAAGAACGGTTTGCGACGACCAAAACGCGTCCACGTGTTGTCGCTATAATGTCCTATAATAGGTTGCACGATAAGACCCATAAAAGGTGCTATTAACCAAAACCATGAAAGCTCATGGACATCGGCCCCAAAAATCTGGAGGATACGGCTTGCGTTTGCATTTTGCAGTGCAAATCCCATTTGAATTCCTAAGAAACCGAAACTCATGTTCCACATTTCCCAGAAACCCATTTTGCGTTTATGCATATCGTTTTATTTTAAATAACGATAAGCCTATGGACTTATCAAAACTAATCACGTGTGAGGAAGATATTGTTTTGATATATAATCATGTCATATTGCTACAACACCCCAAAAGTATATCATAAAGGGGTAGACTCTCTTTCTATAAGCGATGTTTTTACGAAAACGGTTTCGTACTTTGTGGTCGTTTTGTCATTTTCCTGCAATCGCTGTATCAATTTTTTAGCAGCAAGCCCGCCCATTTCCTCGCCGTTTTGACCTATAGTAGTAAGTGTGGGACTCGCATATTTAGACAACATGCCATCGGTAAATGCGATCATTGCGACATCGTTGGGAATAGATTTGCCCATTTTTTGTAAAGCCTTACATGCGATTACTGCAAATAATTCGTTTACTGCCACAATACCGTCCAGATCCCTGCTCGTGACAAAGTTTTCAATTTGTTTTTCGGCAGGTTCTAGGTCTCCTATTTTAAGAATATTATCTTCTTGTATAGCTACATGTCGTTGTGTAAGCGCTTGTATAAAGCCTTGTGTGCGCAGTTTACCTACCGATATGTAGTCCACTGTACTAATAAGACCTACTTTTTTACATCGCTTGCGCATTAAAAAATCGGTCGCACTTGCGGCAGCACCCACATCGTCTATTACAATTTTATCGCATTCAATCTCGTCGGACACACGATCAAACATGACTACGGGCATTCCCTGATTAATCACCTCGCGCACATGGTGAAAATCTTTATTTGCCATCGTTTCTTTAGACAAACTCATTATAAAACCATCGATGCTGCCATTTGCCAGCATGTCCATGTTAAGCACCTCTTTATCAAAACTTTCTCCCGATAGACAAATAACCACCTGGTAGCCATTTTCATTTGCCACACGCTCGGCCCCTGCTATGACGGTAGCAAAAAAGTGGTGAACAATTTCAGGAATGATGATTCCGATCTTTTTAGTTTGCTTGTTTTTAAGACTTAAGGCAATGTTATTAGGCTTAAAATTAAAACGTTTTGCATAGTCTTTAATTTTAGCACTTGTTTCGGCACTTATTTCATGGCTGTCTCTCAAAGCCTTGGAAACTGTCGATATAGACACGTTTAAGTCCTGTGCAATTTTCTTAAGTGTAAGTTTAGGAGCCATAATTTAAAAATATAAAGATAGTATGAGTTCGCTTTCGCGAAAGCGTAAGATAGTAAATAAATTCACGACCGAAACACGAAAACGTTTTCGCAAAAAGTGGTTAAACAGTCCGTCCCTTAACATTTACTTTACATAATTTTGACCTTTGTGAGAGGAAGATAACCAATTAACCCTTTTTAAAAATACTTAAATGAATAAAAAACTCAAACATGTGCTTTGTATCCTTATGTTTCCTGTGTTTGCCTTTGCGCAAACGATAACGGGAGTTGTAACAGATGCAGGTACATCACAGCCACTGTTAGGAGTAACAGTCTTAGTAAAAGGAACGTCTAACGGCACATCAACCGATTTTGACGGGAATTATACCCTTAGAAATGTTGCTAATGGTGCGACGATAAGCTTTTCCTTTTTAGGTTTCCAGACAAAAGAAGTCGTTTACACAGGACAAAATCCCTTAAATGTTGTTCTTGCCGAGGACCCATCGCAATTAGACGCTGTTGTCCTAATAGGTTATGGTAACACTAAAAAAGAGAATGTTACTGCCGCGCAAACCACAGTAAATAGCGAGGACTTTAATAAGGGAGCGATTACATCCCCAGGCCAGTTACTTGCTGGTAAAGTTGCCGGTGTACAGGTAACTGCTGCTAGTGGACGCCCTGGTGATGGCCCGGTTATACGTGTGCGACCAGGTTCAACACTGTCTGGTACACAAGATGCGCTTTATGTAGTGGATGGTGTCCCATTGGACCAAAGCAATGCAAGTCTTAACTCTATCAACCCAAATGATATAGAAAGTTTTACCATATTAAAAGATGCTAGTGCAACTGCAATTTATGGTAACCGTGCATCTAACGGGGTGGTTTTAATCACCACCAAAAAAGCAAAATTTACCAGTGATTTAAAACTATCTTATGACGTACAGTTTGCCGTTGAAAAAGTAGATCAGTATACAGACGTGCTGGATGCAAATCAATTCCGTCAACTGGTAATCGATCAAGGTAGAGACCCTTCTATATTAGGTAACGCTAATACAGACTGGCAAGATGCTATTTACAACAATGCTACCCGTGCGATTCACAACATTACGGTAGAAAAGGGTTATGAAAACACGTCTATAAGAGCTTCTATAGGTCACAATAATGAGAATGGGACCTTGCTAAAATCGGGTTACCAAAGAACAAGTTTAGGTGTAAACGTGATCCAAAAATTATTAAAAGATGACCTGCGTTTAACATTTACATCGCAATTTGCTAGTGAAGAGTTGAGAAATGCTGATACTGGCGCCATAGGTGCTGCGGTGCTTTTTGACCCTACCCAACCTATATTTAGTGGTAATAATCAGTTTGGCGGTTTTTTTGAATACACAAACGATTCTGGTCCAGAACCTAACGCACCAAGAAACCCGCTAGGATTACTTAATAGTTTTGACAGTGAGTTAGATAACAATCAGGCTAGAATGAATTTAAATGCTACCTATAAACTACCTGTTGATGGATTAAGTTTTACAGGGAATGCGGGTATTGATTATAACGAGTTTAATTCCTTCTTCCGCAGAGACCCTAATTCGGGAGCTGGTGCACGATTTGCAGGTAGAGGTACAAGCACAGGAATACGCAGGAATCAACTATTAGATGGTCGTTTTGACTACAAGAAAAACATGGAAGCGATAAATACCGACATGGAATTAACGCTGGGTGGTAGTTACCAGGAATTTTATAGACGTACGTTCAATACCGATTTAGACCGGTCAACAAACCAACTGGTAGAGCGACTTTCAACACCCGAAGTAAACTGGGTAGCCACTCAATTTGCGAGAGCATCTTTTGATATTGACGAGTTATATGTGCTTTCAGGAAGTTATTCAAGAAATGCAAGTTCTAGATTTTCTGAGGAAAATAGATGGGCAAACTTTTTTGGTGTATCTGGTGCTATTAAGCTTACCAACACGGCTTTTGTACAAAACAGCAACTTTATATCGCAGTTAAAATTGCGAGGTGGTTTTGGACAAACAGGACAACAAGAAATCCCCGTAAACTTTTTGTTTATACCAACCTTTACACAAGCTGAGCCAGGTGCCTCTATCCAATTCGGTGACCGATTTATCAATCCTATTCGGGCACAATTTTCTACAGACCTGGTTTGGGAAACAACCGACCAGTGGAATGCTGGTATAGATTTAGGTTTCTTTGACGACCGCGTGACGGGAAGCGTTGATGGTTTTTATAGAGAAACTTCGGACCTTTTAATAAACGGCCCAATCGCGGCTGGCGCTTTAGGCAACTTTAGCATTCAAAATGCGGGTTCGACGTTAAGTAGAGGTATAGAAACCAACGTAAACGTAAAAGTCATCGAACGTGAAAATATTTCATGGAATATAGGCGGTAATGTTACCTTTCAACAAATAGAAATTACCGATCTTGCTGGTGCAGCTAACGAGCCCGTTCAAGTAGGCGGTATATCGGGTGGTGTAGGTAACCTTATACAAGAGTGGGCTGTAGGTTCAGACCCAACAACATTCAGCGTTTTCCGTCAGGTTTATGACCAAAACGGTATTCCTCTAGATGGTGTTTTTGTAGACACTAACGGCGACAACGTGATTAACGAGCAGGATAGAGTACGTTACAAAAAAGCAAACCATGATGTTTATTTTGGTGTAACGACAAACTTTAGATACAAGCAGTTTGATTTAAGTGCTACTTTTAGAGGAGCTGCAGGAGGTTATAACTACAATAACGTTGCATCTAACGCAGCAAACTTCGGCGCTACCTTCCCTACAAACACACAAAATCCACTGTACTTAAACGCTCCAGTAGATATTCTTAATACCAATTTCTCGCAGCAGCGTTTATTTTCTGACTATTACATCCAGAAAGCCGATTTTGTGAAATTAGACAACCTATCCCTAGGCTATAACTTCTTAGGTGAGAAAGTGGATATTAGAGCATCGGTAACAGGTACAAACCTAATTACCATTACCGACTATGAAGGGGTGGACCCTGAGGTATTCGGTGGTATAGACAATAACCTGTACCCACGTAACCGAGGATTAATTTTCGGACTCGGATTTAAATTTTAAATATTAAAAACAATTGCATATGAAAACGTACAAATTAATCATGTTAGCATTCTTTGGAATGTTGATTTTTACAGCTTGTGAAGATGTAACTCCTGAGGGTGATACACTTACACAAGACGACCTATTATCCCAGCCTGGAGCCTATGATGGCTTAATAGCCAAGGCATACGCAGGGTTTATGATAGGTGGCCAGGCTGGTGGCGATGGTAATGCAGATATCCAGGGAATAGATGGTGGTTTTTCTAACTACTTTAGACTTTACTGGAACATGCAAGAACTCACTACAGACGAGGCAATCATAGGATGGAACGACGGTACCATTAAAGACCTACATGGTCATGTATGGACAGATGGTAACGAGTTTATCAATGCGATGTTCTCTCGTATAAATTTCCAAATAGCCACTTGTAATGAGTTTCTAAAATTATCTAGTGAAGACCTTTTGAATAGATACAACGTTCCTGCTAGCGAGCGCGCTCGAATAGCCGAATACAGAAACGAGGCTAAATTCCTAAGAGCATACTCTTACTACCATGGAATGGATCTTTTTGGAACCATGCCATTTAGTACTGAAAATACCGATGCCACCAATGGGCTTGCGGCTATTACCAGGGTAGATTTGTTTAACTACATTGAGAGTGAACTGCTTGCCATTGAAGACCAAATGGTTGCTGCAAGACAAAACGAGTATGGAAGAGCCGATCGCGCGGCGCTACAAATGGTTCTTGCAAAAATGTATTTGAATGCCGAGGTGTACACTGGAACCTCTAGATACAATGATGCCCTGATTTACACAAACAAAGTAATTAACAGCGGTTACACCATCCCATCAGTGCCTTATGGACACAGTTTCCTAGCAGACAATGACCGTAACGGTGCGCAAAGCGAGTTTATATGGACCCTTAACTTTGATGGTTTAAGAACACAAACATTTGGTGGAACTACCTACCTAACTCATGCGCCTGTAGGCGGGAATATGAATCCAGCAGAATTCGGTATCAACTCAGGTTGGGGCGGGATAAGAACTACACCACAATTTGTAGAGTTATTCCCGGGTGAAGAAAATTCATTAGACATGAGAGAAACCTTTTTTACTGATGACCAAACAAAAGGAATTGCCGATGTATCACAATTCAAAAACGGTTTTGCAATCCAGAAATATAGAAATATCGATGTAAATGGCAATCCTGGTAGTGACGCAGTAGGCGACTTTGTGGACATCGATTTTCCAATTTTTAGATTGTCTGATGCTTATTTAATGTATACCGAGGCTACCCTGCGAGGAGCAGCAGGTGGTGATCTAGCAACAGCTGTATCCTATGTAAATCAAATAAGACAACGCGCTTATGGTAATGCAACTGGTAATATTACCGCTGCACAACTTACCCTACCATTTATACTAGACGAGCGCGGTAGAGAATTGCACTGGGAAACACACAGACGTCAAGACCTTGTAAGATTCAATCAGTTTACTACTGGTAAAATATGGGCATGGAAGGGTAACGTTCCTGGTGGAACTACAACACCTCCATTCCGCAATGTGCTGCCTATTCCAGCGCGTGAAGTCAATTTAAACCCTAACCTCATCCAGAATCCTGGTTATTAATATTAAAAAAACAATACAATGAAAAAATTATCAATACTATTTATGACCATGATTGCAGCAGTTGCAATCACTTCTTGCGAGGATACCACCTCAGAGCAAATAAACTTAAATGTTAATAATAACGGCCAGATAGGCCTTTCTATCGCAGGCGGTAGCTATGTAGTAACCGAAACCAATGGTGCAAACCTGGCTGACGTACTTTCTTGGAACGCCCTAACTACCGATGTGCCTGTACAAGTTACCTATACCGTAGAAATGGATGTGCAAGGCGGTGACTTTAGTGCGCCATACACCTTAGGCACTACAGGAAATACAAGCCTGGCAGTAAACTTTAGTGATCTTAACGAGGCCGCAAGTTTAGGGTTTAGTGCAGATGCTGGTATTGCAAGCAACTATGACGTGCGCGTAAAAGCGACCCTAGCCGACCCTGCCGTGCCAGCAGTGGCCTCTAACACCGTCGCAATGATTATTACGCCGTTTGAACTTTACCCATTTAAAGATTTATATCTAGTAGGTAATGCAACCGTATCTGACTGGAATAATGACAACAACAATCAGGCACTTTTTAGAGACCCTGTAAATGAAAATGTGTACCACTTCAGCGGTAGATTTTTAGCTAACGAATTTAAATTACTTTCTAATCCTGGTTTCTGGCAGCCACAATATGGACCACGCAATGGTCGTGTTGGTTTAAACGACGGCGGGCAAGGCGGTAGTGATCCTGCTGCTTTTGCAGTACCTGCCACAGGTTACTACAACTTTACAGTAGATGTTTCTGGTGTAACTAACAGTGCCGAGGGTAGTTCTAGCTTTAGTCTTGTGGCAAACCCGGCGGGTGCAACTGCACCTACTTACACCTCTATGGGATTATTAGGCGATGTTATCCCAGCAGGCTTTGGTGGACCAGATGTAGATTTTGTACAATCCAGCTTTGACCCACACCAGTGGAGCTTAAGAAACGTAACGCTACCAAGTGGTGAAATGAAAATACGTGCAAATGACAACTGGTCTAATAGCTGGGGTGATAACACCTCTAACTATTCTGGTCGTGGCAACAACAACAATGACCGTAACATTAATGTTAAGGCAGGTACTTATAACATCTTTTTCAACGATTTAGATGGTCGTTTTATATTGATTCCCGTACAGTAATTCTTTTAAATAATACTATGAAAGGGCTGCTTGCAGCCCTTTTTTTGTCCAAAAACTACGATATGAAAAAATTATTATGCTTCCTAATTGCTTGTAATTGTTTCGCTTTCGCGAAAGCGCAAGTAACCACAAGCCCATCGACACCCACAAGAAACGATGCCGTTACATTAACATTTGATGCCACCGGTACCGAACTTGCAAACCAAACAGGCACCCTATATGCCTACACAGGCGTCACCCTTAACGGTCAACGCTGGCAAAACATTATTGTACCCACATTTAATCAAAATAACGGCGCACCACAATTTGTAAATACAGGGGGTAATATGTACACGCTAACGCTAGGCACAAGTTTAGAGCAGTTTTACAACATTCCAGCAGGCGCAACGGTTAGCGAGATTTGCCTGGTTATACGCAATGCGACTGCCACGGCACAAACGCGACCTGATATATTTTTACCCGTGTTTCAACCAGGGTTAAATGCACTAATCACCGCACCCGCAAATGGAGCGATTTTTAACCCATCTCAACAAATTACTATTTCTGGAGATGCATCGCAAAGTGCTAATTTACAAGTTAAAGTTAATGGAACCACCATAAGCAATACCACAGGAACGACCGTAAGCACCCCGTATACATTCACTACAACAGGGTCTTTTAATATTGAACTTACAGCAACCGCAGGAGCTAATACAGCTACCGACCAGGTAAATGTTTACGTACCCATTCCTACCCAAAACGCAGCAAGACCAGCAAATCTTAAAAATGGGGTGAACGAGAATGCCGACGGCAGTGTGACCTTTCTTTTTGCAGCACCTGGAAAAAACGACGTGATGCTGATAGGTGACTTTACCAACTGGGCACTTAATCCTAATTTCCAAATGAGAAAGGATGGTGATTATTTTTGGGTAACTGTTCCTGCAAATAATTTTACCGCAGGGACTGAGTTTGCTTACCAGTATCTGGTAGATTACACCATCAAAGTAGCTGATCCATACAGTACGATGATACTGGACCCAGGAAGTGACCAGTTTATAAAACCAGGCAATTTCCCCAATCTAAAACCCTATCCTGCGGGCTTAACAACCGGTGATGTTACTTTACACACATATAGAAAAACGCCGTATAACTGGACAACAACTAACTTTACAAGACCTAATAAAGAAAATCTTGTAATTTATGAATTGCTCGTTAGAGACTTTTCAGAAAGTGACAGTTATCAAGAAATCATTAATCGCATAGATTACCTAGACGAGTTGGGTATCAATGCAGTAAAAATAATGCCCCTAAACGAGTTTGAGGGAACTGACAGCTGGGGTTACAACCCAAAATTCCATGGAGCACTAGACAAAGCCTATGGAACCCCAGAAAAATTAAAAGAGCTTATTGACTTATTGCATTCTAAGGGAATTGCAGTCATTCTGGATGTTGTTTATAATCACGCCTTTTCACAAAGCCCACTGGCGCAGCTGTGGTGGGATCAGGCTAACTTTAGACCTGCGCCCAACAACCCCTACATGAACCCTACTCCACGGCATGATTTTAATGTGGGGTATGATTTTAACCATGAAAGCAGCTGGACACGTGATTATGTGAAACAAACACTGCAATATTGGATAGACGAGTACCGCATCGATGGTTTCCGTTTTGATCTTTCTAAAGGATTTACTCAAAATAACACCCTAGGAAATATAGGTGCATGGAATGCTTATGACCAGTCACGAGTGGATATTTTAAATGACTATCGCAACACCATATGGAATGCAAATGGTAACGATATTTATATGATTTTAGAACATTTAGGAGACGATTCTGAAGAACGTGCACTAGCAAACTTTGGATTTATGCTTTGGGGCAAAATGACTGACCAGTTCAATCAAAACTCTATGGGATTTAGCACAAACGCAAATGTGTTTAGGTCTTATTTTACCTCAAGAAACTTTAATAACCAGCACCTTATCGCCTATGCCGAAAGTCATGACGAGCAGCGCTTAATGTATCGCAATTTAAATTTTGGTAGCACTGCTAATTCTAGCCACAATGTGCGTTCCCTAGGTGTTGCATTAGACCGTCAGGAAGCAATTGCTGCAATCCTGTACAGCATTCCTGGACCTAAAATGTTGTGGCAATTTGGCGAACTGGGTTATGAAATAGACATTGATCAAAATGGCAGGACAGGTCGCAAGCCTATACCATGGACACTGGGTTACAATACTAATCCTGACCGCATGGCCTTATACAACGCCACTGCTACTATGATAGGTTTTAAAACGCTATATCCTGAGACTTTTAATTCTACAAACAATTTTCTAGATGTAAGTGGTTTAGTAAAACGCATAAGCCTGGACGGCCCAGTATTTGACGCTGTGGTGGTAGCAAACTTTAATGTAACTACCCAAAACGTGATACCTAACTTTTCACAAACAGGGGTCTGGTATGAGTATTTTACAAGTACCACGCTTAATGTTACAAATACCACTGCGCCTATAAGTCTACCACCAGGAGCATACCGCGTTTACACCACACAACAACTGGCAAGCCCATTAAGCAACAACGACGAGGTACAAAGCCCTAGATCAATCAGACTATATCCTAATCCAGCAAACAATAGTTTTGAATTATCAGAACAAGTGGACGCGGTTGTAATATATAATTTACAAGGACAGCAGTTGTCGTCGTTTAAAAATAACAATCAGCAAACGTATGACATTAGCGATTTAAGCACTGGCACCTATATCATCCAACTGGTAAAAGATGGGGTCACAAGTACGCAAAAATTGATTAAAATGTAATCCCACATTCTTAAATGATTGTACTACTTAAGCAATGATCTTGTTATAAAAAAGAAAGCCTGTCACACGACGGGCTTTTTTTATGTATTATCATTTTCCTATGATAGCGGCATTTGTTTAACAAGCAAAAATTACCAGTAACAAAAAATTACCGTCCATTTTTACTTTCCTTCACAACACATAAACCCTTTCAACAGGCCAGTCATCGCTATAACCATTTATCCAAGAATTGTTAGCTAGTTCCTCTACAGTAGAAAGACAGTATTCCAAATGAGATGTAATAGCATCTATGTCCATATTCTGGCCTATAAATACGATTTCGTTTTTACGATCCCCAAAGGTTTTATCCCAGTCTGACTCAATTTGTTTTTGGTTGTCCAGAAAAGCCATATTCTGAATACGTTTCTCAAAAGGCATACTACTCCACCACACACCAGCACTGTCTGCTTTTAGCGAACCACCTGCCTGACTCCATACCAATGCCTGTTCTGGCCGTGAGGCTAGCCAAAAAAGACCTTTACTACGTATTATTGTATGGGGAAACTTATATTGTACATAATTCCAAAAACGTGTAGGGTCAAATGGTCTCTTACTGCGATACACAAAAGAACCTATTCCATATTCCTGTGTCTCTGGTGTGTGCTCATCTTTTTGAAGCTCTTCGATCCATCCAGCGCTTTGTTCAGCTTCTTCAAAATTAAAAAGTCCTGTGTTCAATATAGCCGTGGGATGGACTTTACTAAAACTGGATTCTATTACGGTAGCACCAGGATTCAATTTTTGGATAGCCGCTTTTAATAAACCTAAATGTTCCCCAGTTACCAGATCTGTCTTGTTTAAAACAATCACATTTGCAAATTCAACCTGATCGGTTAAAAGATTAACAATGGTTCGCACGTCACCATCCATATTTGTTAATTCCCTGTCGACAAGCGTTTCTGGACTACCAAAATCTTTGAAAAAATTAAAGGCATCTACCACCGTTACCATGGTGTCTATATAACTAAAACGGGATAAATCGATTCCGTTATCCTCGTCTACAAAAGAAAATGTTTGTGCTACAGGTACAGGCTCGCTAATACCAGTACTTTCTACTAATAGGTAATCAAACCGGTTTTCTTTAGCTAAACGTTCTACCTCAATCATTAAATCCTCCCGTAGGGTACAACAAATACAACCGTTGCTCATTTCAACCAGTTTTTCCTCGGTTCGCGATAAGGTGTTTTCACTCTTAACTAATTGCGCATCTACATTAACCTCACTCATATCATTTACAATAACAGCTACTTTCATTCCTTCTTTATTATGTAGAATGTGATTGAGTAAGGTAGTTTTACCAGCACCTAAAAAGCCGCTTAATACAGTAACTGGTAATTTTTTTGTTTGAGTCATAATTTTGTTTTAATCGTGTTTTACCTTGTTGTTTCTTTAAAACCCCCGTAGTTTCTGATATGAATAATAATTAAGCTTATAGAACCCGCATACATAAGCCAGGTGCCGTTTGGAATGTCAGCGTGTTCAGCTACAATCCCAAATGCTAATGCAAACCATGCTAACCACAAGAGCCACTTACTAGCTTTTATACTCGTATGGGTACTGGAATACCAGACAGCTACTAGACTTAAAGCCAAAAAAACAAAGTCCAGCACAGCCCAAAAGGAATTGCCATGGTGATGGTGGTCAGTCAAACCAGTTGTTAGCGGTTTACTTATAAATAATAGCGGTGATAACGCACAATGCAGCGCACAAAGCCCGCTTATCGAGGCGCCAAACATGTCTGATATCTTTAGTTTTTCTGTGCTTAGTAAACGACTCATAATTTGCAATAAAACTTTATTTAAATGGTTAGAAAGGTTTTAAAACACCTGATAAAGAGGTTTTTATTTTTTGACCTAAAATTCAAGACCTCTTGATTTAATCTGAAACACAGATATCGTAGTAGGTTCTATTTCTGTATGTTTCCACAACAACTTCTTCTCCTACACGTATCAAACGGTTGCGGTGCAAATAATAACATGACTTAGTCCTATGTGCCACGTGCTAAAAATGCTATATCCTATTGATTATATCTATTCTCTACAAATTCCCAATCCAAAACCTCGAAAAATGCTAGGATATAATCATTTCTTTTATTCTGGTAATTTAAGTAATATGCATGCTCCCAGACATCAATCCCCATAAGAGGAAAACCTTGTTTTTCAGAAAAGGCCATCAGCGGATTGTCCTGATTTGCTGTACTGACAACATGGAGTTTGTTATTTTCATCTTTAATCAACCATGCCCATCCAGACCCGAAAACGCCTGATGCAGCCTTTGCAAATACTGCTTTAAATGCATCATATCCGCCAAAATCTCTAGTAATAGCATCCATTAATTTACCTGAGGGCTTCGTTTTAGGTTTCGGAGAAAGGCTTTCAAAAAACAATTTGTGGTTGTAATAGCCACCGCTGTTATTCCGAATTGCTAAAGAATTTGAATCAACCGATTTCATGATTTCAGTGATTGAACTATCCTTAAATTCTGTATCTTCTATAGCTTTATTGAGCTTATCAGTGTAACCTTGAAAGTGTTTGCCGTGATGCACTCGCATGGTTAGCTCATCAACCTGTGGTTCTAGGGCGTTGTAAGCATATGGTAGCTCTGGCAAATGAAATTTATTACCGTTCTTTGTCTCTTTATGTGCCCATCCTAAATGTGGTATTGCTAAGATTCCAGCCGTCACTAATGTTGTTTGTTCTATGAATTGTCTTCTTTTCATCATATTTATTTTACGGTGTTTAGCAATTGATAGTACGCTTCATATTTATCCTTATCCACAACAACTTCGCCCCAACTGTCTACCACCACTCGCTCAATGCGTTTTTCTACCAGATGCTGGATTCCATTTCTAAAATCTTCATAATCGTTGTAGTGTGTTTTACTGATGCTATTGAACTTGTTTTGAAAAAAGGTTACAGGACTGAATAAGTAGCTTTGCTGGATTAAGGTGTTTTTTGCACCATTTTCTTTTACAATGGGCCCAGTAGCTTCTTTCATCATCTGATTGGCTAATCCGCTTGTTGAAAACATACGCACCATTTGGATTTTTGTGCTATTCTTTGCTACCGGGCTATTGCTAATTTGTGGATATAAGGCAATTAGCTGCGCATCTTTAACGTCATCAGGTTGAGAAAACAACTTTTCCTGACCATCCTGTCGCAAGTCTATTAAATCTGTCATTAAATTAGCAGGGTGAGAAATGCTAACCCACTGATGTACCGCCCCTGGAATAATAAATATGAAAATCAACCAGATTCCTATCATTTTTAAAGAAGAGCTTACGATGCTTTTGCAGTTTAATAAAACAAAAAAGTAGATCACGGACCAAAAAACGAGATATAAAAGGGCATAAAAAACCATTATCACCACTACTTCACGCGATGTCTCCAACACATTTGTAAGAACCGCTCCATAAAAAATTAGAGCAATGCTTATTATTAAAAGTAGCGCCACATAAAAAGTAACTCGCAGGGTAAGCCATGTATTTTTATTAGGGGTTTGTGTTTTTATGAGTGGCAGAAGACCTTGTTCAGATTCTACGCTTTGCAAATTGTGTAATAAGACTAAAAGTAGCAAGGGCGCTAAAAAAAGAAAAACAAAAGAGAAATCTAATGTTGCAGATTGCAACCGTTCTGGGTTTGCTATTTCTTCGGCCATATCAGCGTCATAAGGACTTGCCCAAACCGAAATTCTTTTATAAAACCCATATTGTTCTGCCTGACCGATGCTATACACCATAGCCGGTGACGGATTTTTAAAATGATAGGTAGGCATGTGCCATATCGCCCAAAAAGGCATCGATAAATCTCCCCTGAACTCTGGTGCCGAGCCAGATTCCTTACCGTCGTAATGTGTTAGAAGCGCATCTTGTTGCTCCCTTATTTTTTGTTTAATCATCGTTATTTCATCGGTTTGCTTTTTGTGCAATTTTGCGCCATTGTGCAAACCATAAATTCCAGCAGCAATAAACAGCAGGATCGCGATCACCTTAAACGGGTTGCGTATAAAATGTTTCCACTCAAATAAGAATATGGCTATGCTGTTCATGATTTCTCGATTTTATGAGTGCCTAATACCAACAGTCCAATGACGACCATTGCCCAAAAAGCAAGAAGTAGCAAGTCTGTTTTGTAATATGGTAAAGTCATAGTAACGACTGCAGGTTGATACATAAAAGCAGGCATAGATTTAAAAAAATCGTTGTCTGCCGTCCAGCCCCAATCTCCTGTTTTTGAACCACCGTAAGCATGTTTGTCGTTAAGTGCTTTTATAAAACTCCTGCGATACTTTTCTACCTGCAACAAGTATTCTTGATGATGCAGGTTGTCATTACCTGTAAATCCCATACTCGCATTTTGTAATGCAATAAACGGGTTGAAGACACCTGCCCACTGATAGTTTTTCTTTTGTTTTGCATAAACTTCACGCAGATTACCAAAATGTTTATCCCATACCATATTCCCATATTCCTCATCAGCCTGCATGACGAGACCGTCAAAATTTAAAGGGAGTTGCGACAGGCTGTCCACACCATATTTTTTTAGTGTTTCTTCTTTAAGTGTTTCAGATCGCGTGTCAGACGGATTGTGACCGTCTAAGCCTTTTGAACGATCTTCTTTCATAGCGGTTTGAAACTCGCTACGGCTAGGTAATTCATGCAACTGTTCAGCAGTGCTCATCCAGATATTAGGCAAAAACATAGTCCAGAAAATCCAAATTCCCAACATAGATGTTAACGCCGCTGTCGCATTTTGCCACCTTGCCGAAAAGAAAACAGTAAGACCACTTATTATAAAATAATACAGTGCATAACTTAAGAAAAAAAGCATGCAACGCGCGAGTACGTCAGCAGTCAAATTAGCGGCATTTAACACACCATAAATTGTTACAACAATTGCGATGAGAATAACGCCATATACCCACACCGATAAGGTCTTTGCCCAAAGTACGGACTTTATTCGAGCACCTTGTAGCTCCAATAGCTTGAGCCGTCCACTTTGCTTTTCACTACTAACCGTATTAAACGCTAAAAAAATGAGTAACAGCGGTACGATATATTGAAGCAGTAAGGAACTTTTAAGTTTACCAAATTTTGATATCACTTGCATTTGTGAAGCTTCAGAATAAACAATCTCGTTTTGAACGTGACCTTCTACTCTTAAAACCTTACCGGTAACACTGTTCACACCGTCATCTAAACTACTTAACAAATTATTAGGTTTAAAAACATAGGTGCCATAATGAGCGGCGCTATGCGGATTCATCGCATCGATGCTTTCCCATTGTTCCCGTAGATGTTCTTGCGCCTTGTTGCTTTCTACTTTTTGCTTTTGGGCTTCTTTATTTCCTAGTAAAATAGAAACAACTAAAAAGATAATAAACCCTATACCTGTACCTAGAAAAATGCTGTTTCGGAGAAAAAAACTCCATTCATTTTTAAAAATATGTCCTATCATGAGCCGTTAATTTTGCATGTATGTTAAATACATATTTTCTAGCTCGTGCGCGGTTACATCTTGGCTTTTTAGCTTTTTTACTAACTCGCCTTGTTTTAAAATACCTATGTGGTGACACACCTCTCGTACTCTAAAAATATCGTGGGATGCCATTAAAATGCTTGCACCCTCACTAGCTAGTTTTTTGAGCAATTCTGATAATTCATTACTGGCTAAAGGGTCTAGACCACTTGCAGGCTCGTCTAATAAATAAACCTCGGCTTTTTTTGCATAAGCAATGGCAATTCCCACTTTTTGACGCATTCCCTTAGAATAATCAGATACCCTTTTGTGATGCGCTGTTTGCTGCAAACCACAAACACTTAAAAATTCCTGCAACTCCCTTTTATTATACTTTAAGTTTGCTAGTTTACAGAAATAATCTAGGTTTTCTATACCAGACAGATATGGGTATAGATTGACATTCTCTGGGATGTAGCCTACAACCTTGCGTACAGCGCTCATGTTTTGTGAAACCTCTTTACCGTTTATACGCACACTGCCAGAGTCTGGAGTGAGAAATCCCAGTAACATATTAATGGTCGTAGATTTACCCGCACCGTTTGCGCCTAATAAGCCAAAAATCTCTCCTTTAGTTACTTGTAAATCCAGGTTGCTCACAGCAAACTGACCTTTAAAAGCAATACTTGCATTGTTGATTTCAATCATAGAATATTTCATTAAAGCAACAGCGTTGCATTTGCAAATATATGTAAAATTTGATAATGCAATTAAGTTGCATTAAATTTGCTGCATGGGTATCATTAGAAAAACAAAATCAGTAGCGCATATTCTCAACATCTTTGAAAAGAGCCAAGAAGCAAAATCAGCTACAGAACTGGTAGAACATTTTAAAGATGAAATGAATAAAACGACGGTCTATCGCATTTTAGAACGTTTAGAAGATGAGGGCGTGCTTCACTCCTTTAAGGGTCTAGAAGGTTTACAGTGGTATGCCCGTTGTCATGGATGCTCAACCTCGCATCATGCAGACGTGCATCCGCATTTTCAGTGCACAGACTGTGGGAAGACAGAATGTTTAAGTCAAGAATTGTCACTGCCTGTGGTTACCAGCCACAACGTGCAACGTGCAGAATTGCTATTAATAGGTCAGTGTATGGATTGCGCGTCATAAACTCATAAAAATTTAAGCAGATAATGATAAGAAAGATAAAGTGCTTTTAAGCTACTAGCAACTTCATAAGCAGCTTGCGTCTAGAACACTTTTTAAAAAATCATCTACTTAAACAACTGCCGCTCCAGTAAAAAAGTAGTAAGAACCACGTCAAAACTGCGCTGAATGTCCACAGGCATGTACTTTATGCGATTTTGGCCACAGCGCACTCGCAAGCGTTCAAAATATTCTTTAATTGCCGTATTATACGCCTCGCGCACATTGTCTGCATACAAATCTATGTGCTCGCCGGTTTCTACATCGGTAAATCGGGTAGGCCTGTTTGAGAAGTTAAAATCCAGTTCGGTTTTACTGTCGTGGGTGTGAAAAAGCACCACATCGTGCTTATTGTACTTTAAATGGCGCAAGGCTTCAAACAAATCGTTCTCGTCACGGTCGCTTTGAAACATGTCGGTAAATAAAAACACGAGTGACCTGCGTTTAATATTTTCGGCAATCTCGTGTAAAAACTTAAATGTATCTGTCGTTGCCTGTTGTGGCGTCTCACTGCTTATGCGTGCCAGTTGGTCCAGCAACATGTTATGGTGGCGTTCACTACCTTTTTCGGGCGCATAATATTCATAATTGCTGGAATAAATACTCATGCCTACTGCGTCGCGCTGTTTTTTAAGCAAGTGCATGACACTCGCAGCGGCTAGTGCGCTGTACCCTATTTTATTTAAACGACCTAATTCCTGATTTTGCACAGGTGGGTAATGCATAGAAGAACTATTGTCTATAATGAGGTGGCAACGCAGGTTTGTTTCTTCATCAAATCGTTTTGTGTACAACTTGTCTGTCTTGGCAAAAAGTTTCCAATCTATATGGCGCGTACTTTCACCGGCGTTGTAAATTTTATGCTCAGCAAACTCTGCACTAAACCCATGAAAAGGCGATTTGTGCATGCCCGATATGTAGCCTTCAACCACTTGGCTCGCAAGCAACGCAAGGTTTTTAAATCCCGATGTTTTGTTAAGCTCTTTTTGTATGTCCATAGAGTGAAGATAGTGGATAGTTCGCTTTCGCGAAAGCGTACTTTCAAAAATCCTCTCAAAATAAAAAAACCCGCTCACTAGGAACGGGCTTTCAACTTTATGTGTATAAACGACTAGTTAAGCAGTGCGTCAATCGCATCAGTATAAGCGTTTTTAGGAGCAACGCCCACCTGGCGGCCTACCACCTCACCGTTTTGGAAAACCAATACGGTAGGAATGTTGCGCACACCATATTTTGCAGCAAACTCTTGATTTGCATCTACATCTACTTTACCTACCACGGCTTTACCGTCATATTCGGTAGCCACCTCGTCGATGATAGGTCCTACCATGCGGCATGGTCCACACCACGCTGCCCAAAAATCTACAAGTACGGGTTTCTCGCTATTTAAGACAAGTTGCTCAAAGGTAGCGTCTGTTATTTCTAATGCCATTGTATATGAAATTTATTGTTTAATAATTTTGTGCAAAGGTACACGATTGCATTGCTGATTTCATGTAAGGTTAAATTAGTCTTGTCTATAACACTATATGGGTTTATGATAGATCAATCTACCTTATAGGTAATATCTAATGCATCTAGAATGTGTAGCAACTCGTTAGTTACTTTTACACGCTGCAATCGCGACGACATGCTCAACGCCATTTTATCTTCATAATCTTTAAGCACAAAGTCCACGCGCTGCTCACCAGGGTGTTTGTCTAATGTTTCTTTAAGCGAGGTGACTAGTGTGGGTGCTAATGTGTTGATATTCATTTCTATGGTAAGTTTTTTAGCATACGCATCCATGACACTTTGCAACTGTTCCATTTTTACAAACGAAAGTCGGGGCTCGGTAAGGCGGCCATCTTTATCGCGCCAGCCCGCAGTTATCTTCACCTTACAATAAATAAACGAATTAGGAATTAGGTATTTTTGAAAGGTCAGGTATTCTTCTTTAAAAATTCTGAACTCAAAAAAGTCTTCATAATCTTCTATCACAAACGAGCCCCAACCCTGATTTGTTTTGCTCACACGATGCTGCGCCTCAGATATCACCCCGCAAAAGGTAAGTTCCATGCCTACCATGCTTTGGTCCATATTCTTGAATGCACTCACATTTGTATTGCAAAAGAATTCCATTTCTTTTTTATAATCATCTAGCGGGTGACCCGATATGTAAATACCCACGACCTCGCGCTCTCGTTTCAACTTTTCCATGGTACCCCAGTCCTCGCATTGCGGTAATTGTGGCTCGGGTATTTGCACCTCGCTGGCATCACCAAACAAGCTTACCTGCGCCGAGTTTTGATTTTCTTGATATTTATGGGCGTATTTTATGACTTGTTCTAAGAAAATTTGTTCTCCATCGCTTTTATGGAAAAACTGCGCCCTGTTTGTTGCGCCCAGCCCGTCAAACCCGCCACTTAAAGCGAGTGCCTCAAATGCTTTTTTACTTGCATTGCGCAGGTCTATGCGTTTTGCAAAGTCGAATACGCTTTTATAGGGTCCTGTTTTACGATTTTCTACTATGGTCATGACAGCACCATACCCCAATCCTTTTACCGCGCCCATACCAAAGCGCACCGCACCACGGTTATTTACAGTAAATTTATAGTTAGACTCATTAACGTCTGGACCCAACACGGCTAATCCCATGCGTTTGCACTCGTCCATAAATTTTGTGACGTCCTTAATATTGTTCATGTTGTTAGACAGGGTCGCCGCCATAAACTCGGCAGGGTAATTTGCTTTTAAATAAGCTGTTTGATACCCTATCCATGCATAGCATGTAGAGTGCGATTTATTAAATGCATAGGAAGCAAATGCCTCCCAGTCTTTCCACACTTTTTCTAAAATCGTGCGGTCGTGACCGTTTGACTCGCCGTTATCCAGAAACTGCGGCTTCATTTTTTGCAGTGTTTTTATCTCTTTTTTACCCATGGCCTTACGCAGTACGTCGGCCTCGCCTTTGGTAAAATTTGCTAACTTTTGCGACAACAGCATCACCTGCTCTTGATACACGGTAATACCATAGGTCTCTTTTAAATACTCCTCCATGGCTGGTAAGTCATAGACGATTTCTTTTACACCGTGTTTACGGTCTATAAAATCGGGGATGTATTCGAGCGGTCCTGGACGGTACAACGCATTCATGGCGATAAGATCTGCAAACTTTGTAGGCTTTAAATCACGCATGTATTTTTGCATTCCTGCACTTTCATATTGAAAAATACCCACGGTCTCCCCACGCTGGAAAAGCTCGTAGGTTCTTGCATCATCCAGCGGTATGGTTTCTATGTCTATATCCTTATTGGTGCGTTCTTTAATAATGGCTATGGTGTCTTTAATCTGGCTTAGGGTTTTTAAGCCTAAAAAGTCCATCTTTAATAGGCCGGCACTTTCTACCACGTTGTTATCGAACTGCGTTACATATAGATCAGAGTTTTTTGCAGTCGCAATGGGTACATAGTTTGTAAGCGCTCCTGGTGTAATTATGACCCCACAAGCGTGCACGCCGGTATTGCGCAGTGATCCTTCTAGGATAATCGCCTGTTTCAGGGTTTCGGCAGCGAGGTCTTTACCATTTGCGAGCGCTCGCAGTTGTTCCACGCGGTCGGCATCCTCTCCACGAAATGTGGTGCGCACCTGACTGTCTTCTAACGCAAATATTTTTTTAAGTTTTGAAAAATCTGGGATCAACTTTGCAATATGATCTGCCTGATTAAGTGGTAAATCCAGCACCCGAGCAGTATCGCGAATAGCCGATTTTGCAGCCATCGTCCCGTAGGTAACGATTTGCGCAACCTGGTCGGCTCCATATTTATTAATGACATATTCCATGACTTTACCACGGTTCTCGTCATCAAAGTCGATGTCTATATCGGGCATGGAGATACGATCGGGATTTAAGAACCGCTCAAAAAGCAAGTCGTAATGTATCGGGTCTACATTTGTAATCCACAAGCAATATGCAACCACACTCCCCGCTGCCGACCCACGACCAGGCCCGACAGCCACGCCCATTTCTCGGGCTGCTTTTATAAAATCCCAAACAATTAAAAAATATCCAGGATATCCTGTTTTTTGTATCGTCGCAAGTTCAAAGTCCAGTCGTTCTTGAATTTCGGGGGTGATAGCGCCATAGCGTTTTACGGCGCCTTCATAAGCTAGATGTTTTAAATAGGTGTTTTCTCCTAATTTACCGTTACTCACGGCGTCCTCTGGATGTTGAAATTGCTCAGGGATTTCAAAGGCTGGCAGTAAAACCTCGCGAGCAAGTTCATAATGCTCTATTTTATCCAGGAGTCCAGCAATATTTAAAATAGCCTCGGGTATGTCCTTAAAAAGCAATTTCATTTCTTGAGCACTTTTAAAATAGTACTCTTGGTTGGGCAACCCATAACGGTACCCACGACCACGGCCTATCGGTGTAGACTGCTTTTCGTTATCTTTTACACACAGCAAAATGTCGTGCGCATTAGCATCCTCTTTATGAATATAATAGGTATTATTTGTAGCGACGATTTGGGTATCATGCTTTCGCGAAAGCGTAACTAAAAAAGCATTTGCACGGTCCTCGTCTTCTTGACCGTGGCGCATGATCTCTACATAAAAATCGTCTTGAAACTGATCTTTCCACCACAAAAAGGCCTCTTCGGCTTGCGTCTCGCCCTCGTTAAGGATTTTTGACGGCACCTCGCCATACAGGTTGCCAGTAAGGGCAATAAGTCCTTCTTTGTATTGGGCAACAGTGGCTTTATCAATTCTAGGAACGTAATAAAAGCCTTTGGTATAGGCCAGGCTCGCCATGGTGGTTAGATTTTGGTAGCCTATTTTATTTTTTGCGAGCAGTACAATTTGATAACCATTGTCTTTGCGCGTGCGGTCGTGCATGTCGTCGCACACATGAAACTCACATCCTATAATCCCCTTGAGTGGTTTTTTTGCTGGTTGCTCCTCACTACTGGTAAGCGTTGCGTTGTATGCATTAATCGCTCTAACAAATTGAAAAGCGCCCATCATATTTGCATGGTCGGTCATGGCAATGGCGGGCATGTCGTTTGCAGCAGCGGCGTTTACCAGGTCTGCAGCACTGGCTGTAGATTGTAAAATAGAAAACTGACTGTGGCAATGCAAATGAGCAAATGGCACCTCACTCAGCTCATCCAAATTATTGCGTATGTCCTGTTTACTCAACGCAGGTGCAGCGTCGGTGAGCAACTTTTCTGATGCTTCTTTAAGATTTACGTGGTTTATTGCAACGGGTTGGATGGTGTAAGGGTTGCTTTCGCGAAAGCGAACAAAATAATCACTAGCTGCTTTTAATTGTGCCAGTGTGTACGCTTCTCGTCTTACTAATTCTAGGAAACAGCGGGCAGTCGCGGCAACGTCGGCCGTGGCGTTGTGTGCCTCGTCAAAGGGTTCTTGAAACAGGTACTCGTGAAGCTCGGTAAGGGTGGGCAGTTTAAATTTACCACCGCGACCACCGGGCAATTTGAGCATTTGCGCGGTATCCTCGGTACAGGTGTCTAGCACGGGCAGTTGCTGCAAGGTATTTGCGAGTTGCAGGCGCTCAAACTCGGCACCGGTGACGTTGAGGTCAAATTTTAAGTTTTGCCCTACCAAAAAGGTGGTTTTTGCAAGAGCTTCTTTAAAATGGGCGAGCACGGTGGCAAGCGGCAAACCCTGGTCTTGCGCAAGTGCTGTAGAAATACCGTGAATGCGCTGTGCGTCATAGGGAATATCAAACCCGTCTGGTGTTATCAAATAATCCTGATGCTCCACAAGCTGCCCCATGTCGTCATGCAACTGCCAGGCGATTTGTACCACCCGCGGCCAGTTATCTACATCGGTAAAGGGTGCGTCCCAGCGTTTAGGTAGTCCTGTGGTCTCGGTGTCAAAAATTAAGTACATATGCAAGCAGCTCGATGAAGTGATTAGATTATAAACTACTGTAAAAAAGCGATTTATAATTTTAAATTGTGCTAAAAACAGGAGTTTAAAGATATGTCATTGCGATGCTTTTTAAAAATGGAGTTATGAACAAAATGAGATTATTTTGCAAAAAAAGCCCTTTTATACTTTGCTTTTTACTTGCTCTTAAGCTTCTTTGTAGTCGGTTTTAGCAGTAAAGTTTTTTTTTCCAAAAGGGCGTTTAATATTCCTGCAATTTGTTTTGAACTGCTCATGTTTTTCTCTTTAGTTTTGCTACAATCGCGCATTTATAGCTAGGCTCTAGAGCTTTTTTTACTTTTTTAGCTCACTTGCTTCCATGTCGCCATAGCGCTGGCGCCATTTATAGAAGGTTGCTTTTGCAGCGCCATATTCTAAAAAAAGCGTTTCTAAATTTTTGCCTAAATCAAATTCCTTAAGAATCTTAGCAATCTGCATTGGGGTAAATTTGCTCTTTCACATAATTACAGTGATAAATTAATCCTTATTTTAAACTATACTGATTTTGGGGGAGCTTACAGGTTAAGTAGCATTCGTAAACAAAAACTCATTTTATTTGTTTCTTACCATGTTTACTCACTGCTAAAACACGATTAAATGACCTTAAATAAAAGATTGGTATTTGTTAAATATTCATAGAGTTATTTTTAATTACCTCGTTTAAAAGGTGTTTTTGTTGGCTTTTCATACCACAGAATTGATTTTTCTGCGTCTTGCTTTAACTTTGTCCTAAAAGAGAAAAGAAAATCCTTTACTATGGACAAGACCTATTACGACCCAAAAGATTTAAGAAAATTTGGAAAAATCACCGAGTGGAGTGAGGAGTTAGGAACAAAGTTTTTTGATTATTACGGCAGTGTTTTTGAAGAAGGCGCGCTTACCGCTCGAGAAAAGTCGCTTATTGCACTCGCTGTTTCACACGCGGTGCAGTGTCCTTATTGTATAGACGCCTACACAAGCGATACGTTAAAAAGGGGCGTCACTAAAGAGCAAATGATGGAAGCTATTCACGTTGCGGGGGCTATTAAAGGTGGGGCAACACTGGTGCATGGTGTGCAAATGATGAATAAGGTAAACAAGCTCGAGATGTAGCATTTTTGTAGGCGCGTTTTCATCACATCATCAGGAACACAAGATTTAAAAGCCGATTTTCACTGCGCTGGAAATCGGCTTTCGTGTAATAAAATAGGTTGTTCAGCTATTTAAATGGCAGTTTTACATAATCACAAAAATGTGTTGCCGTAAAATTTGTACTTTTCAGAAAATTTCTAATTGTTTCAGGTTACGCAACATTTGCGCAGGAGCATCGTGTGTGTTGTTCTCGCAGCCACGTTCCATGTGTATGGGCAGCAAAATGCTACCTATATAAAGCGCATTTTTGATTTTCAAAAGGGTGATGTTAGTTCTATTTTTGATATTTATGTAGGTGGAACGGGTTTACTGTATCTAGGCACCGACGACGGCCTGATGACATTTAACGGCGTTTCTTATCAAAACATAAAGTTTGTTGATAATCTCACGATTTCTGTTCACCGTATTCAAGAAGATCAGCAAGGCACGATATGGTGTAAAAACTTTTCTAATCAATTATTTTTTCTTAAAAACAATGTGCTCACGCCTTTTAAAAAGGTAGAAAAACTTTGTGCTGAAAAAAACGATAATTTTATTGATTACACATTCTTTAACGGTAAATTATTTGTTTTAACTGAACAAAAACTTTATAAAGAGGCTGTTAACGGAGTGTTAGAGCCTGTTTTGGATGTAAAAAATTTGAATTTTAACACGTTTCATTCTATACATAAAACCAGTGGAAAGATTTTTATATCAGGAAGCTCAGCCATTATCGAATTTGATGGAAATCAACCAATCGCAACGCACAAAGCATCCCCAGGTCAAAAGGAACTTCTTTTAGCTAACAACGAGGTTTTTTACACGATTAAAGGCGAAGACAATAGTTTAAACTCTTTAAATAAAGGAAGATTTTTTCTTAAAAATATTGAAGATAATCCTTATTTCTATGGTGTTAATACAACAGATTCTGGATTATGGCTGTGCACATCTAATGGATTGTATAAAATTAACGAAGACACGCAGGCGGTTTCAGAGAAACTTTTGTTAAATCATCGAGTTACAAAAATTGTACAGGATAAAGAAGGTGGCTCGTGGATAAGCACGTTAGATAACGGTTTGTTTTACATGCCTAACCCGCACATGAAGCAAGTAAAATATGAAAACGACAATGGTGTAGAGGCAAAGTTTTTGAGTTTAGCTAGATCTGCAGATGGTCATTTGTTTGCGGGCACATCCTATGGTGCGGTTTTAGAATTTGACAAAAACTTAAAGCTTGTCCATATTTATAAGGGATCTAATAATATAGAAGTAGAATATATTTCGTTTTATGGAAATAGGCTTTTTACCACAATAGGTGTTTTTGATAGGAATGTAGAAAAACCATTTAAAGACGCGTATTTTGGTAAAGGAGTAGCCGCCGATGACTTTGGCAATTTTGTGTTTGCCACCTACAATTTTGCAGGGTTAATCCCACAATCACTTCAGGGAACGCCTACGATTCCTGAAAACCTGTCGGTTAAAAATGATTCGTACATCTATCCTAACAATTTAAAAATAATTCCTTTTAGAAATAAACGAGCACGAGTAGTTCATTACAGCAGGTTTATTAAGAGTTATTTGATAGGTTTTAGTGATGGTTTATTTAAATACCACACCAGTGGCAGTGTAGAAGAAATAAAAACAAACGATGGGTTGCCTATCATTGCCATGGACATCAAAGAGTCTGCTAATGGCAATTTATGGGTGGCAACTGCACAACAGGGCGTTTTTCAAATTTCAAACAATAAAGTTATTCTTAACCTTAATGACTTAAAAGATTTCTCAAAAAACAGATGTAGAAAGTTGCACGTGGCAAAAGATGGTGTGTGGATTATTACAAACGAGGGTTTAAATTTTTATAACACAGTCACCGGTGAGTTTATAAACTATGTGGATAGGCTGGGACTATCAGACACTAGAATCAACGACTTTATAGTGGACTCTGAAAAAATTTGGCTTGCAACAAATAAAGGCATTATCCATCTTAAAAATTTCATTTTAAATAAACCTAATAAGCCCGTTTTTCAAATTAAAGCAAAATCCATAAAAGACGATGTAGAATCAATTCCCGCAGGGGCAGTCCTTTCTTATAAAGCAAATAATATCGTATTTGATTTTGAAACCATTTTTTTTAAAAGCTTGGGTAATTTTATTTATGAGTACAAATTACACCCCATACACAGTGAATGGCAGTCGCAAGTATCAAAACAAGAAAGACTTAGCTTCTTATCGTTAAAACCTGGCAACTACACCCTGCAAGCGCGCATTAAAACGGGCAGTACCTACAGCGACGTTAGCACTTTTAATTTTACGGTTGCCGCACCCTTTTGGGAAATGTGGTGGTTTAGGCTCATGAGCTTTTTGATTCTTGCGGCACTGTTTTTATTAGTTTATAACTGGGCTGTAATGCGCACAAAAAAAAGACAAAGCATTAATGAAAAGCTCGCTATCTCACAATTAACTGCTTTAAGGCTGCAAATGAATCCCCATTTTATGTTTAATGTACTTAACGCCGTCCAAGGATTAATTTACAGCAATCAAAAAAGTAAAGCCACAGAGTATCTAGGGACTTTTTCTAGTTTAATGCGCAAAACATTAGACATGTCTGATAAAAAGGAAATTACCATCGCACAAGAGATGGAAACCATAGAAATTTATATGTCGTTAGAAAAGGCAAGGTTCGAGGACGACGAATTTGAATTTGACATCATTTTACCCGACGAGGATTTAACAGGTTATGGCATCCCGTCGTTAATTATACAGCCCTTTGTAGAAAATGCAATAAAACATGGGTTAATGCACAAATCAGGAAAAAAAATACTTTCCATAAATTTAAGTAGAGCCGATAAATATTACTGGCAGTTTGTAATAGAAGATAACGGTGTAGGCAGGGAAGCTGCTGCACATATCAATAATAAAATTAAAGGCAAACACAATTCGTTTGCTACAAAGGCGATAGATAACCGCATTATGTTAATAAACAAGCTTATAGATAAACCCATAAGCATTGCCATAGAGGATTTAGTATCCAACCAAATGATGAGTTTAGGCACACGAGTGATTATACAAATACCTGTAAAAGAACTATAAAAAATTGCAACCGGCACAATTTGTTAAAGAGTTTTTTCTAAACAACCAGTAAAAAGGTCACACCATGAAAACATTAATAGTAGATGATGAAAAAAATGCCAGACTTGCCTTGCGCGGTGTTTTAAACGAGCATTTTCCTGAAATAGATGTAGTTGCCGAAAGCAATGACATACCATCGGCCGTTAAAGCCATTCATAAACACAAACCAGATTTGGTTTTCTTAGACATTTCCATGCCCGGCTACTCGGGTTTAGAGCTGTTCAAGTTCTTTGACGACGAGGTACATTTTAAAGTCATTTTTATAACCGCCCATAGCGAGTACGCTATTAATGCGTTTGAGTTGTCGGCGGTGGATTATATCCTAAAGCCCGTGCAAATAAAAAATTTAGAGCGCGCTATTAATAAATTGAATCTAAGTACAAATGAAAATATTAAGGTACTTAAAAATAATTTTAATGACGAATTGTCTAAAAAAGTGGCTCTCAGGACCGGCGATGGTCTCGTTTTTTTAAAATTTGAAGATCTTATTTATCTAAAAGCCGACGGCTCCTACACGCATTTTATAACAGATAGTCACAGTAAAATCACTGTCACAAAGCGCATTGCCGATTTTGAGCGCCTACAATCCATGGGGCCCTTTTTAAGAGTGCATAGAAGCCACATCATAAATTACACCCGTATTTCCAAAATATTAAAACAGGACGGTGGCTGGGTGGTCATGGATAATGGTGACGAGTTATCCATATCGGCCGACCGTAGAAACGAGTTGCTACAGCTTTTTGCAAGGCAAAAGTTATAAGGGTAATAATTCTTATCCCTGCGCGTCACATGTTTGAAAACTGCGGTTTAAGCACCGTGTTGGTTAACTATTCTATTGCAAGTAGTAAGTATTTGTAAGAGTGTTATTAGTTCGCTTTCGCGAAAGCGAATTAAAAAACAACCAATATGATTATCAATGGTTTATGTCGGGTAACAACCGTATTGTGTTGTTTAACAAGTACACGAAAGGTGAAATTTTAAATACCTTTTACCCGTTGCCAAAGTTGTAGAAGTAGTTTCTTACCGTCGCGGGTGTCTTTCTTAACTTCGGTAAAAAGTACGTTGCCGTTGCGGTCTTGGGATATTTTGTATTGGAAAACAAAATTTTGCGCGCCGGTAGTCGTGCTTAGTAACCCAAACCGAAGGTCGTTAAAATACAGATCACCATTTTTTTGCGTGATGGTAAACCAGTTTTGGGTAATCGCCATCATGCGTTGCACAGGTTTTTCATCTTTAAGGTCACCTAGCAGGTGATGATTTTTTGGATAGGCGGTAAATGCGATAGGTTTTGTGTCAAAAAACGAGTAGTCACCCAAGAGAAAGGCATCTGTTGTTTCCACGTTTGCATTCCATAAAACCGTATTAAAAGGGGCTGGACGTGTGTCTATTTTTTGGTAGGTAATGTTGTGTGATTGTAAGGCGTTTTCAAATTTTTGAGTAACTATAAATTTTAAGAGTATGGTAAGTATTAGGTAACCCGAACTTATTACGATGCCCATAAGGTTGTAAAGACGACGCTTGCCTGTAGCCCGTTTTTGCCGCAATGCCAAAATTAAAAACACTAAAAACGGAAGGGTGTACAACGGGTCTATCACAAAGATGGTCTTAAAAGCAAGTCGCAAATCCAGTGGCCAAAACAACTGTGTTCCCCACGTGGTATAGGCATCTAAAATAGGATGCGTGACAAATGCCCAAAAAAACAACCATGCCCAGTCTTTTACGTCTTTATATTTTTCATAACGCGATACGAGCCAGGCACATACAGGTGCAAAAACAACCGAAAAAATTATTGAATGTGTAAAGCCACGATGCCACGATATCGCAGTGACAGTATCTGTAAAATAGGCTGTTAAAACGTCCAGATCGGGAATGGTGCCTGCAATCGCTCCATAAAGCATGGCTTTATTACCTATTTTTCTACCTAAAACAACCTCGCCCACGGCTGCTCCTAGAACTATTTGTGTGAGGGAATCCATACAATGGCTAACTTTAAAAAACAAAACTCGTTTATTTGCGCCAATTGGGGCACCTAAAAAGCCATAATCTTTTTGTTAAGAGTGCCTTGCTTACCACTTAAATTATTGAATTGTTGTGCAGTACGCTTTACGAGTATTGCGTTTTAATAGCATGATTAGACCGGGGCAAGTGCCTCGCTTTTTCTATACCTTTGAATCTCTTAAAATAAAAATGACAGATTTTCTCAATATGCCGTCTATTCTTAAAACCGTTTTAACTTTTTTCTCGTAATTAAAAATTGAGATATTAAAAATCACCCCGTTAATCTATGGCAGTAAACACACAAACATCTCTCAAAAAACGCGATAGTGAACTCGCAAGTATTCACAAACAACTGGATATTTTAAACGGCGAGCCTTTTTCTAATGGAGAGTTGCCTTCTTTTGCTAAGAAGATTAAAGAATCAAATCAGTTTCCCCTGCGCACAAAGAAACTCGAGATTTTACAGGTAAACGTTGGGTACATGTGCAATCAGGTGTGTGCACATTGCCATGTAGATGCAGGTCCTGACCGCAAGGAAATAATGACACGCGAGACCATGGGATATATCCTAGAGGTAATAAAAAACACGGGAGCACATACCCTAGATTTAACCGGTGGTGCACCCGAGATGAATCCTGATTTCCGCTGGTTTGTAGAACAAGCCTCGCAAGCCGGTATTCAAGATTTTATCGTGCGTTCTAACCTCACCATTATTAGAGCAAATCCTAAATACCACGATCTGCCCGATTTTTTTAAAAAACACAACATACACGTCGTCTCTTCTATGCCACATTGGACTAAAGGAAAAACCGACAAGCAGCGTGGCGATGGCGTTTTTGACAAGTCTATAAAAGCCCTGCAAGAACTTAACGAGCGCGGCTATGGCATGCCCGGTAGTGACTTGCGATTAGATTTAGTTTACAATCCTAATGGCGCCTATTTACCAGGCGACCAGGCCAGTTTAGAAAAAGACTTTAAAGAACGGTTGATGGAAGATTTTGGCATACAGTTTCACAACCTTTTTGCAATCACAAACTTGCCTATTGCCCGATTTTTAGATTACCTGATTGCCAGCGATAATTATGAAGATTATATGGTTGCACTTGTAGATGCCTATAATCCAGCAGCAGTGGCAAATGTGATGTGCACAAACACGATTTCCATATCGTGGGATGGCTGGTTGTATGACTGTGATTTTAACCAGATGCTCGATTTAAAAGTGAATAGCAAAATACAGCATATTAAAGATTATAACGAAGAACTTTTAAGCAACAGAATGATACAGATATCTCAACATTGCTATGGTTGTACGGCTGGTGCAGGGAGCAGTTGTCAGGGGGTTGTAGCCTAATAATATGATCAATAACACTAAAACAGCCATTTTACTTTTTGCCCAATCGGCGCAAAGCGATGCTACTTGTAAACCACAGCTAGATCGCACTGTTTTAGATGTTTTAAATGTGCGTGTACTGCGCACGGTGCAGCAAACAGGATTAGATTTTTTCCATTTTACCGAGCGTGAGCAACGAGGCTCAAGTTTTGGCAGCAGGTTTACAAATGCCATAAGCGATGTGTTTGCCATGGGCTATGCCTCGGTGATATGTTTAGGCAACGACACACCCTTACTCAATGCGCAACTTATAAGTCAAGCCACACAATTATTACAGCAAGGGCACGTGGTCACTGGTAAATCGCTTGATGGTGGTTTTTACCTAATGGCCATGAATCGGTCGCAATTTCACCCTGCCAGTTTTGAGTCGCTCCCATGGCAAACCGCTTCACTAGCTAGCGCATTTAGTGCGTATACCGCGGCATTAAGGTGCAGCACAACACAACTACAGGCGCTAAAAGACATTGATTCTATGGCCGACTTGCGACAGTTTGTCGCGGGTAAAGACACGCGTTTATCGTGGATACGGCTATTGGTGATATCGCTTTCGCGAAAGCGAACTACCTACACCCACACCGCAAAAAAAATTATTCAGGGATTCTACACGCAACCTGCAAATAAGGGCTCGCCGCAGCTACTTGTAGCCTAATTTTTTTCTAGCCAAGCTGGGTTTTACAATCATCCTTTAAAACCTTTAAAACCTTTAAATGAACAGAATAATTCTATTCCTGTTGTTGCTATGTGTTTATAAGGCAACAGCACAAACGACGGTACGCGGTACTGTTACAAATGATACAGGCGAGCCCCTTGCCTTTGTCAATATTATTGAAAAAGGTACGCAAAACGGCACGAGTACCGGCCCTAACGGCACCTATACCATCACGGTAAATAAAGGGGCTGTCCTTTCATTTTCTTTTGTTTCTTACCTGACAAAAGAAGTGGTTGTTAACGAGCAAACCACCATCAACGTCGTTTTAAATCAAGGTGACGATTTAAGCGAAATTGTTGTAACCGCCCTGGGGGTAAAACGTAAAGAACGCGAGCTGGGCTATGCGGTACAAACCCTGTCTACCGAAGATATCGAAGAGGTGAAAGCGGTTAATCTACTAGACAATCTCGCGGGTAAAGTTGCAGGTATCACGGTTACCGCGGGCGCTACAGGCGTCGGGTCGTCTTCTAAAATCACGATACGTGGCGAGGCCAGTTTTTCTAATAATAATCCCTTATTTATTGTGGACGGCACGCCAGTAAACAACAATACGGTTTTCAATTTTACAAACGAGGCTGCTGCTGGTTTTCAAGAAATTGATTTCGGTAACGGGGCAGGAGAGATTAATCAAGATGACATTGCCAGTGTGTCGGTCCTTAAAGGTCCAGCTGCGGCGGCGCTTTATGGCACGCGAGCAGCAAATGGTGCCATTATTATTGAAACTAAAAGTGGTGGTGTAAAAAAAGGGATAGGGGTTAGTTACAACACGAGCTTTTTTGTGGATAGTGCGTTTAAACTTCCCGAATTTCAAAATGAATTTGGTCAGGGAAACAGCGGCGAGTTTGCATTTGTAGATGGTTTAGGCGGCGGGATAAATGATAATATTTCTTATTCATGGGGTCCAAGATTGAATGTAGGTTTGCTTATACCACAATATGATAGCCCGGTAACCCTGCCCGATGGTCGTGTGGTGCGTGGTGGCGATACAGCATTGTACAACGGTCTAGCTATTACACCCACACCTTTTGTAAGTCACCCCGATAATCTTAAAAACTTTTATGAAACAGGGTTCACCGCCATAAACAACATAGCGGTCTCAAATGGTTTTGAAAAAGGCGATTACAGGATAAGCCTAACCGACTTGCGCAGCGAGAGTATTATCCCTGGGGTTAACCTAGATAGACAAACGGTAGCAGCAAAACTGAATTTGCGACCTAGTGATAAATTAAAAGTAAATGCGAGTTTAAATTACACAAATAGCAATTCAGACAACAGGCCATCGAATGGGTATGGTAGCGAAAACGTAAATTATTCTATCGTCGCATGGGGTCCACGATCGTTAAACATAGACAATCTAAGAAGTTACTGGCAACCGGGACTAGAGGGCGTGCAGCAATACTCGTTTAATTATACGTTTTTTGATAATCCTTATTTTATTTTAAAAGAAAACCGCAACAGTTTTGATCGGGATCGCTTGTTTGGTAACGTATCGGTTTCTCGAGAAATTACGCCACAACTTACAGCAACAGTGCAATCGGGTATGGATTATAGCAATGAAAAACGTCGTTTTTTACGCAATTATTCTTCAAACAGATTTAGAAACGGCGCCTATGCACAGCATGACGTGCTGTACCGCGAGGTAAATACCGACTTTTTAATGAATTACAAAAAGCGATTTGGTGATTTAACCATAGACCTGAGTGGGGGTGGTAACCGGTTCTCACAAACTGCACAAACCACGCAAATTCAAACGACAAGTTTAGCACAGCCGGGTATTTTTTCGCTTAACAATGCAGCCAGTCCTATAGAAACTTTTGGGTTTTTGTCTAGAAAAAGAATTAATAGTTTGTACGCTTTTGCGAAAGCGGGATATAAAAACATCTTGTATCTAGACATCACTGCTCGTAACGACTGGTCTAGTGCACTAGCCACACCGTTTACAGCGGCAAATACCTCGTTCTTTTACCCGTCCATATCCAGCAGTTTTGTGTTGAGCAGTGTGGTAGACTTACCGCAAGCAATTGATTTTGCAAAGGTACGGGCAAGCTATGCCACCGTAGGAAATGATACCGACCCATATCAAACGCAAGGAACTTTTTTAGCGCGTACTCCTGTAAATGCGCAACCTACTTTTACAAATCAAGATCTTATCCCAAACGCAAACCTAAGACCCGAAACTACATCGAGTGTAGAACTGGGTTTTGACATTCGATTTTTAAAGCAGCGTTTAAACCTGGACTTTACGTATTACAATGCACTCACTAACGACCAGATTTTATCCTTGCCTATTGCCGTGTCGTCTGGATTTAGCCAGCAGGTTGTAAACGGTGGTGCCGTTAGAAACACTGGGGTCGAGGTTATCTTAAACGCGATACCTGTGCAAACGACACATTTTCAATGGAGTACAACCATAAATTTTGCCACAAATCGAGCGATTGTCGAGGACCTGCCACAGGACGAGGGTCGATTAACACTGGGCTTTTCTCGTGTTTATGACAGTGCAGACCAAACTGTTTTTCATCAAGTAGAAGAAGGTGGTCGTGTGGGTGATTTATATGGTACAGGCTACTTGCGCAATGAAAATGGTGATTTTGTGCTCACACCGCAGGGACGTTACATTGCAGATCCCAATTTAAAAAAACTAGGAAACTACAATGCCGATTTTACCATGGGATTTACAAACACCTTTAGATATAAAAATTTTGATGCTTCCTTTTTGTTAGACTGGAGACAAGGCGGGATTTTGGTTTCTAGAACCCTAGCACTGGGCGCAGTAGGCGGCCAGCTTATAGAAACTGCAAACAGACCCGATGCAGGTATTGTTGCAAATGGTGTCATTAATACCGGTACCGCCGCAAACCCGGTATATGTGCCTAACACAGTTGCTGTAAGTGCCGAGAGTTATTACCGCCAGTTCTATGACCGTAATCATGAGGAAAATAATGTGTATGATGCAAGTTTTTTAAAATTGCGCCAGATTTCTATAGGGTACAATTTTGAATTAGGTGGCGAGGCTTCTAGTTTTTTTGGCGATAAAGCCTCGTTAAGGCTATCGATTATAGGTAGAAACTTATTTGCTATAAGTGCGATACCACATTTTGATCCAGAACAGCTCGCTGTACAAGGGCAAGGATTTATCACAGGGGTAGAAGATATGTCTTATGCCTCAACCCGAAGTATAGGTCTTAAAGCAGGGATTGATTTTTAAAAAATGAATATGAAACCTAAATCTCATCTAAAGCTTGAACGTGCTCACCACAACGATTCAAAGATCCTTAACCGAATGTTGGGATGAGAATAAGGTTTTACAGGGTTGTTTTACTCCACAATTTAAAAGAAACTAAAATGAAAAATACTATAAAATATACGATGTTACTTCTAATCGCAGCTGTAGGAATCATTTCCTGCACAACCGATTTTGAAGAACTTAACACAAATCCTAATGCTCCTGTTAATGTCCAGCCTAGCTTGTTATTGCGGCAAGTCATTTACAACTATGGCGAGGAAATGTCTTATGAGGGTTTTGTGGCGGGTGGCCTTTTAAGTCAACACATGACGGCGCTAGACTTTAATCTTTTTGACAGGCATGCATTAAAAAGTCCGCAATTGGGCGGTAACCCATGGCCTGTTTTTTATAGAAACCTAAGGGATAATGAGTTTATTATTAACCAGTCTAGGGCAAATCCAGCATTTGCGGTTTATGAAGGACCTGCGCTTATTTTTAAGGCCTACATGGCTGCTGGCTTGACCGATATTTTTGGCGATGTGCCTTATTCACAGGCATTCCGTGGATTAGAAGGAGTCGTGCTGGCGCCTTATGATTTACAAGAAGATATTTATTTGCAACCGGGTGGCATCCTAGATAATTTAGATAAAGGTATTGCCGCTATTAATAATTACAACAGCGCTATTCCCCTAGAAGGAGATGTACTTTTTAATGGTGACCTAAGTGCGTGGGTGCGTTTTGCAAACAGCCTAAAGATAAAAGCGCTTATGCGTATATCTGCCAGACAATCAGTCAGTACGCAGTTACAGGCCTTGTACGATAGTCAAAACTATATCGCAATAAACGCTCAAAATGCAGTTTTTAACTTTACTGATAACGAGCCTAATAACTTTCGTTTAGCGCGATTAAGAGTGGGGGATTTTAATAATTTTGTGTTGAGTGCTACCATGCAGAATGTTTTAGAAAACCTAAATGATACCAGGATTAACGTGTTATTTAGACCCCGAGCAAATAATGCAAATGGCGACGATTACAGGGGACTGCTTAACGGTATTGATGCCTCAACAACATCGGTATCGCTGGCAGATTACTCCCTAGCAGGCACTATTTTTAGAGAAAACACAGTCGCACTCGACGCAAATTACATGACCGCTTGGGAAACAAACTTTTTACTTGCCGAGGCTGCACAACGCGGACTTATTAACGCACCTGCACAAACACTTTATGAAACGGCAGTCACCCAGGCCTTTGAATACTGGAATACACCGCTACCTGCTACTTACTTGCAAACTACGGCTGCATTTAATGCAAATGGAAATAATCCTATAGAGCAGATAATCACCCAAAAATGGATTGCAAACGTGATTAATGGGTATGAAGGATGGATAGAGTACAGGCGTTCAGGTTTCCCTGCGTTACGCAACGTCACGGCAAGTTTAAATAATGGTTTAATTCCTGTAAGAATGCCTTATCCTGCAGACGAGGCAGCGCTCAACGCGACAAACTATAATATCGCTGCCGGGGCCACTAATAACAACAGTCTGGATGTACCTGTTTGGTGGGATGAATAAAAGTGATCTTTTGTAAAGATTTATACACGTATAAATTCATCGTACAAATGGAAATAAAAACATGTTAATTTAACTATAACTTGGAATTTTTAACCCAAACGTCAACACTGCAATGGCTACTCATAATCGTGAGCAGCTTGGTGTTTTTTATTTTAGCACCGTATGCAAAGAATGTGGACACCTTTTTTAAAGCACAACATCGTGGCAAACAACCCACATCGTTTATGCTTACCGGCAGTTTAATCATTTCATGGATTTTTGCAAAAAGCATTACAAATGCGGCAAATCTAGGGCTGGATTTTGGTATCGTGGGTGGTGTGGCTTATGCAGGGTATTACCTATCCTTTGCTGTTGCGGGTATGATTATCTACAAACTACGCACGGTAGGTGGTTTTATCAGCATACATCATTTTTTGACAAATCGGTATGGTAAAAATGCCGTCACCCTATTTTCTATTTTAATTAGTTTTAGATTGTTTAACGAGGTGTGGTCTAACACGATGGTGATAGGTAGTTATTTTGGTGATGCAGGGACAACAGCTTATTATGCAGCCATTATCGTCTTCACGACCTTAACATTAGCTTACACCCTAAAAGGCGGCCTAAGTAGTTCTATTTTTACCGACGTCATTCAAATGATTTTGTTTGCGATATTGTTACTCATTATTTTGGGAGTCATTTTTTCAACATCTACTAGCAGTATGTCCAGCATGCTCACGAGCGGTACGTGGTCTATGGAATTAGGACTTAACCTATTTCTAGCGGCGTTGCTACAAAGTTTTAGTTATCCTTTTCACGATCCTGTCCTTACCGACCGTGGTTTTATAACATCCCCTGCTGTTATGCGCAAAAGTTATTTTTGGGCAGCAGCGTTAGGGGCGTTATGTATTGTATTGTTTAGCCTAGTCGGCGTCTATGCACAGCAGGCTGGTTTGCAAGGTGAGGCTGCTGTGGCTGTGGCCAAAAATCTGGGCATAGTCATTTTACTAGTAATAAATTTTATCATGATCACCAGCGCTGCAAGCACGCTGGACAGCACTTTTTCTAGCTTTTCAAAATTGTTAACCATCGATTTAAAGTTAGGGAGCACCGTTGCATTTGGACGATTAATGATGGTTTTTGTAGCGCTTCTAGGTACCATACCTGTATTTTTAAATGCTCAAATTTTAAGTGCCACAACAATAAGTGGCACCATGGTTATAGGACTTACACCCGTTTTTATTCTTTGGCAATTAAAAGCGCCGCCTAGTAGTTATTTTTTATCGGTTGTTTGCGGACTTGTTTTTGGGTTGTTGCTTATTTTTGATTGGTTCCCGGCAACGCTCATTTTTACAAGCGGTGCACACGCTTCACTGCTTTGGATAAATGTATATGGCATATTGCTTAGTTTCATATTATTTTTAATGCCGCTATGGATAAAAAAACGTTGGATTTAGGTCTCAAAAAAGGTAAGATGTTACTCTTTGGTGGTGTTTACAGTAACCTGCAAGCGCTCAAGGCGGTAATAAAGTTTGCGGTACAACACGACATTGCGCCTCAAAGCTGTATGAGCACCGGCGATATCATCGGTTATTGTGGGCAGCCACAAGAGACTTTAGACTTGTTTCAGGCGTGGGGTGCTCTCAGTATTTTAGGTAATGTAGAAATTCAGTTGCGTGACGACCAGCAGGACTGTGGTTGCGATTTTACAGCAGGTTCTCGTTGTGACGGGTTTAGTGATATTTGGTACGCTTTCGCGAAAGCGAACTTAAAAACAACCACGAGGGACTTTTTTAAAACCCTGCCAGATTACATCACTTTTAAATATGCGGGAAGATCAATGGGCGTGGTCCACGGCAGTACAACACAGGTTTCAGAATTTATTTTTAAGTCAACACCATGGCACCTAAAAGCACCAAGTTTTAACGATTTAAAGGTAAATACCATTGTTGCTGGACATTGTGGATTACCATTTTCGCAGGTACATGGAGATAGGTTGTGGCTTAATCCTGGTGTTATAGGCATGCCTGCAAATGACGGTACTACACGCACTTGGGCTATATTGCTAGACGATACTGCTGGTTTTTCTTTTAACCATGTTTCGCTGGAATATGATTATAAAACCACGGTTAGTCAAATGGGTTCTAACCAGTTACCTGCGGCATATGCCTTAACCCTACAAACGGGAATTTGGGACAATATGGAAATCCTGCCCATTGTTGAGCGTGAACATCAGGGCAAGACCTTGCGGTTTACTGAAAAAGAACCGTTGGAATTATGAATAAAATAGTGTTGTTTTTATTTTTTTGTTCGTTTAACGCACAAGCGCAAAGCATTGCTCATGCTTTAGAAAGGTACAATGTAAAAAGTGTACCCTATATTACAGTCGAAGAGCTTAAAGCAAACTATAAAAAGTATACCATTCTAGACACGCGTAAGCAAGAAGAATACCACGTGAGTCACTTGCCTGGAGCTATTTTTGTAGGGGATATGGGTTCTTTAAAAGCTTTCCTGCTAAAAAATCCCGATCGTACAAAACATGTAGTCGTTTATTGCAGCATCGGTGTGCGCAGTGAGGATGCTGGCGAAACCATGGACAACCTCGGTTTTACGCATATAAGAAATCTTTACGGCGGTATTTTTATGTGGAAAGATGCTGGTTACCAGATAGTAGATGCTGCAAACCGACCTACCGATACCGTGCACGTGTACAGCAAGGAATGGGGTAGGTATTTAAAAACAGGTAAAAAGGTTTATTGATAAAACGTTATTCGCTTTATCTAGAAAATGTACTTCAAACAACGGATTAACCATTTTTTAAAAAGTTAAACGATAATTCTTATCAATGCATAAAAACATCTCAATGCTATAGCGGTAGGTTTCATGCTGCCTTTCGTTAATTTTGATGATTCCGTAGGGATAGACT
>DAIRDE010000011.1:0-62106 GCA_036796335.1 Nonlabens sp.
TCTACCTTTTTATCTTATAAAATCCAAGAAATTATTAATCGAACTCAGGTTTATAAATTAAAACCATTGTTACATGTCATGCACATGAGCATAGGTTGTGCTTGTTAATCACTATTGGATACGATTTATACAAAAGCAAAACGCCCTTATTAAAGAGCGCTTTCATGTAAGACGATTATGAATAATACCCGTTGCAAGAACTTTTTTACTAAGTATTAATTGCTTTGTCTATTGGTACTACCTGTATTACGATTGCCTCGATAAGAAGATTTAGGTCGGTTTCCTGAGCTTCCAGACCGTCCGTTATTGTTGCCTGTGGTCGTTGTGTTATTGCGGCTGGGCCTGCGTTGATTTTGTTTATTTAGTGTAGGTTCTGCTGCATTTTCCATGGTAAATGGAAAAGCGTGATTTTCTACCACTGGGATTGATTGCTTTATAAGCTTCTCTATATCTTTTAAAAACGGACGCTCTTCTAGCATACAAAAAGACACAGCAAGTCCACTTGCGCCTGCTCTACCTGTGCGTCCTATACGGTGCACATACGATTCTGCCACGTTAGGCAAATCATAGTTAATAACAAAGCTTAGTTCGTCTATATCGATGCCTCGAGCAGCAATATCAGTAGCTACAAGCACTTGCAGTTTGCCCTCTTTAAAATCGTTTAATGCTTTTTGTCTGGCAGATTGCGATTTATTACCGTGTATTGCCGCAGCATGAATACCAGCGCTTTCTAAATCCTTCACAATTTTATTTGCACCGTGTTTCGTTCTTGAAAAAACCAATGTTTCAGACTGGTGTGTTGTGCGTAAAAGTTCAACCAAAAGGGCTGTTTTGTGCATCTTATTTACATGGTAAATACGTTGTTCTACTTTTTCGGCTGTGGTTTTTTCTGGTTCTATAGTAACTCTTGCTGGATCTCCTAGAATCTCTTGCGACAACTTTACAATATCCTGTGGCATGGTCGCCGAGAAAAACAGTGATTGCCGTTTTTTAGGTAGCAGTTTAAGCAGTTTTTTAATGTCATGGATAAAACCCATGTCCAGCATCTGGTCTGCCTCGTCCAAAACAAAGTATTCAATATGCTCTAAGGTGATAAATCGCTGATTAATGAGGTCTAGTAAACGCCCTGGAGTAGCTACAAGAATATCAATACCTTTATTTAAGGTATGTACCTGACCATTTTGATTAACACCACCAAAAATTACTGCATTGCGTATATCGGTATATTTTGCATAGGCGGTAAAATTATCTGCTATTTGAATCGCTAACTCTCGAGTAGGGGTTACCACCAGCGTGCGTATTTTGCGCTTGCCTTGCGGTGGCGCACCATTTGCCAAATGCTGAATGATAGGTATTGCAAAAGCAGCTGTTTTGCCAGTACCAGTTTGTGCAACGCCTAGTAAATCCTTGTTATTAAGAAGCACGGGGATGGATTGTGCTTGTATGGGCGTAGGTTTTTCATAGCCCTGATCTTGCAATGCTCGCAAGATGGGCTCGATAAGCCCTAAATCTTTAAATGTCATGTAATAATATAAGAGACAAAGGTACGCAAATAAACACAAGTCTATTCATCAATGCGCAAGGCATAATCGCGTATGGCTCTATCGTTACAAAGTAACTCCATATCGTTAGATCTGGGGGTGACAATGACATCTACTTGAAAAAAATAACGACCCGCTTGTGTGGGGGTTCCAAATATAAAAACATCACGACCTACCTGTTCATAATCCAGGCCTGGCGGTAAATCGTAAACAACAAAGTCATAGAAGTAATCATTGTCCCGGGGCTCGTTATTTACTTGGGCTCTTATGCCCTCTTCCATGTACACATTTTTTGTTGCTCTAATAATGTCTTTATCGTTAAGTCTAGCCTCGGCAAAACTATTACAATCGTCAAAAAGAGTACAAGACGTTAAGGACAATAATAAAAAAAGTAGGGTACATTTAGTAGTGTCAAAAATCATGGTTTCGTTTATGTTCAGTATGTCAAAAATGTTGCCAAACTGGGAATTTTTGTTGTGAGTTTAACCTTAAACATATAGGTGTTTATGTTGGCTTTTGGGAAATTTTGTTTAGAAAGTGAATCAACTTTGAATTCTTGTTAAATGCACCATAAACTACAAAAACGGCAAAATATCAATTAATTGTCTTTGAAATGAGGACTACCTGCACAGCCTAACACCAGTCCTGCATGTCGTGGACAATTCTTACACGTTTCAAAGGTGATTTAAAACCCGATTAGAAAATACCGCTGTATCCCATTAACATAAAGTGAGACCCAGTCGCTAAACGTGTAAACAGCTTGTTATTAAGCAGTATATGGTAAAATTTTATCGTGCAAGTAACTTGCTAGATACTTTAAACCTTGCGCAGTATAACAATCCTGGCTGCTTATTTTTTAAGTCAAGATAAGCGCGCTTATACCACTTAGCATCGGTTATTTTTTTCTTAAAAGCCTCGTGTGTAACAGTTTCAAAGGGCTTACCATTTAAAAATGTCATGATTTCATAAACACCAATGCCATAGTGGGCTACACGCTCTAAAACTGATGCAAAATCAATCTCGCTCGAATAGTACAAAGCAAGATCTTCGAACCCCGCGTTATGGTTTTTTAAATTGTTAAAAACATGTGTCGCTAAGAAAGTAACTTGATTCATTATTACACGTTGATTCATGTGTGAAAGTTAAAAAGAATTTGCACGCGCTGTACACCTCATCACATTTGGTCAACCTTAAAATCTACACACATCACCTACACAACCCATTTGTTAAATAGTGTACAATGTTTATGAGTAATTACGCTTTCGCGAAAGCGAACTCCCAACCAACTTGCAAAATGATAAACCCTTTTTACTATTAAAAAACGATTTGCATAAGTAGTTCGCCTGTTGAAACTGTGCCACCTTGAGCAAAGTCAACCGCGCTGTAGGACGCCTGTAATTTTAGATTATTCCCTTTAAAATATTTAGTAAAACCGATGGTATAGCTGCTTGCATCTGGCAATAGGGAATTTAGGTTATTCTCAAATTCTGGTGTGGTTTGTTCATAACGCAAGTCCAGACTGTATCCCTTTTTAGTGACATATCCCGCTTGTAAACTGTAACTGCTGCCTAAAATTAAGAACTCACTAACCTGTGTAGGAACTAAAAGTGTGTTGCCGGCGGTGTCAGTAAATCTCGCGTCTAAATTACTTGCACTCGCATTCACATATTCTGCTAACAACGAGAATCCTTTGTATTTAAGCAATAAATCTATGTATTGTTGCGAGTAATCTGGTAAATTCTCGTTACCCGATGCGTCGTAGAGTAAAAAATCTCCGTGCCCCTCGCCAGTAGGTCCACTAGCACCTGTGTTTTGGCTAATTGCTCCACCTAAGAGCATTTTGAGCTTAGGCTCGTGCATTAAGTCTGCGGTGTATAGGTCGTTGCCTGGTATAAATGCCCCTAGTGGATACAAGTCTAAACGCGCGCCGTATTTTACACCGCCTTTATCGGGATCCCTCGTGTCGGCACCAAAGGAGTTTTTACCATCACCAGATGTTACAGCCACAGCGGGCGATATAATAAAGTTTGTCCCAAAAGATCCCTGTGCAAAAAGTCCGAATTCTCGACCGGTCTGGCTAAAATTCTGGCTCAACCTACCTCTATCTGTAAATTGCAGCCTATCCTCGCGATAAATCATCTCGCGGTTATTTAAAAAGGTTTGTTTTTGCCCTGCGCTTATGGTTATTTTATCGGTTGGATGGTAAGCGATCCACGCGTCTAGAAGTGGGTCGTTTGTACTAAAATCTGATTGTATTAAAAAACTCACTTTTTCCTTAACAGCTTTACCAGATATCATTAAGTAGCTGCGTTTTGAGTTAAAAAAGAAATTCCCATCTGCACCTTCTAACTGTTCATACCGGGTGCTAGGTTGCACAAAACCACCTATATTAAAAAGGTAATCACCCTCGTTAAAAGAGAAACCCAACCCAGTACCTAGTTCAAAGTTTGCAACATTAGACGGCGGTTCTTGCTGTGCATACAGCGGTAACGCTGCTGTAAGGATGACTAAAAGGGATACGTATGTTTTAAATGACTTCATATTAATTTGTTTTAAGTAGTCTGTAAATAGGTAATTCTTTGTTTAAGCTTGTTTCTAACACACCAAAACTCACAAAGCTATTTGGGGCTTCGGGCTCCAGGACTTCGGCGAGTAGTGATTTGTTTTTTTGATTTGTATAAATGATAAAAGTGCCTTTAGCAAAATTCATTTGTTTAGTTTCTAGCGATGCTTCAACAGTTTGCATGTTCATCTTTTCAGTCTTTACAGTGTCCTTATCATAGGAGGAAATAGTAAACACCTCTACCTGCTGCGTGGTATCCTGTTCAAACTGTTCTACTTGCAATCCTAGTACTTTAATCTTTTCAACAAGGACTATCTGGTCTGCTTGAATGATGTAGGCTGCGGGCATGGACCTTACTAGCTTAGGCTTTAATGCTGCGGCATCTCTAATGGTAACCTCAAGATCTATAAGATCCTGCGTGTCTATGTCAATAAACTTTAAGGTATCCTTATACACCGCTTTATCGGTCGTTACGGCGATATCTTTAGTCACTTCGCTAGTTTCTTGTAAGGTTTGTTTTACTACATCTATATTTTTTGCGGCTGTTTCTAGATAGGATAATCCAACGATATAGGTAGTAGCAATGCGGCGTTTAAATGAGGTGCGGTTGATGTTAACACCGCGTACTTCTATGAGCGAAGACACAGCATTGGTTAGCGCATAGGATGTCGCACTAGAACGAGCACTGTTAGATGCTTGGTTAAAGTGAATTTCGCCACGGTGATTTGTAGTAGAAACATATTCGTGGTGTCTAAGATTATTTTTATCTAACGCTTTCATAGAATTGTACATGAACAGCGAGTCTGTTAGTTTTCTTGTTTTTTCAGGCACATTTAGGTTTCCCGAATTTAAAAACATGACATCATACAAACTTACCACCCCAAAAGTGCTCAACTTTGTAAAATCTTTCCTGAATGGATTGTACTCATGAAAATCAATAGCGACCTCGGCCTTAAAGTCTGAAAATGTTTTTTTAAGGACAACACTTTCGGGAGCCATTAATTTTGTTTGATCCCTATTAAGGTCCAATCCATTTGCAGCATATCGATCATAAACTAAGTACCCATCTATATTTGCCATAGGCAAGGCTGCTATCTCGATATTTTCAAAAAGGTAATTGAGCTTTGGGTTTGTAACGAGCTCATTTAAAAGGTACAGCAAGCCCTCGGTACTGGCAGGTTCATTACCGTGCAAACCACCCTGCAACCATACTTTAAGTTTTGATTTTGTTTGATTTTTATCATTTAAATGAATCAATGGGATGCGATAACCCTTTTGAGATTCGCCAATATAGGAAAGGGATACTAGCTCAGGTCTTATTTTTTGTAAGTTATCCAGAAATGCTACCAATTCATCATAATCGGTAAATCCTTTAGATTTTTTAAGGGCAGGTGTGCTATTCTTTAGGGTATCAGCATCTGGGAAATAACGTTCGGTCATTTTTTTAGACTGCAAGTTAGGTTGCCCTATAACTGCGATAGATACAAAAAAGAATATGTTAAAAAAAAGACCCTTTTTCATCTTTAAAATGCAAATGTTAATTGTACCCTGCCTACCAATTCGTTACCACCTATAAAGTTTCCGTTGATATCATTAATATTATTTCCTTCTACATAGGTTATTGATGTTTGAATTTTTGCACCGTAGTTGCGACCTAAATATTTACTTATACCCAGCGTGTAATAATTAGGCCTGCTATAGAACGTAGCATTGTTTAAAAACGAATTAGGATCTGCATCTAGATGGGTGTACCTACCGTCTATAGAAATACCGTTTTTAAACAAGTAGCCTGCCTGAATATTGTAGCCGTTACCTAACATCATGCGACCTTTTACAAAATTTTCAACATCCTGGACACCATTCACCTCTAAATCTCTAGCAGTCGAACCATCTACTCGTACACGTTGTGTAATATCGGTAGGTACCGTGGCGGTTGCACCTACAAATTCTCCCAAGACCGAGAAGCCTTTGTACTTAAACATAAAATCTATGCCATACTTTGTATAATCTGGTAACGATTCTTCATTCTGGTCATTAAGATATAAGATAGCTCCACCCTCGCGACCACGTCTACTACTCATCTCATTATTGTGACTATAATTAGCGCCTACGACGAGTTTAGGAGTTTGTTCTCTTACTATGTCTGCCTGATTAAACTGACCGAAACTATTGAACAAACCAAAAGGTAAATAATCAATTCTACCCCCTACTTTAAGACCACCATAATCCCTTCCAAAAGAATTTAAACCATCGCCATTAGTCAACACAAAATATGGTTTTATTCTTGAAACACTTCCTGTTTTAAAATTACCGTCAACAAAAAGCCCGAATTCACGAATAGAAGCAAATGCCGATGTGACCCTGCTGCGTTCTATAAGTTGTAAGGCATTAGAGTTCATAAACAACTCCCTGTTGTCTGTGAATGTGGCTCGCTGGCCAAAGGTGACACTTACCTGCTTTGTCACATCATAAGACACAAATGCATCTAGTAAATAGTTAGCGACGTCGTCATCTCCAGCCTCGGAAGTACCACTTAGATCTACCTGAAAACGGTAGCTAAATCGCTCGTTGCTTGAAGTTCCATCAAATCTTAATCGCGCTCTACGCATCCTGTAACGTGTGAGAACCCCAAAATCGCTTTCGGCAGTATACTGTCTCATTTCAACAGCAGGTTGGATATACCCACGTATGTTAAAATTAGCTCCGCTTTCTGTGCGAAAACGCAAACCATTCCCAAGTTCGTAAGCATCGAGTTTAGTGTTTTGCGCATGCACATGACTGGCTAAAACCAAAAAACTTGCTATAAATAATCGTTTTACTATGTTCATCATCGTGCTTTTTCTAAGATTCAAAATTCCCAGTAACTATAATTTTATGGTCTTTCATCATTTGCTGGCCTCTTGCAAAAACATCGGTTAGATTGAGGTCTTTATCAAAAGCGCAAAAATCTGCATCACAGCCTACTGCAATGCTGCCTTTATGTTTTAGGCCTAAGTTCTTTGCAGGACTCGTGGTGACTAATTTAAAAGCCTCTTCTATGGCGACCCCGCCGTCTTTGACTAGTTTGACTACTTGCTTCAGGTTTGCATCGATAGGAGCCACTTTGTTTTTAACAAAATTTCCGTGCTCATCAGTTACGGTGAGACCTGCATGACCATCGGTACTAAAAGTCATTAAATCCATGGAAACACCTTGTTCTAGCGCATACAATACCGCTTTGTAAGGTTCTGTATATTTAGAAGCTCCTGTTGTAATGTCTATGCTGCCCCCCATTTTCGCGAAAGCGATAGCATGCTCAAAAAGTTCTTTTGTTCTACCTACATGCGTAGGTGAAATGTGTTTTATAGGGAACTTGTATTTTTCAACCAATTCAAAAAGAATATCTAGTCGAGACTCTAAGCCCCCCAAATGTATGTGAAGAATCCCTTTTTTATTAGCAGTAAAGCCACCGACACTTACCTCGCGCAGTTTACGTAGTAATTCTAAAGCGGTGGGATACGAAGATCGGGGATCACTAATCGCTACTTTGCAACCAAGTACTTGATCTATAAAAACCATATCACTTTGAATGCTGTCTGTAATGGTCAGGCTGTCCACGCCATAAAAACCGCAGTACATGAAAGCAGATATCCCTTCTTGCTCTAGAGCGCGAACTTTAGCATATAACGATCTTATGTTGCGCGTTGTACCATCGGTACCCATAAGGCCTACCACTGTTGTAGAACCGCAGGCAATGAGTTCTCTTAACGTTACGTCGGGTGTCATGGATGCAAATCCATTTTTCCCACCAGCACCCGCCACGTGTATGTGTTGGTCTATAAGTCCAGGAGTAAGGATTTTTTGTTGTGCGTCCCAAACGTGAGCGTCTGCTTCAAACTTAGACAAGTTTGAGTCTATAGCAATAATTTTTTCACCTGAAAGGAGTATGTCTTTTTTACCCAGATATTCTGGTGCATACACATTTGCATTTTTTATAAGTTTAAAAATCATTAGATGAATAATAAAGTTAGCATTAATAAAAGTGCGAGTGTAAGCGGTATAAGGTTGCGTTTAACAATGGCTAGTGTGGAAACACCGGCAATTTCGGAAACTGCGATAATAATTCCAGCCACAGGAGAGACAGTGCGCCCCATGGATGCAGATAATTGCATAGGTAAAATCATTTTAAGTGGATCAATACCAAGCTTTAAAGCTATTTTAGGAACTAAAGGTCCAAAGGCAAAAAACGCTGCATTACCGCTTCCCATAAGCATCGATGCTAGAAAAATCATTACTGCCATCACGATAATAATACCCGTTGCACTAAAGCCCAGTGCTTGTACTAAACTCAACAATCCCTCTATAAAGCCTAGGCTAATAAGACCTTTTGCAAAAATATCGGCTGCAATAATTAGTGTAACAACTGTTTTAAAGATATTGCCCATACCATTCCAAAAAATCTTTAAAGATTCTAAAACCTTAATAATACTCTTGGTTCTAACCATCTCAAACAGCAATGCGATGGACAAGCTAATAAACATGGCGGTAGAGGTGTCTAATATTATGGGTTTACCGAATAGAAAAAACAACTCAGAAAAACAAAGTAATAGAATAATAGGAATTATAGGAATCAATGCATAAATAAGCGGTGCTGGTGGTGCAGTCTTTTTGTCATCTACTTGTGCGGCATCGTTTATTTGCAATTCACGGTCCTTTTTGTCATAATAACTATTCACAAAGTAAAAAGAAATCATCATGGAAATACTAAGTGGTAAAACGAGTAAGGCCTGATGATTCACAAAATACGATGCTGCATCCAATCCCAAAATACTTACCGCAGCAGCTGTGATTGCCGATGCGGGGCCTATTCCAAAAGCCGTACACGATGTGATCACCGCTGCTGCAGATAGTTTACTAACACCTAAATTGGTTAAAATAGGAAATAAAGAAGCCATTAACAGCAATGCCAGTCCGGCAGCCGATGGAATAGCAACAAACAAAATTTGTCCTATGGGAATAACCAAAGAAGCGGCCAAATAAGGTTTCTTTTTAAATAAAGCTAATGGTTTAAGTGCCACAAAAACTAACGCATTTGAAGCGCCGATATGGTCTGTATACGCAACAAAACCACCTATTGCCATAATCATTAAACCGACGCCAGCATTAGTATCTGCAAAGGATTCTTTTACATAACTAAAAAAATCAAAGACCGAAGATCCAGTGGGCTTTAACAAGGCGGGCATATCTAAACCCAAAGAATAAGCGAGTACAAGCATTAATAACCCTGAAGTCAATAATACTGCATGCGGGTAAATTTTCTTAAGAAGAAAATAAGCCGTCGCACTAATAAATACTAAGGATAGAACAGGTCCCACGAAACTCATATCAAAGAAGCTTAAAACGAAGTACCATCAAGTTTAGTTCCAGGAGAAAAGATTCTACCAGCAGCATTTGTTATCTCAGAATGCCGCTCATACGGTCCTGTCACGTCAGGACTTCTTGTGTAAGACTCGTTGGGATTTCCTGATAAAGGAGCAATATCAAATCTAATAATCTCATTTCCAGAGGCATCTTGAACGATGAGTTCGTCACCAGCGTTATTTAAATTAAGTTGACCACCAGATGCAACCTGAACTATGGAGCCGCCAAAACTTCCTGTAGGAGTGCCGCCCCCGAATAAGACAATAGCTTTATTAGATGGTACAATAGTACCTGCTGGAAATACATGACGCGGTGTGTTTGTACCTAAAGCTTGTGTATCAAAAACCCTATAGCCGCTAATATCTAGTGATGTAGCATTTGAATTAAAAAACTCTGCAAACTCGTCTGCTAAAGGATCTCTTACCCCATCACCATTTGCATCGCCGGTTATACCATCTGCCGGATCATAATTTATTTCATTAAGGATAAAACCTAAAAATGGACACCCGTTATTTGCCGGATCACCTGCGACATCAGGACAATCATCCAGAGAATCTGGAACACCATCACCGTCGGTATCTGCATCATCGTCTAAAAGTGAAATCGTAAGATTAAAATTTTGCAATGCATTTGCATTAGTAACGGCACTGGTTACAATTTGAATGGTTTCAGTGCCCTCTACTAAATTGTCTTGTATAGACGATATTGTAATTGTTGCAGTACTAGATCCTTTTGCAATGTTGAATTGAGATGCACTTAACGTGTAGTCTACATCTCTGGTTGCTGTCCCACTAAAAGTTAAATCTACAACAACATTGTTAGTCGCTGGCGCATTTAAACTTGCAGTTATTATCACACTACCTCCATCCTCACTAAAGCTATTGCTTGATGCAGTTAAGCTTATTAACGCGGGGTCTATATCGTCAGTCTCGCAAGAAGATATCGCGAACATAACGAATAGAGCAAAAAGAGGTTTGAAATAAGAATTGTATTTCATGATACATGATTTAAAAATTACAAAAAAGCACATGAACTATTGCCCATGTGCTTACCTAAAAGGTTTATTAGTTCACTAAGAATTTTTCGCTAACCACCGATGCTCCTTGTTGAATACTTAATAAATAAATACCTGATTTTAACATGGAAACATCTAGTGCTTGATTTGTATTTAAGGATGCCGTTTTAATTTGTCTTCCAGACATGTCTGTTATCGATACATTAAAAAAGGCATCGTTGCTACTAGAAACATAGAGCATACCATTATTAACTGGGTTCGGATAGATTTTAAAACTGGTTTGTTCTAAATTGACTAACGATAGTGTAAAATCGTTTGCTCTACCCGGAGTACCTCTATCACCTGCGCCAAAAGGAGTTACAGCCACACCCCAATTAGAACCAAGATCGTTGTCAACACTATTATAAGCAGTTAAGGATAACTCCATGCTTGCTCCTGTTGGGTTTGGCCATGGCGCAACACCTGTATAATCAACTCTATCTATAATTGTGGTTCCACAGGTAATGATGATTTGATCTGCATTGTTCCCTAGTGTGTAAACAGTCCACGCATAATCCACGGGGGCGTCGCCATTTATAGCTCTATTTGTGCTTCTTCCTAAAACAAGGTAACCATTAGCTGGAACAACCGTGTTGCCGCCAGACGCTACAATGGTGTGTAAGTTGTTTCCTAAATCAGAAAGTACCCAACCTTCGATATCAATTGCAGTATTGGTTGTGTTATAAACTTCAAACCACTCGCCTACCATATCGCTAACCACCGCTGGGTCTTGAAGAATTTCAGTAATAATGATGTCCCCAACATTAGCACACGCTGCTGGTATACACACAGGACTTGTAATCGTTCTCGTTAAAGAACAAACGCCACCACCGGCAACATCGGTAACTGTGATTACGACATTTGTGCCCTCAGTAATTCCTGTTACTGTAATAGTACCTGTTGCAAGCGAAGAAGGATTATCACCGCCTACAGTTCCTGAATTGGCAGTCACTGTATAGGTTGTTCCTGTGTTTCCTCCTGAAAAACCAAGTGTTACCGAATACGTATCGTCATTTGTACCTGGGCCAGTTGTCGTTGTGCAGGATGCCATAGATGCATTCAAAGTAAGAGTACATGTAGGCCCGCACGCATCGTTTACAGCAGCAGGAGTTCCACGGTTATTATTTGTCGCATCGTATACAGTGGTGGCCAAACACCAATTACTACCTATATCGTTTGCGCTGCTATTTAAACGATTAGCACTTAAAGTCATACTTGCTCCATTTGGGTTTGGGAAGCCAAGGGCAGTGCTGTAACGAACCTCGTCAATCACAACACCGTTAAATTCGAGAATCACTTCATCGGCACCATTTGCCATTAAAAAAGAAAAATCATACACATAAGCATGCGTGATACCACCATTGTATGAAGGGCTTGCAGGGTCGGTTACCCCACCACGTCCTAATGTAATATAACCCCCAGGAGGCACAATGACACTTGCATTGATGGTCGTTATGTTTTGATTAGCTCCTGGCTCATCCCTAAGAATCCAACCATTTAAATCTATAGGTGCACTTGTGGTGTTGTATACTTCAAACCACTCACCAAAATCATCACTGATTACTATGGGGTTTTGCATTATTTCGGTTATTACAATGTCTCCAGGATTTTGAGAGTAGCCATACAAAGAGGCTAGTAAAAAGAGCGTGTAAATTTTTTTCATAATATTAAGGTGTTGCAGGTTATAAAGAAGTTATAAAAGTATTGTAGAACCATCGGGATATAAAATACCAATTATTAAAATTATCAAGTACCAATATTGTGGACGAATTAAATTATTGTAGCCATGGTTTTTATTTTGCGCTTTAATATAGTCGATCTTACAGCTGCGTAACCTAAAATAAGTCCAAATTGTTTTTCTTGAGTGACATAACATTTACTTAACGAAAATGCGGTGATGTTTACCTCGTTTAACTTTTTTATGATAGCTTGTTCTTCTGTTGCGTTTACTTCATTTTTAAAAAGTGCAATTACATGGAAACTGGACAATGGCTTTAAGGGAATATACATCGTCCTGCATTGCATGTTAAATTCCTGAACGAATTGTTCGTAACGCTCTTTTGCGACAGCGATACTTTTTTCAATATGTTTATACAAATAGTTGCGCTCAATAAACTGATTCATAACAACTTGTATGGATGGCGACACAAACCTGTGCGAATGTTCTTGTAAGGCCTCGATTACCTGTTTTAAATACGGAGGAATCACCATATAACCTAAGCGTATCGAAGGATGTAAAAGCCTATTAAACGTGCCTATATACAGTGTTCTCTCTTCCTTATCTAAACTGTAAATGGTAGGAATCGGGTTTATGTCATTGGCAATTTCATGCTCATAATCATTTTCTATGATCAATGCTTTATTAGTAGAAGCCCATGCCAGTAACTCCTGCCTGCGGGATAAACTCATACGCACTCCTGTTGGGTAATGGTTTGCAGGTGTCACGTGGATTAATTTAGGCACTTGCCCACTTGTTTTTGGGATTTGGGAAACATTGAGTCCCTGCTCGTCTAGATTAACGGGTATTAATTGTGCCTCACTACTTTTAAATACAGAATGCACGTTAGGGAACACCGGGTTTTCTAATATAACCGAATCCCCTTTATCTAAAATTGCATTCACGATAAGATATAAGGACTGCAAGGAACCTGACACGATAACAATCTGGTCTGTACTGCATTTTACATTTCTACTAACCTGCAAGTATTTACGTATGCTGCTTTTAAGTTCCTTTAACCCGGTTGCCTCGGAGTATGCTAGTCCTGAAGATTTTACATGTCGCCAATAGCTATTTAATAACTTTTTCCATTGATTTACTGGGAAAACATCTAGCGGTGGTAACCCGGGCCTAAAAGCAACATCACTGGTAGGAAGTCTATTAATAAGACCTATGTTTTTAAGATAAGCCATCCCCTTTTGAGAGATTGTCGGGTAATGGTCGTCTTTAAAATCCTTTTTTACAAGTGATTTTTTTTCGTTTTCTGATTCCTTAAAATGCACGCGCATCCCTGACCCTAATCGCGAAATGATTAATTTTTCTAACAGCAACAAATCATAGGCCTTTAAAACCGTCGTGCGTGACAAACCCATATCTTCAGAAAGGACGCGAGTAGGCGGTAAAAGCCACTCATCGGGCAACGCTCTTCTTGTAATGCATCGCTTTATGGCTTTATGTAGTAAAATATATTTGCTTTGTGACTTTAATGATTGTAACACATCATATTCTTTGGAAATACATTGTATCGCAAACTGATGATTGGTATTCATAATTTTAATATATTGGACCTTTAAAAGTACTGTTTTTTGAAGTTAGTTTGTTTAAGAGTTTGATAGTTATCGGTCATTTTTATGAAAAATTTATTTGTAGTTGTTTGTTCGTTGTTTTTGCTACTCTCGTGCAGTAGTGAAAATGAAGTCATTACTCCCAGAAGCAACTTGATAGAAAGCGGTACAGGCTTGTTTAATTATACCTACACCCAGGGAACTATTATTAAAACATTGCGGGTTTATTACCACGTTCCTAACGAAATAAACAGCAACACGCGCATGCTCTTTGTTTTTCATGGTGCTGGGCGTAATGCAAGTGACTATAGGGATGCGCTGATTAACCCATCTAACTTGCAAAATTTTATAGTTATTGCACCTGAGTTTTCTGCCGAAAATTTTTCGGGTGGTAATGGATACAATCTGGGTAATGTTTTTCAAAACGGCGATAACCCCAGTCCTGAAACTTTAAATAATGAAAGTGACTGGGCCTTTTCTATAATCGAACCCATGTTTGACACGATAAGGCTACAGCTAAATTACCAAAGCAACACGTATGACCTTTATGGCCACAGTGCTGGTGGGCAGTTTGTACATCGTTTGCTTATGTTTAAACCTGGTGTACGTGCATATAAAATAGTGGCGTCGGCTAGTGGCTGGTATACGACTGTAAATAATGCTGTTTCTTTTCCACATGGTTTTAGAAATTCACCTTTAGAAAATCTTTCACTGCAAGGGTTATTTTCTCGTAAAATTCATATACAAGTAGGTGCAAATGACGATAATCCAAACGATGCAGGTTTACGTAGAGACGCACAAACCGATATCCAAGGCAATAACCGTAGAGCTCGCGCCATTTATTTTTTTAACGATGCGCAAAATCGCGCAAACTCACTACAAATTCCATTTGCATGGAGTTTTAGAGAAATCCCAAATGCAAATCACGATTTTGAAACAGCATCAATCCAAGCAGCTCAATTTCTTTATAACCCGTAACAATTTCCTAACATGCCATCAAAAAAACAAATCGGTCTTGTTTTAGGTCCGCTATTATTTATACTCACACGATTATTTTACAAACCAGAAGGATTAAGTGAAGAGGCAAATGCCATTCTTGCGTCAACACTATGGATCGCTGTGTGGTGGATTACCGAGGCTTTACCCATCGCGGTCACCGCATTACTACCTATTATTTTGTTTCCGTTGACAAATGGGTTATCGCTGGCAACCACCACAGCCTCTTATGGACACGAATACATTTTTCTATTTGTAGGCGGTTTTATTCTAGCAATAGCCATAGAACGATGGGACTTGCATAAAAGAATAGCGCTCAACATCATTAGCACCGTAGGCACTAATATCAATAAAATCATCCTCGGGTTTATGGTTGCGACCGCGTTTCTATCCATGTGGATTTCTAACACGGCCACCGCTGTAATGATACTGCCAGTAGGCGTTGCGATTGTCTTGCAACTACAAGACAATCCTGTGACTCAAAAAAACGAAAATATCATTTTTGGAAAAGCGCTCATGCTTGCCATCGCATACAGCGCGTCTATAGGCGGTATGGCAACATTAATAGGGACACCGCCTAATCTGGTTCTTGCAGGTGTTGTAGAAAGCTCTTTAGGCGCAGAGATTACCTTTTTCCAATGGTTTAAATTTGGTTTTCCTATCAGTGTTGTTTTACTACTCACGTGTTGGGTTTATCTTACGCGATTTGCATTTAAATTTGAACGTAAAGAGTTTCCCGGCGGTCGCCAGGAAATTGATAGACAACTACAACTACTAGGTAAAATGAGCTATGAAGAAAAAATTGTTTCTCTAGTTTTTATACTTACCGCAGCAGCATGGATTTGCAGATCATTTTTGCTAAGCGATTTAATCCCTGGAATAAATGACACCATTATCGCGGTGGTAAGTGCAACCTGCTTATTTATTCTACCTACCAAAGATAAAAAACGTGCGCTGCTAGACTGGGACGAGGCTGTAAAACTACCCTGGGGAATCCTGCTATTATTTGGTGGTGGTATGGCACTTGCAACAGCCTTTGAAACCACAGGACTGGCAGTTTGGATAGGTAGCAAACTCGCAAATGTAGAGGGCTTTTCTATCTTTATTCTTATACTTATTATCATAGCCGCGGTTAATTTTCTAACCGAAATTACCTCGAACCTCGCAACAACAGCAATGCTACTGCCTATTTTTATATCGGTAGCTGCGGCATTAAATATAAACCCCTATTTGCTGCTAGTTAGCACCACAGTTGCGGCCTCGTGTGCCTTTATGCTACCCGTTGCTACACCGCCTAACGCCGTTGTTTTTGGGTCAGGATATTTAGAAATAAAAGACATGGTGCAAAAAGGTATATGGATGAACATATTGTCCATTATAGTACTTACGCTATTTGTGTATTATATACTGCCATGGTTGTGGGATCTTAGTATGTAGATTATTTAAAATAAGCCACTATTAACCAGTATATTTAATGTATATCGCTTTCGCGAAAGCGTAATCCTTAAACCTGAAAAAATTGATGTCCTAAAACTTTTTTTAAAAACCTAGCCAGCCATGGTGGTGTACACATTGTTCACGTCGTCGTCTTCTTCTAGTTTTTCTATAAGTTTTTCAACATCCAGCCGTTGTTCCTCGGTCAACTCTTTTTGCAAGGTTGGAATATATTCAAAGTCCGAGCTTAAAATTTCGACACCCAGGTCTTCGAGACCCTTTTGCATACTGCCATAAGATGCAAAATCGGCATAAATCATAATACCGTCCACACTGTTAGGATCTTCTTCGTCGGCTGCGTCTAGGAAAATTTCCTCTGCGCCAAAATCAATAAGTTCGAGTTCTAATTCTTCTAAATCGCGTCCATTTGCTGCAATTCTAAAATGACACTTGTGCTCAAACATAAATTCTACCGATCCACTTGTGCCCAGACTGCCATCGCATTTATTAAAATAACTGCGCACATTTGCCACCGTACGGTTGTTGTTGTCGGTGCTTGTTTCTACAAGTACAGCGATGCCGTGCGGGGCGTATCCTTCAAAAATAACGGTATCATAATTTGCCGTATCCTTGTCTGACGCCTTTTTAATAGCACGCTCTACATTTGCCTTAGGCATGTTAACTGCTTTTGCATTTTGTATGACTGCACGCAATCTAGAGTTTGCATCGGGGTCGGTACCACCAGCCTTTACGGCAATAACGATATCTTTCCCTATACGTGTAAATGCCTTAGACATGGCACTCCATCGTTTCATTTTGCGACCTTTGCGCAATTCAAATGCTCTTCCCATGATTGTGTTATGTTTCTTTAAATGCACCGCAAAAATAATGTTAACTGCATGCACTTGCAACAACTTTATAAATAACTAAAAAGGTCATTGGGTAGATGCTGTGGGTTGCATTGTTCGCTTTCGCGAAAGCGAACACACCTACAAACCACCATAAACCAACAAGCTAGCGTATACGATTAACCAACCGCGAGTAACTGGCAAAATGGATAGAATGAAAGTCTTGTGTTAAAGGTTAACAATTTTTTATGTGGCTAAATCATGCAATAAAGGGGTGTTTTAAAAGTTTGAAACTTTATCTTTGAGTCTCACAAAAAAAAGTTATGAAATACAACTGCCGCAAGTTAGGTGTACATCTTTTAATAGCGAGTATTTTTGCATTGATGTCGTGCGTAGATGATGACGACAACGGTAATATTTTGCCCAGACCTAGTGCTTATGACCGCATTGCAGATAGTGCAGACCACACTATTCTTAAACAAGCTCTAGACCTTACCGGCCTGGATTTAAACTTAAAAAACAGTGGCTCTTTTACTGTTTTTGCCCCAACCGATGCTGCTTTTAACACCTATTTTACCACAAATAACATTACCGATTTAAGTGCTATTCCCGTTGCACAATTGCGCAACCTACTGCTTTACCATGTTTTACAAACAATAGAACGCGACACCGACTTTGTGACCGGATATTTTAAAACCAGTGCCTTAAACCCGCAAGGCGAGATATTAGATGTTTATGTGCAAATCGTTCCCGATGTATTGCTTAATAATGCAGTAAGCATCAACAGGGCAAATGTTACTGCAAACAATGGCGTGTTGCATTATACTGACCGCGTTTTAGAAATACTTACTTTGGACAAGCTGCTCTTGTTGAATCCAGACTTTAGCACGCTAACCACCGCGCTGGTACAGGAAAATTTGCTTGATGCATTACAAAACACAAATACAACGGGCCCTTTAGCAGCACCGTTCACTGTTTTTGCACCCGATGATAATGCCTTTCAAGCGTTTATTAACGAAAGCACCACAGACCCCATTAACAGTGTGGCAGACATTCTAGCCCTGCCCAACCTGTCCGACATTTTACTGTACCATGTGGTGAGCGGGAATGCCTATCGCAGTAGCGATTTTAGAGACGGTTTTATCGTGGATCCCATTACTACTGGAACCTTTACCACAAACAATCTAAACAACACCACAACCATTACCGACGCCGCTGCAAGAGAGATAAACTTTGGACAAACCGATATTGTTGCGATTAACGGTAACGTGCATATTATAGGTAATGTTTTATCATTCTAATGAACTATCATCACCTTAAACAACGCATGTACGCCCAGTGTCTCCTTATTGTAGAAAACAGGCTTGCGACCATAAGCGAGAACATGACCACGTTAATGGATGCAAAAGGCAGCGAAACAAAAAGCAGCGCAGGAGATAAGTATGAAACTGGCATGGCGATGATTCAAAATCAGGAAGAATTATATAGCAGGCAGCAGGTAGAAACCCAAATAATTTATAATGCGTTATTAAAAATAGACCCATTAAAAGTGTGTACACAAGTAGAAAATGGCGCACTGGTGGTAGTGCCTGGCGGCATGTTTTATATATGTGCAGGTATGGGAAAACTGGTGGTAGAGGGTATATCCTATTTTGCTATTTCTTTAAACTCGCCTATAGGTGCGGCATTAAAGTTTAAGAAGGCAGGTTCATTCTACTCGTATAACGAGAAGAACGTTCCTATTAACGAGATTTTCTAATGGGACCTAAAAAATTAAAAACACAACTTCAACAACTTTTAAGATATATAGAGGCTGGAGATAAAGAAAACAAAAAGGTGAGCCATGCAAGCACTTACTGGCATATAGAACATTGTTTAAAGGTAGTAGATGGCATTGTGACTTTATTAGAACAATCGACCCCTGCCGATTTTAAGCCGCAATTTTCTTTAATGAAAATATTTATTTTGACCACAGGCTATATTCCACGTGGTAAAGGACGCGCGCCCAAACAAACCATGCCAGACGACCTAAGCACAAAAATCACCTTAAAAGCCATGCACGAACAGGTACGTTTACAAGTGCTTAAGCTTCCTGATATACCGGCTACATCTTGTTTTAAACACCCAGCATTTGGCTATCTCAATAAAAAGCAAACAATACGATTTATTGGGATCCATACAAGCCATCACTTAAAGATTATGAAGGATATAACGTCGCGATGATGTTATTGTAAAAATCGTTGTATTCCTAGGGATTTACAAGATATGCTGTCCTAAAGGCAAATTATCGCGTTAAAATTTGTTCAAAGAATCCACCTATTTGCAAGTCGCGGTCTATAAAATGTATTTCTAAAATCCAGTTACGTTCTTCTCCATTTTTATCGGTAGCACGCATATCCACATGATTATCAAGATGTATGTAATTAGTCATATCCTCTTCTTCCAACTTTTCATGTGGGAAATGACCTATAAGATGTCCTGCAATAGGACCGCCAAATTCCCAGTTGTACGCTTTCGCGAAAGCGGAAACGTGTTCAAAAAATTGTGCACCTGTAATGTGTGGCTGACTTTCAAAATACTGTTTGCATTTGTGCCATGCGTCTTCTACATCACGCATCATTTTTAACTTTATAGCATTGTTACCTATAACAAAGGTGCGTCCCAAGTCGGCCTCCCATTCCTCTAAAATGGGACCAAAATCTATAAACAAAATATCATCTTCCTGTAAAACAAGATCCTGTGGATTTTCGTCATAAGGATGCAAGGTATTTGCACCTGCACGCACAATGCGTTTGTGCCAGTATTTCTCGATACCAAAACGTTCTTGAGCCAACTTAAAAATAGCTGTGTTTAATTGCTTTTCGGTTATTCCAGGGACGATTAGTCCGGTCGACTGTATTAATTCAAACAGCTCTACAGCAATGTTTTCGGCTGCGATAAGTTGCTTTTTTGCAGGATTCATGTGGGATGTGTTTTAAAACTTTGAAAAAAATTTGGTACACAAGTAATTCTTAACAACGATGTTATGTGCCGGTTTGCAAAAGTAGCAACTTATTTTAAGGACTAAAATTTTACCGATATGGCAGCTGTGACTTGCTCTGGTCGTGTATCTAGGGTTCCTAATCGTCCTACTTGTGTAATTTGCGCCTCATTTTCGGTAAAGCCGCGTTCATAACGCACATCAAAACCTATGTTACCTAAATCCAACGCTAAACCCACTTGCAAACCGATAGTAAAATCTTCTTGCACACGAGAAAGCTCAATATCTTGTATATCCACATCTAGCACATATTGAAAAGAGGGCCCAGCAAAAACAGAAAGCGGTTTTAAAACATACACACCAAAAAGCACCGGTGCGTCAATTTTATCCAGGCGCGCACGGGCATCTGCACCTTCAAATTGTTCATTTAACCGGGTAAAAAATAATTCGGGCCGCAAATACACCGATTCTAAATCGATTTTACCAAAAAAGCCAGCGTGGTAGCCTATTTCGGCCTCAGGACGGTCTATAATATTTTGACCCGTTTCTACAAGGTTGCCCGTTTTTCCATAATTAACGCCCGCTTTAATACCGAATGCACTACCCTTTTGGGCATACAAACCAACGCAGTAAAAAAGCGCAAGCAACAACAGCAGTTCCTTTTTCATTTTATAAGAATTTATTTTAGAGATTACAAAGTTGGTTATCATAGTACTATAAACAGTAAAAGTAACATTTTATTACATGAAGCGTGTCACATGAAACAATCGGTGTTCAAAAGTTTTCTGCAATAAATTTAAGTGTATAAAATTTGTCATGCGTTTGCAATGGTCGAACTTTGTAACATGAAAGCAATAGAACGTACCAAAACCACCTTAGGCTTAAACCTACCTACCGACCCCAGATGGGTTAACCTTGCTTCTTTTAGTTTACAAGATATTCTAACCGATCATGCTTTTTGTGAACAAAAGGCGGCGAGCAACATCATTTCTATCATACAAATGCACTCGGACAAACCCGAGATTGTAGAAGCGCTCGCCCCTGTAGTAACCGAAGAATGGGGTCATTTTAGAATGGTGCTCGCCGAACTTAAAAAACGTGGCCTAACGCTGGGTATACAACGTCCTGACATGTATATAAAAAACCTGATGCAAGGAAAACCCAAAGGTCAGGGGCGCGAGCAATTATTTCTAGACCAGTTACTTATTTGTGCGCTTATAGAGGCGCGCAGCTGCGAACGATTTAAAATACTTTCTGAAAAATTAGAAGAACCTGCGCTGCAAGAATTTTATCACCGTTTTATGGTAGCCGAGGCCAGTCACTATAAACTGTTCTTAAAACTTGCTAAACACTTTTTTGAAGAGACCATTGTCATGAGTCGCTGGCAATATTGGTTAGACTATGAGGCATCGTTTTTACAAACGCTAGAATTGCGTGGCGATCGCATGCATTAATCATTTTTTTAAGCAAGTTTTTTACAACAAACACGTCTTATCTGGTATGAAATTTTTCAATCCTGTTGCTTATAGAAAGCTACTTAGATTAAGTATTGCGGTCATTTACCTGATCATTGTTGCAGGGGCAATTGTGCGCATGACTGGCAGCGGTATGGGGTGTCCAGACTGGCCTAAATGTTTTGGATATTACATTCCACCTACACAAGAAAGCCAATTAGAATTCTTGCCGCAAACCATCTACAAAAAGGGCATGGTCATTATCCACGATGAAGAATTGCGTGTGGCTGCGCAAGATTTTAAAACCGGAGAAACCTACAACCCAACCAACTGGAATCCTTATACAAAACATGATTATGCCGTCTTTAATGTGTATCACACCTGGACTGAATATATCAACCGTTTAATAGGTGCTCTAGGCGGACTAGCCGTTTTAATCATGGCAGTAAGTTCCCTGCAATATTTTAAAAAGAGACGTTACATCACCGTTTTAAGCGTTGTGTCGTTATTAGCGATGCTTGTACAAGCAGTCATAGGTAAAATAGTAGTTGATACCAATTTATCACCGGCCCTTATTACCATACACATGATTGTTGCTCTTTTAATTGTTGGGTTGTTGTTGTACCTGCTGCATGAGGTGATGGATGTGGATACAAGCTATGCAAATGATGGCAAACTTTCTAGATATGTAGGGTTGCTTATTTTTTTAACGCTTGCACAAATAGTCACAGGTACACAAGTAAGACAATATATAGACGACCAGATAGATGTTTATGGTTACCTATTATTATCGTCATGGCTAGAAGACGGTCCCATTGTTTTTTATGTACACCGCAGTTATTCTACCTTATTAATACTGCTTCATTTTTACCTTTATTACAAAGCCGTTAAAGTACTTAAACACCCTAAAACATCATACCTAGCACTTAATGCATTACTTATTGTAACTGTAATAAGCGGTGTGTTGATGAATTATTTGGATTTCCCGTTTGGGTCACAAGCGGCACACCTTGTAATTGCATCGGCAATTTTAGGTTTTCAGTTTTATATATGGATGCGTTGTCGGGTCGCCACCGTTAAACCCGTTATTGCCACGCAAGTTGTTAATTAAACAACTGCACTAAAAGCTACAATGCTTTTAGAAAACATATCTTTGCACCCCATAAAATATAACCACATGATCTACAGACTGCGCGTCATATTAGATGCTACCATAGACTGTTTTAGAGATATAGAAATAGAAGGAGACGCCTCGCTCGAGGACTTTCACAACGTGATTGTGCAAAGTTTTCTACTACCAGGAGACGAGATGGCAAGCTTTTATGAAAGTGATGACGACTGGAATCAAGGACAAGAATATTGCCTATTTGACATGACCGAAGGCCTATCTACTGTCTTAAAGATGCACGAAACGCGCGTTAGCGACGTGTTTTCAACGAGCAGCAAACGCATGATTTACATCTATGACTTTTTAAGTATGTGGACCTTTTTAATAGAACTGGATGCGATCGTGAGTAAAAGTGATAATACGGTGTACCCTAGTGTGGTGTTTTCTATGGGAATGCTGCCCGACGAGGCACAAGATCGCAGTTTTGAGGCCGACCCACGCTTTGAAGATGAGGAGGACGCAATGGACGACGACTATCTAGACAACCTAGATGACCAAGACTTTTATGATGAAGAAGACTTAGAAAACCTAGACCTCTATTAAACGATGATAAACCTATTCAACACCCGCATTGAGCAACTGGCCCTGCATCGCATAGGCAATAAAAATAAAGGAGAACTGCTTTATACGTCTCATAGCACCACAGCACTGGACGACGAACTACACGCATTACTTAAAGAGTATTTTTTAAAACCCTTCAGGTCTAAAGAAGAAGCTTATTACAGTTTTTATCATGAACAAGACCTGGAGTTTCATGATTTGTTCGCTTTCGCGAAAGCGATATTTAACACACCCGCAGCACTACTCGACAAGTCTAAACTAATTGCAAAACACCTGTACGAGCAAAGCGTGCACCCGCACATACGCAGCGGCGAATTATTTGTGTGCTACCTAGAAAATGTCATGGTAGACAACCATAAAACAGACGCTATTGGGATTTTTAAGAGTGAAATAAAACAAGATTTCTTACAATTTGCAGATAGTGACATAGACCTTAAAATAGTCTTGCAGCAAGGCGTAAACCTCAATAAACTAGACAAAGGCGCGATTATTTTTAATGTAGAAGAAGAACGCGGTTATAAAATACTATCGGTAGATTCAAACCGGTACGATGCAAAATACTGGTTAGAGGATTTTATGGGTGTGGACGTTTTTGAGGATGAAAATTTCTTCACTAAAAAATACCTGAAATTTTGTCAAGATTTTGCAAAAGATGTCGTCCTACCCGCCGAGGACAAAAAGGAAGAGGTCATGTTTATGAATCGATCGGTTAATTATTTTGCAAAAAATGATGCTTTTGAAGAAACCGCGTTTTTGAATGAAACGCTGGACAATCCAGACCTGATACCCGAATTTAGGAATTACAAGGTTGAAAAAGGACCTAAATACAGCATAGAAGATGTGTCAGAATTCCCAATTTCTAACACTGCTGTAACCGCTGCACGACGCGGCATTAAAAACGTGATCAACCTAGACACGCACGTGCAAATAAAATTAGATTTCACAAATCCTGAAAGCGCCGAGAAATTTTTAGAAAAAGGATGGGATGAAGAACGGCAAATGTACTACTACCTCGTTTATTTTAACCGCGAGGAGAAAAAGTAAAAGAACAACATAAAGCAGGCTCTCACAGCCTGTTTTTTTTTGGGCATGTGATTCTAGTATGTGGCGTGGGCATAGTTGCGCAATACAAATGCAAGGGCGGTTTCTAAAATACCGCCCATATTGCGTACCCGTTTAAAATCGATGTCACCACTGTATTGATGCAACTCAGTTTTAAGCGTTTTTAATTTTTCCTGCGTTGTGATGGTGTCTGCTCGCATGCACTTTATAAGGACTTGAAATCGCTTTTGGGATGTTATAAGTCGTTTTGCAATGAGTGATCGTTCTTCCTTTTTATATTGTTCTACACTGGTGTTTTTAAGCCTTGCAGACACATTTTGAACCATTTTGACGTTTTCTTAAAAAATTGGGGTCGGTAGGTATTTAACCTGCCTTCATAACATTGCTGATCAAAATCGATAGGCCTAATCGCATAACTCACTCGGTCAAAATCATGTGTGGGGATTACCACATATTTATAAGAACGCATATCGCCCAAGAGCCTAATCTGGCAACGCTCATTAAACTTAACAAATTCCTTTGCAATTTGTGTGCGTTCGTGATTTTCGCACAGGTCTAGATTATTAGCAATAAACGCATCCCCAGGTATTCCGGCAATATGTTCTTCTACAAGAGTATCCTTGCATACCAAAAAGTTGATACGGTGCGGCGACAATAAGTGTTCTAGTTCTAGCCCATAAATCCTAGAGGCATCTGCCTTTTTAATATAGAAATAAGAGAAGCCATCATTCAATATATTCCTAATTTTAATCCTGAATGGTTTTGTATTGCCAAATGTGCAAAAATCCACCGCATCAACAGTTAGGTAATCTAAATGCTCATCACTACCATTTGAATACAAAATATCGTAAACCTTTTTAAGATCACTGTCTATATGAATGCGATCGTGGTCAGCATAATAACAGCGTACCCACAGGGTATCCCTATTATTTTTATCATACACCGTGACACAACCCTGAAAACGCAACAAATCGTCATATTGCAAAGACATGTTAATGGCCCGATTGTATTTTTTTAAGTAATTATATAACAATTCATTAATAGGAAAAGAAGGCTTTTTTCTTGAGACAAGTTTTTCATCGTTTTCAAATTGCGTATCCACTTTAGTAACATTTTTAAATTAACAAGGTCTTATAAGGCACAACAATTAAACTACTTCACGTGGATTCTATACTATCTATTTCAAATCTTAGTAAAAATTTTGGTGCGGTGCGCGCTGTAAATGATGTGTCTTTTACCATAGAAAAAGGAAATGTTTACGGCATCCTGGGGCCCAACGGCAGTGGTAAATCAACCACACTAGGAATGGTTTTAAATGTCGTAAACCCATCCAGCGGCAGCTACAAGTGGTTTGATGGTAGCACCACAAATCAGGATGCGTTAAAAAGAATAGGCGCCATTATAGAGCGACCTAATTTTTATCCCAGTATGAGCGCAGTACAAAACTTAGAACTGGTTTGTAAAATAAAAAATATACCTACTCACAAAATATTAGAAAAACTAGAGGTTGTGGATTTGCTTGCGCGGAAAGATAGTCCCTTTAAAACCTTTTCACTGGGTATGAAGCAGCGTCTCGCGATAGCCAGTGCTCTTTTAAACGATCCAGAAATTCTTATACTCGATGAACCTACAAACGGGTTAGACCCGCAGGGAATTCGCAAAATACGCGATATAATTCTACAAATAGCTGCCACAGGAACAACAATTTTACTAGCATCGCACCTGCTAGACGAGGTGGAAAAAGTGTGCTCGCATGTCATTGTTTTAAGAAGCGGCAGTATGATTTACAGTGGGCTTGTAGACGAGATGAATAAGAACTATGGTAGCATCATTTTAAATGCAGCAAATAAGGAGCAACTTCTTCAATTTATACAGCAACAAGATTATCTGGGATCTATCAACGAAGTGGCCGACGGTTATGAAGTAGTACTACTCAAAGAAATCGACACCGCGTTACTTAATAAAACTGCCTATGAAAGCGGATTATTTTTAAGCAGGCTTTCACATAAAAAACAAAGCCTAGAAGACCAATTTATCGCCTTAACCAAAAACAATTAACCACCACCATGAAAAGATTACTAGATATAGAATTTCATAAATTTAAGTATAGCAAAAGCAGCAAGGTACTCACCCTAATATATTTAATAATCGTTGCTTTACTCATGTTTACAGGACTTATTGAGATTAATATCAATAGTTTTACAGGTAGGTTGTATGAGTTAGGAATTTTCAACTTCCCATATGTGTATCATTTAAGTACCTATATGGTAAGTTATTTAAAAATATTTATAGCGATTGTAATCGTGTCACTTACCGCTTCAGAATATAGCAACAGAACCTTAAAACAAAATTTAATAGATGGTTTAAGTAAAAAAGAACTTGTGCTGTCAAAGTTTTACCTAGCTTTAGTTCTTGCATTACTTACAACGTTAATCGTTTTTCTTGTTTCCCTAGGGTTGGGATTTGTATTCTCTGATTATACCGAGGTTACCGCCATTTTAAGCGATCTAGAATACTTTTTAGGCTTTTTTGTAAGCCATTTACTGTTCTTTTGTTTTTGTCTGTTTGCAGGGATATTGGTTAAAAAAAGTGCGTTTGCTCTAGGATTTGTTTTTGTATGGTGGATTTTTGAGGGGATACTGCGTTTAATTTCGTTTACCCTTGATAAAAAATTTGACTACAACTTGCAAAATTATGTCGATCTTATTTTACCACTAGAGTCTGCCTCGGCCCTGGTTGTTGAGCCCTTTAGTAAGATAAGCGTTGTTAAAGGAGGTATCGAAATGATAAATGGGGAGTTTATAAAAGACTACGGCGTGCAATGGTACAATGTGCTAATTTGTCTAGCATGGAGCGCCCTCTTTATTTACTGGTCCTATGCGCTGTTAAAAAGGAGAGATTTGTAACTTTTTTAAGTTTATTTTGTGATTCTATTGTATTATTTTCGCATCATACGCTATGACAAAGAAAAATACAATCATCGTTTTTTTTATTGCTTTTATCGCAATTACAACGATTTCAAACGCTCAATTACAGGCTTCCAACTGGTATTTTGGATTTAATGCTGGAATAAATTTTGACCCCACCACAGGTGCAGTGACTCCACTTACAAACGGTCAGGTGAGCACAAACGAAGGTTGTGCCTCCATTTCAGACGAGAATGGTGCACTGCTTTTTTATACAGACGGTAGTTTTGTGTACGACCGTACGCATGCGATCATGCAAAATGGCCAAGGATTGCGAGGAAACCCATCGAGCACACAAAGTGCGATTATTATCCCTAAACCGTTAGATCCCAACATCTATTATATTTTTACGGTAGATACCGTAGCAACCGGTGGCAGCGACTCTGGAATGCACTATTATGAAATCGACATGACCTTAAATGGCGGGTTAGGTGCCGTTACGACAAACATAGCTTCTCCACCCAACCTTATTCCACGTTGCTCTGAAAAAATTACTGCAGTAAATAAATCCTCTAGCGATTCCATATTAGTAACGGCGATGGCAAGTGCTGATGGGTTAAATCTTGTTTACGACTCTTTCTGGACCTTTACAATAGATGACACAGGAGTTAACACAACCCCAACAATTTCAACGGTGGCAACAAGTGTTTCGGGTGGTGGACGTCGTGGTAATCTTAAAATATCACCGGATGGCAGCTATATGGTTTCCTGTAACATGGGCAGTGGTACTTTCCTTTATGACTACAATCAGGATACCGGTACTGTTTCTAATGAACGTCGTATCCTTTTACAAGGTCCTAACACAAACGGATACGGTGTTGAATTTTCGCCAGACAGCAGCATTATTTATATAACCGCTTCAAATGATTTTAACGGCAACGGTGCAGCCACAAATCCTGCAACTCAACAGTCCACGTTGTACCAAATTGACATAAGCGCAAATACAGGTAATTTTATCACAAACATCAACACTATTGACACACGTCAAGGTTATAGAGGTTCTTTACAATTAGGAATCGACGGTAAAATCTATCGCGCATTATCCGACACTTATGACCGCGGTACAGGTTTTCTCGCAGTCATTAATAACCCCAACACGTTGGGTGCAGGATGCAACTATGTACACAATGCCATTCCTCTTGCAGGGCGTGTTTCAACCCAAGGACTACCACCTTTTATTCAAAGTTACTTTGCGCTTATAGAGGTAGAAAATATATGCTCAGGCGATGCAACCGATTTTACTTTTCAAACCGATGTTGCACCTACAACCATTTTCTGGGAGTTTGGGGACGGTGCCACATCTACCCTTGAAAATCCGCAGCATGTATATCCGGGAGCTGGAGTTTATAATGTCGTTCTTACACTCAATTATAATGGAGCAATAAGAACCTACAGGAAAAATGTAGAAATCTTTCAAACTCCCACAGCTAACCCTGTAAATGACCTCACCGCTTGTGACGCTGATTTTGATGGACGCGAACAATTTGATTTAAGCGCAGTAGCTACTACCATTCTAGATTCTCAAGACGCGGCAGACTACAGCGTTTCTTTCTACAATAACCTTACTGATGCTACCGACGACACAAATGCAATAACAGGCAGTTATAGTCAAACTGTTGGGACAAGTACACTCTATGCGGTTGTCAGAAACACAAATAATACCGATTGTATTGACATGACAACCTTTACAACTACCGTTTTTGAGCAACCTGCAGCAAATAGCGTAGATGATTTAGTGCAATGTGATGATAATTTTGACGGATTTGAATCTTTTAATTTAAGCGCACAAAGCGCATCTATATTCGGTTCGCAAGATCCTAATATTTTTACGTTAACCTACCACCTCAGCGCAAATGATGCTGCGACAGGTGCTAATCCATTAAGTTCAACATTTGTAAATACCTCGGCTTTTAGACAAACCATTTTTGTGCGCCTTGTGAACACAGCCCAAAATTCTTGTATCGACGATACTTTAAGTTTTGATCTTATTGTAAACCCAAAACCTGTAGCAAACAATATAAGTGCTTTTCAGTGTGACGAGGACGGCGTGTTAGACAGTCGTACTATTTTTAACCTATCTGAATTTGATAATACCGTTACAACGGGAAGCAGTGACGTTACCGTTACATACCACCTAACACAAAACGATGCAGATAATAATGTGAACGCGTTAGACAATACAAACTACCGCAACAGCACACCCTTGCAAATAATCTATGCGCGTGTGACAAACGATGTTACAGGATGCTTTAACACCTCGCAAATCACATTGTCGGTAAGTGCCAGCGATGCGCAAGATGCAGCTCTAGAACGCTGCGATAATGACGGTACAACCGACGGGTTTGTCCTATTTGATTTGGGTTTAGCAAGTAGCAGTGTTCTAGCAAACGCACCCGCAAACGTCACCGTAAACTATTATCCAACACGGCTAGATGCGTTAACTGAGCAAAACATCTTACCACTTTCGTTTACAAATACTGTTGCAAATAGCCAGGTAATTTTTGCGCGTGCCGAATCGCCTGACGGCAACTGTTATGGAATAAGCGAGGTCACATTAACCGTAAATCCACTGCCCATAACACAACCTTTAAGTATTGTAGAATATTGTGGTAATGACCCCCAGCCACTGGTGATAGATGCAGGCAACTTGCCAGGTAACATGAGCGACTATACCTATTTGTGGAACACTGGTGAGACCACTTATAGCATTCAGGCAAATGTCTCTGGTGATTACACCGTCGTTATTACAAATAGCAACGGTTGTACCACGCAGCGCATTGTGACGGTTATTATAAGCCAACCCGCAACAATTACAGGTATTGCTGTAACCCATGCAGGAGCTAATCCTACTGGCACCGCTACTATTAATATCACAGGAAATAGCGAATACGAGTTTAGAATAAGTAGAGACGATGCCTACCAAAGCAGCAACTTTTTTGAAAATCTCGCCCCTGGGTTTTATACTGCATATGTTCGCGATTTAAAAGGTTGTGGTGTAACACAATTAGACTTTAGCATTGTGGGTTATCCGCGGTTTTTCACACCTAATAACGACGGTTATAACGATTTCTGGCAGCTTTTAGGGGTTTCGGTGGTATTTGAACCACAATCCGATGTCTATATATTTGATCGATTCGGTAAACTGTTAAAACAATTCTCGCCCCAAGGTCCAGGCTGGGATGGTACCTTTAATGGTGCACCGTTACCGTCGTCTGATTACTGGTTTAAAGCTACTTTAATGGATGGCACTACATTTTCAGGGCACTTCAGTTTGAAGAGATAAGCGCATATGCCTATATTAATAAATAGGTAATGCGATTTTTCTTAATCACTCTATTTTTAGTTTGTTCCGCTTTCGCGAAAGCGCAATTACAATACACATTCGGGTAAGTTGGGTTAAACGATTGATTACTGGTTTAAAGCTACTTTAATGGATGGCACTACATTTTCAGGGCACTTTAGTTTGAAGAGATAAGCGTGTATGCCTAAATTTTTAAGTAGGCTATGAGATTTTTCTTAATTGCTTTGTTTTTAGTTTGTTCCGCTTTCGCGAAAGCGCAATTACAATCTACATTCGGGTATGTTGGGATAAACGATTGATTATTGGTTTAAAGCTACTTTAATAAACGGCACTACAGTTTGAAGGGATAAGAGTATATGCCTATATTTACAAGTAGGCTATGAGATTTTTATTAATCACTTTGTTTTTAGTTTGTTCCGCTTTCGCGAAAGCGCAATTACAATCTGCATTCTGGTATTTTGGGATAAACGGTGGTATAAACTTTAACAGTGGTATCGCCGTGCCTGACCCGCTTGGGCAACTTTTTACAGGCGAAGGTTGTGCAACCGTGTCTGACGCTGGTGGCAACTTATTGTTTTATACCGATGGTACGGTAATTTACAACCGCAACCACGTGTTAATGCCCAACGGCACAGGACTAAAGGGAAATTCGTCCAGCACCAGCAGCGCTATTATCGTCCCGCTGCCAGGAAATCCAGATATTTACTATGTCTTTACAGTAAATACCAATGATAATTTTTACCGCAATGCCGAGGGTCTCTATTACTCGGTAGTAAACCTGAGCCTAAACAACGGCAATGGCGACGTCGATCCTGCACAAAAAAATATCAATTTGTTGCCCTTAACCTCAGAAAAACTCACTGCGATTGCAAATGCTGCAGGTGACGGTTTCTGGATGCTCACGCAGTTTGGGAATACTTTTTATGCCTATGAGATAACTGCTAATGGGCTTAATGCAGCGCCTGTAACATCCACCGCGCCGCCATTTATAGAGCTCGTAAACACAAACATATCAAATGTAGATGTGGTGAATATGCGTGGCTACATGAAACTTAATGCCCGCGGTGACAAACTGGTGGCAGCACATTTTTCTAACAACGTTTTAGCCGATTTTAATGGGATTACAAGCGTTCTACAAGCGAGGAGTCTTGCATATGCACAAGGTGGGGAATTATATCTTTATGACTTTAATAATGCCACGGGTATCGTGAGTAATCCACAACCTTTACTTACAAGGGCAGACGGGGGTTCTATTTATGGTATCGAATTTTCACCAAACGGCAGATATATCTATGCCGAAGTAGACTATTACAGACCCTCTACTACACAAATTATAGACTTAAATTTTGGAGAAATCGCACAGTGGGATTTAACAGCTAGCAATATAGCAGCATCTAAAACAACCGTACATCAAGACACCTTTACCCCGTTTAGAGGTGCATTACAATTGGGGTTAGACGGTAAAATCTATCACTCGCGTCTTAACCAACAAGCATTAAGCGAAATTAATAATCCTAATGATAGCGGGGCGGCTGCAAACTACACATTTAATAGCTTTCTACTATCACCTGGCACATTTGCGCAGTATGGATTACCCATATTTGTGCAATCATTTTTTACCACAAGCAACATTCAAACAGCCGATGTATGTTTTGGCGAGTTAGCAACGTTTGATGTTGTAACTTCTGAAATGATAACAGGCATTCTCTGGAATTTTGGCGATCCTAACAGTGGTTCCCAAAATAGTTCAACACTAATCGCCCCCAGCCATTTGTACTCGGCACCAGGCGTATACACAGTCACCGCCACGATAACAACCCTAAACAACACCACGATTGAAACAACGACCATACAAGTATATGAAGATATATCCACGACTGCATACCCATTGACATTAGAATCATGTATAGAGGACTTTAACACGGCATTTTTTGATCTCTCTCAAATTCCTTCTCAAATTAGCAGTATTCCTAACCAGTCTGTGACGATACACCAAAGCGAGACTGACGCTTTAACAGGTATAAATCCTATCGACACCGCCACACCTTATGGAATCACAAGCACACCAGTAAGCCTTTTTATAAAAGTGAGTAACGAAAATTGCTCGCAACTTTTCCCCTTAACGTTAATCATAAAAAAATGTCCAATAAACGTTTTTAATGTAATTACACCTGATGACGATGGATTTAATGATACATTTAGGGTTTTGGGATTGAGAAATATTTATCCTAACTTTAAAATTTTTATATATACCAGATATGGACAAAAAATATGGGAAGGAAACAACAACACGCCAGACTGGGATGGGAGAGCAAACCAAGGTCTTGCAAACACAAACGAAATTTTACCCACGGGCACTTATTTTTATCTTATTGAATTCAATGAACAAGATACCCCGCCGCAATCGGGTTATGTATATTTAAAAGGAAATTAAAAACAATCAACCTTACGTTATGACAAAAAAAATACTCTTCATAGGCTTATTTTTTGCAACATTATTATCAAATGCTCAAGTTGAAGCTTCTTGGTGGATTTTTGGAAACGCAGCTGCAGTAGAATTTACCCCAAATCCACAAAATCGCTCGACGTTACCTTTTATTGCTAACTCCGGTTATCAACAAGAAGAAGGTGTTGCATCTATATCAGACGACAATGGAAACTTATTATTTTTTACAAATGGAAATCAAGTTTTTAACCGAAATGGAACCTTAATGCCTAATGGCACGGGGCTGTTAGGTGCTGCGTCTTCTACACAATCGGCGATTATTGTAGAGGCGCCGTCAACCCCAGGTGTGTACTTCATATTTACTGTGGGATTAAGTGGTCCGCTGGCATATTCGCGCGTAGAAATGTCTCTTAATGGAGGTCTTGGAGACGTCGTACCCGGTGTAAAAAATGTGGTTTTATTGCGTTACTCTGCCGAAAAAGTCGCTGCAACCATAAAAACAGGGACCAACAACGCTTATGTCATGACTTTTTCTCGTGAAAACGCTTCCAATACGGCATTAGGATCCGGGGCAATCAATGCATTATTTACTTGGGAAGTTAGCGGTATACCCGCTGCTGGTGTTTCTTTTGTAAATCCTGCGCCCATACCACAATCAGGTAATCTAAATAGACCCTTCTACCCGGCGACGCTGGCTAGTGTTACCTCGGTTAACGGGATGCTGCGATTATCACCAGATGGAACTAAAATAGGTATTGGTAATAATAATTTTGGTACTGCAAACGCGCAAACAGGGTTGTTTTTGTATGACTTTAACCCAGGTACTGGGCAAGTGAGTGGCGCAGGCCAACGATTAGACACGGGTGCCGTATATGGCGTAGAGTTTTCACAAACATCGCAATATTTGTATTGCGAGACAGGCTCTAGATTTGGAACCACAACCCGGGCAGTGTATCAATTTGACTTGTGTGACCCCAACAATGTACTATCTACAAAAAGAACGCTTGTAAGTGCAGCGCCTAACGGCCGTGGGACGCTGCAGCTAGGTAGAGATGGAATTATTTATGCGGCACGACGGAATACCAACTTTTTAGGTGCGATTATTAATGCTGACACGGCTACCGCGTCCTATGTTTCAGATTATTTAAATATTAGTCCCGCCTTGTGTAGAGAAGGTTTACCTGTTTTTATACAATCTAGATTTGCAACATCTTTTACTGTGAACGACCAATGTCAAGGTGACGCAACAGAGTTTGTGTTATCATGTCTACCACAAGTCGCAGCGTCTAATTGGGATTTTGGAGATGGCAACACACAGTCTGTAACAGGACCGGGCGTTGTAACAAATACCTATGCAGCTGCAGGTTCTTATGATGTAACAGTTACCGTAACTAATGTTTCTGGAAACGTTCGAACCTTTAATCAAACAATAGTTATTTACCAAAATGGAGTTATTGATGCCATAGATAATACAATAACTAATTACTGTGATAGCGATGGATCTGGTGACGAGTTAGTGGACTTGAGCGCTTTTACTGCCGATGTTTTAGGAACACAAGACCCTGCTGTTTTTGATATAAGCTATCATGCCACCGCAAATGACGCTGATAACGACTTAAACCCACTGCCTAACAATTATTTGCTACCATTAGGAACCACACAAGTGTGGGTGCGCATTGCTAACAACACCTCGCCACTAGACGATGGCTGTAGCTCTTTTGCGCCAATAGACATTACGGTAAGTCCTATCCCAACCGTTGCAAACATCCCATCGATAGATGTATGCGACAATGATGCTGATGGAATAGAAACTTTTGATCTTGCACCGCAATTAACTGTAATAGCAAATACTGCTGGGAATCCAGCAAATGCTGCGTACACCCTACACGTATCTCAAGCCGATGCCGATTTAAATATTAATGCGCTAGACACCGCGGTACCATTTACAAATACCACCAGTCCACAAACATTGTATGTGAGATTGCAAAATACAAATGATGTAGATTGTTTTAGTACCGCTCCTTTTCAGTTAACACTTTTAGCGCCACCTGCAATAGGTACTCCCATGGATATAGATGTATGTGATGATGCACCATTGGACGGCAGCAGTGATTTTGTACTGACTAATCAGGACAGCCAGGTAACGGTAAACGTTCAAGGTACGGTAACTTATCACGCTTCACAAATGGATGCTACCACTGGTAACGCGCCATTAACATCTCCATATACCGTATCTGGAGTACAACGAATTTATGCAAGATTGGTAGACGCAAATGGGTGTTTCAATACCACGTTTTTCAACATTACCGTAGAACAAGCACCGGCAATAGGCATCGCTCCCGATCTTACCAACATTTGCGACGATAATGTAGACTTAAATCAAAATTTGTTTGATTTATCTGTTCAAGATGTTGCCATATTAAATGGACTAAATCCAGCTGCATTCACCATTAGCTATTACACAAATGACGCAGACGCTCAAAATGCTACCAATGAGATACCTAGAAACTACACCATTCCTTTTCAGGCTGGTGTTAACACTGGTTTACTTTATGCGCGATTAGAAAATAATGAAACTGGCTGCTTCAATACATCGGTATTTACCATTGTTTTTGAACGTTGTGAAATTATTTTTCCCGAAGGCTTCTCACCCAATAACGATGGGATTAATGACACCTTCTCCATACCTGGTCTCGCTGAGCAATATCCTAATTTTGAATTGCAAATAATGAACAGGTTAGGCAATATGGTATATAGAACAACAGCGGCTAATTATGTTGAGTTTGCAGGAATCCCAAATACGGGGCTGGCGGCCGGCGATGGTTTGCTACCCGTTGGAACATACTTTTATGTAATAAAATATAACGACCCAGACAAACCAGATACGGCGAGTTGGGTGTACATCAACTACTAAAAAATTAAAAAGCCTCAATCCTAATCGTTGAGGCTTTTTTATTTCCGTTTAATGCTGCATTACCAATTAATCCTTTAAGATTCGAGTCTTCATAACTTTTAATTTTTAGTACTAAATCGATATAGTTTTTTTATTTTATTATGCGTGCATAGTAAATTTATATGTATCTTTACCCTATCAATTGAAATTATGAGAGATAAAACTATTGATTATGTATTAAGAACCACGTGGATGTCGGTTGTTAAAATGTACAACGAGCAAGCCGCAATACAGGGCAGTACCATGGCGACAGGCTTTGCATTGATAAGTATAGACCCAGAAAATGGTACTCCTAGCACCACATTAGGTCCAAAAATGGGCATGGAAGCAACTAGCTTATCGCGTACCCTTAAAATAATGGAGGAAAAAGGTTTAATTATTAGAAAGCGTAATCCAGAAGACGGCCGCAGTGTCCTTATTTACTTAACCGAATTCGGACAGGAAATGCGAGAATTTTCTAAATCGGTGGTTAAAAGCTTTGACCAATTGGTAAAAACTGAGATTGAACCAGAAAAACTTAAAACATTTCTAGAAGTCGCCTACAAAATTAATGATCTGGTATCCACAAAAAATATATTTAAACAACAAGCACACGCTGAAAATCAATAATGGAAAAACGTAGAATAAAACATATCACAGTTATAGGTTCGGGAATTATGGGTAGCAGCATTGCATGCCATTTTGCAAACATAGGTTGCGAGGTGCTACTGTTAGACATTGTGCCTACACAGCTTAACGATGCAGAAACCGCTAAGGGTTTAACGCTAAAAGATAAAATAGTGCGCAACCGCATAGTCACTGAAAATCTTGCAAATGCTATTAAAAGCAAGCCTGCACCACTCTATCACGCATCCTTTGCAAACCGCATTAACGTGGGTAACCTAGAAGATAACCTTGTAAAAATAAAAGACACAGATTGGATTATTGAAGTTGTTGTAGAACGACTGGATATTAAAAAATCGGTTTTTGAACAAATTGAAAAATTCCGCAAACCGGGTACTCTTGTTACATCGAACACCTCAGGTATCCCTATACAATTTATGAGTGAAGGGCGCAGTGCCGATTTCCAAAAGCATTTTGCCGTAACCCACTTTTTTAACCCACCCCGATATTTAAAATTATTTGAGGTGATTCCGGGTCCACAATGCGATTCTGATGTCACAAACTTCCTCATGGAATATGGCGAGAAGTTCTTAGGGAAAACAGCTGTTTTAGCAAAAGACACGCCCGCGTTTATAGGGAACCGTATCGGTATTTTTTCTATACAAAGTTTATTTCATACCGTACAAGAAATGGGACTCACCGTGGCTGAGGTAGATAAACTTACAGGTCCGGTTATAGGCCGAGCAAAAAGTGCTACGTTTAGAACAGTGGATGTCGTGGGATTAGACACACTCGTGCATGTCGCAAATGGCGTTTATGAAAACGCCCCACAAGACGAGCATAGAGACACTTTTAAACTTCCTGCCTTTATTGAAAAAATGATAGCCAACAATTGGTTAGGATCTAAAACAGGACAGGGATTTTATAAAAAAGTCACTACGGCAAACGGTTCTAGTGAGATTCTAGGGCTCAACCTGGACTCCATGGAATACGAGCAACAGCCGCGTGCAAAATTTGCAACGCTAGAACTTACAAAAACGATAGACAACGTTGCAGACCGTTTTCCTGTTTTAATTAAAGGAAAAGATAAAGCGGGTGACTTTTACCGTAAGAGTTTTGCCGCGCTGTTTGCTTATGTGCAACACCGCATTCCCGAAATTTCAGACGAGTTATACCGTATAGACGATGCCATGAGTGCGGGATTTGGTTGGGAACACGGCCCGTTTCAAGTGTGGGATGCTGTGGGTATTGAAAAAGGAATAGAACTTATGGAAGCCATAGGTAAAAAACCTGCACCGTGGGTTAGCGACATGCTCGCAGCTGGTTTTAAATCATTCTATACCGTTAAAAACGGCGCAACCTACTACTATGCGATTCCCGATAAAGACTATGTTAAAAAACCAGGTCAAGACGGTTTCATCATCCTAGACAACCTGCGTGCTAATGCTCCAGTATTTAAGAATTCGGGGGTGACGCTACACGATATAGGCGATGGTATTTTGAACGTAGAGTTCACCTCAAAAATGAATTCTATAGGCGGCGACGTACTTGCTGGACTTAATAAATCCATTGACATCGCCGAGGAGCGTTTTGAGGGCCTTGTGGTCGCTAATAACGGCGCAAATTTCTCGGTAGGCGCAAACATAGGTATGATATTTATGATGGCCGTAGAGCAAGAATATGACGAGCTCAACATGGCTATAAAACAATTTCAAAATACCGTGATGCGCTTGCGCTACAGCAGCATACCTACTGTTGTTGCACCGCACCAACTTACACTAGGTGGTGGTTGTGAAATGATCATGCATGCCGATATTGCCGTGGCAAGTGCCGAAACATACATAGGTCTCGTAGAATTTGGCGTAGGCGTTATTCCCGGCGGCGGCGGTTCTAAGGAAATGGCCTTACGCGCAAGCGACACCTTTAAAGACGGTGATGTAGAACTCAATAGACTGCGCGAGTATTTCTTAACCGTGGGAACGGCTAAGGTTGCAACAAGCGCTTACGAGGCATTTGACCTGGGTATTTTAAGAAAAGGTATAGACCATGTGGTGGTGAATGATCATCGTCGTATCGCTTTCGCGAAAGCGCAGGCACGCACACTCGCAGATAAAGGATACACACAACCCGTACCGCGCAAAGACATTAAGGTATTGGGGCAGCAGGCACTCGGTATGTTTTTAGTAGGAACTGAAGCAATGAAATCTGGAAAATACATAAGCGAGCACGACTTAAAAATCGCAAATAAACTAGCCTATGTTATGGCAGGTGGTGATTTAAGCCAGCCGCAATTAGTAAGTGAACAATACTTACTGGACCTAGAACGAGAGGCCTTTTTAAGTCTCACAGGAGAACGCAAAACCCTAGAACGCTTGCAGCACATGTTGCAAAAAGGAAAACCATTGAGAAACTAAGCCACCGCTATGTTTCTAAATGATTGACTAGACAACGACCGACAACAGACACATTTGATATGATAAAACATAATTTTAGAAAATTGACTATTTGGAAAGAAGGGGAAGAACTCGCAAAAGAGACGTACCTCTTAACAAAATCTTTCCCCAAAGATGAACAGTTCGGATTATCTAGCCAAATCAGACGTTGTGCTGTATCAATCCCGTCTAACATTGCAGAGGGAACTGCAAAATCAAGTGAAAGGCATTTTAAGCAATATTTAGAAAATGCTTTAGGTTCAGCCTTTGAGTGGGAAACGCAGGCAATTATAGCTTTTGAAATAGCATACATTTCCAAAGAAACATTTGAAAATTTAGAAAATAAAATACAACGCATTCAAAATCAAATAATAAAATTCATGAATACGCTAAACTAGAATAGCGAGTCGTTAGTTGTCATGAATTTTGAGAGTCGCCAAAAATAAAAACAAGAATTTAAAAAAAGTCGGTCGTCGGTCGTCGAAACGTTTTGAGCAAAGCGAAAAACAGTCAACCGTCAAAACAATAAAAAAATGAACAAAACAGCATACATAGTAGCAGCAAAAAGAACCGCAGTAGGAAAATCAGGCCGTGGTGCCTTTAGATTTAAAAGACCAGACGAGCTAGCCGCCGAAACCATTAAAGCCATGATAGCCACAATCCCTGCATTAAATCCTAGCGATATAGACGATATGATTGTAGGAAACGCCATGCCCGAGGCAGAACAAGGTCTAAATATGGCTAGACAGATATCGCTTCTTGCGCTAGATCGTGTAGACGTGCCAGGAATTACTATAAACAGGTGGTGTGCTAGTGGTCTAGATGCTATAGGTGCAGCGGTTGCTCGCATACAATCTGGCATGGCGCATTGCATTGTTGCCGGCGGTGTAGAAAGCATGAGTACTGTACCCATGGGTGGCTACAAACCTGCACCAGCATATTCCCTTGCAAAAAAGGGTCATGAAGACTACTACTGGGGCATGGGACTAACAGCCGAGGAGGTTGCAAACGAGTACAACGTGTCGCGTGAAGAACAAGACCAATTTGCATACGAGTCACATATGAAAGCGTTAAATGCACAAGCCGAAAATCGCTTTCAAAACCAAATTGTGCCTATTGAAGTAGCAGAAGTTTATCTGGACGAAAACGGCAAGAAAAAAACCAGAACGTATACGGTTACAAAAGATGAGGGACCACGTGCAGGCACAAGTGTGGAGGCGCTCGCTGGCTTGCGACCTGTTTTTGCAGCAGGTGGCAGCGTGACTGCTGGTAACTCGTCACAAACAAGTGATGGCGCTGCATTTACACTCGTGATGAGTGAAGAAATGGTAGAAAAACTAGGCATTAAACCCATCGCCAAAATGGTAAGCTTTGCTGTTGCAGCAGTAGAACCACGCATCATGGGTATCGCTCCTATTGTAGCCATTCCTAAAGCACTCGCACAAGCAGGACTTCAACTAGAAGACCTAGCACTAATCGAACTTAACGAGGCTTTTGCAAGCCAGTCGGTCGCTGTTGTTAGAGAATTAGGACTTAATAAAGATATCGTCAATGTGAATGGTGGAGCGATTGCATTAGGGCACCCACTAGGCTGCTCAGGTGCAAAACTCACGGTGCAAATACTGGACGAAATGCGCAGGCGAGGCAACCACGGCAAACACTGCATGGTTACAATGTGTGTAGGAACCGGACAGGGTGCCGCGGGAATTTTTGAGTTTTTGAATTAGGTGGGGTAGTACTTAGTATCTAGTATATAGAGATTATAGTTTAGAAGTTAGAGATTAGAAATTAGAAGTTAGAATTAAGTGGTTGAAGAGTGTCAATTAAGAAGCAACCGAATTATTTAGTCCAGTATCACATGACAGAAAGAAAAAGACATAATCATCGAAATCTAAAAATCTGGCAACTAGGTACAGAAATTATGACTGACGTTTATGACATGACAGCCAGTTTTCCAAAGCGAGAAGACTTTAGGTTAACATCACAATTAACAAGTTGTGCAGTTTCCATGCCTTCGAATATCGCTGAAGGATCATCTAGAACAGATAAAGGATTTATCACATTTTTAGATTATGCTTTGGGTTCGTCATTTGAATTAGGTACACAATTAATCGCAGCAAAGCATGCAAAATACATAACAGACGAGCAGTTTGAGAAGATGGACAAAAAGAACAATGAATTTCAAAAGATGGTCATAGGTTTTATTAGTAAACTCTAACATCTAATCTCTAATCTCTCATTTCACAAAATATATTAATTAAAACAAGGTAGTTATGATACAAGAAACAATAATCAAGGAAAAATTAATCCGCGGTGGACAATTCATCGTCACAGAAACACAAGCTGAGGACGTATTCACCCCAGAAGATTTTACAGAAGAACAAATCATGATGCGCGAGTCCGTGCGAGAATTTGTAGACAAAGAAATCGTACCGAACCGAGAGCGGTTTGAGAAAAAAGACTATGCACTTACCGAAGAAGTCATGCGCAAAGCTGGTGAGATGGGCTTTTTGGGAATAGCTGTGCCAGAAGCCTATAACGGTATGGGCATGGGGTTTGTCTCTACCATGTTGGTTTGTGATTATATAAGCGGTGCAACAGGTTCTATTGCAACAGCTTTTGGAGCGCATACAGGCATAGGCACCATGCCGATTACATTGTACGGGACTGAATCTCAAAAACAAAAATACGTACCAAAACTTGCGACAGGTGAGTGGTTTGGTGCTTATTGTCTAACTGAGCCAGGTGCAGGATCTGACGCAAATTCAGGGAAAACAAAAGCTGTTTTAAGCGATGATGGCACCCATTACAGCATCTCTGGACAAAAAATGTGGATTTCTAATGCCGGGTTTTGTAGCCTATTCATAGTTTTTGCACGTATTGAAGATGACAAAAATATCACTGGATTTATTGTTGAAAATGATTCTAGTAACGGTATTACGTTAGGCGAGGAAGAACACAAATTAGGCATACATGCATCCTCTACAAGACAAGTCTTCTTTAATGATTGTAAAGTACCTGTCGAAAACATGCTTGCGGGACGTGGTGAAGGGTTTAAAATAGCGATGAATGCATTAAATGTGGGTCGTATTAAATTAGCAGCAGCATGCCTAGATGCGCAACGCCGCGTTATATCGCTTGCAACAGCTTATGCAAACGAGCGTGAGCAGTTTAACACCCCTATCGCAAAATTTGGTGCTATTAGAAAAAAGATTGCAGAGATGGCAACAAACGCCTATGTGGGTGAAAGCGCATCGTATCGCGCAGCAAAGGATATAGAGAACCGCATTCATATGAGACAGGAAAACGGTGCAACATTTGCCGAAGCCGAACTTAAAGGCGTCGAGGAATTTGCCATAGAATGCAGTATCCTAAAAGTTGCAGTGTCCGAGGATATGCAAAATTGTAGCGACGAGGGTATACAAATTTATGGCGGCATGGGCTTTAGTGCAGACACGCCTATGGAAGCAGCATGGCGAGATGCACGTATCTCTAGAATTTATGAAGGTACAAACGAAATCAACCGTATGCTAGCGGTGGGAATGCTTGTTAAAAAAGCCATGAAAGGTCATGTAAATCTTTTAGAGCCCGCTATGGCTGTGGCGACCGAACTTACTTCTATTCCATCATTTGACACGCCTGACTATTCAGAATTGTTTGCAGAGGAAAAAGAAATGCTTGTAAAGCTGAAAAAAGTATTCTTGATGGTTGCAGGTAGTGCAGTTCAAAAATACGGCACCGAATTAGAGGAGCACCAGCAGCTACTACTAGCGGCGTCTGACATTTTAATTGAAATTTATATGGCCGAAAGTGCCATTCTAAGAACCGAGAAAAATGCAGCCCGATATGGTGCAGCGTCTCAAAAAGAGCAAATTGCCATGGCGCAATTGTATTTGTATCAGGCAAATAAAATCATTCAAGCCCGTGCTGAAGAAGGTATCGCTAGCTTTGCCGAGGGTGACGAGCAGCGCATGATGCTTATGGGTCTTAAACGATTTACAAAGTACACACATATGCCTAATGTCGTTGCACTTAGAAACCTGATTGCAGATAAAGTAACAGCTGCAAACAAATATCCATTTTAAAACAACAATTCAAAATGAATTCAAAAACCGCTAACAGATTTGTCGTCAGTCTAGCGGTTTTTCTGTTTTACTGAAGTCTTGCGTTTGACGTTATGAAGTAAATGGTGCCTGCATCTAAATCACTTTTACTCTACCCCATCTTCCTTTTTAAAATCCAGACTTAAACTATTCACACAGTGTCTAATACCAGTGTGTGTGGGCCCGTCGTTAAAAACGTGTCCCAAATGACTACCACAGTTTGCGCACAAGATCTCGGTGCGTATCATGCCGTGAGAAACATCTCTTATTCTTTCTATCGCACCTTCTACCTCATCGTCAAACGATGGCCAGCCGCAACCACTGTCAAACTTATTAGCTGATCGATATAAATCGGCGCCGCAGCCGGCACACATATAGGTGCCTTTTTCATAATGTGTGTTGTAAACACCTGTAAAAGGACGCTCGGTACCTTTGCCTCGTAACACATAATACTGCTCGGGAGTTAATTTTTCTCTCCAGTCGGCATCGGTTTGTGGTATGCTATTGTTATTCATTTGTTTATGTAAAATGAAAAAAGATTTAGTTGCGCAGTTTAGGTAACGGTTCACCCTCAGGAAGGAAGGTTAAAGCGAGCCCATTAATACAATGTCTTTTACCAGTGGTGGCTCTAGGACCATCATCAAATTCGTGACCTAAATGGCTACCACAAGTGGCACATTTTAACTCGGTTCTTGCATAACCTATTTTGTAATCTACATCGCGCTCTACTTGCCCTTTAATAGCCTGGTCATAACTAGGCCAGCCGGTGCCAGAATCAAATTTATTTTTATTCTCATACAAGGGGGCAAAACACGCTGCGCAAATAAGCGTGCCATTTTCCTTAACATTATTTAATGGACTTGTACCTGCACGTTCGGTACCCGCTTCTCTCAAAATTTGATATTGTGGTGCCGTGAGCAATGTTTTCCACTGGGCATTGGTTTTAGTGACTTTATAGGGACTCTTTTTTTGCTCTTTATTTTGAGCATTAGAATGACACGATAGTAACGCACCAAAAATGAAAAAGACCAATAGATTTTTTATTTGCATGACTTAAAATTTTAAAACAAAGGTATTTAAACGCTGATCATTAAAATGTTGCATATATGTTAAGTTCTTGTTTTAAGTAAAATCACCATAAACAAAAAGCGGTGCACACTGTGCTTTGATATACGTAAGATTTAAACCAGCGGTTTAACGGTTGCAACCGCAGTTGTGTAGTTCGCAGGAGCATTTTTAAATAAGGTTGCAGGTCGTTGTCTTTTTTTAGTTTTTGTAGGAATCACGTAAAGCAGGGCTAGACCATAGAAAAAGGATGGTGCCGCAATGCGCATGGCACTGTGATTTATCGTTGCTAACCAAAAAAATAGAAATGCGTAAAAATAAATGTTGCCCCGGTGGTTTAACCGAAACAGTAAAGGGGCAAACACGAGCAGTACCAAAGATAAAAGACCTATTAAGCCATGCTCAGACAGCAATCGGCTCGTTTCATTATGCGATGCTACATAAATACCATCACGCTGTGCACGATAATACTTTACCTGCCCTGCCCCTATTCCTGCTATGGGATTTTCTAAAAAAGCTTGTAATTCTAAAGTAAAAAGATCTACCCGACCTGTGGATAAGTCCTTTTTTGCACGACCGGCAGCGTCCTGATTTGCATACCGTTTATCAATTAGCCCGTTTGTTGCAAGTGATGTATAACCCCATGCCAATAAAATCGCCAGGCTTATCACCACCAACTTTGGGATAAATGAAATCTTAAACGCACTACGCTTTAAAAAAAACAACGTACCAACAACTGCTAAAATCATAAGGAATGCCGTAAAAATCCCACCTCTAGAAAAGGTAGCCCACCCGCGATAGGTCATCGCAATAAAAAGCAGCATGTCAATAATGTTTGTGCCTAAGTGCCTAATACGCAGAAAGCGGATAAAACAAATAAACATACCTATTCCCAATGCTGTAGCTACCTGATTAGGTCCATACCCACCCGAGGTGGCAAAATTAGAACTGGTATCGGTTACCACCTCGCGCAAATCTGGGGTGACTATAAACAAGTAAACCGTCGTCATAATGAGTGGTCCCACAGCAAATTTTAAAAGCTCGTCCAGGCGCTGTGTGGTAATCGTTTTGCGGTAGCAGTAAATGGCAACAACGCCCAGAGCAACCGGACCGCTTAAATTAAATGCTACCGACTTGCGCAGGCTTTCTCCCAGCGGTATGTGCTGCGCAGCGATCACTATACTGGGAACGAGCAGTAATAAATAGAATGCATATGGAGAAGATTTAAGAGAAAAACCATTGATAAGGATTCCTATTAACGAAAATATGATGACTAGGTATTTTATCATTTCATAAAATGGCAGTGCACTATTCATGCGCAAGAAAACCTCTAAACAGCACAAGTAGGCACCTGCAAATAATGCCTCGCGATTGCGGTCACCATTTTTAAGGATTTGGAAGGTAAAATAGAGGATTAAGGCATAAAAAAATATCTTTAAAATTACAGGTAGCACTACAATACACAACGCTAGTATCACGTGTGCACTTACAAAAGTTGGATAGGATAATTTTTCAAATTTTATCATCTACAAGCAAATATAAGTCAGGACATTTTGTGGTAGTTATCAAACATTAAAAGTACATGACCGCTTCTATTAATTGCTAAAAATAAATAACTTCTTTCAAGCGATATGCAACCCTTTATGGGGGTATTTTAAACCGCACATCTATTAGGAAAACCAGTGCTTTTTGGGTGTTCGCTTTCGCGAAAGCGAGATACATAACCTGCCTTACATTTGCTTATAAAATCATAATGCAAAGTGCTAGGATCTTTTAAAAATGTGCTTTTCTAGTTTGTCTTTATACCTTTGAAAAGTAAACATCGTGGCGACACGCATGAGATTCTTTGATTTATGGCTAAGGTCGGTAGCTGGCATTTTAATGGCGTTAGTCAAAACAGTCGTGTAGGGTTGCGCGCCATGATGGTCCCAAATAAAACCGTTTGTATCGTTGATATAGTGCGTGATACTGCCCACGTGAGAAACTATCGGAATGACACCATAGCAGGCGGCCTCGGCAACGACCTTAGGAAATCCTTCGGACTGTGATGGTAGCAGTAAAAAGTGAGCCTCTTTTAAAATCGCATGGACCGCGGTGGATGCTAAAAAACCATGAAACCGTACTTTTTCTTTTAAAAACGCTGCACGATTTTCATAATATGCCCTGTGGTGACTGTCGCCTATAAAATGAACAACGCCAATTGCATCTAAATCGACGTTTTTAAGTGCCTCTAGAATGATTGACACTCCTTTTGCATCGTCCAGTCGTCCTATAAATGCGAGTACAAAGGGTCCATGGAACTGCTTATTTTTTGCAACTTCTTGACCATTAGAAATATGTAGGTCAGTCAAGCACGGGTTTTCAAAAGATATACAATGCCGCGGTTGGTTGGGCCAAAAGCCATTGATTGTGACTAGAGAATGGTTTAACCTTTTTAGAATCCACCGCTGTAATCCATAGGCTTTTGGAGGTCTTAATTGAGTCCAATCGCCAGCATATTTATGCCACCAAATTTTATTTTTAGAAAAGAACGAAACCAACATAGCGATAAGCGCTGGATGGGAAGGAGCTCTCGTATGAATGACTGCAGCAGAAGATGTATGTTTTAAAATAATCAGAAACATTTTAGGGTATTGACCCAAAATGTTGAGGAATGAAGAGAAACCGCGTCCCCCTAATCGATTTAATAAAATGAGCTGTATCTTATTGGAACTAATTTTTTGCATGGTAGGGTCCTCTATTTTATTGCTAAAATCATAACCTATCCAAATAATCTCATCAAAATAGTGATCAATTGACTCTAATTCTCTTACAACTGGACCGAAACCATAGGATTGCTCGCTTGTACTTACAAGGGCAGTATCCGAAATAACTACTAGTTTTGTGTAATGCATTGATATATTTGTTCCATTCTTTCATAGTACTGATCTTCGCCAAAATACTTTTCAAAAATTGAGAGCATTTTTAGTTGATCGGGTTCCGCTTTGAGAATGCGTTCTATTCGATTTTTCCAATTATCTACCTCAAAATTATCTATAAAAAAGTCAGGAAAATGAGGCTTAAGAATTTGGGCAACTTCACCAGTTTCATAAGCTAAAAAAGGGATTCCTTGCGCTAAGTACTCGATCAACACTAAAGGTCCACTTTCTGATTTTGAGGTATGTAGACCCAATTTAGCACTTTTGATTAACCCTTGCGCACTGCTTATGGTGCTATTTATAGTGATTAAATCATCAAGTTCTTTAACTACTTTGGAATAATAATTTTCGTTTTGATTTTTACCTGCAATTATTAATCTCTCACTCATAAGTTTACATAATTTTATAGCAAATAAGTTGTTTTTTAAGGGTTTAATATTGGATACTAATAAAAAATAGCTTTGGACTTCCTTTTGGCTTTCTATATGTTTCTTGCGGACTATATTTTGTAGTAAAAATATTTTTTCATTAGATATCTTTAATTTTTTTTCAGCCCAACTACACAGTGTTGCACTAACCCCGATATAGTAGTCTGGCTTAAAAACTGAATCGAATAAAAAGGGTACTTGTTGATGTACATCGATAGAGCCGAAATGGTCATGAAATACCACCCTAGCTTTAAATTTAAAAAGCAATTTTATGATACTTATATACCTGTAAACGTGTCTGAAATGACAATGAACTATATCGTATTGTATGATGATTTTGTAACACCTGTACATCGAGATCAGACTCCATTTGTTTTTGCGATCTAGGTGAATTTTTGGAACGTTTAAATCTAATTCTAAAACTGCCTGTTCTTCTTGTAAAAGCAAAGCCGTGACGTCAACATTGTTTTCAAATAAAATATTGCATGCATCTACAAAAACACGTTCCCCACCGCCTACCTCTAAAACATCAATGACTTGTAAAATTTTCATCTTGAATTTTTATGGTTAGTATTCGGCCTTTTTAAATCTCGCAATTATTATTAGTTCTACTGCTCTAGAATACTTCCAACTGCAAAGAGAAATTAAAGAAAATTAGGTGTGACTCTTATCGCGATAGTTTGTCCCAAAATCATCATCACAACAATTCATTTGGAGTAGTAAAAACAATGTTATTTTCAGGTTTAGTCAAGGTTTTAATAAAGTTTTCGAACTCACTTCTAGATTCTTTTTTATTTATGTGTGAAAGCATTAAAGGATGAGCACTGATTGTGTAAGTTGGATAATTTGTAGTTAATATATGATCAATAACCACTTGGTCAAAACCATTGTAATGATTTTCTAAAACTAAAATACCATTTCGTTTAATAATTCTTCCGGTTAAAATTCTCTTTTGAAGTTTAAATCTCATAAATAAATTCTTGTATGAAACTCTGATCCATTTATAACCATTTAACTGTAGTAAACGAAGTACACTTTGATTGTCTGCCATTTTAAAAAAAGGCCAAAGTCCGCGATCTCCAAAACTAAACGCTCCACGCCTAATCCAAGTCATTGGCCTATTATGTGGTGGCACAAACCCAACAACGGTAGAACTCATGTCTGTAGCTTTTTCAAGAGCAGTTTTACTTCTTTTAAGGCTTTTGATTACTTGATTTACTTTAAAGAGAGGTAACCACTCATGCTTCCAGCTATGCGATGCTATCTCGTGTCCTTTATCAGCAATCTGTTTAATGCGATCTGGAAAGCATAGTGGATAGGGACCTATTTCTGCAGAAAGGCCAGTAATTGCGAAACAACATTTAATCTTTTTTTCATCTAAAAAATCAAGTAACCATTTAACATTTTCTATTTCATTGTAGATATTTTCAAAATTAAAGTTATATGGATAGGTTGCATTTATTTGTCCAATAGGTGCATCGAAGTCCCAAATCAAGATTATTTTTTTCATGCTCTTTATATGTTTTCATCAAAATCTATGTAAGTATAGTAAAATTTTCATCTCTTATTTTTATTGTTAGCATTCAGCCTATTTAAATCTCGCAAATATTATCATTTCTACTGTTATTGAAACCACCTATCTAAATCATTACAATAGGTTAACTAATCATGTTTTTGTTTTTTCATTGTTTCAATTCTTTGGTTTTTTGATTAGAAAAAAAAAGTGAATGATTTGCTATATTTTCTTTTTCATTATACATAAAAGATAAATACCTCTCAACATTAGCTTTAACGCCGTCTTTCAAAACAGATTTACCGACAACCCCTTTATTGTCAAAATGAATCGCCCCACCGACGCCTAAATCTAAACCATAAATTTCCAAAGGTTTATTCATAACACTAGCCAAATAGTAACCAAATAAAAGTATGAAAACACCACTGTTTTGTACTTTAATGGGTAGTCCACGTTCTAAATAAAATTGCGTAAAGAATTGGTAATTTGCATCATGTACCTCCTTACTCATAAAATAGTAAACTTTGTTTGTAAGTAACCTGATTTTAGCCAATAAAAAATCTTGATCTTTACCGTCTATGACGTCCTGATAATAGAAAAACAATAATTCCTGTTGATCCTTTAAAAAATGAGTTTGTGCTAAAATTTTTCTTATAAAAAATCCGTCGTGTACATAATAGAGCGAGTCAACATTTTTAACAAGTGCATAAGCACTATTGCATACTAGATAAAAATTATCTGATTCTAGGACTACATCTTTAGCTGTTGGGCCACTAGCCACAACGACGATTTTTTCTTTTCCAGCATATTTTGTTATCAAATCCTGGATGTCACGAGATTTAATGGGCTGATCTTTTTTAGAAAAAAAAATTTTTATCCCAATTTTTACCGAGTAATATTTGTTGAGAAATCGTTTTTTAACCAATTCAATCATTTTTTTGAAGTACACACATTAAGGTTGAGCCATGATAGCGATTAATACCTGCTTTTAAAATATCGGTATAGGTCTTTAAATTTCCTAAATTGAGGTATGGAAGCTTTTTGGCCTCACAAAAAACAACATGAAAATTATATAATGGAGCAATTTTAGCAATGCTTTCTATAGTAAAAAAATTTAAGTGAATAGGTGGTCCCGATTGGTATATATGATTGCCTGGATTTTTGTAGTTTTTTCTTTTATCATAATTGGGAACGGTAAAACCCAAATAACCAATATCAGATAGTTTACTATACACCAGTTTAAAGAACAAGTCCAAATCTTGTAAATGCTCTATAACTTCAAATGCAACAACGGCATCAAATTTATCTTCAAGTAAATGCAGCATTGAGAAGTCACCATTTTGAATGTTTAATCCTAGCGACTGCGCCTTCTCCACTGTTTTTTTATCTAGTTCTATTCCCGTATATGCAACCGACTTATTGAGTAGATAACTTGCGACTACACCTACTCCTGCGCCTATTTCACAAAAGCTTTTTACATCATTTTCAAGTAGATAACTGAGTATCCTTTTTTTGGGTCTACCTACATGCAAAGGTGTTTTGTTTTTTAAATTTTCAAACTCTTTTTGATGCGCTTTATATTGTGATGTGTCATTGTACAAAGCATTATAGGTTTTTTCAAAATGTTCATTGGTGAATAAGTTTTCACAAAAGACCAAGGCACAATGAGTACACTGACTTAGGTTGTGTTTTGTATTTACCTTGTTTATAGAGGATTTGCAAATTTTACAAGTAGTGTACATCTGTTCCATGAAATTTTTCTCTGCTATTTTTATTCAACTTTATACTTGCTAATCTCCATGAATACCCCACTTGATAGAAAATTAAAAGTACTAAAAAAGGTAAAAGTAGGAACGAAAATAATTTTAAAGCTTTATTCTTTTTGTATTTGTAGGGCACCAGAGAAGGTAAAATAGCATACGCAATATACCACGCCGTATGTTTTGCGCCGAAGTATTTTCTAGAAAAATACAACACGCTAGGCACAGGCCGTGGTCCAAATAGCTTCTTGGGTCGCCAACCGTCCCAACTTCCCATTTGACGCAAACCGCCTTGACTAACTTTAAGATGAATCCTTTGTGCTCTAAAGTTTGATATGTTTTTATAACCGTTCAAATAACAGCGCAGACCATATTCCCCATCACCCATACGTTGTTTTTCAAATTGTAAATCAAAAAGTCCGATCTCGTGAAAAATACTTTTTTTCAATAAAACATTGCCTGTATCCAATTGATCACTCCATCTAAAGTAGCTGTAATGCTTCGGTATTTCAGCGCCAACAGCGCTTATAGAAACACCCGACGATAAGTCAGCCTTAAAATAATCCATGCATTTAAGATGTTCATAAATCCAATCATTTTCTATTAGCGAATCATCATCATAAAGTAGTACAAAACCACCTCTTGCGCTTTTAATCGCCTCATTTCTAGCTTTCCAAAGTGCTTTTTCTTCTTGATACCAAAATTTAAGATCCAAATTCCAGCCGCCATAAAATTGTGGATTGTAATCATCGGTCTGATCGACGATAATCACTTCAAAATTTTTATAGGTTTGCCTTTCTAAATCTTTTAAAACATCCTTTAAATAGGCATACCGATTTAAGGTTGGAATAATTATGGACACTAACGGATTTGAAGCAATCAGTTCACTTTCAAAACTTTCATAACCCACAGGTCGCACAATTTGCTTTGAATAGTCCATTCGGTCGACCTTTCTGGTTTTCAAATAACCGTAAATTTCTTTGAACGGATTATTAAAAGTTAGTATGCGAACTAGTAAAACATACAAAACCCATGCGGCGTGAAAATTCTTCCTCAAAAATCGGTATTCATCTGCGATTGGAAAAACATGCTTTTCCCAGATATTTAACCCATTTTGTCCATGTTTACAAATAAACCCCGACTGAAAAGCGGTCCATGCCAAATCATGATTTTGAGCAATTTTTGATTGATAATTCGCATCCTTTTCTATAAAGATGCCATTTTCAACTAACTGCTCTTGCGTTGGGAAATAAGCATAGTCCCTGCTCGGTTTAAGGTTGTAATACCAGACAGGTTTTAAATATTTGAGATGGTTAAAAATCATTGGCAATCGTTTTTAACATACCATGTACCGACAACCTTTCTTGCCACAGTTGTCTATTGCGTTCCTGCAACTGCACAAAATCGTCATTAGAAATACGTGCGTGAAAGTTAGACACAATTTCGGCAATATTTTTTCTATCTGGCCAGTTGACCCAGACCACGTGGTCCTTCCAATTTATAGAGTCTTCAAAAGGCAGGATGCAGTCGGTGTCAACAAATATTGGAATTTTGCCCATCATTAAAGTTTCATACAAGCGTACTGAAAAATTTCCAACACCTCTAAGGCACAAAACATAAGCTGCATGGCGCATGTTTTCAAAATATTCTTGTGTGGTCGCGTCTCGTTGTGCATGAGTCACAGCATTTGCTCTATAATTATCTCTATAGATAAAATGGGTTTTCACCAAATCAGATGCCTCAAGCAGGGCTAACAGTTTTGCCCTTTCATAACCCGAGGCAAACAAGGGCTCGTACGTGGTACCAAAAGGATTGCTTAAAAACCTTCTGCCATTTTCCAACAAACACTTTGCATATTCTTTGTACTTCTTAACCGTCGATTTGGTCGCATGTCCACAAAAACCCACTGTTGGCAATTTCGCTTTCGCGAAAGCGAAACAACCCATATTTTTAAATTGATCACCAACCAATATGGGAAAACCAACATTTTGGGCTGGAAGCTGCCTGCGAAAACCGCCCATTCTAAAATAAAAGATATGTGAGAATTCTTTATAATGCACTCCAAAATCGCCACTGATGTAACCGTACGCCCTGATGTTTGCTTTTGCACGATAATCATTAATTTCTCGCAGTTTTTTAAGATCCTGTTTTTTTAAATAGTCGTTTATTGCACTGGGTATTAGCACAAAATGTGCATCGGTATAATCGTTTACTAGGGTAAAATATGCATGATTCAATCCCCATCTTTCAAAAGTATGCGCATCGTTTTTCCACTCATAACTTTTAGTAAGAAATGGCCTGGTAAGCGCAAATATTTTTCTGCGATTAGCATCGTTCACAGGTACATTAGGAATGTAAATTTTAGTACTCATAAAAATCTACAAACTCTTTAGCTTGTTTTTCTAGATTAAAAACAGTTGTAACCCTGTCAATCGCGTTTTTAATAATGGTATGCTTGCGGTCTTGTGGTAAAGCGATAACTTCTTGCAGTTTTTTAGCAAGTAACTCGGGATTTCTTTTAGGAACTACCCACCCTGTCTCGTTATTCAACACATTTTCTGCTAAGCCCTCGGCATCAGATACGACACAAAGCAAACCCATGGCTTGGGCCTCGAGCGCTGCATTGCAAAAACCCTCTTGAATGCTGTATTGAATGTAAATTTCTGCATTTTCTAAATGGGGTTTCACTTCCTCGGGTGCTAATTTCCCCATAAAAGTAACGTGTTTTTCTAAACCCAATTGATGTGTAGCAAAAACCAGGCGCTCGCGTTCAGGACCGTCACCTATGATGGTAAAGTGAAAATCGTGTCCCTGATTTTTTAAAATGGATAGTGCTTCTAAGGTATATTCTAGTCCTTTAATCCAATGCAACCTTGCGATGGTTAAAAAATGAATTTGTTTTGTCGCAACTTCTCTTCTTCTTTTAAATAGAACCGCATCAATGGCAGGAGTAATCATTTTTATATGTCGACTAGGAACACCTTTACATGTGATGGTGTTTTTCATTCCTTTTGACAAAACATGATATTTAACCATCTTTGAGAATAGCTTATCATAGCAATTAGGGTTTTTAACAGGAAAGATGTAATGATCAAAACCGCGAAAACTCACTGCCATTTTTGCTCCCATAGCTTGTGCGACGTTTTCGCGACCCAACGCCATGGTTCCAAAGCCAAAATGTAACCAATCTACTTTTTGCTGCAATATAAAATGATTGGCGATTAAATGTTTCCATTGGTTTTTTAACGTTTCACCATCCTGCTTCTCCAAAGATAAAAATTGGCTTGATTTCTTAAAATTTAAAAAAACTGCTTTAAAAAGAACACACAGACTCACACCTGCGACAAAAAATGGTGCCCCATGCAATTTAGGGGCTTGAAAAACTTTACAAGGGATGTTATTTTTTGTGTGCGTTGGATTTGCCACAAACAGTAGCACAGTGGCACCGTGCGATTGCAGGCCTGCTATTTTACTTCTAAAAAAAGTTTCAGAATAACCCGGGATAGAAGGCAAAACGATACCGATGGTTTTATTTTGAAGCAGCTTTATCAAACGGATAGTTTTTCATTAACAAATTTGTATAAAGCCGACATGTCGGCGACCATCTTTTCTATGGAATGTGCGCTTTCAATAGTTTTAGCGGCATTTGAGGTAATTCTTAAAATGCTGTCATGGGGTAATGCGGCGATTTCTATGATTTTGTCGCTTATCGCTTTTGCATCACGTACCGGGATTACAAACCCGTTTATCTGGTCCTTAACAACCTCGCCCATACCGCCACAGTTTGTAGTAAGCACAAGCGTGCGCAGTGACATGGCTTCTAATAACACATTTGCAATTCCCTCTTCTACACTGGGCAATAATAGTAAGTGCGTTTTTCTCATAAGATCCAAAACCCTATCGTGAGACATGCTTCCTAAAAAAGTGACGTTGTTATTTAAACCCAATTGACTTTTTTGAAACTGCAGTTCTTCTGCATTTTCAACCCCTACAATCGTATAGTGAAAATCAACATGTTGTTCCTGAAGCATTTTACAGGCATCTAAAGCATAATGATAGCCCTTTACCCAATGTGCACGACCCACAGAAAGAATTTGAAAGCAGTCTTTCCCTTTTGCATAAAAATGTTCTTTATTTTCAGCCGTATATGTGGGCAACCCGCTGTAAACGACTTTTATACGATCTGGATGTGCTCCATATTTTACAGCATTTTTAGCAATAGCATTTGATACTGCATGAAAACCGTCTACTTTAGGGAAAAGTTTTCTGTACAAATTTGTTAGCTCGACGTTCTCTAGTGGTTCAATATTTACTTGAGAACCGCGCAAACTTACCACTAGTTTAATTCCAAAATTTTGTATCCATATCCAGTCCTCGATACTTTTAACCCATTGCAGGTGAAATACATCGGGCATATACCATAATACAGGATAGTATTTAATTTTATGCATCCTTATGTTACCATTTCTAGAAAGAATCCATTGGTCGAGTTGTTTCTTTTCTTTGTTTTTAAATATAAAAAGCATCGTGCTAAACCACACAAGACGTAAAAGCTTATTGATTCTTGATGAATAAGAAGAAGTGATGATATTTTTGCTTGAGTAATTTTTGTTGTTAATTTTATTCCCGAAAAGATAAATGGTTACATCGCGCCCAGAGATGCCATCAATGAGTTGTTCAACAAACGTTGTTGAAGGAATACGACCGGAGTAGATGGCGATTTTTAAACTTTTCATTTTTAAGATGAGAGTTGAGCTTTATTTCAAAAACATTTTCTTTTTTCTAGAGGTTTCAAAAATGATTATCACAAATAGTTTTAACAAAATCAGAAAAAAGATTTGTCATATTATCATTTGCATGATTGAATTGAACATACCTTTTTGCATTCATAGAAAATAATTTTTGTAATTCAGGATTGTTTTTAAGTTCTAGAAGCCTCTCTTTAAGTTCATATTCTAAATCTTTGAGTCCTATAAGAAATCCAGTTTCATTATTTATTATAATTTCGCTGTTACCTCCGATGGATGTGGCAACCATTGGTACTCCATAACTCATAGCTTCAATCAAAAACATGGAATTCCCTTCCCGGTATTTTGAAAGAATGATACCCGCGTCTAAAGAGCAATAAAAATCACATAAATTCTTATTTGGAATCCATCCAGTAAAATGAACCTGATCAGGAATATATGTATTAGTAAAATCGATAATCTTTTCAAAATAATCAAAATTAGGAGTTTTTTCATTTTTTATATCACCAGCTACGATGAAGTGAATTACTATACCCTCTTGCCTTAATTCCTTCAAAACCCGCAAAATCTCAAGCAAGGATTTCTCCTCACTAAATCTACCTGCATATCCCATAACAAAATGATTTTCCTCTAAACCAAACTTTGATCTAAACTGTTTCCTTATGTTTTCCTTATTTGCTGCTGTCAATTCGACTTTGGCGACAGCATTATAAATGGTAGTCATTGGAAACGAAATTGATGGATATAAAGACCTGATTTCTTCAATAGGTGATTTTGTGTTGGCTAAAAAGCCATTACTGTTGTTAATTAAAAAATCTAAATTCGTTTTGCCAATTCTGCCCAATAAATCTGTGCTTCTGAAAAAGAAGACATGTTTTGCATCAGGCAGCGCATTTTTTAACATTTTAAATAATTCAAAATGCATAAATGTAATAACTAAATCTGGTTTGATTTTTTTTGCATTGCTAACAACTGAATGGTAATAAGTAATACGATCTGGTTGTGTAAATCCGTATTTTTTTTTCCTCCAACGATAAGGCGAGAATTTTAAAACATATTCAACAAACTTGTCACTAAACTTCGGTTTACAATGCAAATATTTACCATGATCATATTCATGATGATCCAACAACTTAGAGAATTTACTAATAACATAAAAGTCAAAATCTGCTGGACTAAATTCGGTAAGTTGATAAATAATCCTAGGAACTCCTGGACTATTTTGAACAGGAGGAATTGTATGACGTGAGCCAGACGCGATTAGGACCTTAGATTTTTTACTCATGAATCATATAATTTTATAAAGTAAGATATTTAAAGGTAAATTTAGCTTTTAAGAATTTTGATTATTAATTATGTGTTTTAGAAAAAGAACGTTAACAATTTGAGATTAAATTTTAAATGATTATGTACTATTGAAAAACTTGAGATACTAGACATTCGGTAAACCTTTTGTAACCTAGAAATTCAAATCATTATACAACTTCTTAAGTCTCGCTTCCTCCTTTTGTATTGTGAAATTGCTATTAACAAAGTTTATCGCTGCGTTGGAGTAGGAGTAATACAATTCTTTGTTCATCCAAATTTCTAACGCGTCACTAACCATAAGTTCTATATCTTCAATTTCTCGAACCACCGCAGTTTGCCCTTTCAAAACAGCCTCTGGAAGACCGCCTGTATCGGAAACAATACAAGGAACACCTTCAGATTGAGCTTCTAGAACACTTACAGATAAAGCTTCAGAAACACTTAGCTGAACAAAGAAATCGTACTCTTTCAATTTAGCCTTTAATGTGTTGTTATCTATTTTATTTTTTACGAAAACATGTTCGCATAATTTGAATTTATCAACCAAAAAATAAACTTGACTCAGGTCTCTTTGATCCCCGAATATATCATAATGAAAGTTAATTCCTTTCTCCATCAAGTTTTTCGCAAGTAATAAACTTCCTAATATATTTTTCTCCCAGGTCATGCGAAATGCTGAAACAAGATATAAGATATTTTTATTGGGATATTTTGGCTGAGCTAGGGAATATTCTCCAAAAGAAACCGGTATCACATGTATTTTTTGAGCATTTACACCCCACTTTAAAAGATAATCCTTTTGATGTTTGCTTACTGTAATAAAAGCATCTATTAAGTTTGCTTCATTTTGGTAAAATTCTAGCCATTTATTATTAATCCAAGGTTTTAAATAAGTATCGCCTCCTCTTAGCGTTATTACAATTTTAGGCCTGTGAGACAACTTTAATAATGGTAATATCTTTGGAAACAAGTAACTATGTTGCAGATGAATTAAATCAAACTTTGAAAAAAATTTTATGTCAGCAGAGGTATACTTTGAAACCTTTGTTTTAAAAAATAACCTTTGAATGCAATCCTTAAAACCGTATGTTTTTACATGATAGTCAAAAAGTTGATCGTATAAATATGCAAAAGATTTGACATCTATGTTTTTCTTAATTGACTTTAAAAGTTGAATCAAGTATTGCTGATAAGCATTAGGAGATGCTCGGTAGATATATAAAATTTTCATTTATTTGAGAAATTTGTACCCCTTTCGGAAAAATTTATTTAGGAAAAATCCAAAAATAGTCTTAAACATTCCTTTAAATTCATGCAACCGAATTTGTTTATTTACAACAATCCACAAAAAATAATATTTACTGCTGCTGTTTTGTAAAAAAGAATTTCGTAAAAACCTTTTATATCTTTTGAGTATATAATAATCTAAAATATTCGGATCTGCTTTTTGATTTAGTTTTAAAAAGTTTAAATGTTTTTTTCGGGCTCTGATTTCAGACTTGATCTCAATCAAATTTAATTTGCCAATTTCTTGAGTAAGGGAAAGGTCATGTAATCTATAAAGTATCAAAGGTTTTTTGATGTATCCTATTTTTGGGCTACGATACAACATCCTTAAATTAAAATCCCAGTCATCTAAATATGAAATATCTTCACTAAATAACTCTTGTTGCATTGCAAGGAAGCTCCTTCTCCACATTGGTCCACTTACATAAAAACTAACTTTTCCAACGAGATAATCTGCAATCAAATTATCGCTTTCTATTTTATTAATACGAACGAACCGATTTGATTGCATATTAATTAACTTTAAATGAGCAACATACACATCCCTATCAGGAAACTTATGAAACTTTAATAGGTAATTTTCAAAAGCTTCTGGCACTAATAGGTCATCGCTATCAAACCAATGTATAAATTCGCCTTTACTTTTTTCATAGCCAATGTTTCTGCAAGAATTCGGTCCCTTGATGCGATCATTAGGTCGCTCAAAAAAGTTGAATCGGAAATCTAAAGCGAGATATCCTTTAACAATTTCACGAGTATTGTCTGAACTTCCATCGTCCACAATAATGCATTCCCAGTTCGAGTAGGTTTGAGCCAAAATAGAATCTAGAGTTTCACTTATCAGATGCGCTCTGTTAAATGTTGGTATAACAATAGAAACTAGACCTGACTCATTTCTCATTAATGATACCTTCTGTTGTTAAAATGATGTCTAATGGTCGAACCAGTGTTACCAAAAGCCGATATGTTAAAAAATCAATCGTCCCATCGGTAGACCCATTGTCAACGATGATAATTTCAATAGGCTCGTACACTTGCGCTAAAACACTTGGTACAATTTCACGAATATATAGTGCTCCATTTAAAACTGGAATAATTACGCTGACTAGTGGATGTTGCATGTGTTTTACCTAAAATTTCAGTAATTTATTTCTAAAAAAATACCCTCTACCGAAGGGCAAACAAGCAAGCATTAAAAGAAAATAAAAACCTGACGAGCCAAACGCTTTAAAAACTTCATTTAAAAATAAAAAATACTGCTTTGTAATTATTTTCCGCTCTTTAAAAGTGAAATCAATGCAAACTTGCAAAAGATGAATTTTGGATTTGATCTCTAAAACATCTTTTAAATCTAAAAAAGTGAACCACCTCGTATAAAATCGACTTTCATTTAGTTGACTCTTTGTCTTCAAACTAGCACGGATAGATGTTGCATGATATCTTCTTAGAGAAACGATTTTGTTAATAAAGATAGCGTGAGTAGATTTGGAAACTAATTTACAGAAATAATTATATTCTTGTCCAGATTGTAAGTTTTCACTAAATAATATAGCCTTGGCCAAATTACGTTTTATCATTGTGTCACATGTCAACCAATTTACTTTTTGCGAAATATAATCGTAGGCTGTTATTGATTGAGATAAAAACTTATAAAACCTATCAGTTTCCTCGTTATCATGGTTAAAAAATTGTGTCCTGGTTATGGCAAAATCAAAATCCTTACTTTTTAATCCTCCGTATTTTACCGATAGATGGTCATTAGTCATTAAATCGTCGCTATCAAAAAAAACGACAAATTCCCCGTTAAATTCTTCTAAACCAATGTTTCTACAAGCATTTGCACCTTTTGCGCGAGACTCTGGCCGCTTTACATAAATAAAACGGTTGTCTTGATTCACATAACCATTCACCACTTCATCTGTATTGTCAGTACTTCCATCGTCCACGATTATGCATTCCCAATTATCATAAGTTTGTGCTAGAATGGAATCTAACGTCTCGCCTATCAAATGCGCACGGTTGAAAGTTGGAATAATAATAGAAACCAGCGGCTTATCCATGTACTACCTCTTTAAATAATTTTATCCAATCTGCTGAGGTTCTATCTGGAAACAAGAGCTTCTCAATATTAAGCTTGTTAGTTGCAGCTACCTGTTGATCGATTGGGAGTTGCTTGTAGAGTTGCATTAGTTTTTCTGGCAAGTCTTCAAAATCATTAAATTCATTATAAGAAATATCGTTTCTTCTTAAAAGTCCAAATGACAGCCAGCCAGGGAGCATGACCTTATTTCCCGCATACAACACCTCAATCACAGTACCGCTTAAAGCATCGCTTATGGGTGCATGAATCATTATATCAGTAACTAAACGCAGTTTTGCAACTACATCTGGAGCCATAAATTCATCTATAATTCTAAATACTGCGTTTTGAGAGTTTTTAACTTCTTTCTTTAACACTTTTAAATAAGCATCCTTACGTCCATAACTAATGTGCAACGCAAAGACCATTTTATCTGCAATTTCTTTAGGTAATAAGTTCACTGCTTTAATCATAGCAAGGTGGTTATTTTCCTGAAAAGCATTGTGTCCTAAAGCAACAATAATCTTATCGTTCGGAAAATCATACTTGCGCCTAAATGCCTCAAGTGCAACCTGATCATTCCTGTATAAATTTATAGCATCGCAAGTAGCTGTGTTCATGGTAAATCGCAAATATCTCATTTTATGGTCTAAATGGATACCATGTTTTGCCTTTAAAGCTTGCCCCATTTCAGGTGTTTGCATGGTTATCACGGTGGCATTATTCAAGGCCGTGTTCACATAGTAATTATTTCTTGTATTGCTCGCTCTCCATAAGTCTGAACCCCAATAACTACATATCACTTTGGTTTCTTTACCTATAAAATGTACATACTCTAAGTTACTTCTTATACAAAAATGAAAATGCAATACATCATATTTTTGAGGAGCAATGTAATGACGATAAACATACTTCTTAACAGCAAGTTCCTTACAAATGCGTAAGGCCCTTTTGATAGACTTCTGCTCGCTTAATTCAAGCAAAATGGCTCGTAGAAAAAAGGATTTAGTAACTTCTTTAAAAAAAATCCACCTTTTTTTATGACGTGATAATGCATCAATGTAGGCATCAAAATTTAATATTTCAGAAAAAATGGTCGCAATCTCGTTGTAAGAATCATTGGGTAAATGCTTCAAACTATCTATTTTAAAATCAAAACAATTATCCCTCTTTAAAATTTCGCCGTATAAGGCATTTAAAAAATTAGATTGTCCTATTCCTAAAACCAAGACTTTTATTTTGCGCTGCTCCATAGAATTTAGGTTACATAATGTCCCTCTATTAATGGATAATTTCCACCCCTATTTAGTTTTCCCGAATTCCAAAAATCACTAGGTAGCACCGTAATTTCTGCCGCATAATCCATTTTATCAAGTAAATCTGTGGTCGACGTTGTGCCCACATTTAGTTGAAACGATATTCTATAGACACTGCCCCTTAAGTTAATATGAGGTATAATCATTTCAATAAATGTGTTGTTAGGGTTTAATGTTTTAAAAGAAGACCCCATCTCATCACTTAAAAAGGAGGCAATTCTTACCTCGTCTGTATCGTTAAAACCTAGACCCACAAAAAGTTTTGAATAATCAACGCTTCCTAATTGTTTATCTAAATTCAGTCTTATTTTAAGAAAACTTCCAGATATTACTTGGTCAATTATGTGACCTTTCTTATCAAGAAAGTCTATACCGATAACTTTTAATCGCCCGTCTCCTGTTCTATCAGTTCTTGCTGCTAACGCCGCATCACGCTCCTGGCTGCTTGTTGTTAAGTAAAAACTTACCGCATCGTTTGCGCCTCCCTCAAAAACCACCTGTCCATGCTCCAGCACGATTCCTCGCGTACACAAATT
>DAIRDE010000012.1:0-23762 GCA_036796335.1 Nonlabens sp.
TTAAGAAACCCGAAACCTTTCCCCCGACCCTGAAGGGCGAGGTTTCTACATTGTAGTATTGGAAAGCTCTAGTTTCCGCGCCCTTAAGAAAACAGAAACCTTTCCCCCAACCCTAAAGGGTGAGGTTTCTGCATTGTGGTATAAAAAAGCTCTAGTTTCCGCACCCTTCAGGGTCGGGGAATGGAAACATAAAATAAGGTTGTGCAAAACACCGAAACCTTTTCCCCTGACCCTATAGGGTGAGGTTTCTACATCATCATGTTTGAAATGTGGGGTTGTCTTAACCATGTAAGACAAGGTAAAAAAGTGTGCAAAATCTATGCAATCCATTTTAGACGTTTACCTATTCTAAAACTAATTTAGCACTAAGTTTGCAACCTAAAATGTTGAAATGAATGTGACTTTTATAGATATCGTAGGCTACCTAGCCAGTCTTGTGTTGTTAATTTCATTTACACGTAAAAACGTAACGCAATTGCGGTACATAAATACTGTGGGGTGTTTACTGTTTGTTCTTTACGGGTTGTTGCTGCATGCGTGGCCAGTGATGGTAACAAATGTGTGCATCGCATGCATAAATGGGTACTACTTATTTCTTAAAAAGCCCGAAAACCCAGACACCACAAAGTAATCCGGGACCCCACAGCTGTCTGGTACTAGGTTAATTAGGGTTAATTGTCGTAAAAGTGACGCATTTTGTTTACCTTTGCACAGTGAAAAAGTTTGTCAAAAACATATCGGTTTTTTTCTTAGCAGCACTGCTGGTGCTGTCCACGACATCTTTTACCGTTCACAAACACTTTTGCGGGCCTTTTTTAGTTGATGTTTCTCTAGTTGTTCCCACCGCAGGTTGTGGGATGGAGCAAACACTGCAACCAGAAGATAGCTGCGAGCAAAACAAGTTACCTGGCTGTTGCACAGATAAAGAAGAGCTTGTACAAGGTCAAGATATCTTAAAACTGGACCTCACTGCTATTTATTTACAGCACGTACTTTTTGCTACAATACCTATAAACTGGTACATAGAATTACCTGAATCGCCATCTCAAACATCTACCAGGGTGTTTGACACGAGCCCGCCGGGTTATAATCAACCTCTATACATTCTTCACGACGCATTGCTTATCTAGTTAACTAGTTATTTCGCACGGCTTTATGCCGTTAACCGCAATAAACTATTTAATTATTTATCAATGAAACAATTTTTTATCATTGTTTTTGTGATGTTCGCTTTCGCGAAAGCGTACCCACAAGGACCACCCATTACGGTAAACAGTCCGCTGCTATTAGGAGCAGGCAGTTATACGGTCAGGGTATTATCAGAATCACGAAAAGTGGATGCAGGAAATGCAACCTACATACCGCTGATGCTGCATTATTTACCAACGTCAAACACCGAAGTTTATGTGAACATTCCTTACATCAACTATGATTTAAACGGTGTCACGGGCGACGGTCTGGCCGATATGTCTATCACAGGAAAATACCAGTTTTACCGCAAAGATAGGAAGGCAAAAACCTTTAGGCTGGATGCAAAAACCGTTCAAACGCTACCTACCGGCGAGCGACTAGACCTCATGGATATGAGTATGGGGACTTATGCCGGTTATTATGGTATTGTGGCTGGTTATGAATCACTTAAAATAGGAGTCGCGTCAGAATTGGGCTACAACTGGATGCCCGATGGCACCATGGATACTATGCAATTTAAGCTGGGCGTGGGCTGGCCGTTGTTAGAGCTACAATATCCTAATAAACAGCTTAATCTGTATTTTGAGACGGCAAATGTGAGGCAAACTGAGCGCGATTCATACCAGTTTATGTATGCACAAGGAATTCAATACGCCGTTAAAGATATAACCATCGATTTATCATATCAAATACCTGTATATCAAGATATAAATACAGGATTTGAACTTAAACGTTCCGTTTTTCTAGGCGGCAGATTCAATTTTTAACACGCTTTAGATAGCAAAAAAACAAATCAAATTCTAAAAATTATTTATTATGAAAAATATAGCAATAATCATTACCGTGGCTTTTAGCTTGTTCGCTTTCGCGAAAGCGGACGCCCAAAAAAACAACACCAGAGACCAGTTTGAAGTGCAAGTCGACGGGCTAGGGTGTCCATTTTGTGCCTATGGACTCGAGAAAAAATTCAAAGAATTTAAAGGCATTAAAGATGTAAAAATAGACATTAAAACAGGATATTTTTCTTTTAGCTATCCTGCAGATAAACAACTAAGCATGCAGGATGTGCTAGCGCAAGTAGAAAAAGCAGGATACACGCCTAACGTTTCTAAAATCACCCGTGCAAACGGTAAAGTTGAAAACAGTCAAGGTAAGAAAAATGAAAAACTAGGATCACTTACAGCCGGCAAACTTAAAGTGTACGGCGCATGTGGCATGTGTAAAGCACGTATCGAAAAAGGAATGAGCGACATGGCCGGGGTAAAATCTGCGACATGGGACGTTGAAACTAAAATGCTTGCGATTTCTTATGATAAATCAAAAGTTACTATGGACACCATTAACAAAAAAGCTGCTTCTTTAGGACACGACACTGATGCCGAAAAAGCGAATAAAAAAGTGTACGACGCCTTGCCGGGATGTTGCCATTATAGAGATTAGTTATGAAAAAGTATATCCTTATAGTGTGTACGATAAGTGCGCTAATATCCTGTAAAAAGGAACAAAAACTGCCAGAAAATACCATCTGGCAGTTTGTCAAAACCATTGCACTGGAAGGTGTAAACCCCATAGGTATTGCACTGGATGGCGATCGTATTTATTTGAGCGATGGCGATAATAACAGGATTGTAGTGGTAGATAGTACGGGTAATACCTTATTTATACAAGACGGTTTTGAGCGGCCCATGCACATTGATTATGGCAATGCAGCGGCTGTCACTACACAGGACACTGCAATAGCTTCACAAATAAAAGGCGCATTGTTTGTGCCCGAATATGGTCGCGATTCTATTGCTGTTGTAAGAAATAATAAGAACGATTATCTCGTGCTCAAAGATTCTTTAGATGCGCCTGCTGCGGTAAGTGTCTTTAACAATGAAATCGCTATTGCCGATTTTTACAATCACCGCATACTGTATTACAACGGTAGCTCGTGGATAAAAATAGGTACCGAGGGTAAAGAGCCAGGAATGTTTTATTATCCGACCGATGTACAAATTACAAACGACGGCATTTTTGTAGCAGATGCTTACAATAACCGTGGTCAGGTATTCGATAAAAGCGGGGAATTTGTTGCTGTTTTTGGGCAAGATCAAAAAATGAATGCTGCAACAGGTATTTATGTAAGTGATCAAGAAATTTATCTTACCGATTTTGAACATAAACGCGTGTTGGTATTTGGTAAAGATTTAAGTTTTAAGCAAGCGCTTACCACACAAATACAAAAACCTACCGATGTTATTATCCTTAACGGCAAGCTATTAATCACCGATTATAGCACAGGAATGCTTGTTCAATATAAAAGTATCGCGGCACCAGCAACTCTCAAAAAGTCAAAATAGGTACTGGGTTTACATGTTTTAAAAGAGGTAGTAACCCTAATTCACCTAGTTTAACTATAATTAACACTATCCAAAGGATACAGGCTGTAACTTAGTCAATTAAAAAACGACATACAAAACTAATTAGTGGTTCAAACAACATTATTTTGAGAATTGCAAATTATTATAGAAAATAATTGCGAATAAGTTTGTTTAGCAGGTCTAAAAGTTGTTAATTTTACACAAATATTTATATGGAAATCATCGAGCAAGCACTAGAATTTGAAAAGGAGACCATGAGCAACATGTCTACTAGCGATAGAGTTTCTGCTTCACGTAAAGCAAAAGCATTTATCTTGGGAATTAATGAGATTTATAAAGAATCAAAAGATGAGACTTTAATGGATCTTATGAAACGTCTTACTGAAAAGAAAAGGAAAATAGAGAAACGCCTGAAAATGGTGAAAATCTAATTAGTATATTTAAACTGTAAAAAACCGCAAAACCTTTGTTTTGCGGTTTTTTTATTTTCAACATTTTGTACCGCAACGCATTAAAATAGTACTTTCGTTTAAAATCAGTACAACAATAAACCTTATGAAAAAATCTTTCTTTCCTGTTTTGTTTCTTTGGATTTGTGCAACGGTGATAATATCTGGTTGCAAGAGTTCAGCAACTACTAAAACGACTCCAACAGCAATAAAGGCAGTAGGCAACGCACCAATCGTCTTGCCTTTTGAAAAATACACGTTAGAGAACGGTCTTACGGTCATCATGCATGTAGACAACTCAGACCCTGTGGTGGCGGTTGCATTAACGGCGCACGTGGGATCGGCACGAGAGGTTGCTGGACGCACTGGTTTTGCACACTTATTTGAACACCTGCTTTTTTTAGAATCTGAAAATTTAGGAAAAGGTGGTTTAGACGCCATGAGTGCGCGCATAGGTGGTGCTGGTGCAAATGGATCTACCAGCAGGGATGTTACAAACTACTTTCAAACAGTGCCCAAAGACGCTTTGGAAAAAATAATCTGGGCCGAGGCTGATAAATTAGGTTTTTTCATCAACACCGTAACCGACCAAGTGCTTGCCAAAGAAAAACAAGTCGTAAAAAATGAAAAAAGACAATCCTATGACAACCAGCCTTATGGTAACGAATCGTATGTTATCGACAAAAACCTGTACCCAGAAAACCACCCATATAACTGGCAAGTGATAGGTTCTTTAGAGGACTTACAAAAAGCCACATTAGACGATGTAAAAGAGTTTTATAAACGCTGGTACACCACTAACAATACCACGCTTACCATTACAGGAGATATTGATATTGAACAAACTAAAGCGATGGTAGCCCGTTATTTTGGAGAGTTTAAGACAGGTCCCGCCGTACAATCACTAGCTATTAAACCTGTTGTTTTAACAGAAACAAAGCGCCTATATCATGAAGATAATTTTGCAAATTTGCCAAAACTCACCATGAATTGGCCTACTGTACCATCTTTTCATCCAGATAGTTATGCACTGGATGTGCTTGCAGAATACTTGAGTAACGGCAAAAAAGCACCGCTTACACAGGTGATTGTTGAAAGTAAAAAACTGGCTGGTAATCCACGCATGAGCAATCGCACGTCTGAGCTTGCAGGCCAAATGCAACTTGCCGTACAAGCATACAATGGTATAGACTTAAATACTGTTGTTAGTGCAACCGATGAGGCGTTTGTACTTTTTGAAAAAAACGGTATTTCGCAAGAAGATTTAGATCGCATAAAAACGGCAACCGAAACTGATTTTTATAGACAGTTGGGCAGTGTGTTAGGAAAAGGATTCTTACTAACACAATACGATATTTACACGGGCAATCCAGGGTACATCGCGCAGGATCTTAAAGGAGTACAATCGGTCACGCAGCAAGACGTCATGCGTGTGTACAACACGTATATTAAGAATAAAAACTATGTTATGACCAGTTTTGTCCCTAAAGGCCAAACACAGCTTGTCGTGGCTAAATCGGCGCGTGCACAGGTAGAAGAAGAGGTCATTATACAAGGCGCCGAAGAAGAATTTGACGCATCTACAACCGCAAATTATGAGCCCACACCATCATCTTTTGACAGGACCATAGAACCACCTTACGGCCCTAAACCCCAGTTGCGAGTACCGCAAATATGGAACGATGCCTATGACATGGGAATAAAGGTCATGGGAATAGAAAATAACGAGGTCCCGCTTGTGAGCCTAGAGCTAGAAGTAACGTCTGGGTTGCTGCAAGAACCTAAGGATAAAATAGGTATTTCTAACATCATGGCGCGGTTATTAACAAAGGGTACAGCAACTAAAACAACCGAGCAATTTGAAAATCAGTTACAAAATTTAGGAGCATCTATTAGTGTAGACGCTGGTTATTCAAAAACAACCATAAGTGCCACCACACTTGTACGCAATCTGGACGAGGTTGCAGGCCTTATCCAAGAAATGCTTGTATCGCCGCGTTGGGACAATCAGGAATTTGAGCTTATTAAAAAGCAAACACTAGATGCCATACAACGTCAAAAATCAAATCCCAATGCGATCGCAGCCCTAGAGTTTAAAAAGATTCTTTATGGCAGCGACCATATTCTTGCCCAAAACTTGCAAGGAAACGCGATGACGGTAGCAAGTATCACACTGCAAGAGGTCAAGGATTTTTATGAAAAAAACATACGCCCGCAAGCCTTTACCCTAAATGTTGTGGGCGCGGCAAATCGCGCACAAATAGCACACGCTTTTAAACCACTAGATGCCGTATGGAAATCTAAAGCTACGGTTGTGGCAAGCGTGCCACCTGTACAATCTATTGAAAAGCCCGCAGTTTATTTTTATGACGTGCCGGGTGCAAAGCAGTCTGTAATCTATGTAGGGCAGCATGCTTTAAAAGCTGTTGACCCGCAATATTATCCTGCGCAGGTAATGAATTATAGGTTAGGTGGCGGCGGTTTTGCATCGCAACTTATGCAAGAATTGCGCGAGTCTAAGGGTTATACCTATGGCGTGAGTTCGGCATTTAATGGTGATGAACTTGCTGGTTTTTTTGCAGTGCGCACCGGTGTTCGTACCAATGTGACGCTAGAATCGGCAGTGCTTATTAAAGAATTGCTCGAGAATTATGGCAAATCCTTTAATGCAAACGACCTCGAGGTGACAAAAAGCTACATGATAAAATCCAGCGCACGCAGTTTTGAAACCTCTGCTGCAAAATTAAACATGCTTAGCACGATTAAAAACTACAAGTATCCAGCAAATTATGCTTTAAAAAATCAGGAATTTGTAGAACAGCTAGATCTAGATCACATGCAACAGTTAATTAAAAGCAACCTACATCCTGAAAAAATGATTTACTTAATCGTGGGTGATGCCGCGACGCAACTAGCACGCATGAGCGCGTTGGGTTATGGCGACCCTATCTTGTTGAATGCAAATGAGTAAGTGATTTTTTAGAGATTTCTGTAAATGTGCAAGTTAAAAATCGCATGATGTCTTTACAAATAGCAACCCTTTTATGGAGTGCATAAAGGTTTTAGGGATTTCGCTTTCGCGAAAGCGAACAAAGCAATAGCAAACTGCTATCAACAAGGCCATGGATTTAAAAATAGCCCGTTTATAAAACCTATTTTTGCAGTATGGAACATAAAGCAGGATTTGTAAATATCGTGGGAAACCCCAATGTGGGAAAAAGCACCCTGATGAATGCCCTCGTGGGCGAGCGGCTATCTATTATTACCAGCAAGGCGCAAACAACCCGACACCGTATTTTAGGAATCGTTAACGGCGAGGATTTTCAAATGGTGTTGAGCGACACGCCAGGAATTATTAAGCCTGCGTATAAGTTGCAAGAACGCATGATGGATTTTGTCAAAAGTGCTTTTGAAGATGCCGATTGTATCCTGTATATGGTAGAACTGGGCGAAAAGGACTTAAAAAATGAGGCCTTCCAGAAACGACTCACCTTTGCACAGGTGCCCGTTTTTGTGGTGATTAATAAGATTGACAAAGGAAACGAGCAATTACTTAAAGAGTCACTCGATCATTGGAAAGTGCAATTACCTAATGCGATTGTTTTTGCGATAAGTGCGCTTGAGAATTTTGGTGTTGTCGAATTGCTTTCTCAAATCATAGAAATACTGCCTGTTTCACCGCCCTATTATCCTAAAGACATGCTTACAGACAAGCCTGAGCGCTTTTTTGTAAACGAAAGCATCCGAGAGAAAATCCTAATTCATTACAAAAAGGAAATTCCGTATTCGGTAGAAATTGATACCGAAGAGTTTTTTGAGGATGAAACGATTATACGCATACGTTCTATCATCATGGTAGAGCGAGAAACACAAAAAGGCATTATTATAGGTCACAAGGGTGACGCCTTAAAACGCATAGGTACCGAGGCTAGAAAGGACTTGCAAAAGTTTTTTGGCAAGCAGGTGTATTTAGAACTCTATGTAAAGGTGAATAAAAACTGGCGTAGCGACGAGCGACAGCTTAAACGTTTTGGATATAAGGGGGATAATAATTAAGTGGCTAAATGGTATGCGATTAGCGTTTTAAATAGCCTAAGAATTGCGTGCTACCTTTTTCATTTACAATATCATGTATTGTTATGAGCCAAATGGATAATCTTAGCTTCCATCCTAATTTTACTTGTACAATGTTGCGCGTTTACAGTAGTTATAGGTGTACATGGATCCTGTGCTTTAACTTACATAAACGTGGAACTTTACTTTTTTAAAGATGCATTAGTTTGTAGTTTTAAACGACTTATATAATGCTCATAACACTGTGATAATTATAAAACGTACCTTTAAAAACATACACATGCTGACCCTAAACGCCTTATCAAAATTGTAGAAGAACATGAACAGAACACTGATAAAAAACGTTAGTCTTAAAACCTGCTAACGGGGCAATGGTCACACTATTAATAAGCTTGCGCACAGGTGTTTGAGTTGGATTAAAAAAATCGGGTAAAATCCATCCACCATAATTAAAAATGTATCATGAAAATAACTGACAAAAAAACCAAAATCCTTATCACTGGCGCAGGCTTGTGTGGGTCGTTACTAGGTTTGCGACTTGCACAACGTGGCTATCACGTGGATATATTGGAAAAACGTGCAGACATGCGTAAAAAAGTCGTGGACGGCGGGCGCTCTATAAATCTTGCACTGTCCGATCGCGGTCTGGCTGGGTTAAAACTGGTAGGTCTCGAGGAAAAAGTGCGCGCATTGTGCATTCCCATGAACGGCAGGCTTATTCACGATGTAGACGGCAACACCTTTACCTCAAATTATAGTGGTCGCGAGGGGGAATATATTAACTCTATATCGCGTGAAGGACTTAACAAACTCTTGCTAGACGAGGCTGATAAATATGACCACGTACAAATAGATTTTGACGATGCCGTTACCGATATTGATTTAAAAAGCAACACGGTTTCTTACTTTGATTCTGAATCCCAAACAAATAAAAAATGGCAGGCCGATGTTCTCTTGGGCACCGATGGCGCAGGATCTACCGTGCGCAAAGCCATGTCGCAACAACGCGATTTTTTATTCTCTAATGCTATAGACTGGTTGCCGCATGGGTATAAAGAATTGAGCATACCACCAGGTGCAAATGGGTCGTGGCGCATAGAAAAAAACTTTTTGCACATATGGCCACGCGGTGGCTTTATGCTAATTGCCTTGCCTAATTTAGACGGTAGTTTTACACTTACCCTTTTTATGCAATATGACGGCGAGGGACCAGCCTTTAACAACCTAAAAACCGATACAGCAATAATTGCCTTTTTTAACACCTACTTTAAGGACGTGGTCACACACATACCAGACCTTTTAGAACAATATCACACAAATCCTGCCCCACCACTAGGCACCGTGCGCTGCTCGCCATGGACCGCTTATGGCACCAGCCTGTTACTGGGCGACGCCGCACATGCTATCGTTCCGTTTTATGGTCAGGGCATGAATGCCAGTTTTGAAGATGTGGTAGCGTTGGATAAATTGCTAGACAAACACGATACATGGGCCAGTGCTTTTGAAGCATTCTCAACCAGCCGAAAGCCTCAAGCAAATGCCATTGCCGACCTAGCGCTCGATAATTTTGTAGAAATGCGAGACAGTGTTGCACATCCTAACTTTCAGTTAAAGAGACAAATAGAAATGCGTTTAGAGGCCGCTTTCGCGAAAGCGGAATACCAATCTAAATACTCACTCGTTACATTTCCCGCACCAGGAGTAAGCTATCGTGACGCCTTGTTAAAAGGTCGCGCCCAAGACAAAGCCATCCTGTGGTTGCTGGAAAAAGAATTGATTCATGTAGATGACGAACTTGACAAATTACTAAACGCGATCAAAGAAAAGACAGACGAGGTGCTTTGGTTAAGAGGGTAGTTTTTTGAAAGATGTAGCCAACCTCAAAGGTCTCAAAGACCTGTGAGGTTTGGCGGGTAAAATTCATATCTTTAGATCATGTCAAAACTTGAGGCGAGCAAAACCTATCATATTTACAATCAAGGAAATAGTAAAGAATCCTTATTTAAAGAAGCAGGAAACTACCCATATTTTTTGAGTAAGATTGAAAAATATTTTTTGCCATATTTCGACTTGTACGCTTATTGCCTTTTGAACAACCATTTTCACATCGTGCTGAAGATCAAAGATGATGTAGATAACCATAAAGCAACGCTTGCCATATCTAATTGTTTTAATGCTTACGCTAAAGCAATCAATAAAAAATACAACAGAACAGGCAGTTTATTTAGAGACCGTTTTAGAAGAAAAATTATAGATAACGATGAATATCTAAAAAGTGTAATCGCTTATGTAAGCGCAAACGCAGTTCATCATGCTTTTAAGGACACAATCATGGAATGGCCGTGGAGTTCTTATCATGATATCACAAACAGTAATGACACCTTCTTAGACAAAGAGTTTGTCATCAAACTATTTAATGGAAAAGAAAATTACATTGAATCAGTATCTCAAAAAGACCGAACTTTAGAAGAATTAGAATAAAGCAACAGCCAACCTCACAGGTCTTCAAGACCTTTGAGGTTAAGAATTAATAAAAAAACAGCAATGACCGTACTTAAAGACAAAGCAAGACCAAGAGGAAAATATCCACACATTAAACGCGTGGGCGATTTCCTATTTGTATCAGGCACCAGCAGCCGCAGGCCTGACAATACCTTTGCAGGTGTAGAAGTAGATGACATGGGAACCACAAACCTAGACATTAAAGCCCAAACCGCCGCAGTGCTCGACAACATAGATGCCATCTTACAAACCGAAGGCGCGTCGCTTAAAAACGTGGTAGATGTTACCTGTTTTTTAGTAAACATGAACGATTTTGGTGGGTACAACGAGACTTACGGTCAGTATTTTGATTATGACGGGCCGACACGCACTACCGTCGCTGTGCACCAGTTGCCGCATCCACATTTGCTTATTGAGATTAAAGCGATGGCTTATTTGCCGGTTAGGTAATTAATAGAAAGTAGTTTGTAGAACACATAAAAACCGCAGGATTTTAAATTATTTTAATTTTATTAACCGAATAAGTAATTAATAAACAGCTAGTTGGACGAGATCATTATAAAAAACTTTATCAATAACCAGGACTGTATACCACTTAGTGGTTTGTGGTTAAATAACTATGAGCCAGCCACAGGAACTGTGTATGGAACATTACCTAATGCCGATGAAGCAGACGTGGAAAAAGCATACCAAGCGGCAAACGCTGTCTTTAAAAGCTGGTCACAAACCAGCATAGACGATCGATCTAAAATCTTATTGCGCATTGCAGACCTTATAGAAGAAAATCTAGAAGAACTGGCCGTTGCCGAGTCTCGAGACACTGGCAAGCCGGTATCACTCGCACGGGCCGTGGATATCCCGCGTGCGGCTGCAAACTTTAGGTTTTATGGAAATGCAATTACCCAATATGCTAGCGAGGCACACGAATCTGTAGGTAAAAACACCATGAATTTTACCTTGCGTAAACCATTAGGCGTGGTAGGTTGCATCTCACCATGGAATTTGCCGTTGTATTTATTTACGTGGAAAATTGCTCCCGCCATTGCTGCTGGCAACTGTGTCGTTGCAAAACCCAGCGAGATAACACCACTCACGGCATATTTGTTAGGGACGCTTGTAAAAAAAGCAGGTTTACCCGCAGGTGTTTTAAACATTGTGCACGGGATGGGCAATACGTGCGGGCAGGCCATCACGGCACATCCTGGTATTAAAGCCATTAGTTTTACAGGCGGCACGGCAACAGGCGAGCACATTGCGAGAACCGCAGCACCCATGTTTAAAAAATTATCGCTAGAACTGGGCGGTAAAAATCCCAACATCATCTTTGCTGACTGCGATTATGAACAGATGCTAGAAACGACAGTGCGTTCTTCCTTTGCAAATCAGGGTCAAATATGCCTGTGCGGTAGTCGCATTCTCGTCGAGGAAACGCTATACGAGCGGTTTAAAACAGATTTTATCACGCGCGTTCAACAATTAAAAGTAGGTCATCCTAGCGATGCAGCAACCAATATAGGTGCTGTGGTAAGTGCTGCACATCAAGAAAAGATTTTGGGTTATATCGCTTTCGCGAAAGCGAACCCCAAAGAATACAATATACTTTGCGGAGGCCATAAGGTACAAATAACCGGCTGTGAAAACGGTTACTACTTGCAACCCACAGTTATCGAGGTGTTAACAAACGACTGCAAATTAAACCAAGAAGAAATCTTTGGCCCGGTGGTGACGATCATGCCGTTTAAAAATGAGCAGCATGCGCTAGAAATTGCAAACGGCACACGATATGGATTGAGCGCAACCTTGTGGACCAGTGATTTAAACCGCACCATGCGATTGACAAATGCACTAGAAGCGGGCATCGTCTGGGTAAACACATGGTTAAATCGTGATTTGCGCACGCCCTTTGGCGGTGTAAAAGATAGCGGCGTGGGTCGTGAAGGTGGTTTCCACGCACTCGACTTTTTTACTGAAACAAAAAACGTGTGTATTAGTTATAAATAATTATTGCTAAAGACATGGATACAAGGAATATGTGACTTGTGTACAATCTTTTCCTAAATGAAGTCAACCCAAGACAAAAAATAATATCCTAACCTTAGCTAACAGCGAGATAAACTTGGGGACCGTGCACGAATTTCTTATCGCAATTCCTTATTGCGTAAATAATAAAAACTCGCTAAAAGTATAAACAAAAGCAATGGGTGAATTAAAAACCTGCGTACATAAAACAATACCATCTTTAATGCGTCACCACCGTGCATTAAGCATGCTGCCATAGCACTAGTCAACAATAAAAAAGAAAATAAATACACCCAAAGAGAGGCTTTAATAAAAGAAACTTTTTTAAAAACAAACCAAATGATCCCTAAAGATAGAATTGTGTTTGCCAGATAACGCAAGGCTGTAACTGCGAGAATGGTCATATTAGACCCGGACGGGATAGGTGCCTGCTCAAATGCACCATTAAAATAATCGAGCAACGGTTCGGGAAAAAAGCGGGTTTCAAAATAACGCACTGCGACAATAAGTAAAAGTAGGAATCCGATAATCGTGAAACGAATTATGCTATTTGTTTTCATAGTGCGCCGATTGTTTTAACCACAATAACCACAGTAAAATAACAGTCCCATAAATAACCCCTGGGAACAAAATATCATGAGAAAAAGTCGCATACTCCTTAAAATATGCATAGACGATTGCGAGAATAATAAGCCTTAAAACGTTGATAAGGTAAATAAGCAACAATCCTAAAAGCACGTATAGGACTGTTTTTTTCCACGCTTGGGCAAAGGCAAACACAAAACTAGCAAACAAAATCATCACGCTTACTGCATTACAACCTTCTATTACACGGTAAACGGCAACGTTGTCAACATACAAATTAACCGACGGCAACCCTGCTGTGTTAGAAACTGTACTGCTCCTGCCTAACGTGTTTAAACACCAGGAAACCTGGTCTGCTACGAGTGATGTCACAGGATCAGGATACCACCGCACACTGTAGTCCTGTTGCAAGTAAACACCGTATAAAGAAGCCAAAAGCAAATACAGTCCGCCAAAAATCGCTACAAACTTAAAAACAGGGAGGTACGGGCGTAAAGAAACCAAAAAAATATTTTTGCACAAATTTAGGCATTAAAACCTATAGCGAGGCTTAATTATAGATGTAAAACTTCAGGGCTTGTAAGTTCTCCATATCACAACAGTAGCACATCTTACATGTAAAATCACGCGTTAAAACGTATTTTAAAACGAACCTGAATTGCTGCTATCGCAGGGTACTATTGAAAAAATCAACTTTTTATTAGATAAATGTAAAATTGGTTACCCAATTTAATGCGAATCCATTAAGTTTGTATAAACAATCCTAAAAACGTATGATCCAAAAAGTTGTAACCCTGGGCGAGGTATTGATGCGATTAACTGTACCACAAAATAAACGGTTCTTTCAGACTGATAATTTGGACGTCACCTTTGGTGGTTCTGAGGCAAATGTGGGAATATCGTTGGCACATTTTGGCTTACAAAGTACCCACATCACCGCGTTACCCCAGCACGATTTAGGAGAACGAGTTGCACGTTACCTTAAATTGAATGGAATAAGTGACGATGGAATCGTGCGCAGGGACGGCAGGTTGGGACTTTATTTCTTAGAAACCGGTGCCATGCAGCGACCGTCTAAAATTGTATATGACCGTTTTGAGTCTGCATTTGCGCTTATGGATGCATCTGAACTTGATTGGGACGCCATTTTTAAAGACGCCACATGGTTTCATTACAGCGGCATCACCCCCGCTATTTCTCAAAACGCTGCCGACATCACACTAAAAGCATTGCAAATCGCAAAATCCAAAGGCATCACCACAAGCGGCGATATCAACTACCGTCGCAATTTGTGGCAATATGGTAAAAACCCATTAGACATCATGCCCCGCCTGGTAGCACTTACCGATGTGGTCGTGGGCGGGCGTGTGGATTTAGAAAACTGTTTGGGCATACACCATCCCGACTGGAGTGAAAACTGTAGGCTAGTGCAAAAAGCCTATCCGCAGGTCACAGCTTTCTCTAAAACCATAAGGGATAGCCAGAGCGCATCACATAACCTACTAACCGCGGTACTTTTTAAAGACGATACCTTATACACCTCGCAAACCTATGAAATGCAAAATATAATAGATCGCATAGGCGGTGGCGATGCGTTTATGGCAGGGCTTATTTACGGTCTTTTATTTGAGCAACACCAGGACGCAATTGAGTTTGCCGTTGCAGCATCAGTGCTTAAACACACGACGATAGGCGACGCAAACCTAAGCACTGTCGCCGAGGTAAAATCACTTGTAAGTGGTCAAAACATAGGCAGATTATTACGTTAATTATGAACACGCAAAAATTTATAGAAAAAGTCACAACGCACAAAATTGTACCTGTTTTTTACCATGCAGACCCTGACGTCGTGCTACAAACAGTTGCTGCCGCCTATCGCGCTGGCGTGCGTATTTTTGAATTTGTAAATCGGGGTGAGAATGCATTAGAAACGTTTAAAATGCTTGTTAACGAGCAACACCATTTTCCAGACCTTACACTAGGCATAGGCACGATTTACACAGCACAAACCGCTCACCTATTTATAGATGCAGGTGCGCAATTTATCGTGTCGCCGTGTTTTGTTGAAGATGTAGCCAACATTTGTAATAAATTAGATATTATTTACCTACCCGGCATCGCTACCATCACCGAGGCATTTACTGCCAGCAAGTCGGGATGCAAGGTTGTTAAAATATTTCCTGCGAGTGTTATTGGGTACGCTTTCGCGAAAGCGTTAAAATCAGTCCTGCCACAACTATACATGATGCCCACAGGTGGTATTGAGCCTACTAAAGAGGACATGCTAGCGTGGATACAGGCGGGGGTGATTTGTATAGGAATGGGTAGCCAACTTTTTGATACAGAAAAAATTAAATCTGGTAACTTTAATGAATTATCTGATGATATCGCCCGGGCGGTTAAAAATATGACCGCCATTACCGCAAATTTAAAAAGCAAAGGATAGCCTTAAAAACAGGCGTTGTAACCCAAATGACACCGCTTAAATTTAAGGTCCTAAACCGATAGACTGATTCAAAAAAAGAATTTCATGCAATCAAAAACGATTCAAAATCCATCGCAAGTACCGCTTTCAAACGAGCTCGAAGACGATGCTTATGTATTTAATAGCATCAAAGATCTCATAAAAAAAGAGCGATTTAAGGAAGGTGATAAATTACCATCTGAACGTAAACTAGCTGAAAAATTGGGCGTGTCGCGCAACCAGGTGCGCAGTGCAGTACAAAAACTAGAGTTTTATGGTATTGTTAAAACCTTACCCCAAAGTGGATCGGTCATCACGGGAATAGGTGTTCCTGCTATAAATAACATGATGAAGGATTTACTCGAGTTAGAAAAACCAGACTTTAAATCCCTGGTAGAAACCCGTATCATTATAGAAAATGCTGCGATCATACTAGCCGCACAACGCTGTACAAATGTACAATTAGAAGAAATAGAACGTGCGCAACTGGATTTTAGCAAAAAAATTTTAAACAACGATCCTGCCATTATAGAAGACATTAAGTTCCACATGACTATTTCTAAAGCATCGGGCAATAAGGTGCTGCACGGCATCATGAAACTAATAGCACCCGACATCATTGCACATTTTAATAGAGAACAAGTGTGCGATAGAACCCAAGCCGAAAAATTAATTAACGAGCACAACGACATTGTAAACGCCATAAAAAATCGGGACACCACAAGTGCAGCAGCAAGTTTAGACAAACACTTTTATGGTCTAAAAAATTATTTAAAAGCCAACTAAAACCTATTTTATGGACACATTTATTACAGACGACTTTTTACTGCAAACAGATTTTGCGAAAAAATTATACCACAATTATGCTAAAAATCTACCAATTGTAGATTATCATAACCACTTATCGCCTGCAGATATTGCAACAAATCGTGTCTTTGAAAATTGTTCACAAGTTTGGTTAGCTGGCGATCATTATAAATGGCGAGCGATGCGCGCACTAGGAATAAACGAACATTTAATTACCGGCAATGCCAGCGATGAAGAAAAGTTTACCGCATGGGCAAGCGCCGTCCCCTATACCTTGCGCAACCCCTTGTATCACTGGACACATTTAGAGCTTTTGCGGTATTTTGGGGTTGACGACTTACTTACCGCAAAAAATGCTAGCGAGATATACCAGCATACAAAAAACCTTCTTGCAAAACCATCACACAGCACAGTAGGCCTGTTACAACAACAAAATGTCGAGTTGCTGTGCACAACCGATGACCCGACAGATAGCCTAGAACACCATAAAAACATTAAAAATCAAAAACTATCACCACAAACTCTACCCACATTTAGGCCCGATAAGGCACTGGCAGCACACGATGCAGCTGCATATAACACGTACCTTGCAAAATTAGAACAAGTGGTAGGCTACCCCATAAACAATTACGACGAGCTTTTAACTGCTCTAGAATCCCGTGTAAATTATTTTCATGAGCATGGTTGCAGGCTGGCAGATTATGGCCTGGAGCAATTATACTACCATGCCACATCCACCTATAATTGCGATACCCTTTTCAAAAAATTAAAGTTAGGAAAATCACTTACCACCACACAGGTACAGTATTTTGCAGGCACTACCATGCTGCAACTAACTAAAATGTATCACAAACACGGCTGGACACAGCAGTTTCATATAGGTGCGATACGCAATAATAACAAGCGTTTACTCGCGCAATTAGGTCCCGACACCGGTTTTGACTCCATAGGTGATTTTTCTCATGCCGTGCAATTAAGTAATTACCTCAACACGCTAGATAGCACAGACCAGCTGGCTAAAACCATTATCTACAACCTTAACCCCGCCGATAACGAGGTGATCGCAACCATGGTAGGTAATTTTAACGATGGCACCATAAAAGGCAAAGTGCAGTATGGCGCCGCATGGTGGTTTTTAGACCAAAAAGACGGTATGGAAAAACAACTTAACACCCTTTCTAATCTGGGAATACTCAGCACCTTTGTGGGCATGCTTACAGATTCTCGCAGCTTTTTAAGTTTCCCACGTCACGAGTATTTCCGTCGTATTTTGTGCAATCTTTTAGGTAACGACGTTGCAAGAGGCGAGTTACCCGCAGACGAGCAATGGCTGGGTAAAATTGTAAGTGATATTTGTTACCACAACGCTGTGGATTATTTCGCTTTCGCGAAAGCGTAATACATACCACCAGCAAGATTTTTTACAAGCTGTGTATTTAGGTAAAGGCAATGTTAAAAACAGTGCACACGTAAATTAGTCTATCAAGTCAAAAACTCGAGGTAACCACAAGCTAACGTCTTCAAAATACGTCACTACCACGAGCACGATAATCATTGCAAGGAAAAGAGGCATCATAGGTTTAAAGACTTTTTGCAACTTTACATCGGCGACGCTACACCCCACAAAAAGTACCGATCCTACCGGCGGGGTACACAACCCAATACACAAATTTAAAATCATGATAATCCCAAAATGCACAGGATCCATGCCCATCGCTGTGACGATAGGTAAAAAAATAGGTGTGAAAATAAGTACCGCTGGGGTCATGTCCATAAACACCCCTACAAAAAGCAGAATTAAATTAATAAGTATGAGTATAACAATCGGGTTATCGCTAAAACCTAGAATGGCATCACTTATCGCTTGCGGGATATTCTCATAAGACATCACCCAACTCATGGCAATAGAAGTTGCAATTAACAGCAATACAATCGCGCTCGTCTTTACAGTTTCTAATAAAATAGGCGCTAAATCCTTTGCTTTAATTTCTTTATAAACAATACCCAGTGTTAGGGTATAAATTACCGCAACCGCACTAGCCTCGGTTGCTGTAAATATGCCACCTACAATACCACCTATCACCACCACAAGTAACATAAGGCTGGGAAGTGCTGCAAAAAACCGAGAGAAAAAAACCTTGATACTCACAAGCTTGTCGGTAGGATATTTTTTAATAATCGAGTATATAGCTGCAACTATCATAAGTGCCACCCCTAGAAATATTCCCGGTACATAACCGGCGATAAATAAAGCACCTATAGAAACCCCACCACTCGCGAGTGAGTAAATAATAAGGATATTACTGGGCGGGATGATAAGACCCGTTGTCGCACTAGTAATATTTACCGCGGCACTAAAAGGCTTGCTGTATCCATCCTTTTCCATTAACGGATTCATAAAGCCACCTATGGCACTTGCAGCAGCCACAGCGCTGCCCGAGATAGCGCCAAACAACATACAGGAAATAATATTAACAAACGCAAGCCCACCGGGTAAGGGTCCTACTATCGCTTTAGCAAAATTGATAAGGCGCACCGCAATACCGCCTCTATTCATTATTTGACCAGCTAGGATAAAAAACGGTATCGCACTAAGTGTAAAACTATCCAACGATGTCGCCATGCGTTGCGCTAGCGTGGTCACTGTGGGTAAGAATGGCATGGAATAAATCAGGGTAACAAATGCTGCTAGACCTATGGCATAAGCTATAGGAACTCGCAGACCTACAAAAATCACAAAACTTAAAACCAGTATTAAAACTTCGGTAAGATGCATAATTTAGGCGTTTTTAGATTTTAAATTTGTAAGTAGCGTGTCCAGACTAAAATAACATATGAGCGCCCCAGCAACTGGAACAACCAGATAAATAAACCCTAACGGTATTTCTAAACTAGCCGATGTTTGCTCAAATTGAAAACTAAGCATGCACAACCTACCACCGCCTATAATCATCACCACAAAAGCAAAAACAAACACACTGACATAAACAAAACCGTCAAAAAACGCAGATTGCTTGGCGACCAGTTTTTCAGGCAACAAATCTATAGCAAGGTGCAATTGCTGGCTGGTTGCATAGGCAGCACCTAATAATCCCAGCCATATAAGAGAGAAACTAGAAACCTCGTCGGTCGCGGTACTGGGTGATTTTAAGATAAACCTAGAAAACACCTGCCATATGACGGCAAGTAGCATGATAAAAAGAATACCTAAACACACTTTACCTAGCAGGTTATCAATTACTTTCCTCATGTTAATTTTCTATTATTGATTGAACTAGTGCTTTCATTTTAGGATCATTGTTAAAGGTGTTAAGCAACTCCTTTGTAGCTAACTGAAAATGTGATTTATCAGGATAATTTACTTGTACACCACTTTCTTTAACCATTTTTAAGCTCTCGGTTTCGGCAGCTTCCCACAGGATGCGCTGCGCATTTTTAGATTCTTCGACAGCTGCACGCAGCCATTTTTTTTCCTGGTCGTTAAGTCTTGCAAGCGTTTCGGTTCCTATTACCAGCACGTCGGGTACCGATGTATGCTCGTCGATACTTAAAAATTTACTAACCTCATAGTGCTTTGAGGTGTAGTAACTAGGGATGTTATTTTCTGCGCCATCCACAACGCCTTGCTGCAACGCGGTATAAAGCTCTCCAAAAGATATAGGTGTAGGTGCAGCCCCCAATTCATAAAGCATAGAAATAGCCATGTTACTTTTCATGACTCTAATTTTCATGTCTTTTAAATCGGCTGGTGCGGTGACAGGCTTTTTTGTGGTGTAAAAACTACGGCTGCCTGCATCATAAAAAGTAAGTCCCTGTAGGTTAAATTTTTGACCCTCGGCAAGAATAGATTTCCCTACCGGTCCGTCAGATATGCTATTCATATGATCCTTATCCCTAAATAAATAAGGAATACTAAAAACTTTATATTCGGGTATAAAATTTTCCAGCACACCGGCGCTTACTTTGGCAACGTCTAGGCTCCCTATTTGCAACAATTCTAGCGTTTCTCGCTCGCCACCCAGTTGACCAAACGGATAGATTTCTACCCTTAGTTTACCGCCAGACTTCTCTTTAAGGCTTTTGCCTAAAACAACCATAGCCTCGTGCACTGGATGCTTTGTATCCAGACTATGCGCTAATCGCAAGGTTTTTACCTCTCGTGCATTATTGCAACCTGTTAGTAAAAAAAGCGGTAACACCAGTACCAATAGCAGTTTACTTTTCATAGCAAGGAGTATACGTTTTATTGAATTTTTATAGGATTTGCAATCATTGTTGCCGCATTTATGGTCGCTACTTTAAACCCTGTGCTCAATCTAAACTGAGGATCACTAGGTGCCCAACCGCTCATAAAATAAAACGTGTGTTTGTCACCAGCTTTTAAGTTTACTAAATGAGTTTGCGTGATATCGCCACCAGACGTGGGCGCTGCACTTAACAAGACATCGCTTTTAGGTACAATAATCGCCATACCCAGGTTATCGTCATTTTCAGACTGCATGCCATAGCTGCGTGCTATAAACATTGTATCGGCTTGCAAATCATTAGAAAACTCGTTTGGCTTTAAATCTACAATACCTGTTACCAGTTCCATAGCTGGGTCTTGTCCATAAAGACTCACGTCGCTTTTATAAAACCAGTCTCCTTTTTCTATGGTCACGGTGTGCACCACTTTTACAGGAATCGCTGCGATTTGCTCCTCGTCAAAGGTTAGGGTAAAAATTGCTCGTGCAGGTCCCTCGGTAACTGTTTTAAATCGTGCGGCTTTTGCACCAGTCACACGGTATAAGGAGTCGTTGTATTTTATGGCGATAGACCCAGCCCCCAGCGACGTCCCTACTTTTAAAATATCCATACCCCATGCGGCTTGTTTGTGGTAGTCTGTATTAAGGCCTTGTTTATGCAAGGTGGGCACGGTTGTGGTCTTACCAAAAATGTCTATACCATTGCGTGGATCAAAATAAATCCTAAACCCAACTTTGTCATTCTCCCAGGCAGGTCCTTCCATTTGAAAAAAGAGAGAATCGATGGCTCTAGGATCATTACTGCGCCAGTATTCTTGCACTTCGGTTGTAACGGGTTTTGCCTTTCCTACTCCAAAATGTACGTCGGTCATTTTAGCAAATTGTGGTTGTTCCGCTTTCGCGAAAGCGTACACATAAGCATCCTGGTGCGCTAGGGGTTTAAAATCTATAACCAAAGCAGCCTCGTCCCAATTACCATCGCCGTCTAAATCGTCTAATTGGTATGGTATAAGGTCGCCTTCTTTAGTTTTAAAAACAGGTACTTGCTCGCTTGTCAAAGACGGTAACTTGTCTAATACCTGACTTTTAGTAAACACGACAACCTCTTCCCTAGACATATCGATGGCGTTGTGAAGTTTAAAAATAGGTGTTTCCTGTTTTGTAGCGCAGCTCGCGCACAAGGCGGCAATGAGGGCTAAAAATAAAGTGTGTGTTTTCATTTATTCTTCATTTGACGGTTTGCCTATAGTTGCTAGAATGCCACCATCTACATACAAAATGTGGCCATTCACAAAATCACTCGCTTGTGAGGACAAGAAAATAGCGGCACCAGCGAGGTCACTAGGGTCTCCCCATTTTGCAGCGGGTGTACGGTTTACAATAAAATCATTAAAAGGGTGGCCGTCTACACGTATAGGTGCAGTTTGTGAGGTGGCAAAATACCCAGGCCCTATACCATTCACTTGCACATTGTGCCGTGCCCACTCTGTCGCCATGTTTTTTGTGAGCATGACCAGACCCCCTTTTGCAGCGGCATACGCTCCCACCGTATTTCTACCCAATTGACTCATCATGCTGCAAATGTTAATGATTTTGCCTTGCCTGCGTGCAATCATGCCTTTAACAACGTGTTTAGAAACAATAAATGGACTTACCAGGTCTATGTCTATCACTTGTTTGAAATCGGCTACTTCCATGTCTACCAGCGGGGTTCTTTTTATAATGCCTGCATTGTTGATTAAAATATCGATAGCCCCAACTTCTTTTTCTATTTTATGTATCGCAGCAATAACATCTTGCTCGTTTGAAACATCAAATTTGTAGCCCACAGCTTTTATACCTTGTTCTTTGTAAATAGCGACGGCCTCGTCTATTTTTTCTTGCGAGGAGTTACCGTTTACAACTATCGTGGCACCGGCGAGTCCTAGGCCTTGTGCCATGGACATTCCCAGACCATGGGTGCTGCCTGTTATAAGTGCTACTTTTCCTGTTATGTTAAATAAGTGCGTGCCCATATTATCTAAGATCTGTAATTTTTGCTACGTCCATATCGCCGTAATCTAGATTCTCGCCTGCCATTCCCCATATAAAAGTGTAGTTAGAAGTACCAGACCCAGAATGTATAGACCACGGGGGCGAAATCACTGCCTGGTGATTTTGCATCCATACATGACGGGTTTCTTGAGGTTGTCCCATAAAATGACATACTGCCTGATCCTGCGGAATGTCGAGATAGTAGTAAACCTCCATACGGCGATCGTGCACGTGTGCAGGCATGGTGTTCCATACGCTGCCAGGTTTAAGTTGGGTCATGCCCATTTGTAACTGACAGGTTGTTACAATACCACCTATAATCATTTGGTTTACAGTACGGTGGTTTGCAGTTTCCATGGTTCCTAATTCTAGTTTATTAGCTTGGGAAAGGCTTATTTTTACAGTAGGATAGCTTTTATGCGCTGGTGCTGCATTGATATAAAACATAGCTGGATCGCTAGTGTCCAGGCTATTAAAGACAACATCTTTTGCGCCTTGTCCTATATAAAGAGCGTCTTTATGATCCAAATCATACCGCGCACCGTCTACCTCTACAAATCCGGCTGCACCTACATTAATAATTCCCATTTCGCGACGTTCTAAAAAATACGTGGCTTTTAAAGGGTCTATGGTTTCTAATTTTAAGGGATTTACTGGCATTGCGCCACCAGCAATGTAGCGGTCGTAATGAGAATAGGTAAGTTTAATCTTACAAGGCTCCATGGGTTGTTCAATAAGAAATTCCCTTCTTAATTGTGTGGTGTCGTACTGTTTTACAGCCTCGGGGCTGGATGCATAACGCGATTCGAATTGTGTTGACATGGTTTGGGATTTATGATTAACGATTGGAGATTAACGATTGGAGATTAACTATTGGAGATTAACGATTGGAGATTAACAATTTTTGATTAACGATTTAAAATTGACAAATGACAACAGACAACTGACGACTGACTATTGATACTTGATTTTACATTACATTTTTGAAACTAATAACAAACAACTGGTAACGCACAACCGACAATTGATT
>DAIRDE010000012.1:23862-56745 GCA_036796335.1 Nonlabens sp.
TCATAACAAACAACCGACCACTGACAACTACCTGCTCCCTAACCACTACTTTCCAGACAAAAAAGCCCGTCGTATTCCTAGTTCCAGGCCGCGCAATTCGGCGAGGCCTCGTAATCTTCCTATAGCAGAATATCCGGGGTTTGTTTTCTTCCTTAAATCATCCAGCATTTTATGGCCATGGTCGGGTCTAAAAGGCATGCGCAGGTCTTTCCTACCCACTTTTTTTCTCTTTTCTTGCTCGAGTACCAGTGCTTTCATAACTGCAAACATGTCTACATCACCGTCTAAATGGTCGGCCTCGTGAAAATTACCGTCGGCATCGCGTTTTGTTGCGCGCAAATGAATAAAATGAATACGATGCCCTAAACGCTCTATCATACCTGCAAGGTCATTATCGGCACGCACGCCAAAGGACCCTGTACAATAGGTAAGTCCATTATTCATAACATCTACGGCGTTGTAAATGTCTAGAATATCCTGCTCTGTACTCACCACACGCGGTAATCCCAAAATAGGATAGGGCGGGTCGTCTGGGTGTATACACATCAATACTCCACAGTCTGCGGCTACCGGAATGATTTGTGACAAGAAATAAAATAAATTAGCCTTAAGTTCTTGTGGTCCTATACCATCATAGGTGGCAAGTATGTTGTTAAACTCGTCCAGGGTATAACCTTCCTCGGCGCCTGGTAATCCTGCGATAATGTTTTTTACAAGTTTAGCCTGCTCTTCGGGAGTTGCGTTTTTAAGATAGGCAGCGGCGGCTTCTTTTTGAGCTGCGGTATAATCGGCCTCAGCACCTGGTCGTTTTAATAAGTAGAGTTCAAACGCAGCAAAGGCAGCAGCCTCAAAACGCAGGGCTGTCGAGCCGTCGGCAACCACATAATCCAGATTGGTGCGTGTCCAGTCCAGCACAGGCATAAAATTGTAGCAAATCGTATCAATGCCACAAGCGCTTAAATTTTTTATTGTTTGTTTATAATTCTCTATGTAAATCTCATAGTTTCCTGAGCGGGTTTTTATGTTTTCGTGGATGGGGACGCTTTCTACGACCGACCATGTAAGTCCCACGGCCTCAATTTCTTCTTTCCGCTTTTTAATTTCTTCAACCGGCCATATTGCACCATTAGGTATGTGATGCAATGCGTTCACCACGCCCGTCGCGCCTGCTTGTTTTACGTCCATTAAAGACACCGGGTCGTTAGGACCGTACCAGCGCCATGTTTGTTCTAATCCCATATAATTTTATTTATTACGCTTTCGCGAAAGCGAACTATTTACCTGTTATTTACTTATATTACACCCCACTGTAGGCACTAAAACCGCCGTCAATAGGCACAACGATGCCTGTAACAAACGATGCGCCGTCATCACAAAGCCACTGCACGGTACTTACCAAATCCTCGGGTTTACCATAACGCCCCATCGGGGTCTGACCTATAATCTGGTTGCCGCGCGGTGTTGCGCTGCCATCTGGATTTGTTAACAGGGCGCGGTTTTGATCGGTCAGGAAAAAACCGGGTGCAATGGCATTTACACGTATGCCAACTTTAGAAAAATGCACAGCCAGCCATTGTGTAAAATTAGAAACCGCTGCTTTTGCACCGCTGTAGGCTGGTATTTTAGTAAGTGGCGTAAAGGCGTTCATAGAAGATATATTGAGAATACTGCACCCGTCGCGACCTACCATGTCCATAGCAAATACCTGCGTGGGTAGTAGGGTGCCTAAAAAATTTAGGTTGAATGTAAACTCAATGCCCTTAGGGTCTAAGTCAAAAAAGGTTTTAAACCCCTCGGTCTTGTTATGCAAGTCGTTCATTTCAAAAAACGGATTACTCGTCGTGCCCATGGGGTGGTTACCACCGGCGCCATTTATCAAAATGTCCACTTGCCCAAAAACATCGTTTACTGCTTGTTTTGCAAGTAGTAACGACTCCTTATCTAGCACGTTAGCGGCAACACCCACCGCCATACCACCGTCCTTGTTTATTTGGTCTGCTACCGTGTTTGCAGCTTCAATGCGCAAGTCTAAAACGGCTATTTTGTGGCCTTGTTGGGCTAATGCAACAGCGAGCGTGCTGCACAACACACCGCCAGCACCGGTAAGAACAATAGTTTTTGTCATGAAACGTCATTTAAAATTGGTTACCCAATTAATTGGTTGACCAAATATCATAAATTCTTATCGAAAACGTATGCGTAAAACCATTTTAATTGCAAAATCAATTAAAAATAATTTTTAATAACTGATAAACACTTATTTATGCGTGAAATAAATTTACTACAGTTAGAAGGTGGTCAGGCATTCCGTTTAGGTCTAGCAATGATTTAACTTGCAGATTGTTCTTTGGGTTGTTATAAATATTTAGAATAAATTTATATGTTGTCAATCTTCTCTTGACTAGTTTTGAACTTTCAAAAAACAGCTATGAATCTAGACGAATTTAAACCTATTATCACCGAAATAGTCACCCATACAGAATTAGAACTTGCCGAGAAAATGCAAGGGATTTGCGACTTGCTACAGCAAAATGTTGAACATTATGACTGGGTAGGTTTTTATATGGCCCATGAAACAGAACCTACATTGCATTTATGGAACCAGGCAGGTGAACCTACAGACCACACGGTAATACCTTTTGGCAAGGGGATTTGCGGTCAGGTGGCGGTGAGCAATAAAAACTTTGTCGTGGACGATGTGACCGCACAAGATAATTATATCGCATGCAGCATTCATGTAAAAAGCGAGATTGTAATACCCATGTTTAAAGACGGCAAAAACATAGGTCAAATAGATATAGATAGCAATTCACCAAAAGCATTTTCTAAACCCGATGAGGATTTTCTAGAATGGGTAAATACCCATGTGGCGAGCTTGCTTTAAACATATGCGCATCATACAGTAGCGTGAATTGCAAAATGCTACACAATAACTGCTGCTAACATTTTGTTTTTGTGGTAGTTATTTTCTTTTTAGAAGAAGCGCAGCTGTACACTTTACAAAATCGATTGCAATCGTTTTATAATATCTGGCAAATCAATAAGCAAAATAGAAAATACCCCCAGTGCGATAACGACTTTTAAAATAAAGTGAATAAGCAGGTACTCGCGTTTGCGGCGCGATGAAAGCAGCAAGGGCAAACATACTAATAACGCCCCTATGACAACTGCAAAATAATAACGCATGAGTCCTATTTCAAAAAACGCATGTAACGCAATAATGGGAATGATGGTAAACACGGTAAGCCCGGCGTAAAAAAACTTACTCACACGCTCGCCAAATACCACTGGAATTGTCCGGTAATTTTGCACCAAGTCACCGCGCAAATTCTCTAAATCTTTTATAAGCTCGCGCATGGTGAGTATAAGAAATAGAAAAGTGCCGTGTACAAAAACAACTGCATACCAGTTGCTGTAATACATAAACACCACAAAAAACGGGGTAACTGCAAGCAGTGCTGCCATAAGATTACCTATAAACAACAAGCGTTTTAACTTGTGTGAGTAAAACCACATCGCAAAAACATAAGCTACAAAAAATACCCCTGCGCGCCACGACACAACCGCAGCAAGCAAAAAAGCGAGGCCGTTTAAGGTAAAGTACACACTCCATAATGTAGAGCGACGCACGCGATGTTCTAGCAGGGTTTTTTGTGGTCGATTAATCAGGTCTTTTTCCCTATCATAAAAGTTATTAATGATGTAACCACCCGCAATAGCAGCAGCAGTTGCCAGTATAAGAAACCACAGCTGGTAGTCGGTCACCAGATTTATTACCGACCGCTCGGGAGCTATAATAAAAAGAACCGCTAGCAACTGTGCAAGTGCGATTAAACTCACGTTATACAATCGCACCGATGAGAACAAACTCAATATCTTCATTAACAGACTTTTTAATGTCTGATCGTCAATCACACGATTTGTTTGGGCTGTGCTCATAACGCAAAGTTAAGGAAGATGTGCGTTCTATAGCTGTACCACATGGAAGTACACGTATTCAATTTAAAGGCAAGCCTGATAATTTTTTAAGATATAAAAACGTTATGCTTGCAAACAAATGCTATCCTTATGCAATCAATCACAAAAATCACTGCAATCATTGGAATTTTAGGATTCGCTTTACTATTGGCCTTTACACCGCCTACCAATAAAAAACGCATCGTTATAGACGCAGGACATGGTGGGCACGATACAGGTCAGATAGTAGATAACCTAACAGAAAGTGCCATAAACCTAACTATTGCAAAAAAAATACAAGCACAAGCCGAAAAGCAAGGTATGGAAGTCATCCTGTTGCGAGAAGATAACAGCTTTGTGTCGTTAACCGACCGTGCAGGAATGATCAACGACTTAAACCCAGACTTTTTTATATCCATTCACGTGGATAACGCTACAAACAAAAATCAAGAACTAGGCAATCAAATGTTTATTCATGATAAAGTGAGCACCAAAGAAGCGTCAGCACAGCTAGCAGGCAAACTAGCTGCTGCGTTTCTTGAAAATTTGGACATTAAACATTCTAAGATTAGCCTTCAAAATTTTACGCTTTTAAGACTTGTCAAGGTTCCTGGCATTCACATGAGCTTAGGCAATATGATAAACGATAAAGAACGTGATTACCTAACGAGTGACGCAGGCCAACAGGCGGTTGCAGCGAGTATTGTAGAGGCGCTTTTAGATTAAACACTGAATAACATTGTACATAATGAATAAACCCCCGATACCTGCGGTTCGGGGGTTTTTACTAAAAGTATTTGATGACATTTAAAAATTGTAAACCACCTCGAGCTTGTAATCCTTAAGTGATTCTTGGGCTTTTTCTAAATCCTCGGTAAAGCCTAGGATGTATCCACCGCCGCCAGAGCCGCACAGCTTTAAATAGTAATCACCTGAATCGATACCATTTTTCCACAAGTCGTGAAACTGCGCCGGTATCATAGGTTTAAAGTTGTCTAGTACCACGCTAGAAAGTTTTTTGACATTGTAAAAAAGTCCTTTCACGTTACCACTTAAAAAGTCTTCTACACACATATCCGTGTATTTCACAAACTTATTCTTCAACATATTACGGAAACCCTCTTGTTTCATATTTTCCATAAAAATATTGACCATGGGCGCGGTCTCGCCTATGATACCAGAATCTAACAAAAACACAGCGCCACGACCACTTTGGGTTTGTGACGGGATGCCTGCTGGTTGTATATCTTGCTGACTGTTAATAAGAATAGGTAAACTTAAATAACTATTAAGTGGATCTAGACCAGAGCTTTTACCATGAAAAAAGCTTTCCATTTTACCAAATATCACTTTCAAAACCAGTAGCTTTTCTCTGGTTAAATTTTCTAAAACTGTAATTTTTTGAATGGCATATTTGTCATAAACAGCAGCCACGAGCGCACCACTACTGCCTACACCATAACCTTGCGGAATGCTCGAATCAAAGTACATTCCCGCAGCGATATCGTCACGCATGGCCTTTAAATTCATAGCTGGAAAAGTGGGGTCTGTTGCGACAAGCGTCTCTAGATGTGCCGCTAGTTTTGATAAATTGGTGTTTGATTTTTGTGTTAAATCGGTAGACGTGTCCCCTATTTTAAGGGCTCCCTTGTAAAAGTTGTAAGGTATGGATAACCCTTTTGAATCTTTAATAATGCCATACTCGCCAAAGAGTAGAATCTTAGAATAAAACAAAGGACCTTTCATGAGCGTTTAATAACGAGCTAAAGTTAACATTTCTGCGCACCTGCACCAACTTGGTCGCAAATATAATGCGAGTTTTCACAAAATTGCACTAATTTGTTAGTAATGAATGTTTTTACAACAGCCGCATGCGCTGCGGGATACAGCATATGCACATTTGCACCAGCGTCCAGTGTAAAGCAAACGGGGATATCGGTCTCTTTTCTAAACTCCCAGATATGCTCAATAATCGCGAGTGTATTGGGTTTCATCAGGATAAAATAGGGGTGCGAGGTCATCATCATCGCGTGCAATGTTAACGCCTCACTCTCGGTTATTTTAATAAAAGTGTCTATGTCGCCCGCTGTTAGGGCGTCCTTTAAAGTTGTTAAATTGCTGTGGGCTTGTGAGAATCTCGCTTTCGCGAAAGCGTGATCATTCATTAACCCGTGCCCCACAGTACTGCTTACTGTTTTTATGCCTTTATCTACCAACAAAATGGTATCTTGGTAATCACTAAAAACAGGATGCAACAAGGCTGCCTGGTCCACACCGGTAAGGTCATTGCTGCCTGCTGTACCGTCGTGCTGTCCCCACACCACCGCTTTTCCCTGCAAACTGCGACACGCGCTACCCGAACCTAAACGCGCTAAAAAAGAAGCCTTTTGCATATCCATGGCCGTACCTGTAAGCGTACTTTCTATATCGATTATACAAGCACTTAATGCTGCCATACTGCTGGCACTGCTGGCAATTCCTGAACTGTGCGGGAATGTATTGTGGGTATCTATATTAAAATAATAGTTTGTAATCCACGGGCAATAGGGAGTAATACGCTGAAAATAAGCTGCAATTTTAGGGGCAAATGCTGGTTTTTCTACACCGTCATAAGCTATGGAAAAACCATGGGTTGCTTGTGTAGCCTGCACACTGGTAATGGTTTTACAATCGTTTAAGGTAAAACTGAGCGATGGGTTTGCAGGGAGTTGCATACCGTGTTTGCCCCAATATTTTACCAATGCGATGTTAGACGGTGCTTGCCAGGTTACAGCAATTTGCGGTAATAAAGTGACGGGGGCGGTAAGCCTAAAATGTGTTTCCAATGATTGACTAATAATACTTGCAAAGATAATCGTTCAAAACGATTGTTTACAGTAATTGCAAACTGTTTAATCCAGGGGCACAGGTCGCAATTTGTAGGGTTTTAAATGGGTAATTTGCTCCCAGTTAAAATTTTTAAACTGCCCTTTAGGAACCAGAATAATGGTTTCTATCACTTGTTTTCCATGAGACATGCGCAGGTACACCGACCCGTCATTGTGATCGGCTACTGACATGTGCGTGTGCTCGTCTAGCGGGATTTCTTGCTTACTTTCTTGAAACATGCGGTAGTCGGCGGTGTACGTAATACGGTCTTTTGAAAACATGATCAATTCTTTACCATAGCTGTTCCATAAAAACAAGCGCAAAAAATACCAAGATAGAAAACATAACAAGGCAATAGCTACTAGATAACCATAATGAAAGGAAACGCTACCCGTTATTAAAACAACTATAAAAATAGAAATGCCCAAAACAGAAGCTAGCAACATCAACGCAAAAAGAATGACCATAAACAGGCTGCTCTTGCGAGCCTGAATAAGCACACCACTATCACCCTCTTGAAATACTTGCTGTTTCATTATTTTTATAAAGTCGTAAATACCTAACGCTACATTTCTGATTTTATTTACTTTACAGTAAAATTTTAAGCTCTTGAAAATCCAAACCACCGTAATTACCGCTGCTCATTAAAAGCAGGGCGCAATTGTTAAGATTTTGCTCAAAGAGCCATTTTTTAAAATCAGCAGGATCTGTTTTTACTAGTAAATCCTCTCTTGCAAAAGCCGCTGCAATATCCCCAGCGCTTATGGGCGCCATTTTTTTTATTTCTAGGGCATGTGGGCTATAAAAAACCACTGCCACATGGGCTGCATCAAGCGCACCCTTGTACTCTTTTAAAAATGCCGGATTGAGACTGCTGTAGGTATGCAGTTCTAAACAAGCAATAAGTTTGCGCTCTTTATACTGCGCATGAACAGCTTGTGTTGTTGCAAGTACCTTACTGGGTGAATGTGCAAAATCCTTGAAAATAAACGTGTTATTGTTTTCGGCTACTTTTTCTAGACGTTTAGATGCGCCTTTAAAGGTGGTAATGGCTTGGTAAAAATCATCCTCGTCCACGCCCATGTGTTGACAAATCCATTTAGCACCAGCGAGGTTGCTTAAATTATGCGCACCAAATATCTCAACAGGCATAGCACCCTCGGGCGTTTCTAAAAAGGTTATGCCGTTTTTTATAAAATGTTCAGGGATGCTGTAGGCGTGTTTGCGGGTAGGTCGTGTGGCAGCAAGGGCTACTTTTTTTACCACGGCATCTTCTTCATTATACACGAGAATACTACCGTCTTTCATCAAATCAACAAAAATATCAAACTGCTCTACATAGTTTTCAAAAGTCGGGAATACATTGATATGATCCCACGCAATACCAGAAAGTAACGCGATATTAGGCTGGTATAAGTGAAATTTAGGTCGCAAGTCGATAGGGCTAGACAAATACTCGTCGCCCTCTAGCACCATAAACTCGTTATCATTTGTTAGATGTACCATGGTTTCAAATCCCTCTAACTGCGCACCTACCATATAATCCACAGCGATGTTGTGGTAATGCATCACATGCAAAATCATAGAGGTGATGGTGGTTTTACCGTGAGAGCCACCTATAACCACACGTGTTTTATCCTTAGACTGCTCGTATAAGTACTCGGGATAACTATAAATTTGAAGGTTAAGTTCTTGCGCTTTAAGCAACTCTGGATTATCTGCGCGGGCATGCATCCCTAAAATTACTGCGTTTATATCGCTAGTAACTTTTTCAGGAAACCATCCTTCTTGTGCTGGTAACAAACCATGTTTCGCCAGTCTGGATTTGCTAGGTTCAAAAATACTATCATCGCTACCAGTGACTGTATCGCCTTTGTGGTGTAAAGCAAGTGCCAGGTTGTGCATGGCGCTACCGCCTATTGCAATAAAATGTACGCGCATAAAAAAGTGTTGTGTTAAACGCGGTGTAAAAAGCGCTCACGTTGTGTTTACAAATATAAACGTATGATTTTTAAAGAGTATGAAGTATGCAATACACTTAACACTAAATTGCGAATAAAAATGTATGCTGAAAAAGTATCACAATAATCAACATATAAAATATTAGCCTGTCTTAAAATGCAAATTTTATTTTAAGCAGCCTAATTTATTATAAACGCAAGAATGATAGTGCTTAAAACACGCTATAAATTTAAAAAACTACTCTAAAAAGAATACAATCGTACTTACCACTCTCGCTTTTTGGATATAAGCTTCTTTAGGTGGTTCGCTGCTTGCTTCTTCTTCATAATAGTACTTTCCTGCAATGGTTATTTGGCCTTGTGATGCAGTTTTTATCTTCCCCAATTCGGCCTGAGAGTCATTTGCAAACTGCTCACCGGCAACACGCGCATTCTTTGTGCTTTCGGCAATTAATTGTGGTTTAATCGAATTTAAATCAGGGAAAACGTAAGAAGTACTTAGGGTACATGTTAAATCCTTACTTACAAGATCTAGGTTTATCTGGGCGGTTTGATCTTCGGTCGTTTTTACGTTTTTAGATTTGATTGTTAAACTTTGGGATACGGTATAACGGTCTATTTTAACTTGTACTTGCTGGTTGTTTTGCCACTGACTTTCATAATAACGCTGGCGGTCGATAACAGCAACTTTACCCACGGTGATATAATTTTCATCAAAGCCGTGACTGGTTAGATATGCCGTGACAGCACTTTTCTTATTTTGAGTTTGTGATATAATCTCCTGCAAATTATCACCAGAATAACCAAAAGTAAGCATGATATTGGCCGATGTTGCCGTCATATCCATTTCGGCGAGTCCTTTTACCGTAACGATGCGGTCTTTATCGCTAAAAGTTTTAAATCCTTTGTAAATAAAAAAACCAAGAACAGATAACCCTGTTAAAATGGCAATTGCAAGAAGTATAGATTTGGATTCGGTTTTATTTTCCATGATTTGAGAAGAAGTTGGTTAGGTTGTTGTTTGCTATTGTAATGTTACAAAAAAAGCACCAAAAAATAAATTTTAACTGCCTTCATTATGCTTGTTTGGTCCTAAAAATACGTTAGTTACCTGTTGCACTTTTAAGTCTTTTAATATCGGCTAGTAAACCGTTGTCTTTATGAATTTCATAGGCCTTTTGATAGGTAGCAAGGGCATCTTTTGGACGTTTCATTTTTTCCTCGTACAGTGTCGCAAGCTTTGTGTAGGTAAGCACACTACCGCCTGTTTTTACGGCGCCTTTGTACGCATTTTCGGCTGCGGTATATTTCTTTTCATACTCTGCTATAAAACCCAGCGCTAGATAACCATCTACGGGCGACAGCGCCATTAATTCATTTGCATATTTGGTACTCGTTTTTATAGAACCTCCTAAAATGCCTGGCAACTCGCAGTAAAACTGTGATAACGCGTGGCGCACTTCTATGTGTTTTGGGTCTAGTTGCGCGGCTTTGGCAAAGTGTTTTTTAATGTCGTCTATCAAGCCTAATGCTGTAAATCGCGAGGCATTTTTTGCATACAAACCCATGGCTCCACCGTATTTAAAATTGTAGTCGGCGTTATTTGGCTTTTTGTCTACCAGCAGTTTGTAGTAATCCATGGCTGTTTTGTATTGTTTTTGCTGCCATGCGATATTGCCTAATCGGTCTATTACTTGCAGGTTTCCCGAGTCATTTTTGTACAATGCTTTAAACGCGACCTCGGCCTTTTTTAAGTCGTTATTTTGGTAGAGTTGTTCCGCTTTCGCGAAAGCGTCTTGCGATAAACCCACTGCAGCATTACAAAAAGCCATTAAAATTAAGAGATGTTTCATGAGGCTAAAAATAACAAATATGGTACCATTTATGAAATCACCCGTGCACTCATTTAAACACGAGGTTCACTCATTGCCACGTGGCACCTTGAATAATTGATGTAGCTTTAACTCCTAGAAAATTAAACTATGAAGTCGTTTCAATTAATAAGCACTTTTCTTTTTATTGCGCTGTTTAGCAACGCACAAACAGTAGAATCCTTTAAAGAAAAATGGGACCGCGTGCGTGTGCTAGAGGTCAATGGCAGGCTAGAAGACGCTAGCCTTGTACTAGATTCTATCGCGCAAGAAGCCACTAAAACTGGCAACAAGCAACAACACATTAAGGTGTTTTTATTCAAATCCAAATATAAAATGGTGCGCGAGGAAAACGCAGAGCAACGCATTATTGCAGATTTAGATACCCTTATTAAAACAGCCGTCTTTCCCGAGAAAAACATTTACCAGTCCATTTATGCGCATTTACTTTATGGCCACTTGCAACAAAATCAATATCGTATAAGACAACGTACGGCAGGCGGTGTTATGGATAAAACCGATTTCCTCACCTGGGATATCCATATGTTTTACACACAAATTCATCAACGATATGCCCTGGCTTTAAGTGATGCAGAAAAACTCGTTAAACTACCCGTAAAAGATTATGAACTGCTGCTAGACCTTGCACCACAAACACGCGTGTTACAACCCAGCTTACTCGACATGATTGCTAGCGAGGCAATGAGTTTTTACAAAAATGACAACTACTTTATCGATCAACCACAAGAGCATTTTGAGTTATCCACCGACAACGTTTACCTAGCATCCACAGCTTTATTGTCGCTCAAAGCACTAGTGATGGACTCCCTAAACAACGACTTTAAAGTGCTGCAACTTTATGGACTGTTAGAAACGTTGCACCTAGAAAACGGTTCATTAACAGCTCACATTTACAATTATAAAAACAGACTGCACTATGGTTACAAGAAAACAGGTCAAAACAAGGAAGTAGCTGCTTATGAAACAGCCCTGAAGGCACTGCTAGAACGTTATAAAAATGAGCCTGAAATCACTACCGTGTACCATACCCTAGCAAGCTATTACAATGATTTAAGTGAATTTACACCTACAGAAACAACAAAAGCGTGGCGTGAAAAATCGATACAAACGGCCCAGGATGGCGCTGCACTTTTTAAAGAATCTTATGGTGCACTGCAATGCCAATTACTGCTAGACGCCATCTATAATCCAGAATTAACCTTGCAGGTAGAAAACTATGCTAGTGCAAAAGATAACAAGCGCGCTGTTTTAAGTTACCGCAATGTTGCAGCTGCGCAAGTGCTTATTGTGCCCGTGCCTCTTAATCAACAACTACCAAGAAATTCGCAAGAACTAAATGCTTTCTATAGAAAATTAATTGAAAAAGCGCTTGCAAATAAAAATCAAGTATTTGACGAGCAACTCACCTTAACCAATGCTGCTGATACCTTTGAACACTCCCTCTCCTTTAATATACCACCGCTAGCCACAGGAAAATACCTGGTACAAGTAGTAAGTGCAAATCAAGAAAAAGAAGCGGTCAATTATACCTTTTTTGAAATTACCAACTTGACACTTTTTACCGAAAACGAATCGACAAAAACCACATTTACAGTTTTAGACCGCGTCACAGGGAAACCCGTAAAACACGCAAAACTTTACTTGAGCAGTGGAAACAGAAACTATGGATACCAGCCCATTTCTAAAAAAAACAGCATGGTACTTAAAACCAACCGTCATGGAAAAGCCATACTTGAAAAAAATACTATAGAAAGACGCAACAACAATACCTATTACAACATCCTTGCAACTAAGAAAAAGGACAGTTTGTTATCTGCATTCTCTAATTATTATTACAATAACAACAATATAGAAGCAGCAGGCATGCTTATAAAACCGTTTATTTACCTAGACCGCGCTATTTACAGACCCGGGCAAACCGTCTATTTTAAAGCCATTCTTGCCGCCGAAAAAGAAGGGAAGTCGCAAATTGTGCCGAATTATACATTAAGCGTTTATGTAGAAGATGTAAACGGACAGGAAATATTTGAAACTGATTTAAAAACCAATGAGTGGGGCAGCATAAAAGGTTCTTTTGTATTGCCCAAAGACGGACTTACTGGATCCTTTACCATATATGTTGAGGACAACGAAGACAATACAGATGGCACAAATATTTTTTCAAATGCTGACGAATGGGATGATGCGCAACTATCGTTTCAAGTAGAAGAATACAAGCGCCCACGTTTTAAAGCAACCCTCGATGAGATTACCAAAACCTTTAAGGTAAACGACAGCATCACCGTAACCGGAAAGGCACAAGCACTATTAGGGAGTGCTGTAACAAATGCAGCGGTTACCTATACCGTAAACCGCACCGTAAGTTATCAAGGATGGCGATATGGATACTTCAACACGACTGACAAAATTATTGCTGAGGGAACGACAAAAACCGATGCTAAAGGATCCTACAGCATTACCTTTTTAGCAGAACCAGACAGTGCAGTTAACCAAGAAATAATGCCCGTATTTAACTATGTAGTAAACGTCACCATAACCGATGTAAATGGAGAAACACGCACAACTGAAAAGATTGTGCGTGTGGGCTATCACACACTAGAATTACAACTTATAAGCCAGCGTTTACTCGACCTTGAAAACAATGAAATCCAGGTGCAAGCAAGAAACTTAAATGGCAAAACAGTCCCTGCGCAAATAAGAATCGAAGTGAAAAAACCAGCGTCAAAAGAACGTGTTATTATACCGCAAGTTTTACCACAGTCACAGTTTTATACCATGGACGAGGCAGCATATAAAACCCTATACCCCTATGCGCCACCACGCGAGCAAAAAGAAGAAACCGACTGGAAAACTGCTGCGACCATTTACGCCGTAACACAAACTGTAGATACACTTACTACCATAAAACTACCCATAGACGCCACATGGCGTAACGGCGATTATTACCTCGTTGCTACTGCCGCAGAACCTGAACAATCGCTAGATGATGAGGCAATGCAAGTCATAGAGAAAAGAGAACAACGTATTTGGACAAACAAAGAGCAATCACTTGAACCAAGTATTGTTACCACAAACACGGTAAGTACCACCGCTACAAAAGCAATTATCGACTTTTTTACAGCAATGGACGAGGTAATCGTATCGATCAAAACATGGGATGCTCAAAAAGTTCAAGAAGAACGCATCGTTACGCTCAAATATGGCAAAACAAGATTAGCATTTGACCTTACAAAAATTGACGGCACAAACTTAAACCTGAGCTATGCAGTACAAAAAGAAAATAGCTTTACAACAGGTTACCAGACATTTTCAAAACCCATTGTTCTAGAAAAAAATGGGACAATTGAAACAAAAACCTTTAGAGACTTATTGAAACCTGGTGAACAAGAAACATGGTCTTTTACCTTAAAAAATAAAGATGGTCTCGCGATGCAGGCAGAAACACTGGCAAGTATGTATGACGCTAGCCTAGATACATTTGCCACCGCATCTTGGGACCCGTTCTCCTTTTACAGGTACACAAATGATTTTTATCCTGCCAGCATGGACGAGCGCAGCAGGCACAGCAAGCAATACCTGGGTATTCAAATGGAACAAAATAAACGCGCTTACAACATGAATCTCGAGTTTGAACGATTTAATTATTTTGGATTGAGTTTTCAAAACTTCAATAGATCTTTTCAAAACTACAGGAACAAGATGGCGCGTGCCAGCGTTGTTCTAAAACCACAAGCAGGTATGGTGGTAGGTAAAGTGACCGACGAGACCGGTGAAGGAATCGTAGGCGTAACCGTGAAAATTAAAGGAACACAAGAAGGTACCACCACCGATTTTGATGGAAACTACATGCTTGCCGTGACTGGAAATGAAACACTCGTTTTTAACTTTATTGGCTATACAACAAACGAACTGCAAGTAAACAACAGACAAGTTTTAAATGCAACCCTCACAACCGATGGCGCAAACTTAGAGGCTGTGGTTGTTCAATATTATAGTAAATCAAAAAACATGATGGTAACCGCACCTATGGAAAACGAAGTTGCAGATGTTGTACCCTTGATGCGAAGCCTCTCTGGTCAGGTTGCAGGACTACAAATTGTATCAGCACCAGGAGCAACGGACAGCCTTATCATTAGAGGTGCTGCAAGTATTAAAGATGGCGTGACGCCGCTGTATATTGTAGATGGTGTCCCTGTAAACGAAGCAACGTTTAAAGCCCTGAACCCCGCCATGATAAAAGAATTGGCGGTTTTAAAAGACGCAAGCGCTACAGCAATTTATGGCAATCGGGGTGCAAATGGAGTCCTTATTATTAGCACAAAAGATGGCGTAAGCACAAACGACCTCGTATTACAAGCCATGGCACTCAACAACGTACAAGCGCGTAAAAATCTAGATGAGACAGCCTTTTTCTTACCTGAATTATACACCGATGCCGACGGCAATTTATCTTTTACATTCACCACACCCGAGGCACTCACGCAATGGAAACTGCGTTTATTTGCGCACGACAAACAAGCCAAAACAGCAACGCTCGAGAAACTCGTGCGCACACAAAAAGAACTGAGTCTGGCGCCCAACGCGCCTCGTTTTCTTAGAGAAACAGACACCATACGGTTTTCCACCAAAATTGCAAATTTGACCAATGACAAGTTAAGTGGTCTAGCGACCCTAAAACTTTTTGACGCCAGCACCATGCAACCTGTGGACGATGCATTTAATAACACCGATAATGTTCAAAATTTTGAAGTAGACGGTAATGGCAACACCAGTATAAACTTCACATTTACAGTTCCTAAAGGCGCCCCGGCAGTGACCTATCGGGTGATTGCAAGCTCAGGAACATTTTCTGATGGCGAGGAAAACACCCTGCCCGTGTTAACAAACCGCATGCTGGTAAACGAGTCGCGAGCCTTGTGGGTGCGCGCCGGCAAGACCAACAGCGTGACCATGGAAAACCTTGCAAACAACACCTCAACCACGCTAGATAACTTTAAACTTACCTTTGAATACACGTCAAATCCTGCATGGTATGCGATTAAATCCCTGCCCTATATGATGGAATATGAGCATGAGTGTGCAGAACAAACGTTTTCGCGGTATTATGCAAATGCCGTTGCGAGTCATATTATCAGCAGCAACCCGCAAATTAAAGCTGTTTTTGACAGCTGGGCACAAAATGGCAGCCTAAAAAGCAACCTCGAGAAAAATGAAGAACTCAAAAGCATCATTCTTGCACACACACCGTGGTTAATTGAAGGACAGAGTGAAACCGAGCAGCAGCAACGCCTTGCTGTACTTTTTGACGCTGCACGCAACGCCCGTGAAAAGCAACGCACCTTGCGCATTTTAGAAGAGAATCAACTGGATGACGGTGCTTTTTCCTGGTGGAAAGGCGGCCGCGCAAACGACTACATTACCCGACATATCGCCGCAGGAATAGGCCATCTCGCAAAATTACAGGTAGAAGATATGGACAGCCTGCGCAGCAACGCCATTTATAACAAGGCCATCGCTTATAACGATGCGCAATGGACAAAACGCCTTACAGATTACGTAAAATACAACAAGAAAAATAAACTAAATGATTATGCTTTTGGTGTAGACTACTGGCATTACCTGTATGCACGCAGCTTTAAAAACACAACATTGCAAGATAAAATACTGGTTGATGCTCGAGAGTACGCTTTCGCGAAAGCGGAAAAAGAACACGCAAACCTGCCATTATACACCAAATTATTATATACCATCGTACTGCACCGGGCGGGCAAAACAGCTGCCGCTCAAAAGATTTTGGAAGGCATTAAGCAAACCGCTGTGGTAAGCGAGGAAAACGGTATGTATTGGAAAAATAATGTCAACAGCTGGTACTGGTTTGCGAGCGATATTGAAACACATGCACTTGCTATTGAGACCTTTAGCGAGGTGACAAACGATCTACAAACCGTGGAAGAATTAAAAATATGGCTGCTTAAAAACAAACGCACAACGCAATGGAAATCTACAAAAGCCACCGCCGATGCGTCCTATGCGCTGCTGTTACAAGGCAACGACTGGTTGAGCGTGCAAGAAAATAACGCCATCACGTGGGGCGATGCACCGATACCCAAAAAGCTTTTAGAAACAACCACCAAAGAAGCGGGCACGGGATATTTTAAGGTCGCCTTATCACAAGACGAGATAACCCCAAAAATGGCGACCGTTACCGTGGCAAATAACAGTGCTGTAACCGGTTATGGTGGTTTGTATTGGCAATATTTTGAAGATTTAGACAATATAAAAACCGATGATAAACAACCACTATCGGTAAAAAAAGAACTTTATAAAAAAGTAAATACCCCACAAGGCGAACAACTAATAGTCCTAAAAAATGATGAAATCTTAAAAATAGGCGATTTAGTAACGGTGCGCGTCGAGATACGTAGTAATACTAGCATGGATTATGTGCATTTAAAAGACATGCGCGCCAGTGGTTTTGAACCTGTAGATGTTGTATCTACATACCGCTATCAGGACGGCCTAGGCTATTACCAAAGTACCAAAGACGTGGCCTCGCATTTCTTTTTTGACAGGCTGGATAAAGGGACCTATGTTTTTCAATATGAGGTGCGTGCAAACAACGCAGGTAGTTTTTCTAACGGGATCACAAAACTAGAATGCATGTATGCCCCAGAATTTGCAAGCCATAGCGCAGGTAAGCGTGTGGTAATTACAGAATAATTAACGTGTTGATATTTAAAAGTACGCAATCCTTATAAAAAAACAACAGGCACCGATAACGGTGCCTGTTGTAGTTTATTTAAAGATTACATTACTAAAATCGGTAACCGAAATTGATACCAAAACGCGGCTCTACGGCGCCTAAATCAGCGTTTTGATCGTCTAAATTACCCCCTAAATTACGAGCAACCTCGCCAAAAGCCGTAACTGTTAACCGGTCTTGGATGACCCATTTATTGCCAAGTCCCACACCTGCCGAAAAGCCACCTATATCATAGTTGCGTCTGTTACTTTGCACAAAATTACCTTGATTATCAATAAAAAAAATCTCGTAGTCTGCTGTTACCTCGCCAGTACGCACTTTAAGCAACGGATAAAAATAGAACCCTTCAAACTTGCGGCGCTTGCTTACATAAAAATTTGCCGATGCACGCAACGAAAATGCATTTGTGGACTCTAAGTAGCCAGCATCATAATACCCATAAGTGTCAAAAAACGTTGCGCTACCTGCTAGGCTTATATTATCATTTAAAAATCGCTCGTATGTCACGTTGAGCGAGCCTGCGACAACAATATCTAAAACATTGGATGAAATTTCGTTCTTTAACAATCGTGTTTCGGCATTGTCTTTTACTTGTGCACGAGCGCTAAATCCTATAGCGCAGGCACATAAAATAAGGATGGTTTTTTTCATGTGTTGATTTTTTGTGATGCAAATAAACGACAAAAAGAATGCCGTATTATGCAACTAAAAAAAATTTAGTCAGCGGCCATGATGTTTTTATTTTTTTAAGACAGGATTTATTCCTTTAATGTGTTCTTCTTTGTAACGCAACAAACGTTCATCGCTAATTTCCTTCAGGCCTTTAATATTTTGGCCTCTCAAGAATTGCAATACATCTATTTGGGTGAGGTAGTCGTGATATCGCTTTCGCGAAAGCGAAACATAACTATAATGCCACGGTTCATAAGCAAACCCGGGGCGATCGTCGTTTAAGGTGTACGCCTGTTCAAAGCCAAAGCTAGATGCGTGTTGATCCATCCACAATTTAAAGTTGTAAAAAGGTCCGTTTTCTTCAAAATTTGTGGCAACCAGCAGGTCACCTTGTGCAGTTACCGCGCCGTCTACAAGATCTACATCGGTCCCCCAGTGATGTCTGGATGTTCCTGGAACGGTAGAATATGCTACAATCTTGTCAAAAATCGCATCGGCATTTAGGGCTTGCTCGGCATAATAATCATATTTGCGATTCCATATTTGCACTTGCTTGTCAAAGCTGCGGTATCCCGAAACTAATTTAATCTGGATACCCGCTGCCTGCGCCGCTTGTTGCATCTTTTCTAGCGCTCGTTGTACCTGGCTTTCTAGTGCATTTTCGGGATTAGGGAATTGGCCGGTTAGTTTTAGTACCTCACTGTTTTCTTGCTGTGGAATGACTACAAGTTGCATAAGTAGAAGAATAACCATTGCACTCATAATTTTTTAATCATTTTATAATGCGGTCCAACCAGCGTAATTTCAAATAAATCACTTACCACGGTATACCCTTGCTTTTTATAAAAAGGAACTGCCAGCTCTCGGGCATTAAACCACAAGTAATCGCAGTCTATTTCCTGAAGATGTTTTTCTGCATGTTGCAACAACTGTTTCCCCACATGCTGCCCCTGCTGATTTTCTAACACCGCCATGCCTCGCAACTGATAGCACCTGTTAGCAGGAACAGATTCTAAAACTGTAATATCATTGTCTTTGTGACACACCAATGTCGCAACACCTACCAGATTTGCACCGCGAAATGCTCCTAAATGTACGGTAGTTTCTAAATCATCACCTGTGAAAACGCAGTCTTCTATAGGGCGACCCTTACGTAAAACAGCGTGTCTAACAGGATGCGTTTCACTAGCGGTTATTTGTTTGAAAATCATAACTCGAGCGGGATATTTGATAATGTCTGGACGGCACCTTACCTGACCATAAAAACTTGTGCAGCAATTGCAAACCTACTTTTTCTACCACTCGCTGCGACCCTATATTATCCTCATGCACGTGGGCAATAATTTCTTGCATGTTGTGGTCTTCAAAACCGTGTTGCACAATCCGTTTTACGAGCTCGGTACCGTATCCTTGTCCCCAATAACCTTGCATAAGTCGGTAACCCATGTCGGTAAAATTTGCTTGTGGGTGGTATTTAAAACCCGCCCATCCTATAAATGCGTGATCTACTTTACGTATAGCGGCCAGTCTCAAAATAGGCAGTACATCTGTTGACTGCTGCAATTTATTTTCATAATCCTTTACAAATTGCAACGCTTGTTCTAGATTTTTAAAAGGCACGTCGCCAGTGTATCGCATCACTTGTGGGTCGTTATACATCAACAATAAATGTGGCGCATCTTGTTCCTGAAATGGACGCATATAAAGGCGCTCGGTTTCTAAATAGATTTTCATATGCGCACGCTACTCCACTCGGGATGGTTATCAAAAACGACCTCGGCAAAGGAGCATAGCGGATTAACACGGTAATCGTGCTTTTTTGCAAATTCATAACTTGCTTGCACGAGTCTAGCGCCCAGACCTTGACCCTCGTGTGCTTGTTGGACCTCGGTATGGTCTATGGTCATAAGGTCCTCTTCGAGTTGATAGGTAAGTGATGCAATGGTTTTGCCATTTATTTTAACAAAAAAATTGCCTCTGTAGTCACTGTTTGTATGTTGAATGATGGGATTATCCATGCTTTTACTTTTATAAAGTGAGTTGCTTAAAATTAAAACCAGGTGCCACCTCTACAGCTGTCTGGTCTTTAACAAAAATACGCGCGTTTAGGTCACCGTGTAGTATTTCTTCATTGCCTTTAACCTTTATATAACTGCCTTCTCGCAGCCCTACAACGGGTATGGTGTTGTAATGATGAAATTCTGCGATGCGCTGCTCTCGGGTCTCACCCATGTGTTGCGAGTTAGCCACTGGATCCTGATAATGCGGATTAATATTATACCCTAGCGCACCAGTCGTTTTAAAACTAGAAGGCATTACTACAGGCATATCATTTGTGGTGCGCATGTTAAGACCACAAATATTACTGCCAGCGCTTGTACCTAAATAAAAGGTATCGTTGTAAATAGCCTGACGCAATGCATCCATACACTTTAAATCGTGCAAGGTTTTTACAAGTACAAAGGTGTTACCACCACCGGTAAAAATAGCTTGTGCATCTAGAATCGCCTGTGCAGGATCTTTATGCTGATGGATACCACTTACCTTTAAATCGGTAGATGACACTGCGTTTATTGTTTTTGCAGTATACGCATCATAACTCAATCCGCCAGGTCTTGCATAGGGGATAAACAACAATTCTTTTAAGGCGCATTCTTCAATCACCCCGTGCAACGCCGGCATAAGGTACTCTAAAAAAAGACCGTTATAAAGCGTGCTGGTGCTCGCCACAATCATATTGCGCATTATTCTAACTTTTTAACAAAGATATTTAACATTTTATAACAAAAGCCATTCTTATAATCACAATGATAATGGTTAAATTGCAAGAAAAATGCATTTGATGAAAAGTATGTTGTACATAGTATTAATTGTTGGATGTCTAGCAAATGCGCAACGTGATCGTATTCAAATACAGGGTACTATCATGACGCAAAATGTCGAATCGCTAGGTGGTATTACGGTTTTTAATAACTCTTCTCTAGAAGGTACCGTGACAAATGATAACGGCACGTTTCTAATAGACGTTAAAGAAGGCGACAAACTGGAATTTAGATCCCTACAATTTACAAACTTTAAGGTTACCATTGGAACCGAAACGCTAGCCGCAAAAAGTATTAAAATCACCCTGAACGAAAGCATTAATGAATTGGACGAAGTGCGTGTTACTAACAGCTCGTTTATGGTGCCAGTAAAACGATTGGTAGAATTCAAAGACGGATTGAGTGACGTGAGTGCACGCAACGTGAGAATAGCAGCAAACGACCGTATGGAAAATACATTTTCTGACCGTGTGCGACAGCCAGAAGAGTATGCGCTGCGACATGAGGCTTTTATGCAGTCACAACCGCGATTTAATATGATAAACCTTGTGGGTATGTTGTCGGCACTCGTCATAGGCACTACCTTAAATGCTATAAATGTAGATGGTGGTGCTGGTCCTAGGCCAAATGCTGAGGAATTTGACGTGGTGGTTCTTAAAAATAAATTTAGTACCCAATACCTGGTTGAGTTTTTAGAGATTAAAGAAGAAAACTTATACGAGTTTATGTATTTTACAAAAGATCGTGGACTGGATAACACCTATTTTACCCCAGATCGTGAGCTCGATTTATTGCAGTTTTTGTCAGAAAGCGCTGTGCTTTTTAAAGAGCGCAAAAGGCGATAACGGTTTTAAGTTAGCTAGTAACGCTATTAAGGATTCCACACCGGTAGCTTCTTAAAAGAATTCATAACCAATAAATTATTTGAATGCTATGAAACCTATCTACTTTCTTTTTCTGCTTTGTACAGCATTTACTGCTGCCCAAAAGGAACGCGTTCAAATAAAAGGAATTATTTACAACGAAAACGTGACCAATCTAGGCGGTACAACGGTGTTTAATACCATGTCTTATGAAGGCACCATTACCGATGACGGTGGTGCCTTTTCGCTAAATGTTAAAGAAGGAGATGTGTTAGATTTTAAATCTGTACAATTCACAAATTTTAAATTTACCATCACAGCCGAAACTGTTTTATCTAAAAAACTAAGAATAAAATTACAAGAAGGTATTAATGAACTGGGCGAGGTACGCATTGCCGACGGCTCTTTTATGATTCCTGTAGTAAGAATTGAAGATATAGATGGCGGTTTAAACAAAGTTACCGAACGCAATGTGCGGGTAAATGCTGCAAATCGCAAAGAAAACATTTTGTCAGATCGCGTGCGACAACCTGATGAGTACACGATAAGAAATGAGGCTTTTAAGCAAACCCAGCCGCGTATTGACTTTTTTGATTTTAAAAGCCTCATCATGGACGCGATAAACGGTAAGCCGCTAGACGGCTCAGACGTGAGTGGTCCGGCTTTGAACAAGGATAAAGAAGCCTTTGATGTGGACATTCTTAAAAACAAGTTCGGCACAAAATATCTCGTAGAATTTTTAAAAATTAAAGAAGACAATTTGTACGAATTTATGTATTTTGCGCGTGACAATGGTCTAGACCAAAGTTATTTTACCGCAGACCGCGAACTGGATTTATTGGAGTTTTTAACACAAAATGCCCTTATTTTTAAAAAGAGTCAAAAGAACTAAATTTAAGATATAGTCAATGAAAAAATGGAGGTTTTTTGTAGTCGCAATAATCGCGATAAGTATAGTAGGTTGTACAGCAGACGATGACGCAACCGACAGGCTTTTACCACCTGCAATTATAAATGGTTTTATATACGGTCCAGGTGATGCTGACTTTTTTAACGTTAATAGGGCTTTGAATAAGCCTACAGTGTTCATTGCACCCGATATTTTTAAAAATGATTTGTTTGTAGTTTCAGCAGACCTAGAGATAGATAACGGTGATGTTGAAGGTACAGGAAATCTCGTTACACTTTTTTTTAATGGGAATCGGGACGTAGACTTGCAACCAGGTATTTATGCTATTAACCCACAACAAGCAGTAGGAAATGTACAGGTGACATACTCTACCGATTATGATAGTGACCAGCAAATAAATAGCGTTATTCCCCTGGTGAGCGGTGCAGTTAGAGTAACACAAGACGCGATTGGATTTATTATAGAGGTTAATGGTCGTGACGCAGACGGTGTCCAATTTCATGGCAACTATTTGGGTCGACTTACCTCACTTAATTAATTTCAAAAGTACATTTTGCCATATTTCTACAATCCTTAAAACATTTTTAAGCACATGCTCCTAAAGGCACTGCCATTTTCGTTTACGATAACATTTTTTCTTATAATGCCTTTAGAACAATCCATGCATGCATGCACGGGTGGTTACGACAATTATGTGGCTTATTATAAGGATAGTTTTAGGGTTCGCTTTCGCGAAAGCGAACAAAACAACCTACACAAGTACTATTTATCGGTCTCTAATGTTGCATACAACCATAAGGTAAAGGCCTTGCAAATGACTACCCGGTTTTTTATTGATGATTTAGAAACTGTATTGTCCCTTCAAACAGACGCTAAAATACGCATCAATACAAACCAAGACCTGAAAGATTTAAAAAGTGAATTATCCAGATACTTGAACAAAAAAATGGAACTTACTGCCGACGGGAAAAAACGAACAATCGATTATCTAGGCAGCGAGATTGAAAACGATCAAGTGATTCTTTATACCGAAATCCCTGTAAACCAAGAGCCGCAATCAATCGCCATGAAGTTTACAGCGTTGCAAGAAGCTTTTGAAGATCAAAAAAACATGGTGCATTTTAAGCTTCATGGCCAGCGAGGTACCTTATTAATGACTCGCGAAAAAACTACTGATATTTTAAAATTAAGTTAAATACTTATTTTAACCCAGTTTAAACCTATTTTTAACCCAATAATAAAATCCGAACTTATGAAATTACTTAAATTTTTGAGTTTTGCCTTTTTGATGGTTTCATTTGCAACTACCGCACAAGACCAAAATAAAGATGCCGAACCAAAAGCCGAAGAACATTACAACACAAACAAATTCCGCCAACTGTATCAGGAATTTTCAACCCCTAACCAGTACCGCAGTGCTAGTGGCGCACCCGGGCCTGCTTATTATCAACAACGCGCCGACTATAAAATGGACATACGCCTAGATGATGAAAACCACCACATCTATGGGTCTGAAACCATAACCTATACAAATAACTCGCCCGATGTTTTAGACTATTTATGGGTACAACTGGATCAAAACATTCGTGAAAAAAACCCAAAAAATAGCCTTATTGAACCTAGTAGAGTACCGGCGTTTACCAATACCTATAATTTCACTAAAACTTTTCTAAAAGAATCTTTTGATGGTGGATTTAATGTTACTAAGGTTACAGATACCAAGGGTAACAAGCTAACCACCATGATTAACCAAACGATGATGCGGGTAGAGTTGCCCAAACCATTAAAAACTGGTGAAAAATTTTCTTTTAACATCGTGTGGGATTACAACATAAACAACCACGTTGAAGATGGTGGCCGTAGTGGTTATGAGCAGTTCCCCGATGGACACAGGACCTATGTAATTGCACAATTTTACCCGAGGATGTGTGTCTACAATGATGTAGAAGGATGGCAAAACAGCCAGTTTTGGGGGCGTGACGAGTTTGCATTGCCTTTTGGAACATTTGAGGTAAACATTACCGTTCCTGCCGACCACTGGTTGGATGGCACTGGTACTCTTTTAAACATGAAAAACGTTTACAGTGATGCCGAAATGCAACGCTATGAACTTGCTAAAAAAACATACGATAAGCCAGTTGTTATACGCACCCAACAAGAAGCCGAGCAACTTGCAAAACAAGCAGGTGAAAAACAAAAAACCAAAACGTGGCAATTAAAAGCTGACTATGTAAGAGATTTTGGCTGGACATCATCCCGCCGGTATGTGGCCGATGCGATGGCCGTTAAAATAGGTGATAAAGATGTGATGGCGATATCTATTTACCCACCTGAGGGGAACCCCTTGTGGGAGCAGTGGTCTACAAGAGCCGTAGCACAAACATTAAAATCATACTCACGCATGACCTTTGACTACCCTTATGAAAAAGCAATATCAGTACATGCAGACCAGCAAGGTATGGAGTACCCAATGATATGCTGGAACTATGGTAGACCAGAGCCAGACGGTACCTACAGCGACCGTGTGAAATTTGGAATGATATCAGTAATTATTCACGAGGTAGGTCACAACTATTTCCCCATGATTGTAAATTCTGACGAGCGTCAATGGACCTGGATGGACGAGGGTCTCAACACATTTGTACAGTATGTGGCCGAACAAGATTTTGGCGAGACACATCCTGATGCAATAAAAGGTTTGGACAAATATCCATCCCGACGCGGGCCTGCAGCAAACATCACATCCTATATGGGTGGTGACCAGCGGTACCTATCACCCATAATGAGTAAAGGACTTAACGTGTATCAATTTGGTGCAAATGCATACGCAAAACCAGGTACAGCGTTAAACATTTTAAGAGAAACGGTCATGGGTCGAGAGCTTTTTGACTATGCATTCCGTACTTATGCAAATAGATGGATGTTTAAACACCCAACACCCGAAGACTTTTTTAGAACCATGGAAGACGCAAGTGCCATGGATTTAGACTGGTTTTGGAGAGGCTGGTTCTATACCACACAGTATAATGATATGGGTATTAAGTCAGTTGACCGTTTTTATGCTACTAGTGTGCGCAATAAAGAGATGAAAGAGTACATGACTAGAAATAATATTGCTGAGGACCGCGTTTCTCCAACATTGGTTTACATGGTTAAAGAAGATAGCGAAGATTTTAAACCCGCCATGAAAGGTAGCGTACCCACCGAAGTAGTAGGTTCTTTAAACGAGTACCTGAGTGAAAACTTTACAGAAGCTGAGCGTAAAGCACTTAAAGCACCTAAGTTCTTTTACCAGATTACCGTTGAAAAACCAGGCGGACTGGTAATGCCAGTCATTCTAGAATATACCTATGCCGACGGCACCACCGAAACCGTAACGCACCCAGCAGAAATCTGGAGATTAAACGATAAAGAAATTACTTTAAGTAAAGCAACCGAAAAAGAGGTCGTAGGTATCGTGATAGATCCAAAACTAGAAACCGCAGATATCGATGTCTCAAACAACTCCTGGCCCAAAACACCTAAAGTGGATAAGTTTGAACAAATGAAAAAATAACCTTTTCATGACCATCATAAAAAAAGCCAGGATCATAATGACTCTGGCTTTTTTGCGTTGATAGATTAAGATTACCTTTACATGATGAAATTTAAACTGCTCTTTTTATTACTCCTGACACTAGTGGCTTGTGACGACCCATCACTAGACAACGGCGGTAATCGTGACGATGCGACAATTACCCCAGTACCAGACTTGTACCAGATTGCTTCCATTCAAATTGCAGCAGGTGTCGCAACAAACATTGTAAGAAATATAAGCTTAAACTATAACGACCTAGACCTCTTAGAACGTGTTATAGACAGCGCAGCAGTCACCACTACCTATGAGTTGTCGTACAACGACAACAACAGCCTGCGCCAAGTACTAAAAACACAAGCCAGCAATTCCACAAGTTATACCATAGATTATATAAACGACCAGATTAACATCACCATCACCTCGCCCGGTGCAGTTGTTTTAACCAAACAATTATTTACAGACCAGCAAAATCGTATAAACCGTATAGTGACTAGAGAAATAAATAACGCAGGCGTACCCATAGATAGCGAAGACACACGGTATAATTTTGATGCTAATTTTAATGTGCCTACAATTAATTATATCAATATGAACACTGGTTTAACGGCACGTTCTAGTCGTTTTACCTATGCCCTTAACAACAACCCATTCCGGGATATGAATGACATTGTGCGTTTGATAATTTTTGAAGAGTTTATACCCTACACGCGTTCCATACCCGTATCGCAAGAAGATTTTCTAAACACAACATCCCAACGCCGGTTCACATTTAACAATGTGTTGCAAGACGATAATTTCCCGTCCTCTAGAATCGTGACAGCTACAGAAGCCGGTATTACAAGTACTAGTTTTCAATTGTTTAATTACCGACGATAAATTGCGTTAAAAACGCCTACCACAAGAAACACCCACTGTATATTTGTATCATGATTTCTATCCCACTTTTTCTAGGTACTGGCGAGGTATTTTTTATCATACTGGTGGTCATTCTCGTTTTTGGGTCTGATAAGATTCCTGAAATCGTGCGTGGCCTTGCAAAAATTATGAAAACGGTGCGCAACGCAACCGACGACATTAAAAACGAAATCACAAAAAGTGCCGACGAGCATGGGTTTACACAAGATATTAACGAGATTACAAAGCAAATAGAACGCACCAAAGACGAGATAGAAGACGCAGGTTCTATAAAACGCAATTTCTAAAAAACGACGTTTCCATCATTTCACCCTACTCAGGGTAAGCCCATCACGCACCGACAAGAGTACCGTTTGTAAACGCGCATCCTCTTTAAGCAGTTTATTAAACGCTAACAACGCCTGTGTGGACGTATCTTTCTCGTTTACAGGCTCTACCACCTTACCATGCCACAACACATTGTCCGAAAGAATAAGCCCGCCGGGAGCCATTTTATCGATGACTAGGTTAAAATAATGGATATAATTCGGCTTATCGGCATCTATAAAAACAAGATCAAATGGACCCAGTAAGTCAGGCAGTACGTCCATAGCAGCCCCGATTTTTTGCGTGATGGTGATGGTGGGGTTTACGCTTTCGCGAAAGCGTGCAAAGTACCTACCCGACAGTGATACTAATTCCTCGTTAACATCTATGGTAATTATCTCGCTGTTATCGGGCATCCCCTCGGCCAGACAAAGTGTTGCATACCCCGTAAAAGTACCTATTTCTAACACTCGTTTGGGAGATTTAAGATGCGCTATCATGCTTAACACACGCCCCTGATACGGTCCAGAAAGCATGATAGGCTGCAAGACTTTTTGATAGGTTTCTCGTGTTAGGTCCTTTAAAATTTCGGGCTCGTCTTGAGAATGAGCGACGATATAATCATCTAACTTTTCAGGTAAAAAAAACATAGAATTATCAAAATTTAAAAGGCAAAGATAAGGCTGTCCTACCTTAATCATTTAAAGCGGTTTAAAGAGTATCTTTGCAAAAATTTTAATGATGAGTAGAGGTAACGAGGGAACGAGCGGTAAAGGCAGCGGCAGACAAGGCGGCAAACCCAGTTCTGGTTCTAACGGTGGTAATAGACGCAGCGATAGCGCACAAGCACGCGACGGTAAATCGCCAGCACGCGGCAATGCACCTGTTGGCAAAACAACCACTCGTGGTGGTAAAAACCAAGTGATAGGAACCTCGCGCAGCGGCAAACCGGTACTTAAAAAGGAATACATTGCTCGCAAAAAATCTGAGGGCACCACAAAAGTAAAATCTGAAACCGAAGGCATACGTCTTAACCGGTACATCGCAAATTCTGGTATTTGCAGCCGCCGCGAGGCCGATATTTATATACAAGCTGGTAGTGTGCATGTAAATGAAAAGCCCGTTATTGAAATGGGATTTAAAGTAATGCCTGGTGACGAGGTAAAATTTGACGGACAAATAATCACCCCTACCCGCAAAGAATATTACCTTCTCAACAAACCTAAAGGATTTATCACCCCTAAAAAAGGAGAGCGCACGAGCAAAACAATCTTTGACCTTATGGCTAGTGCAACCACAGCAAAACTGCATGTAGTAGGCGCATTAACCAGACCGTCTCTAGGCCTAATGCTGTTGACCAACGACCTAGAAATGGCTAATAAATTGAATAACCCAAACAAGCCATTAAGACAAATCTACCATGTAACACTGGATCGCAATTTTAAACACGAGGATTTATTAAAAGTACGCACAGGAATACTTATGGATGGCGAACCATTGCCCGTACAAAGTATAAATTTTGTTGAAGGTGGTAAAAATAACGAGATAGGCATAGAAATACACAGCAGTAAAGAAAATGTGGTCGCTCGTATTTTTGAATCTTTAAAGTATGAAGTAAAGATTATAGACCGCGTGGTGATTACAGGTTTAACTAAAAAAGACCTGCCTCGAGGCAATTACAGGCTGTTAAATAAACAAGAAGTTATAAATCTTAAAATGTTGTAGCCCAAAACCAACATTTTATATGCGGTATATGTTATTTTTGATTTTTAAAACGTCTAACGCAAAGATTTACACAATAATACAATACGCTATTGAATACAAAGTATATTGATCTGATAGATCAAACGTATTACTTCCCTACCGAAGAATTTGAACTTAAAAATAAAGAACTCCAATTCCACGGTATAGATTTAATGAAACTGGTAGAGACCTATGGGTCACCTTTAAAGTTTAGTTACCTTCCTAAAATTTCTGAAAACATTAAAAAAGCCCAAGGATGGTTTGATGTTGCTTTTAAAGAAAACGATTATAAAGGAAAGTATTACTACTGCTACTGCACAAAAAGCTCGCATTTTAAGCACATCCTAGACGAGGCTTTAAAAAACGATATACACATAGAAACCAGTAGCGCCTTTGACATTAACATCGTTAATAAATTACTGGCTGCCGGTAAGATTAAAAAAAACTCGTTTATCATTTGCAACGGTTTTAAACGCGACGAGTATATTACAAACATCGCAGGACTTATTAATAACGGGGTTAAAAACTGTATTCCCATCATCGATAATTTTGAGGAGTTAGACCTACTTACGGCAGCTACAAAAAAGAAATTTAATGTAGGTATACGCATCGCAAGTGAAGAAGAACCTAAATTCGAATTCTACACGAGCCGACTGGGAATAGGATACAAAAATATTGTCACCTTTTATAAAAATCAGTTAGAAGGTAACAAACAGGTGAAGCTTAAAATGCTGCATTTTTTTATAAATACAGGCATAAGAGACAACGCCTATTACTGGAATGAGTTGCATAAATGTTTACGCGTGTATGTACAACTAAAAAAACTGTGCCCTACCCTAGACAGTCTTAATATAGGCGGCGGTTTTCCTATTAAAAATTCTTTACAATTTGATTTTGACTACCAGTTTATGATTAGTGAAATCATAGGGCAGATTAAATCGGTGTGCGAAGAAACAGGTGTAGACGTACCTAATATATTTACCGAGTTTGGTTCTTTTACCGTGGGAGAAAGTGGTGGTGCCATCTACAAAATCCTTTACCAAAAACAACAAAACGACCGCGAAAAATGGAACATGATAAACAGCAGTTTTATCACCACCCTACCCGATTCTTGGGCGATAAGTAAGCGCTTTATCATGCTGGCTATAAACCGCTGGAACGAGGAATATGAACGCGTGCTATTGGGCGGTTTAACTTGCGACTCAGACGATTACTACAACAGCGAGCAAAACGTAAATGCCATTTATTTACCCAAATACAATAAGGACAAACCGCTGTACATAGGCTTTTTTAACACGGGAGCTTATCAAGAAAGTATCGGTGGTTATGGCGGTATACAACACTGCCTGATACCATCGCCTAAACACATTCTTATAGACTGCGACGAAAACGGGGACATAGTAACTTCAGTCTTTAACGAACAACAAACATCTGACCAGATGCTAAGCATTCTGGGTTATGAATAAAAGCTTTTAACTATCTTTAAAACAATTGACTTAATAAATAGAATCATGAGTAACGCAAACTACGCTGGTATTGAAGATGCATATGCAGGCATAGATAAAGCCTCTATCGTTTTAATTCCTGTTCCTTATGATGGGACAAGCACCTGGCAAAAAGGCGCCGATAAAGGCCCACAAGCTTTTCTAGAAGCTAGCCGCAATATGGAACTGTATGACATAGAAACAGATACCGAGGTCTACCACCACGGCATCTACCTAGCCGACCCAGTGACCGAAAAAAGCTCGCCCGAGGCTATGGTGCAAGCGGTTTATGAGACCACAAAAAAATACATTAAGAAAAATAAATTTGTCACCCTTTTTGGCGGTGAACACAGCATATCCATAGGCAGCATACGTGCTTTTAACGACATGTTTGAAAACCTGAGTGTACTGCAAATAGACGCCCATGCCGACTTGCGTAAAGAATATGACGGCTCTACATGCAACCATGCTTGTGCCGTTTATGAAGCGAGCCAGCGCACAAACCTAGTACAAGTAGGTATACGATCGATGGATAGTATAGAGGTAGGTGTTAACGACAGCGAGAAAATATTTTTTGCACACGAGATGGCACAAGACGACTACTGGGCCGAAAATGCTACCGAAGCGCTGGGAGAAAACGTATTTATTACCATAGACCTGGACGCGTTTGACCCATCGATTTGTCCATCTACCGGGACACCCGAGCCAGGAGGCCTTTTTTGGTACGAGACACTGGATTTTTTACGAATGGTCTTTAAAGAAAAAAATGTCGTGGGATTTGATTTTGTTGAATTATGCCCAAATCCGGCAGAGCGTTCTTCAGATTTCCTTGCGGCAAAATTGTACTACAAAATGTTGAGCTATAAGTTCCAAAACATCGCCCTAGAGGGTGAAGAAGGGTATGATGCAGACAACGCTTTCGCGAAAGCGGGATTAAAAAAAATGAAAAATATTAACGAAGACTAGTGCTTCTAAAAAACAATCATGAGTAAACCCATTACCTCTTTTCTAGAAAAATATTTCCTACACTTTAACAGTGCAGCTCTTGTAGACGCCGCCAAAGGCTATGAAGCGCAATTAAACCAAGGCTCTAAAATGCTGGTATCACTCGCCGGCGCAATGAGTACCGCCGAAATAGGAAAAATATTTGCAGAAATTATCAGACAAAATAAAGTACACATTATCTCGTGTACAGGCGCAAATCTAGAAGAAGATTTAATGAACCTGGTTGCGCACAGTCACTACAAACGCGTGCCTAATTACCGGGACTTAACCCCGCAAGACGAGTGGGACCTGTTAGAAAAAGGCCTTAATCGCGTTACAGACACGTGTATTCCCGAAGAAGAAGCTTTTAGACGACTGCAACAACATATTTTTAAAATTTGGAAGGATGCCGAAGACGCGGGAGAGCGCTATTTTCCACACGAGTTTATGTACAAGCTGGTGTTGAGTGGTGTGCTAGAGCAATATTATGAAATCCCTATAGAAAACTCGTGGATGCATGCCGCTGCACAAGCAAACCTGCCCATGGTAGTGCCTGGATGGGAAGACAGCACCATGGGGAACATATTTGCCAGTTATGTATTAAAAGGCGAGCTTAAAGCCAGCACCATGAAAAGCGGTATCGAGTACATGACCTTTCTCGCAGACTGGTACACGGCAAACAGCGAGCATGGCATCGGCTTTTTCCAGATAGGTGGTGGTATTGCAGGCGATTTCCCTATTTGTGTGGTACCCATGTTGTATCAAGATATGGAGCGCACCGACACCCCGTTTTGGAGCTACTTTTGCCAGATAAGCGACTCGACAACCAGTTATGGCAGCTACTCGGGTGCGGTACCTAACGAAAAAATAACCTGGGGAAAACTAGACATGGATACGCCAAAATTTATAGTAGAAAGCGATGCGACCATCGTGGCACCACTTATTTTTGCCTATTTGCTAGAAATGTAATCCTATCCTAAAACATCTTAAAAATGCGTTTCTTTTATCGGGAACGCATTTTTTTGTGGTTGTTACTATCGCGTGACCTTGAACCAAAGCCTTTGCCCCAACTAAAATATGTGTGAGACTTTTACTGACACCGAAGCCTTTACCCCAGCCCTAAAGGGTGAGGCTTTTACACTTCCCGAAGCCTTTTCCCCAGCCCT
>DAIRDE010000013.1:0-53607 GCA_036796335.1 Nonlabens sp.
AACCCTGGCAACTACCCCACCTTTTCTAAAAGCACCACCCCATTAACCACCATAACCTGCACATTACCATCTTTTACTGGTAAAATTTTATTGGTGTAGGCATTGCGCAGTTCCTTTGCTTCGGGAAAAACAGTTTTAACGGGGACGGTAAGTTTGCCGTCTTTTAAACCTGCGCCTATGATAACGTGATCTTTAAAATTATTCTTAGCATAAATTCTTGCAACTAATACTCCTTGATTTTGTTGTAGAAGTTGCACATTATCTCCCGCACCCACAGCAGGATGCGCACTGCGGAATTTCCCCAGCTTTTGCCAATGGTCAAGTGTTTTCTTATCGATGCTATCCCAATTCATCATGGAACGCAACGTGGCGTCGCCTTGCGTTCCCTTAATTACCAGAGAGCGCGCAGTCTCGTCGCCATAATATACTTGTGACATCCCCGGGCTTAGTAGCAATTTAGTTCCTGCCTCGATGGTTTTTTCACGATGAGGGTCAAATGGCTGGCCGTCGTCGTGCGAGCTTATGTAATTCATTGCTAAAGCATTACTGTTCGGTTTTTCTAATAATAAGCCGTCCCTAAAGTCATTGTACTTAACAAAAAGTTCTTCATAAGAAGCCACGGCATGTCGTTTAAAACCAAAATTGATGAGCGCATCAAAACCAGCGTCAAAATAATCTACCGGTTTATTGTTAAAATAATATGCCCTGCCACCACCGGTCTCATATCCATAAAGTTCACCCAAAATAAAAAAGGGATCGTCGTGAATCCTCTTTTTAGGATTGTTCTTCTTCCATGTTTTATAAGCCCGTTGTGCCTCTTTATTCATGGTTGCCCATACAGCCTCTTCTACATGTTTTACAGTATCTACCCGATAACCATCTATACCGGTTTCGCGTACATAGTCGGTCACCCATTTGATTAAATAATTGGTAGGTGTGCGCGGTAACCCAGACTCTTTAAAAAACAAGTCCAGTTCTTTCACCTCTTGTTCATACCGACCTTCCTTTTTCCATTTTGCAACAAGTTGTGGCGGCAGGTCTACTTCTTCCATACTCTCGGTACGTATATCAGGAAGGTTGTTTGTAAGGGTGCATGCTACAGCGGTTTGTTGGTCTTGATATGTACATGTGGGTGTTGTACGCACCCACGCGTCGGGCCACTTACTGTCCTGTACAGTCACAGGTCCCGTGTGATTAATCACTACATCTAGCAGCACACGTATATTTTTAGCATGTGCTTTATCTACTAATTTTTGAAACTCTTGATGCGTGCCATAACTAGGTTCGATAGCCGTCCAGTCTTTTGCCCAATAACCGTGAAAGGCATAGGTAAAGCCAGTCCCCTCGTCCACCCCGCCATGTATTTGTTCCCACACGGGTGTAAGCCATATAGCCTGAATACCTAAATCTGTAAAATATCCCTCGTCTATCTTTTTTATAATTCCGGCAAAGTCGCCACCTTCAAAACCACGCAATTTCCCTACAGGCTCGTCGCGCACAATTGCCTGATCGTTAGAAGAATCGCCATTGTAAAACCTGTCTGTCAATAAAAAATAGACATTGGCCCCACCCCAATCAAAGTATTCCTGCTGCGCAAGGGAAGATTGGTTTTCGTTTTTTGATAAATTGTTGCAGCTGCTAATAAGCAAACCGCATGAGGTTATAAGAAGTAACTTGGTCATCATTTCACTTTAGAACTCGTAAAAATAAAAGAACCATTAATTTTGCACATCTTTATAACACGAACATCACGAAAACGTTGTAATTACCACCCCAAGTAACGTTTCATCGTTATTACCGACAATCACTACATGAATAAATATATTGACATCTTTGTAACATCTACCACAGGCTATGGCAACTATTTGTGGTATGCCATCACCCACCCCTCGTGGACCAATTATTTTTATTGGTTACTTGCGTTGTCTTTTCTAGTTTTTGTTTTTGAAATCATGACCCCGTGGCGCAAGAATCAGGCGGCGTTGCGCAAGGATTTTTGGTTAGACCTGTTCTACCTGTTTTTTAACTTTTTTATTTTCTCGCTAATTGGCTACAACGGGTTATCTAATGTGGGTGTTGCTCTATTTAACGATGGGCTTGCGCTACTAGGTGTAACAAATATCGTTGCCATTCAACTCGATACGATGCCTGTCTGGTCGCAATTACTCATCATGTTTTTAATTGCCGACTTTATACAATGGAATATTCACCGTTTGTTGCACCGTGTGCCGTGGTTGTGGGAGTTTCACAAGGTACACCACAGCGTTAAAGAAATGGGATTTGCAGCACATTTTAGGTTCCACTTTATGGAGTCCATCGTTTACAAGACTTTGCAATACGTACCTCTCGCCATGCTAGGATTTGGTATCAAAGAATTCTTTGTTATCCATATCATCAGCATTTTTATTGGACATATAAATCACGCCAACTTAAACTGGGATTATGGCATTTTCAGGTACATTTTGAATAACCCTAAAATGCATTTGTGGCATCACGCCCGCACCTTACCGGCTGGAGTAAAGCATGGTGTCAACTATGGAATCTCGCTTAGTCTATGGGATTACCTATTCAAAACGGCACATATTCCCTACCACGACCCACATTTAGAATTGGGTTTCCCTGGTGACGAGCAGTACCCGCAGCATTTTCATGACCAACTTACAAAGCCTTTTAAAAAATAGCAGTTGTCGGGAGTTCGCTTTCGCGAAAGCGAAATACCCACATACCTAGTCGTGCAAAAGATAACGCGAGGTAATTATAAACCTGGTATGATTGCCTACAGGCCGTAATGTTTTTTAAGCATCTTCTCGTAGCGCTTTTCAGGAAGTAATTTCTTTAAAAGCACCGAACACTTTTGCAAGGGTGTACCTACTTTATAGTGGATTCCTGGTGACTTTTTTGTGAGAATTGCAGCTACTATTTTTGCAACCTCTACAGGGTCGCCGCCGTTACTCACGTGGTCATTCATGAGCTGCAAGGTGTGTGCATATCCTGCCTCATAATCACTGCCATTTTTTACGGGAGCATGAAATCGGCCAGAGGCAATGTTTGTCGCAAAATCACCCGGTGCCACGTTGCTAAAATGTATATTTAGGTGCGCACATTCCATGCGATAAGCTTCGGTCGCTATTTCTAAAGCACTTTTTGTAGCGCTATAAATGCCGCGGTATGGCAAACCCATGTAACCCGCGATACTGGTTATATTAATCACGCGACCACTTTTTTGCGCACGCATGTGTGGCAAAACTGCCTGCAACACACGCAGCGGACCATAAAAATTTGTATCCATGGCATTTTTTATCGCATCTATAGGAGTTTCTTCCATCGGGCCTGTAATGCCTACACCCGCATTGTTGATAAGCACGTCTATTCTAGATTCTTGATTAACAACATATTGCACCGCCTTATTTATAGACTCTTGCGAGTGCACGTCCATTGGGATAAGTTGTATGGCTGCATCGGTCACCCTTTGTGGATTGCGGCTGGTGCCATAAACGGTATATTGTTCTTTTTGAAGATACAGGGCAATGGCTTTTCCTATTCCCGACGAGGCGCCTGTAACGAGGACTACTTTTTTCATAACTGTTTTAATTTCAGTTAGTTACATTTGAGTAAAATGTACAAAAAAAGGCAAGCTACCTACATCACACCGCTACGACCGCTTACCTTTGCTGCGTTCCCGCCCTGGAGGAGTTCAGCAGGAGCTGGTTGTGTAGGACTTGCCCGCGGCAAAGATAGTATCTATGAATCGTTAAACAAGTTTTAAGCTTGCAATTTTATAACTATATTTCGATGCTTAAAAAAACACTTATGAACTGGAAAATAACCAGCGGCCTCGTTCTTATAACCATCTTATTTTCAGCTTGTGAAAGCGATTTTGAACGTTTTAAAGAAAATTATACGCTCGAGGTTTCTAACAAAAAAGAAGTTTGGAACACGGGTGACGAGGTAAAGATTGTTTTAAACGATGCAAACGGCATGGGTGCAGACTCTATTGTATGGTACCTAAATGCACGTAAAATAAAGAGTGGTGGTGATTTTACGCTTTCGCGAAAGCTAACAAATAACGATCTAGGCGAACTTTTATATGAAGCTACTGTTTTTAAAGAAGGGAAAACACACACCTTTAAAACAACGATGACGCATTTTCACAACGAGGCTCCCCAGGTTTTTAATTATGAACTGGTGCGCACCCTGCCGCACAATGTTGCATCCTACACACAAGGACTGGAATTTTACAACAATAACTTGTATGAAAGCTCAGGTCAAAACGGCGAAAGTGCCTTGCGTTTAGTGAATCTTGAAACCGGGGAAACAATCAAAAAAACCGAGCAGCCGCTGCACATTTTTAGCGAGGGTCTGACTGTTTTAAATGATAAAATTTATCAACTTACCTACCGGTCTGGTTATGGTTTTATTTATGACATGAACCTTAATAAAATAGACGATTTTAAATACACCCACAGTGCTGAGGGTTGGGGACTTGCAAACGATGGCAAGACGCTATATATGAGTGACGGCACCGCGCGTATCTACAAAATAAACCCCAAAACAATGGCGGTGGAAAGCTTTATCACCGTGACCACCAACAAGTCTATCATTCCTAAAATCAATGAATTAGAATGGGTCAACGGCAAGTTGTTTGCAAACGTTTATTTGCAAAATGGGCTGCTAGTGATCAATCCAGAGTCTGGCGCTGTAGAAGGTGCTGTAGATTTACAAAACATCGTCTCAAAAGAACCTAATTACACTGCCGACGATCAAGTGCTTAATGGTATTGCCTATGACCGTGAAAATGATAAATTGTATATCACGGGAAAAAAATGGAGCCAATTGTACGAAATACGATTAACCAATGATTGACCCCAACAAACCCGTATTTAGCTTAGAACGTACAGTGGTCCCAAGTGAAATTGACAATTTAAATCACGTGAACAATGTGGTTTATGTCACATGGGCAAACGAGATTGCCATCGCGCACTGGACGACCAAAGCGAGTAAAGAATTGCTAGAAACCTATGACTGGTTTATGATAAAACACTGTATTGAATACAAAAAGGAAGCTTTTCTAGGTGACCAGATTCTTATAAAGACCCAAACAGGCCGAGCAACAAATGTGCGATACGAGCGTTTTATTGAAATCTATAATAAAACCACCATGGAGTTGCTCGCAAAAACAACATCGGACTGGTGTTGTATTGATAAACTAGGGAAGCCCGTGCGCATATCTGAGCAGTTGCGCATCACTTTTGAAACCAGTTAAAATGAAACAGTATCTCTTTATTTTGGTTTGCATGGCGACTGTAATCGCTTTTTCGTCATGTAGAAACGACTTTGAATTTGAGAGAAGCACCGGCTCTTTGCGGTTTTCGCAAGACACCGTTTTTCTAGATACCGTTTTTTCTACCATAGGCAGCAGCACACGCACCTTTAAAGTGTATAATGACAGTAATGACGATATTGTAATCCCTACCATCGCACTCGCACAAGGCGATAATTCAAAATACCGACTGGCTGTAGATGGTATTCCTGGTAAAACTTTTCAAAATATAGAATTGCTCGCCAAAGACAGTTTGTTTGTGTTTGTGGAAACCACCGTGGACATTACAGACTTTTCAAACGGTGCCGAGTTTTTATATGAAGACACCATCCTTTTTGACAGCGGTGCAAACGAGCAAGTCGTTCAATTAGTCACGCTGGTGCGCGACGCTATTTTTTTATTTCCCGAACGCGATGCACAAGGCGTTACCGAAAGTCTATTGCTAGGAACCGACCCTGATGGTGAGGAAATTAGAATATTTGGATTTATTCTAGACCCTACAGAATTGACGCTTACTAGGGACAAACCCTATGTGATTTATGGATATGCCGCCATACCTAATAATGCAACACTCACCATAGAAGCTGGTGCGCGACTACATTTTCATGCAAACAGCGGTATTATCGCGTCTAATGAATCTAGCTTGCAAGTAAACGGCTTACCGTCTACTACCGATGCTATGGAAAATGAAGTGATTTTTGAAGGCGATCGGTTAGAACCCTTGTATGAAAATGTTGCCGGACAGTGGGGCACTTTATGGCTTACGTCGGGTAGTAAAAACCATATTTTTAATCATGCAACCATAAAAAATGCGAGTTTAGGAATACGCATGGATAATAACAATCCCACATCAAACGGTGCAACACTTAAACTTGCAAATACCAAAATCATTAACAGTGCAAACGTGGGATTGCTCGCAACCACTGCAAACATCGAGGCACAAAACACCGTTATCAACAACGCGGGGCAAAGTGCATTTGTGGGCAGGCTAGGTGGATCTTATACATTTAATAACTGTACGATTACAAACTATTGGCGCAATAGCAATAGACAGGATCCTACCGTTTTTTTAAGCAACACCATTCCCAACACCGATTTAACCGAAGATTTAACGCAAGCACTTTTTACAAACTGTATCGTTTATGGAGACCGCAATCTCGAGGTGATTTTACTTAACGACAACGTGTCCGCTTTTAATTTTAAGTTTGAAAACACGCTATTAAAGTTTGTAGATCGCAATGGTGATTTTGCCAGTTTACCTGCCTATAATTTTGCAAATCCTAGTTTGTATGCAAACTGTATTTTAAACGAAGAACCCGCATTTAAAAACCCTACGACCCATGATTTGCGCATTGACACCGCAAATAGTGCAGCTAATGCACTAGCAAATCCTGCCACCGCAACACCATTTGATATTACAAACACCGCGCGAGGGAATCAACCAGACGCAGGAGCTTATGAAAGTACCGATTTAAGCGGGAGCTAAATCTTAAAATTGTCCCTTCAAAAAGCATTTTAATTGTTTACTAGCGAATATTACTAGCTTTAGTCTGTTTATTGTACCATATTCTTTTTACCAGTAGATGATTTGTAAATTACGATCTCCATTTTTAACCATTTGGCTTTTATCCACATTCCTGTTTTGTGTTCCCACCATCGCGCAAACTCAAAAAATAGAAAAACTTAAAGAGTTTTTTACATTTTATCCCAATTATAGCAAAGCACAAAAAGACACATCCCTCTACTTACAAAAATTTATAGCAGCACCTGTGATAAGCTATTCTCCTGAAACTAATTTTGCTTTTGGTACAGGCGCAAAATATTTATTCAAATTTAACGGTAGCGGCGAGGAAACACGCGTGTCAAACATGCCACTATCTGTCCAATACACCTTAAACAATCAATTCTTCTTTTTCTCGGGTTTTGAAGTGTTTACTAACCAAGAACAATGGGTTATTGAGGGTAATTTGCTCTTTCAAAATTATCCGAGATTGTTTTATGGTATTGGTGATAACACACCTGCTAGTGCCAAAGAACAATATGACTATCACCAACTGCTTATTGAACCTATTTTCTTAAAACAAATGATTGACCGCTATCTATTTATAGGCGGTGGCTTTAGATACAATCACATCTATAAAACCCGATTTAACGCAAATGGTCTAATCGCTAGAGACCAGTTGGACGGGATTAATGGTTCCACATCGGTAGGTGGAGAAATTGCAGCTTTATATGACAACCGCAGCAGTCTTTTAAATGCAGAAGACGGATGGTTTATCGAATTTACACGAGGTAGTTATGGAAAATTTTTAGGATGCACACATTCCTTTAACCTGTCTCGATTAGATGTGCGACACTATTTTAAACCTTTTAAAAAACGAGATGACATTGTTGCATTTCAATTTTTAGGGCGAATAACTCGTGGTGGCTTGCCTTTTTCAGAATACGCGTTTTTGGGCAGCAGTGAGATCATGCGAGGGTATCAATAAGGCAGGTATGTAGATCGCGACTTACTCGCTAACCAGATCGAGTACCGCAAAAACTTTAAAGACTCGCGCTGGGGTGTGGTAGGATTTGCAGGAGCAGGTGACGTTTACAACAATGTTAACGAGTTTCAATTTAAAAACCTGAAACCCACCTATGGTTTTGGCGCAAGATTCATGATTGATAAAGATGAAAACCTAAACCTGCGATTTGATGTAGGTTTTGGAAAAGGCGTTAACGGATTTTATCTAGGAATTGCAGAGGCATTTTAGGCATTAGTTAAAGCCTGCATAGATACACTTTAATACTATACATGGTAAACAAAAAAAGCCGCTCCTGTGGCAAGAAGCGGCTTTTAGTAGTATTAGAAACATGACTAGTTAATCATCGCATAACTGCGTTTTACAAAGTTTGTTAGTTTTTCACCCTTCAATAGGCCTTGAGAAAGTTTTGCAAGATCCACGGCTTGTTGAATGTGGTCTTTTTGAACAGCCTCGTCTTTTGTGTCTAACAATTTTTGTATCAACTCGTGGTTTGCATTCACAACCAGGTTATACATATCAGGCATATTGCCGAATCCCATCATGCCACCGCCACCAGTTGCTTGCATTTCTTTCATGCGTCGCATAAACTCGGGTTGGGTAATCATAAATGGGGCAGCATCACTCGCCATCGCTTCTACTTGCACACTAAATGTACTGTCGGCTATTGTATCGGTGATGGTTTTTTGTAAAGCCTCTTTTTGTGCATCGTCTAGTTTAGACAATTGCTCGTCATCTTTCTTAATCAGATTGTCTATATGATCTGCATCCACACGTGCAAAACGTACTTTTTCTTTAGATCCTTCTAACTTTTGCATAAGATGCGACACGATAGGCGAATCTAGTAACAACACTTCATACCCTCTTTCTTGAGCCGCAACGATATACGCATGCTGCGCTTCTTTATTGCTTGCATACAACAACACCGTGCTATCGTTTTTATCGGTCTGGGCTGGTTTTACTTTTGCAATAAGTTCGTCCCATGTATAGTAAGCACCATCTATTGTTGGATACAGTGCAAAAGCGTCGGCCTTGTCAAAGAATTTTTCTTCGCTCAGCATGCCGTATTCTATCACGATTTTAATATCGTTCCACTTTTCTTCAAACGCGGCGCGGTCTTCATTAAACAAACTTTTCAATTTATCTGCAACCTTGCGGGTGATGTAGCTGGATATTTTCTTTACGGCACCATCGGCTTGTAAATAAGAACGTGACACGTTTAACGGTATATCTGGGCTATCGATAACCCCACGCAACATGGTTAAAAACTCAGGCACGATACCTTCCACATTGTCAGTCACATAAACCTGGTTTTGATATAATTGAATGCGGTCTTTTTGCATATTCATATCAGCACCCATTTTAGGGAAATATAAGATACCCGTCAGGTTAAATGGGTAATCTACATTTAAGTGAATATGAAAAAGTGGCTCCTCAAATTGCATAGGATACAACTCATGATAGAATGACTTATAGTCCTCGTCTACCAGGTCGGCTGGTTGTTTTGTCCAGGCCGGTGTTGGGTTGTTTACGATGTTATCTACCACCTCGGTCGGTGCAGGATCGTCTTCTTTTGCATCCTCTGGTTTAGGGAGTGTTATCGTTTTAGTGCCAAATTTAATAGGCACAGGCATGAACTTATTGTATTTAACCAGTAGCGCTTTTATTCTTGACTCTTCTAGAAACTCCTTTTCGTCGTCTGATATATGGAGAATAATTTCAGTTCCATAATCTTCTTTTGTAGCAGGTTCTATCGTATAATTAGGAGAGCCATCGCAAGTCCAGTGCACAGCTGGCTCGTCTTTATAGGATTTTGTGATGATTTCTACTTTGTCAGCAACCATAAAAGCGCTGTAAAATCCTAATCCAAAATGCCCGATGATGCCGCTATCCTTGGCCGTGTCTTTGTATTTTTCTAGGAACTCTTCAGCGCCAGAAAAAGCGATATCATTGATATATTTTTGTACCTCAGCCTCGGTCATTCCCAGACCGCGGTCGATAATATGAAGCGTTTTTGCTTCTTTGTTGATTTTTACTTCGATTTGCTGGTTGCCCAGTTCTACTCCAGCCTCGCCTATGCGTGCTAGGTGTTTTAATTTAAGGGTTGCATCGGTAGCGTTTGAAACGAGTTCTCTTAAGAAAATTTCGTGATCGCTGTATAAAAACTTCTTGATAAGCGGGAAAATATTTTCTACCGCAACATTAATAGTTCCTTGTTGTTGTGACATAATTTTTGGTTTTTAATGATTACGCTTTCGCGAAAGCGAACTCTCACAAAGCAAACTGCACATAACAAACAAAGTACCACGCACAAATAGGTGACAAGGTGGCATCATAAAACAACAGACAGCCGTTTTTTATGAAATATTGACTTAAAATAACATAAGACGTATGTGTTTTTCAACTAGAAATCACTTTCTCACGATAAAAAAACATACTTTTAGTGCGTTACTAATTCACATTTAACATGCCAACGACCAAAAACATTTTTCTAGCTATCGCGCTGATTTTAAGTGCATACAGCCAGGCACAATCCCTACAAAACAAAGAGGTTTACACGTATCTGGATGAAAAAGGTTTGCAAGAAATATTCACAAAAGAAGAAATCGCCTTTGAACGTTTAGAAGAAAACATTTTTGACATTACCCTGAATGGATTTAGCGCAAATGCCGCAGTCAATCCCGATGGCGACCTGTTTCTTACCTCTTATTTTAAAGGCGAAGGCGTCACCCTAGAACAAATTAACCAGTTTAATGCAGACCACCGCTGGTGTCGTATATATCTAGACGACGAGGGCGATGTCGCAGTGCAAACCGAGCTAAGCTTTACCGGTGGTATTCATCGGGATGGTATTATCATGTTTATCAACACCTTTGCTAAAATACTAGAAGATGTGAATGATTCTTTTTAGGCATAGCAATAGTTAAACGCTAGCCTTTTTTTAATGCGATACACTTAAAAAAGATGGGAGATAACACCCACCTTGCTTTAGGGACTTAATTCATATTAAAAAATAAGCCTCTTTTAAAACGGTTACCTTTGTAGTCATAACGAATCATGAGTATGACTTTTGACACTTTAAAACTTACAGACGCATTACTGCTGCAATTAAATAAACAGGCATTGCTTGTACCTACTGCGGTGCAAAATCAAGCTATTCCCGCTATTCTTAACGACCGTGATGTTACAGCCGTCGCCCCAACAGGCAGCGGGAAAACCCTGAGTTACACATTGCCTGTTTTACAAAAACTACACGGCACCACTTCTAAAAACAGATTTATAAGCGCCCTTATTTTAGTACCCACTCGAGAGCTGGCAATGCAAGTAAACGAGGTGCTGGTGACCTATGCAAAATCCCTAGAACAACCACCACTGGTAATGGCTGTTTATGGTGGGGTGAGTATCAACCCACAAATGAAAGGCATGAACCGCGTGGATATTCTTGTCGCGACACCAGGGCGGCTTATTGAATTAATTGAAAAAAATGCTGTGCACCTGGAGGAAGTTTCTATGCTGGTGCTTGACGAGGCCGATAAAATGCTTTCGCTGGGTTTTAAAGAAGAAGTAGATAACATCCTAAAACACCTGCCTGCTAAAAGACAAAACCTGCTATTTAGCGCGACACAAAATAGTGATGTAAAAATCTTGCAAGATGCATTATTGCAAAACCCAGTAACCATTAACATCGACCGAGAAACACAAGAAGATCTCGTACTTATTAAACAAGAAGCTTACCGGGTCACTCGGGAAAAGAAAGGCAGACTGCTCAGGCATTTGCTACAAGAGCACAATTTGCAACACGTGCTTATCTTTTGCTCGTCAACCTATCAGGTAGAACATGTCAATGATAAATTAAATACTAATGGCATAAAATCAAAAGCCATACACAGTAAAAAATCCCAAGGCGCACGTAAACAAAACCTAAGCGACTTTAAAAATGGTGCTGAAACAGGTGTGCGTTGCCTAGTAACAACCGATTTACTTGCACGCGGTATAGACATCGTTTACCTACCCACGGTTATCAATTATGAGTTACCACGATCACCACAAGACTACACACACCGCATAGGCCGTACCGGTCGAGCCGATAATCCTGGAACCGCTATTACCCTAGTAACCCCTGATGATGCCGCCCACTGGCGCGTTATTCAAAAAAAGACTGACCACAAAGTGTGGACCCATGATTTGCCCGAATGGAATAGCTAACTAGCGTGTGGACACAAGAACCATGAAACCCGTGGCAGTAAAAACACATTGCATGTGCATGTCTACAAACAACAAAAACACTTCACACAATTATAACAAAGAAAACCACGCATTCTATGTAAGTTTGCAATTATGAGAATACCACAATACATGAATTTAGAGTCTATTTACAAACTACTTTTAGATTACGGTCTGCCCGTTATAAAAGCGCTGATACTTTACCTCGTCGGCATGTTTCTCATAAGAAAGGCGCTGCGACTCATTAAGATTATCATGGAAAAGCGCAAGTACGAGGCAACGCTACAAACCTTTTTAACGAACCTGCTCAAGTGGGTGCTTATTGTGTTTTTATTAGTATCGGTCGTTGGTACACTGGGTATAGAAACTACAGGGTTTGCCGCAGCACTAGCATCGGTTGGACTTGCAATAGGTCTCGCATTGCAGGGGTCACTGTCTAATTTTGCCGGTGGCGTGCTCATCCTTATTTTTAAACATTTTAAAGTAGGTGATACCATAGAGGCGCAAGGAATTACAGGAACCGTTAAAGAAATAGACATTTTAAGCACAAAACTGCTCACCCCCCAAAACAAACTTGCAATTATTCCTAACGGTTCACTGGCAAACGGCAATATCATTAACTTTACTAGCGAGGGTATGTTGCGCGTGGACACCACCATAAGTGTGGGTTATGACTCTAATATAGAAGAAACAATGGATGCTTTACGAGCGATGGTTCTTGCACATCCTAAAGTGCTTACCGACCCAGAACCCATGATTGTCGTCGCGGGATATATGTCCAGTTCTATCGATATTCACGTGCGACCCTATACCCTTGCCGAGGATCACTGGTCTGTATTTTGGTACATCCAAAAAGAACTTAAACCTACACTAGATGCCATAGGTGTAGAAATCCCGTATCCACATCAGGTAGAAATACAACGATAAGATCAATGTCACATTGATGTGTCTATTTAAAACAATATGCCTTTTGCGGTGTTCGCTTTCGCGAAAGCGAAATTCCCACTATCTTTAATCAAAAAAATATGAAATTATTCCCCATACTATTTTTAGCAAGTGTGCTGTGTGTCGCCCAAGTACCATCGGCAAACCAACTGGATTTATACAAGATTATAGACGAGACAAGCGCTGCAAGAATCGAAAAGGACGTGCGTACGCTCGCTGATTTTGGTACGCGCAATACCTTTTCGGACACTGTAAGCAATACGCGCGGTATAGGTGCCGCACGACGCTGGATAAAAGCCGAATTTGACAAGATATCAAAGGATTGTGGTGGCTGTCTTGAAGTTTTTTATCAGCGTGATTTTGTCACCACCAGCATGGGCAACCGCATCCCAAAAGATGCCTGGGTAGTAAACGTTGTTGCCATACAACGCGGTACTACAAACCCCAACGACATGGTCATGATGAGCGGCGATATAGACTCGAGAGCCAGTGACACCATGGATTTTACGACCGATGCTCCCGGGGCAAACGACAATGCCAGCGGCATGGCGGGCACTATAGAAGCGGCGAGGGTTTTAAGTAAACGTAAGTTTAACAATACCATCGTATATGTAGGTTTAAGTGGCGAGGAACAAGGGCTGTTTGGTGGTAAAGGTCTTGCAGCATACGCAAAAAAACAAAACTGGAATGTCATAGGCTTTTTTAATAACGATATGATAGGGAACATCACCGGTGTAGATGGGGTGACCGACAGCAGAGAATTCAGGATATTTTCAGAACCTACAGACCCTACCGAAAGTGATCGCGCAAAAAACATGCGCAGGGTTTATGGTGGCGAAGTAGATGGCATTTCTAGACAACTTGCCCGATATATTTACCGATCTACCATGCAGTACATGCCAGACATGAAACCCATGCTGGTTTATCGACTAGACCGTTTCGGTCGTGGTGGACATCATAGACCCTTTGCCGATTTAGGATTTCCTGGGATACGCATTATGGAAGCACATGAAAATTACACACAACAACACCAGGATATTCGTGTGGAAAATGGCATAGCCTATGGCGATGTTATCGAGTATGTTAATTTTCCTTATGCGCGCAAATTAACTGCTGTAAACGCCATTAACCTTGCACAACTTGCATGGGCACCCACACGACCACAGCGCGTGAAAATAGGCGGGATTGTAGAAGCGAGCGCAAAGCTTACTTGGGACAAAGTCAACAATGCAGTAGGTTATCGCATTTACTGGCGAGACACAACGAGCCCAACTTGGGACCACAGCCGCTATGTGGGTGATGTAACTACCTTTGCACTGGATGGTATCGTGATAGACAACAGCTTTTTTGGTTTAGCAGCGGTAGGAAAAGACGGTATTGAAAGTGTCGTATCCTTTCCAGAAGGGACTTTCTAAGAAATTTCTTTTTACAGGTATGAAAGCTATAGAACGGTAGACAGCCTAATCTAGCGATTTACATCCACAATCATTAACCACCCGCCACATACCGTGAAGAAACTTTAATTTCTTGTAAATTTTAACTTCAATTGTGCCTAATTCAACAATAAACAGTAGGGCCGTGAAAACATGTTTTCAAAAGTGTATCTTTGGTTTATTAGATTTGTGATATGAAGACTTTAAAATATTTATTTATTATCGTTGTTGTGCTCGTCGTGGGAATTGTGGTTTATTTTTCTTTAGAAGACGGCACCTATAACATCACACAATCCAAAACCATCGACGCTCCTAAAGAAATTATTTTTGAAGAAATAAGCGATTTAAAAAACTGGACAAACTGGAATCCATTGTTGACCCAACGCGGTATCACCTTTACCATGGGAACGATAACCAGCGGAAAAGGCGGGTATTACACCTTTAGAGATAGGTATGGTAAAGGAACCATGACTATAAAAAAGGTCATCGCAAACGAGCAAATAGATTTAGAAAAAACCTATAACAAAGACGCGAGCATTGCGGGCGCCACAGTGTCCATTCGCATGGTTAAAGTAGATAACGGTTACAACATCATCTGGACTCAAAAAGGCGAGAAATCTCTAACCGAAAAAATAACAGGCTTTTTTACAGGCTCTAAAGTTACCGACGAACTAACGCCATTGTATGCCGCTGGTCTAAACACATTAGCACAACGTGCAAACAGTCTTACAAATGCTTACCAAATAGATGTTGTAGGTATAGAGGCTACCAGCGAGTCTTATTACCTGAGTATAGAAGTCTCGTCAAGTCTGGACAAACTTGCCGATGCCCGCGCAACGCAACAACAACGTTTACTAGATTATATAAACGATAACAATCTCGTTATGTCTGGTAAACCTGTAGTGTTTTATGATAAAATAGATGAGCAGTACAAGGCTGTGATTTTTAGGGTGGCTATACCAGTGCCTATTTGTCCTAACCAAGACCCCGACAACATGGACATTACCTGCAGTTATAAACCGGCAAGTGACGATGCGGTCGTTTTACTTACTGGCGATTATAAAAATTTACCTGAGGCACTAGAACGGGCCGAGCGTTTTGTAGTAGACGAGCGACTTGAAAAATCTGGACTGGCACCCTATGAGTTATATTTAAACAATCCATCAAAGGTAAAAAGTCCCGCCGCCCTGCGCACCGAAATTCATATACCTTTAAAGAAAGTAATTATTTACGAGTAGCCCACCCAGCGCTTGCTAATTACCTGTATAGCTGGGACTGTTTATTGTTCTATAAATTTCGCTTTCGCGAAAGCGCCTCGTTTTTCAAAATTTCAACAATGCAGCCGTGTTATGTTTTTTAAAAAATCATCATAACGCAAAATAAAAGTAAAAAACAGTTCGCTACTTGCGCAAACAAATCCCTATCAGATTATTGTAAAAAACTGGTAGTTAATCCCGAGTCAGTTTTTTGTATCGTAAACGTTTTGGCGTTACATCACCCAATCGCTTGCGTTTATTCTCCTCATATTCGGTAAAGCTACCCTCAAAAGAATAGATTTGAGAATCGCCTTCAAAAGCAATGATGTGGGTACAAACCCTGTCTAAAAACCAGCGGTCGTGTGAAATGATCACAGCGCAACCAGCAAAATTATCCAAGCCTTCTTCTAGCGCTCGCAGTGTGTTTACATCCAGGTCGTTAGTAGGTTCGTCTAGCAGCAAGACATTTCCCTCTTCTTTAAGCGTCATGGCCAGGTGCAGGCGGTTGCGCTCGCCACCTGATAGTGCGCTTACTTTTTTATTTTGTTCAGCGCCCGAAAAGTTAAAACGGCTTAAATAAGCCCTAGAATTTACCATGCGACCGCTCATCATGATCATTTCTTGTGCATCGGCAAAGTTCTCCCAAATCGTTTTTTCTGGGTCTATGTTGCTATGCGTCTGGTCTACATAGGCTAGTTTTACAGTATCACCCACGGTAAAGCTGCCAGCATCTGGTGTCTCTTGCCCCATAATCATTTTAAAAATGGTGGTTTTACCAGCACCGTTAGGACCTATGATACCTACAATACCGTTTTGTGGCAGGGTAAAATTCAAATCTTCGTACAACAACTTATCGCCAAATGCTTTACTCACGTCCTTTGCATCGATAACACTTGTTCCTAAACGCGGGCCGTTGGGAATGTACAATTCTAGTTTCTCTTCTTTTACTTTTTGGTCCTCGTTAAGCAATTTATCATAAGAACTTAAACGTGCTTTTTGTTTAGTTTGTCGTCCTTTTGCACCTTGCCGCACCCATTCTAGCTCCCGCTGTAGGGTTTTGCGTCGTTTAGATTCGGACTTCTCTTCTTTGGCAAGTCGGTCACTTTTTTGCTCTAACCAGCTGGAATAGTTGCCTTTCCACGGTATGCCCTCGCCCCTGTCTAATTCTAGAATCCAGCCAGCAACGTTATCTAAGAAATAACGGTCGTGTGTTACAGCGATCACGGTACCTTTATATTGTGCAAGGTGCTGCTCTAACCACAGCACAGACTCGGCATCGAGGTGGTTTGTAGGCTCGTCCAATAGTAAAATGTCTGGCTCTTGTAGCAGCAATCGACACAACGCAACGCGGCGTTTTTCACCACCAGACAGGTTTTTTATCGAGGCATCGCTAGGTGGAGTGCGCAGGGCGTCCATCGCAATTTCTAACTTAGTATCTAGTTCCCATGCGTTTAGTGCGTCTATTTTGTCTTGCAAATCTGCCTGTCGATCCATGAGTTTTTGCATTTTATCTGCATCTTCATAAACCTCGGGCAAACCAAAATCATCGTTTATTTTATTGTATTCGTCTAGTACAGCAACCGTTTCGGCTACACCCTCGCGCACAATTTCTATGACCGTTTTCTCGTCATCTAGTTGTGGCTCTTGCTCTAGATAACCGACTTTATAGCCGGGCAAAAAGTGAATATCACCCTGGTAATTTTTATCAACTCCCGCTATAATTTTTAACAGCGACGATTTACCCGAGCCATTAAGACCTAAGATTCCTATCTTGGCACCATAAAAGAAACTTAGGTGTATATTTTTAAGAACTTGTTTTCCAGTACTTTGATACGTCTTTGATAGACGTGACATAGAAAAAATAACTTGTTTATCGTCACTCATGGATTATTGATATTTATGAATTAAATTTTTAAATTCTATTAATGATTGTTCTTTGTAACGCTTTCGCGAAAGCGTAATAGGCTCCTGACCATCCACTTCTATAAGCAATCCTTTTTCTAAAAGACTTACCTTTTTTACTGCTTTGAAACGGAAACCAAAAGTTTTACGACCCAATAATTTTACAGTTGCCGACTGGTTATCGTGGTTTACTAAATTTGTGTGCTTAAAGTTATCGATTCCTGTAAAGGCAAACAACGTGACACTTAAACCAGCAGCAGTTAAAGACAATTGCGATGGCGTTTCTAAGTAAAAAAGTATAATGGCAACTATTGCAAATATAATGGCTGCAAAGATTAAAATTTTAAAGTTGCGGCTGCCCTGATCTTTAAAATAAATAGACTCCATGACTAAACGCGGCCTTTAAGTGCATTAAAAACCCATGCAACGGCATAAAAACCAACCCCCACTGCTGCAAAGCCATAACCAGCAACCTCTCTATATCTAAATGCGGCAAGGGCAATAAGTCCAGTACCTATAATAATCATTATAAGTGTGGCCCATCCCAGTACTCCATTTTTGTTCATTGCCATTTTCTTGATTTTAGCCCTCAAAGATATGAATAACCATAAATTTTTAGCTTTTGAACTGCTATTAAAAAAGTTAATCGATAAGATGACAATCAGTACTTTTTTTTGAATTTGTGAACATTTGCAAAATGAAAAGTAAATACATACGTTCAAAGAACAAACATTTTAAACAGAACTAAGATTTCCATGTAAACAGTTTCATAGCGTTGCCTAAAAAGACCTGTAAAACTTTAATTAATTAAACTTTAAGTTGTAATTTTGACAAACTTATGTTAAAAGATTTTACTTTGAAAACACTTAAACAGTGCTTTTTATCATCGCTATGTATAGTAGGAATAACGTTACATGCCCAGCAAATTTCTACAACAGCTAGCAACAACCCTGCACCGCTTGTACAGGATGCCCTAAGCAACAGCTGTATACAAATTTCTAATGTTCGTTCTACCAATAATGGAGGTGTAATTGGCATCTCGAGTTATGGTAGTTTTACACGAGGCGCGTCCTCTTTTCCTTTTCAGGCTGGTTTTTTAATAACCACTGGTGACGTTACAAAGGCAGGCAATGGTTTTATAGGTCCTACCTTGAGCGACGGTACTGCTGCATGGCTAGGCGATGCAGATCTTGAAACTGCGCTAGGCACTACCAACACTGTGAATGCCACCGTCATTGAATTTGAAATGATAAGCGTGACAAATCGCATAAGCTTAAATTACATACTGGCTTCAGAGGAATATCAACTAGACTTCTCGTGCAACGTTTCTGACGGTTTTGCATTATTAATTAGACCTACAGGCAGCACAGGACCTTATCAAAATATAGCTATTGTGCCTGGAACTGCAACGGCGGTAGGAATTAACACCGTGCGCCCCGCAGTCGCTGGGCAGTGTGGTGCTCAAAACGAATCCTTTTTTGCAGGAACAAACCTGGGTGAAACAAATTATGAAGGACGCACGGTACCACTTACAGCAACGGCAAATGTAACACCAAACGTTTCTTACAGCTTAAAAATGGTAGTAGCAGACCAGTTTGACACCCTTGCCGATACTGCAATATTTATTGAAAGTAGCAGTCTCACATCATCGGTAGACTTAGGTCCCGACCAGGTTCCTTGTGAAAGCACGACTTTAAACGCCGATGTTGCAAACCCATTTGCCATCTACAGGTGGTTTTTTAATGGGAATTTAATCCCTGCACAAACGAGCTCAACACTATTTGTAGATACCTCTGGAAATTACCGTGTAGAAATCGCGGTACCGTCAGGAGCTAACAACTGTATTATTATCGATGATGTTAATGTGCTAATAAATCCGAACCAACTAGACATTACCGTAGATGATCTCGTTTTATGCGATCTAGCAAACAGGGATGGGCTAGAAACCTTTAATTTTAGCGAAACCCGTGCATCTATCCTTACAGCATTAGGAGCAGGAAATTATTCGGTAAATTTTTACACATCAAATGCAGATGCAAGCGCACAAATAAATGCGTTACCCGATTCCTTTACAAATCAAGTAAATGATCAGGTTATTTATATTCGAGTAAACGACCTTGATTCGGCTTGTTTTGCAATTGACACGTTTGTGTTGCGTGTAATTTTACCGCCAGCCCTTAATGATATTACGTATACGCAATGCGATCGCGATGCAGACGGTTTTGATCAAATTGATTTTAACGCGGTTACCGCGCTTTTAAACCCCAACGGCACAGGTCCCAGCATTACCTATCATTTTACACGAGCCGATGCACTAAGTGGTGATTCCCCAGTACCGGCTAATTACAGAAACATTGCAAACCCACAAATTATCTATGCTCGAGTAGAAGACCCTGTTACAGGCTGCATTAATACCAGTGCTGTAACCTTAAATATTACAGAGATTATTAACTTTAATGCAACAAATCCTTTTATAGATGCTTGTGATCAAGATTATGACGGTTTTGCAAACTTTAATTTAACAAGTGTTGAAGCGCAGTTTACAACCGGACTTACCAACTTTACAGTAAGTTACCATATAACCCAACAAGAAGCTCAAAATGGCACAAACCCGATTGCAAATCCTTCTTCATTCCGCAATACCGTTAGAAGCGTGCAGGATGTCTATATTAGAATTTTAACACCCAATGGATGCCCTAGTGTAGGTAGAATAAGATTATGGACAAATTACTTACTAGATGCTACCGTCTTAAATGATATTACAGTATGCGATGATGCCTCAAATGACGGAGTTGAGCCTATCGATATAATAAGAATAACAGACCGTATTTTAAATGGCCTTTTAGGTATTCAAGTTTATTTTTATGCGACCGAAGCCGATCAAATTGCAGACATTAACAGACTGGACGTAAACCTGCCTTATTTAAGTACAACAAACCCACAAACCATCTGGGTGCGGCTGGAGAATTCCAGGTGTTCTGAAATCGCAGACTTTACCTTTATTGTGGCGCCTAATTTCACCCTGCCCGCAATCCCCGATCAAACATTTTGTGACAATGATTCGGACCAGATTACGACCATTCAATTAAATGTTTTTGACGCTGTTGCTCGTGGATCCTTTGGGGCTAATTATATGGTACAATATTTCGCGTCACGACAAGATGCCGAAGAATTCCTAAACCCCATAACCACATTTACAAATACGACCCCTACATTCACGTTGTGGGCACAAGTAACAAATCCAGAAGGTTGCTCGGATACTCAACCTATAAATATCAGTGTGTTAGCCGGACCTGAAACCACCGAACCTTCACCTATAATAATTTGTGATAATGACGGTGATGGATTTTTTATTGTGGATTTGACATTACAAGAAAGCCAAATCACGGCAGCACCTAATGTTACCATTAGCTATCACACGTCACTTCAAAATGCAACAGCAAATGCAAATCGAATTACCAATCCAACAAATTATAATGCTTCTACCCAAACAGTTTTGGTAAGAGTTGAAAGCAACACAAATGGCTGTTTTAACATTGTAAATCAATCTATAATTGTAAACACACTACCCAACTTTCCTTCAATTTCTAAGTATGTAGTTTGCGAAACAGATGGTGATGGCTTTGAACCATTCTTTCTAGAAACCAAAGACCTGGAAATACTGAATGGGCAAACTGGAAAAGTTGTTTCGTATTATGAAACTCCGCAAGATGCTGCTAATCGTGTAAACGAAATAGATGCTGTTGCTCCTTACATCAATTTAACGTCTCCACAAACCATCTATGTGCGTGTAGAAAACATAAGCGACATCTCTTGTTTTGGAACTTCAAGTTTTGAGATAGAAGTTGGAGAGCTTCCTGTTTACAATGCTCCGTCAGATATTGTAGAAAGTTGTGACGATGACGAAGATGGTTTTGTCCCTTTTGATTTACAGCCCACTATTGACGAAATTACCGCTGGTGTATCTAATAACCTCTTGGTTACATTTTACTTAAACACTGCGGACGCAACAGCCCGCACAAATCAGCTCCCCATAGTATATAACAACATTACAAACCCACAAACAATAGTCGCTAGGATTGAAACTGACCAAGGTTGTTTTTTACTCGAGCCACTAACCCTGAGCGTGATACCTATACCGCAAGTAAATATTATTGCTCCATTAGAGCGATGTGACGATGATCTAGATGGGTTTAACATTTTTAACCTAAGCATTTTACAACGCTCCATTGTAGGAGACAGGCCTTTTAATTCAATTATCACGTGGCACAGTTCACTAGCCGATGCTAACTCTGGTGCAAATAGTGTCGTCAATACCAGTAATTTTACGAATACACAAAATCCGCAAACTGTTTTTTTACGGCTTTACAATACCATATCTGACTGTTATGCACTTTCACCCGTAGAATTACAGGTCAGTTTACCACCTGCATTTACAGTAGTGAACGAATTTAAAATATGTGAGAACCCACTCAACGAGGTTGACCTTAATCAAGCGAATAACCTTTTTATAGACCCATTTCCCCAAAACGTCGATATTTCGTACTACGGTAGTTTGATTGACGCTCAAAGTCAAACAAATGAACTTCCTGTACCTTACCGTTACACAAGTTCAAGAACCACTTTATTTGCGAGACTAGAAGACACCTCAACAGGCTGCAATACAACCACATCTTTTGCTCTTGTTATTGAGGAATTGCCACAGTTACCCGCCGCCGGCAGTTATGACTTAACATTTTGCGATGACGATTATGATGGGTTTTTAAGAGTGGACTTAACACAAAATAGTGGATTAATAAGCAGTCTAGAAGCCACTTCTACCCATACCGTTTCATACTTCCGTAACGAAAATGACGCTATTGCAAACACAAACCAGATTACCAACCCAATAGTAACTACTAATGGAACAACCTACTTTGTAAGACTTACCGAAAATTCTTTAGGCTGTGTCAGTATAGGCTCCTTTAACGTCACTATAAACCCTTTACCGCTACCGCCAGTGAACGATTTTTATGTCATTTGTGACGAGTTCATAGACATAAGTGCGAGCACGGGAGAACCAGGAGAAACCTACTTATGGTCGACAGGAGAAACAACTCCTAGTATACGGGTAAACACGCCAGGAACATATTTTGTCACGTTGGTAAGTCCAAATAGCTGCACGTCGTTTAGAGCGCAAATACTTGTACGTCAATCCAGTACTGCCCAAATAGATTTTATCGCCTCGACAAACTTTGACAATCCTAACACGATCGCCGTTAACGTCAATGGTATAGGCGACTATTTATACATTCTAGATAATGGCACACCACAACGCAGCAATATTTTTACTAACGTAAGAGCTGGTTATCACGACGTGCAAGTAATTGATATTAACGGGTGCGCAGCTACTCCACCACAGCGGGTCTTAATTATTGATTACCCGAGATTTTTTACCCCAAACGCCGATGGGTATAACGACTTCTGGCAAGTGGATGACATAGATACCTTTGAAAATGCAATTTTTTACATCTTTGACAGGTATGGAAAACTTCTAAAAACATTTGGAAAAGACTCCCCTGGATGGGATGGTACGTACATAGGGAACCCGATGCCATCGTCTGACTATTGGTTTACTTTAGAAATAAAAGACTCTAGGGGCGACTACAATGTGAAAGGGCACTTTTCTTTGAAACGATAAGTACATTAAAAATGAACTCAAATTAGAAGCATACTTGAAAAGTGAGCATGTTGACACACATTGTGGTAACGATTAAAGTACCTTAAGCAATAAGAACTTAACACAAAAAACGCTCGTTACTACTTTTCGTTTGCTATGATTTTGTGTATTTTCTTTGTACCGCGATACAAATCATACCGTACCAATTTAGATTCTAACTTCCCATTAAATAATTGGATTTTACGAGACGGCCTTAAACCTACATGCTTTAAAGCTTCTAGGTTCCCTGTAATCATCCACGCTGTTGAACCAGAATATCGTTGTTTTAACGCATCGCCTATCGCTTTGTAAAAAGTTTCCATTTCTATCGATATACGCTCGTCATAGGGTGGGTTAAATAAAAGAAAGGCATCACCAGCACTTTGAAAATCTCTAAAAAAATCTCCCTTTTCTAGGGTTATAAACTCACTCAGGTTTGCATTGCTTATATTTTCCTTTGCCTTTTCTAGCGTATAACCATCCATATCTCTTGCGATAATTTTCCCCGTAAAGTCAGTAACTTTTTTAAGGACACTGTGCTGTATGGTTTCAAATAAATCATGATTATAATCTGGCCATTTCTCAAAACCGAATTCCTTACGGTTTATATTAGGCGGAATATTTGTGGCAATCATGGCCGCTTCTATAGCTAGTGTACCACTACCACACATGGGGTCTATAAGCGTTTGCTTTTTATCCCATCCACTTAACAAAATGATACCCGCAGCAAGCACCTCATTTAAAGGCGCCACATTTGTTTTGTCACGGTAACCCCTCTTAAACAAAGGATCACCGCTAGAATCTATGGAAACATCGACCGTTTGATCATTTACATGCACCGATATTCTTAAATCCGGGTGCAATTTATCCACATCTGGACGGCGCCCTGTTTTATTGCGCAGTTGGTCTACAATGGCATCTTTAGTCTTAAGTGCAATGTACTGACTGTGATTAAAATATTGCGAGGCAACCGTGCCATGTACAGCAATGGTGTCATGCGGTGTAAGATACTGTGACCAGTCAAACTGATAAATACCGTCGTATAAATCCACCTCATTACGTGCTCTAAAAGAATAAATAGGCTTTAATATGCGTATTGCAGTGCGCAGCATCATATTTGCCTTGTACATAAAACCCTGATCACCACTAAAACTTACCATGCGCACACCTGGTTTAATTTCTTGAGCTCCTAATTCTTTGAGCTCCTGTGCTAGCACATCCTCAAGACCAAATAAGGTCTTGGCAATCATTGTAAAATTTTGAGACATTCAAAACGGGTTTGGGTCGCAAAATTAAGGTATTTTTGCAAGCTATGAGTAAGAATACACAGGTAGATGAGTGGTTCGCAAGCTGGTTTGACACACCTTATTACCATATCTTGTATCGCGACCGTGACTATGACGAGGCGCGCATGTTCATGGAAAAACTTACCGCTAGTTTAAACCTAAAAAAAGGAGCAAGCGTTCTAGACCTTGCCTGTGGTCGTGGTAGGCACAGTTTTTTCTTAAACACACTGGGGTATGACGTTACTGGCATAGACCTAAGTCCCAGCAGTATCGCTTATGCACAATCGACACTGCGTGAGATGACGCAAGAAAGTACAAATGCAATTCCCAACAAATTATTAGAGGGTTTATATCCTGCGCAAATAAAATTTGACGTACACAACATGGTGATGCCTTATAAACAGCAATTTGACGCTGTATTTAATTTGTTTACGAGTTTTGGTTATTTTGAACACGAAAATGAAAATCTGCAAACCATAAAAGCCATAAAAGAAAATCTTAAAGAGGATGGATGTGCAGTCATCGATTTTATGAATGTGCCTAAAGTTATTAAAAACCTTATACCACTAGACACCAAAATTAAACAAGGCATCACATTCTTGCAAAAGCGCTATTTAGAAAATAATCACATTTACAAAGAAATTTCATTTATGGACGATGGTCACAAGTATCATTTTACCGAACGCGTTCACGCGTTAACACTCACACAATTCACGCACTATTTTAATGAGGCTGGTTTGCAGCTCACTGCGTGTTACGGCAATTATAATCTAGAACCGTATGACATTGAAAATTCTGATAGACTAATCATGGTTCTTAAAAAATAGATAAATCATACTTTAAATACACCATTATAAAAAAACATAAAGCTGTCTACAAGTACACAAATGCGTGACCTATTCGCTCATCCCGATAAGAACCACAACCACCCTAACCTATGAATATTCTTTTACCTCTACTCGCAGCGCTATTAGGGCTTTTTGCAGCGTTAGTGCTTAAACCGCAGTCCAGTTCTAGAATTAAATTACTACTCGCATTTTCGGGAGCGTTTTTATTAAGCGCAGTCGCGTCCGAATTTCTTCCTGAAATATATACCTCTGGAGCAAAATATATGGGTATGTTTCTGGTCACAGGTGTTTTTTTACAAATCGTTCTCGAGTTTTTTTCTAAGGGAGCCGAACATGGACACGTTCATACCACCCCTGACAAAAAAGATGTCACGGTCGCTTTATTTATAAGTTTATGCATCCACGCATTTTTAGAAGGAATGCCTTTGCAAGACAACATGAGCATGGTTTATGGTATCGCTGTACACAAATTGCCTATAGCCTTTATTGTTGCCTCGTTTATGATTATGAGCGGCGTGGGTAAGCTTAAAACAATTCTCGTGATGCTCGTATTTGCTGCCATGTCACCTTTAGGCCGCATTGTCGCGAGCAATCTTCAATTAGCAGCATCGATAATGCTGCCCATTAAAGCGGTAGTTGCGGGAATTATCCTTCACGTTTCTACAACCCTGATTTTAGAATCTAGCGAGGCTCATAAATTTAACGCCGCAAAAATAGGAATCATGTTACTAGGTGCTGCACTGGGTTTTATGCTGTAATGCTGGGATTGTATTTTGTTCGCTTTCGCGAAAGCGAACTCCCTTAAAAACGATGCAACTTATAACATTGCAATCGCTTGCGATAAACAGGCGTTTTTAGAAAATTGTAAACAACCAAAGTTAGCATTTACAGAATAGATTTTGCGAAAACTGTCACTACACCACCAAGTGCGATACCATGATAAAGTGACTGGTACTACCACCTAAAACAAATAAATGCCAGATTACATGGTTAAAATACAGCTTATTCCACGCATAGAAAACAATACCAACGGTAAAAAAAGCACCGCCCGCAGCTAACCAAAACATCATAGAATCTGTAAAAAGCAATCGTAAACTGCCTAAATCTAGCATGATAAGCCATCCCATCGCTAGATAAAGTAATGATGAGAAGGACTCATATTTACCCGTTAAAAACAATTTCCAAATCAATCCAAAAAGCGCAATTCCCCAGACTGCCGCAAGAATAAGCAACCCATTTGACTCCTTAAGAACGAGCAAACACACAGGCGTGTACGTCCCTGCAATCGAACAATAAATGGCTATATGGTCACATTTGCGCAAGGTTATTTTCAAGTTGCTTTTAGTAACATAATGGTATGTGGTAGATGCTCCTAACATAAACAACTGGCAAAAGCCATAAACCGCAATACTTAAAATCACATAAGGTCTGGTCGTTTGTGCGGTTATAAAAAGCCAACATAAACCTATCAACATGACGATAAAGCCCACACCATGCGTGATAACATTCCATTGCTCTTCTTGCGCTGTTTGTACTCTAGCCATGTAACGATTTTAAGAGCATTTCTTGCCTGGCAAGCTCATACTCGTTAATCATATTTTCAACGACTCGCGCGGCTGGAATGATATCTTTTATCAGGCCGGCAATTTGTCCTATTTCTAGCTCTCCTTCTATTAAATCACCTTCAAACATGCCTTTTTTTGCGCGTGCTCTTCCTAAAAGATCTTTGAGTTGCTGTGGTGATGGAGCAATTTTGTACAACTCTTGTACGTCGTTCCAAAATTTATTGCGCAACATACGCACTGGGGCCAACTCTTTTAAAGTGAGGTGCGTATCCCCTTCTTGCGCCTGTACTACGGCTTCTTTAAATGCACTATGGCTGCTCGCCTCGTTAGTGGCCACAAAACGGCTTCCTACTTGTACAGCATCGGCACCTAGCGTCATGGCTGCAAGCATACCGCGTCCTGTAGCAATACCACCAGCTGCGATAAGTGGTATACCTATTTGTTCTTTTACCATAGGAATTAGGGTAAATGTAGTTGTCTCTTCCCGTCCATTGTGACCGCCAGCTTCAAAACCTTCGGCCACCACAGCATCTACGCCTGCATCCTGTGCCTTTAATGCAAATTTTACCGAACTTACCACGTGCACAACTGTAATACCTGCACTTTTTAGTTTTTGGGTGTACGTTTTGGGATTGCCTGCACTGGTGAATACTATCGGTACTTTTTCTTCTAAGATTATATCTAGAATTTCATCTAAATCGCTGTATAATAAGGGTACGTTAACACCATAGGGCTTGTTTGTCTGGGCTTTGGTTTTTTGAATATGTTGTCGTAAAACTTGTGGATACATGCTGCCTGCACCCAGCAGTCCCAAACCACCAGCATTAGAAACAGCGCTAACAAGTTTGTAGCCACTGGCCCAAATCATACCGCCTTGTATGATGGGGTATTGTATGTTAAACAACTCGCAAATACTGTTTTTTGTCATTGCCTAAGATTGTATTTTTAAAACAGATAAAGGTACGGACTGGAAAACTTTTGAAGAACCAAAGTCGCAATGTTGCAATAAAACTGCAAATACATGCTAATCGGGTTTAAACATGGCTTTTAATCAATGAGTTAGGTTTAATCGAGAACATTTTGTAATACCCTGCAAATTAACTAATCGAATGATATAAACATAAATACTCGTTGAAACGCCACGCACGCTCACCGAATATATCTGCTTGATACATCCATAGAACTCACAAATAAACAGTAAAATCGTGAAGCACCTAGGATTGTTTTTAATTAGGAGATCACCCCCGAACCCAAGCAAACGTCATTTAAATACCACGCGACAAACTGCCCTGGTGATATTGCACTTTGTTCTTGTTCAAAAATGACATACGTTCCATGCTCCTCGCAATGCAGTGTTGCTGGCTGTAGCGCTTGCCTGTATCGTATACGAGCCATAACGGGCATAGATTGTCCTGCCTCTAACGCTACATCTGGGCGTATCCAGTGCACCTCACTTGCATGCACAAACAGTCCACGAGCGAGTAAGCCAGGATGTGTGCTTCCTTGTCCAACATAAATGGTGTTTGTGATAACATCGGTCTCTATAACAAATAGTGGCTCGACCATGCCCCCTACGCCTAAACCTTTGCGCTGCCCACGTGTAAAATAATGTGCTCCTATATGTGTGCCTACTTTTTTACCTTCTTGGGGTGTGTATGTAAGCTTTCGCGAAAGCGAACTCCACACAGACTCGCTGCTCTCTACCTGTCTTTTTGCAAGGCTTACACCAGCAGGAATTTCCACAACATCTCCTTCTTTAGGTTGTAATTGTTGTTGTAAAAATTCTGGAAGTCGCACTTTACCTATAAAGCACAGACCCTGTGAATCTTTTTTACCGGCGGTGACAAGGTTTTGGCTAGCAGCGATTTCTCGAACTTGATATTTTTGCAAGTGGCCAATAGGAAAAAGGGTGCGTGCCAGTTGTTGGTGTGATACCTGGCATAAAAAGTAACTTTGATCCTTGTTGGGGTCGGCACCAGCGACAAGACTGTGAATTTCCTTACCATCGATAATTTCGGTACGTTTTTGGCAATAGTGACCTGTAGCAACAAAATCCGCACCTAGTGACATCGCAATATCCATAAAAACATCAAACTTTATCTCACGATTACACAACACATCGGGATTAGGGGTACGACCACTTGCGTACTCGGCAAACATATAATTAACGATGCGCTCCTTATATTGTTCACTTAAATCCACTGTTTGAAAGGGAATACCTAGTTTATCTGCCACGAGCATGGCGTCGTTAGAATCATCTAACCATGGACACTCGTCACTTATAGTAACGCTGTCGTCATGCCAGTTTTTCATAAACAAGCCTATAACCTCGTGTCCCTGTTGTTGTAACAAATATGCTGCAACACTGGAGTCCACACCACCCGAAAGCCCAACTACTACTTTTGCCATGATGCAAAAATACATGATTTGTGAAATGCGCTAATCACGCTACAGTCGATTTAGGCTATGGCCAACAAGCGTTTGTCTATTTAACATTTTGTTTATTATTTTTAACAAAGAGTTAAACAAAAAAACAAGAGGTAGGATTCATCTTTGCAAAAACAATAAATCCCAAATCATGAAAAAGACAAATTTTTTAATCAAAACACTATTTTTAGCAGTTATTACCTTAAGTGCTGTATCGTGTGATGACGATGACAACACCATAACTGCAGAACCTACCATTGCAGCAGTAGTAGCTGGCAATGCTAACTTTTCAAGTCTTAAAGCTGCTTTGGATAGAGCAGACTTAACTAGCACATTAAATGGTGCAGGTCCATTTACCGTATTTGCGCCAACAAATGCCGCTTTCAGTGCCTTTTTACAGGCAAATGGTTTTGCAAATTTAGAAGCAGTACCCGTGGATGTTTTAAGAAACACCTTGCTTAACCACGTGGTAACAGGCAGCGTTGCGTCTACTGCTTTAACTAATGGCTACGTAAAAACAAATGCAACCAATAGCACTGGTAACTTCTTAGACCTTTATGTGGACATAAGAGCTGGTGTGGTCTTAAATGGTGGACCAGAAGTAACAAGCGCAGACAATGAGGCCCTAAACGGCATCATTCACATCGTGGATGAAGTAATCGCACTACCTACCATCACAACCCTAGCTGTTGCAAACCCAAATTTTTCTAGCCTAGTTGCTGCTTTGGGTCAACAAAGCCTTGTAGCTACCGTAAGTAGTGCAGGTCCATTTACCGTATTTGCACCGCTTAACTCTTCGTTTCAAGCACTTATAGATGCTGATCCTAACGATAACATTTCTAGCATACAAGATATTTTAGCATTACCTAACTTAACTGCTGTGCTTACCTATCATGTTGCTCCAGGCGCAGTTCGTGCAGCAGCCATTACAAATGGGCTGGTTGTTAACACCGCTAACACAGGTACCTCATTTACCATTAACACTACAAACGGTGTGCGTATTACCGACGCAAATGGCCGAGTAACGAATGTGTTGGTAACCGATGTGACAGCTACAAATGGTGTTGTACACGCTATTGATAATGTATTGCTACCGTAATTAGTTTATAGGTATTTACTTAAAGAGAGAAGCCTTTGCACCACACAAAGGCTTTTTTTTTGTTTTGCAGATTTTGCAGATGCTTACTAGCTAAACATAACCTAGAACAACACCTGTATTTAAAAGCCTTTGATTTAAAGGCATAAAAAAAGCCTCGTTTTTCACGAGGCTTTCTTATAAAAAGTGAAACGTTTTATTTACTAAACTTTGCGTATTTGTTCTTGAATTTATCAATACGACCAGCAGTGTCGATAAGTTTGTTAGTTCCTGTATAAAAAGGATGAGAAGTGCGAGAGATCTCTAGTTTAATAAGTGGGTACTCTACACCATCTATATCCAGCGTATCTTTTGTATTTGCAGTAGACTTAGTAATAAAAATCTCGTCGTTAGACATGTCTTTAAAAGCTACTAGTCTATATTCTTTAGGGTGAATTTCTTTTTGCATGATCGTTAACTTGTTCTTTTAGCGGGTGCAAATTTAATTCTTTTTACTTAGCATACAACTATATTAAGATTTAAAACACAATTTTTTACCATTTCTTAAGGTGTTAAAATTTATATCTTTGCGTGGTATTGTAAAAAACAACAATTTGGAAGACCAGATTAAAAAGCAGTCTGCGCTATTAGGTGTTATTGCGGCGATCATTGCCGCATCGTGTTATATTGCAATATGGCAGTACCAAATGTATCAAAGTGGCTGGATGGCTGTTATTACACTTGTTACACCATTATTAATGGGAGTCCTTTCCCAACTACTTGCAAAACGAAAACTTAAAAATGCCATCACCCTAAAGCAGTGTGTACTCGCCTATTTCATTGTAGTGGTGCTATTTTTTGTTACCGAGGGTATAATCAACTATTTGATTTTTGTAAAAATAGATCCAGCAGCACAAACAATAGTGAACGAGATTACCGCAGCCGTGCAACAACAAAACCCTAACAGCGCAGCGTCTAGCGGTGTTTTTAAAGGTCTCGAGTTCTCGGCTCAATCTTATTTAATAGCCACAGCATCAAAAACACTGCTTTATACCGCTCTAGGAATATTAACAGGCTTTTTCATAAAAAACGTAAGAACAACATCATAACTTTACAACATGCTCAACAAAATCGGACTCAAGTACGGCCTTATAGGATTAGGTATTTATAGTTTATACCTCATCATCGGTTGGCAGGTAAATTTAAAATTACTTATCAACCCCATTTTAGGACTGCTTATACCCATCATAATTTACGTCTTGGGCATACTCTCACAATTAGCAGCTCGTAAAGCCAATGGTGGCTTTCTAGACTTTACATATACATTACAGGTGTATATGGTCACAATTCTCATTGTTATTTTTGGGTATGGAATTGTCGCTTTTTTAATATTTAATGTTTTTGATCCCGCGGCAAACAAAGAAGTTACAAGACTAGCAATAGAACAATCTATGGAGATGGTGGGCAAAGTATTTGGGATGATGGGACAAGAAAACGTCATGGAAGAAGCCGGAACTGAAGCCATGATGGAAGCCGCTACAGAAAATGGAAACACCTACAATCCTTTAAACTTATTTTTTAGCGTTATCTTAAGCATTTTTATGTACACCGTGGGTGGCCTTATAAGCGCTGCAATTATACGCAAAGACGAGCCCATGACCTTTCAATAATATGCTCGATTTATCCCTAGTCATACCTTTATACAATGAAACCGAATCCCTCGCAGAACTGCAAACGTGGATCGACCAGGTTTTATCCAATGGCTCGTTGTCCTATGAAATTATTTTTATAGACGATGGCAGTACCGATAGCAGCTGGGATGTATTAAGTACGCTTTCGCGAAAGCATAAACACATAAAATCGATACGTTTTCAAACAAATTTTGGGAAATCACAAGCTTTGCACGCAGGTTTTGCTGCTGCAAAAGGGAACGTAGTTATTACCATGGATGCCGATTTACAGGATAGCCCAGAGGAGATTCCGGCGCTGTATCATCTTATACAAAACGAACACTATGACCTGGTAAGTGGCTGGAAAAGAAAAAGATATGATGCTGTTTTAAGTAAAAATTTACCTAGTAAACTATTTAATTGGGCAGCGCGTAAAACAAGTGGCCTAAAACTGAATGATTTTAATTGCGGCCTTAAAGCTTATAAACGAGACGTAATAAAAAATATAGATGTGCATGGCGAGATGCATCGATACATACCGCTGCTCGCAAAAAATGCAGGATTCAAAAAAATCACCCAAAAAGAGGTGGCGCATCAGGCTCGCAAATATGGTACGACAAAATTTGGTTATGACCGTTTTATCCATGGCTTTTTAGACCTTATTACCATTGCTTTTATAAGCCGTTATGGCAAGCGACCCATGCACTTTTTCGGTAGTCTGGGTGTTATCATGTTTTTTTTAGGAGTACTCACAGCTGGTTATGTGGGCGGCAACAAGCTTTACAAAATGGCAAACGATTTACCGTACACCCTAGTAACTAATAACCCGTGGTTTTTTATAGCTTTAACGACAATGATCCTGGGCTCTTTATTTTTTATGGCTGGATTTCTAGGAGAGCTTATATTAAAAAATGGCACACAAGCCCAACGATACACCATCGCCGAAAAAACGGGTTTTCAACTGGAGAATGATTCTAACTAAGGTCGTTTGATCTAACAGGTCGCGTAAAGAATATCGTTTCTGTGAATATAGGTTGCCGCGCAAACTTTTCTAACGCGGTTTTTACCGCACAAACACTAATTATTTTCTACGCCAGCAAACTCTTGTTGTATCGCAAGTCGTAAACGGCGGTAATAATCCTCTTCTAACCAGTCCTTATAATTACTTGTGTTATTGATAATACAGTAGGAGTACCTGCGTATGCGATCTTTAATATCGTCTTTAAGAAGTTTTGCAAGAATACGCGCATCAAAAACATCCTCGCTGTTTTCTACACACATTTTTACATGCTGTGCTAGGGACTCGTCGAGCACATCTTTAGACTTTCTATTTTCTTTTATTGCCTTATTGTAGGCACCTCTTACATCAAACGAAAAGTCTTTGGTATTAGGAAACTCTGCTTTTACATCTGGTGGCATTTTATAGACAAAATTGCGCTCTATCTCTTCATCAGAGACAATGTTTTCAACATAAAAATCTGGAGATCTAAATACTTGTTGCCAATCAACAGGTTCGTTCCACAATCCAAAACGCGCCACGTTATTTCCTAAATCGATGACTTGAAATTCGTTTCTGTCTTTGTAAACACGCGAGCCTCTACCTATCATTTGATAATAAAGCGTTAGTGACTTTGTTGCGCGATTTAGGATAATACATTCCACACTAGGCTCATCAAATCCTGTGGTTAAGATACTTACTGAGGTTAAAATTGCATCTGGTTTATTTTTAAACCATCGCAAAATTGCTTTTCGCTCTTCTTTAGTGTTTGTATTATCTAAATGTCTAATTTCTAATCCTGCGCGTTTAAATGTTTCCTCTACTTCTATACTCGTGCGTATACCGTTGTTAAAAATAAGTGTCTTTTTACCAAAACAAACATCGTTGTACGACTGCAAGAGCTTGTCTTGCATGGTAACGTTTGTGTAAAGTTTCTCACTGGACTTTACAGTATAATCGCCATTCATACCTATCGTTAGACTACTTAAACCCACATCATAAGTATGCGTGACTGCTTGCGATAAATAGCCCTTTTCTACAAGCGCACTAATGCTGTCACCCACAAGCAGCTCCCTATAATTATCTTTCATAGGTAATTTAAAATTTGAGCTTAAAGGGGTTGCTGTTACACCTAACATAAAACAATGCTCAAAATACTTGAACAACTTTCTAAAACTGTTATAATGTGCCTCGTCTATAATCACCAGGCCTATATCATCCAGTTGCAGCTGGTCGTCTTGTATGCGGTTATTAAGTGTTTCTACCATGGCAACAAAACACATAAAATCCTTTTGATCTGTCAGTTCTTTTACTTTAGAATTGATGATTTTGTTTTTTACGTTAAAACCATCGAGCATTTTGCTGGTTTGTTTACACAACTCGATCCTGTGGGTAAGGATTACAACTTTTTTATTTTTTTGCTCGATGTAACGTCTTACGATTTCCGAAAAAATAACCGTCTTTCCACCACCGGTAGGCAGTTGATACAGCAGGTTGTAATCATCAGGCTTTTCATTTATACGCTCAAAAATAGCATCAAGATCACGAGTCTGGTAGTCATATAAAGATTTAAAGGAATTGTCGTTTTCTAGGTTCATAAATTGGGAATCGCACGTAATAAAATGAATTTGCAAAAATAGGGCTTTATTAGAGTTGCATACCCCGCTATCCTATAAAATATGGTCTAAATAATTGTCTACGGTTTTAGGTCAACATTACGGTTAAGTAGTTATTTTTGTAGTTAACATTACACCCTATATGCATACGATGCGGATTGCAAAAAAGAAAGGATTTACTTTTAGTAGATTACATAAATATTACCAACTTACTGGTTTTTATAATTTTGTAATTGACAGTGTAAAAAAGAGCATGCCACCTGTGATTATCGTGGTGGTCTTGCTAGGCATCATGCATTTCTTTTTTCTTGATATTTTTAAAGCACTCGAGCTAGCCGTAGAATATTTACCTCGTTATGGTGTGCTTGCATTTTTCTATGTTTCAGAAACTATTTTAGGAATTATCCCGCCAGAATTATTTATTGCATGGGCCGGGAAAACAGACAGCCCAATGATGTATTTATGTATTATTGCTATCTGCTCTTATCTCGGCGGAATTACCGCCTATTTTCTGGGGCAAAAAGCACTGAACATCGCATCTGTACACAACTATCTAGAAGTAAAAATGGCAAAGCAGTTAGTACTTGCACGCAAATGGGGCGGTATTCTTATAGCAGTAGGCGCATTGTTGCCGCTGCCCTTTTCCATGAGTTGTATGATCGCAGGTATGTTGCGTTACCCTCTAAAATCGGTCATGTTAATAGGATTACTACGGTTTTTACGGTTTGCAATTTATGGTGCGGCAGTATTCCAAATGCTTTAATAGCATCTATCGGGTTTCTTGACATTAATTATTTACTGACACAGGAACTGCGTAAAGGTCAAAGTCCTCGGCATCGGTAATGATGACCTCTACAAAACTACCTACACTTAAATAGTGTGCAGCAGCATCTATAAGCACCTCGTTATCCACATCGGGACTATCAAATTCGGTACGGCCTACAAAATGATTGCCGCGCTTGCGGTCTATCATAACCCTAAACGTTTTACCTATTTTCTGCTGATTGAGCTCCCACGAGATTTGTGATTGAATCTCCATGATTTCGTTAGCTCTTTCTTGCTTTACATCTTCTGGAACATCGTCTTCTAGCAAGTAGGCATGTGTATTTTCTTCGTGACTGTAGGAAAAGCAACCCATACGGTCAAAACGCTGGTCTTTAACCCATTGCTTAAGAATATCAAAATCTTCTTGCGTTTCTCCTGGATAGCCTACAATAAGCGTAGTACGTATAGCCATTTCGGGCACGCTACTGCGGAAGTTTGCTAACAACGCATTGGTTTTTTCAAAAGTTGTACCGCGACGCATGGATTTTAAAACAGGCGTGCTTATGTGTTGCAACGGTATATCTAGATATTTACATATTTTAGGCTCCTGTTTCATCACCTCGAGCACATCTAGCGGGAATCCCGTTGGGAACGCATAATGCATGCGTATCCATTCAATACCCTCAACTTTCACAAGCTCACGCAAGAGAGCTGCCAGTCGACGCTCTTTGTACAAATCCAACCCGTAATAGGTCAGATCTTGCGCAATTAAAATAAGCTCTTTCACCCCTTTTGCAGCGAGTTTCTCAGCTTCAATAACAAGGTGTTCTATTGGTGTGCTTTTGTGCTTGCCCCTCATAAGCGGGATTGCGCAAAAACTACAAGGCCTGTCGCAACCCTCAGCAATTTTAAAATATGCATAGTTTTTAGGTGTGATTGTTACACGCTCTCCTATAAGTTCATGCTTATAATCTGCACCCAGCGCTTTGAGCAAAGAAGGTAATTCTGTCGTGCCAAAATACTGGTTAACATCGGGAATTTCTTTTTGCAAGTCTGGTTTGTAACGCTCAGACAAACAACCTGTAACAAACACTTGATCTACCTCGCCACGTGCTTTGCGCTCCACAAAATCCAGAATCATATCTACAGATTCCTCTTTGGCATTATCTATAAAGCCACAAGTATTAATAACGACAATATTCCCTTCTTCTTCATGCACCACGTCCTTACCGCTTGCTTTAAGTTGACCCATAAGCACCTCACTATCATAGACGTTCTTTGAACATCCCAGTGTGATTACATTAATACGATTTTTCTTTCTTGATTTTGTTCTCATAAGTGGCTGCAAATTTACACCTTACTAGGATTACTATGTTGTAAAGCTGTGATAAATAGTTCGCTTTCGCGAAAGCGAAACAAAAAACATTATTTAGCTCATAACGAACTAGCTAAGAAACTAAATTCCCTGCTCATACATCCAGTTTGCCACTTCTATGTAATAAAACCGGCAAGCTAGCAGTAAGGCAATACTTACCACAGCCACCACCCAAAAAAAGCTTTTCTTTAAGATACAAATAGTATTTGCCGCAATGACTAAGACATAAACCCCAAGTAATGCGTACATAGGGTATTGCGCACTCGCTGGGACCATCGCGCTCATGTTTATCTTATCAGATACTATTTTAGAAATTGCTATCACGCTGCTAAAGGCGCCATAAATAACAATTCCCTTAGTTGTAAGTTCGAGACCTCGTGCGGTAAAAAGTAAAGGCCTGGGCGACGAATTTTCCATGATTAACGCGCGTAATTTGCTGGTTGCTTGCGTTTTCTTGTGGCTTTTTCATACACGGCTGCCCATTCATACAATTGATATTCGGCACCGCTGGGAGCAAAAAAGGTTAGCCCCATAGGTTCTTGTTTATCGTTATAACCCATAGGCACGGTAATGCCTGGGTAAAAAGCAACCGCGGCCTCACCTGCATTGTAATTATTTATCGACACAAGCCCTGCAACATCATAGGTTTTCATAAGACCACTTAAATGCGCTTGGGCTGTGGTTGTAAGCCTTTCTTTAAGTGCTTTAATGTCGGCAGCTGTTGTCATTTTTTCGTCCAGGATTCCTTGAAATAATTTCTGACCATAGGGCATGCTGCGCAAACTGTCTTTCTTGTTCCACTGCATGACGCGTTTAATATCCCAACCTTTAAAAGATGTTTGACCTGCGTTATTAAAATAGTCTGGCAGGTCGTTTATCATGTCCACATTAAGTAATGTTAAGAACCCTTCTAGACGCAAACGCTCGGGTTGCATTTCTACCAGGGTGGCTCCTTGCGCTTGCAAATCTTTCATAGCAGCTGCATATAAAGGTATTTCCATATAGCGTTTAAAATAACCCAAACGCACATCTTTAAGACTCGCGTCTTGTACAGCCTTTACATAATTAGCAGGCTTTACCGCCATGGCTTGCAGTAAAATTGCGTTATCGACGACATTTCTAGTCATGGGGCCTGCGGTGTCTAGGTAACTGGATATCGGGATAACACCGGCACCCGATATGGTTCCTACCGTAGGTTTTAAACCCACCACGCTATTTTGCGACGACGGTGACAATATGCTACCACTGGTCTCGCTACCCACCGCAGCTACTGCAAAGTTTGCTGCCATGGCCACACCACTACCACTGCTAGAACCGCCGGTGTCAAAAACTTTGCGCCCATACGGATTTAACGTTTGTCCACCCACAGCACTGTAACCACTTGGGCAATCGCCGCAAAAGAAATAGGCCCACTCGCTTAAATTTGCCTTTCCTAAAATAATCGCTCCCGCTTCTTTTAATCGCTTTACCAGGTCGGCATCGGTGATTTGATTTTTTTGCAATACTGCTGCTCCTGCGGTTGTGGGCATAATCGCCGTGTTAATGTTGTCTTTTAACAAAACAGGCATTCCCTCGAGTCGATAAGGAGACTGCTGCATGCGATTTTTTGCTGTACGTTTTTTGTCTAGAGCACGTGCCTGTGCAATGGCTTCTGGATTAAGCGCAATGACCGCATTGAGTGAATTTTCTGTATTTCGGTCGTATTTGTAAATTCTGTTTAAATAAAATATGGTCAAGTCTTCATAACTAAAAAGCCCCCTGTCAATAGCCTGTTGCAACTCGGGAATGCTTTTTTCTAGAATCAGGTTGTTCAATTTTTCGCTTTCGCGAAAGCGTTTTTCATCAACCTTTATATTTTCAAAAACCGAATTACGTGTAATGTACTTAGAGTCTAAAACCTTGTATTTACTGGAATCCTCGCTAGAAATTGCAGTTTCCACAATCGCTTGTGTGCTGCTGCCAGTAGGTTGCATTGGCGTTTTAAAAGAAGCTAGAACGCATATTATAATAAGAGAATAAAAATATCGCATACCTTAAATTTTGAGTTGAAAGGTAAGGCACGCGGCGCAATTTTAGTAGAACGCGGCAGTAATTATTAGTTAAAAAAACTATCTACAAATGCTGCTTTGTTAAACACTTGCAAATCGTTTATACCCTCGCCTATACCTATATAACGCACCGGGATTTGAAACTGGTCTGAAATACCTATAACCACACCACCTTTTGCGGTACCATCTAATTTTGTTACGGCTAGCGAACTCACTTCGGTCGCGGCGGTAAATTGTTTTGCTTGTTCAAATGCGTTTTGACCTGTTGACCCATCTAAAACGAGCATGACATCGTGTGGTGCGTCAGGAATTATCTTATTCATTACACGTTTAATTTTTGTGAGCTCATTCATCAAGTTCACCTTATTATGCAAACGCCCAGCGGTGTCTAGGATAACGATATCTGCCCTTTGTGCTACCGCGCTTTGCAAGGTGTCAAATGCCACACTGGCTGGGTCACTACCCATCGCCTGCTTTACAATATCTACACCTACACGATCTGCCCAAATTTGTAATTGGTCTACCGCTGCCGCGCGGAAGGTATCCCCCGCACCCAGCACAACTTTTTTACCAGCAGCCTTAAACTGGTGCGCAAGTTTGCCTATGGTCGTGGTTTTACCCACGCCGTTAACACCTACTACCATAATTACATACGGGGCGTCCTGTTGCGGTATCGTAAACTCAGTCGTGTCGTTAGCGTTATTTACTTCACTTAACAAACCCGCGATTTCTTCTCTTAAAATAAGATTAAGTTCGCTCGTGCCTAGATACTTATCTCTAGCCACACGAGCTTCTATGCGATCTATAATTTTAACAGTAGTTGCAACACCTACATCACTCGAAATAAGCACATCTTCTAGATTATCCAGCACATCGGCATCTACGGTAGATTTACCTGCAACGGCTTTTCCTAATTTATCAAAAAAGCTGGTTTTGGTCTTTTCAAGTCCTTTATCTAGGGTTTCTTTTTTTTCTTTGGAGAATATGTTTTTAAAAAAGCTCATGGTCGGGAAATAATAAGTGCAAAAATAAGGAGAAAATAAGAAGCTTGTGCCACATACCTTGCAAATGAAAGAGCTGATTATGAGTAAATTTTGCTATCTATTCCAAATGAATTAAGACACCTGTTTTGTATTGAAAGATAGAAAAGGAAAATACGCCTTAACAAATCAATAGTTCTAAAACCCAGGCACGTTGTGGATGTGCTATACAACAAAAGCCGTTCTGTTTCCAGAACGGCTTTTGTTATTGTTTAAACCAACTTAATTTTTTTTGAAAAAGTCGTCTACAAGTTCAGGTGCCATGATTGCACTTACAAACGTATAAGCTCCTGTTTTAGGAGATTTAACCATTTTCACGGCTTTAGTAAGTCTGTTAGACTTTGTTTGAAGGGATGCTACTACTTTCTTTGCCATGTCTTAATTATTTAATTTCTTTATGAACAGTCATGCGCTTAAGGATAGGATTAAATTTTTTAATCTCTAACCTGTCAGGCGTGTTTTTCTTATTTTTTGTAGTCACATAACGAGATGTTCCCGGTTGTCTAGACTCTTTGTGCTCTGTACACTCTAGTATTACCTGTATTCTATTGCCTTTCTTTGCCATCGTGGTTTGTTATTAAAAATTACTTAGTAAGGAAACCGTTTGCACGAGCTTCTTTAATTACCTGCGTAATTCCGTTTTTGTTGATGTTTTTAATCGCTTTAGCAGATACCTTCATAGAGATCCACTTATCTTCTTCAGGAAGGTAAAAACGCTTTTTGAACAAGTTAACACTAAAGGTGCGTTTTGTTTTATTCATTGCCTTAGAAACATTGTTTCCAGTCATGGCTCTTTTACCAGTAAGTTCACAAACTCGTGACATGATGTGCTGTGTTTAAAATCGGACTGCAAAATAACAAAACTTAATTCAATCTCGCAAGACTATTTTAAACCGATTTTTAGTATTTCTTGTTGAACGAGTTCAAAAGCCTTATTCACAGTCTTTTCAATCACTCGTTCACGGTGGCTACCCATCATAAATTCATAGGCAACGGCACTATTTGCGGTTGCTATTCCTATAAAAACGGTTCCTACAGGTGCATCACTATCGCCTTTATCGGGACCTGCATTGCCTGTGGTAGAGATTGCGATGTCTGCTTTAAACAATTTGCGCACGTGTGCCGCCATCGCTTGTGCAACGGGCGCACTCACCACACTGTTTTTTTCTATAAGTGTGCTATCCAGGCCTAGCACATCTATTTTAGAAGCGGTTGCATAGGTTACCGTGCTGCCCATAAATATTTTTGATGCTCCTGGAATTTGCGTCACAGCATTTGCAATTCGGCCGCCAGTACAACTTTCGGCAGTGGCGATGGTAAGGCCTTTGCTTGCTAGCAACTTACACACGGTGTTTACAATAGATTCGGTCTCACTCTCGCCTATAATAATATCATCAATTAATGTGTACAATTGCTGTACTTGAGCATCTACCCTTTTTAAAACACTGTTTTTATCGTGACCTGTGCAGGATAAGCGCAGTCGCACCGTGCCAAAACTAGGTAAATATGCCAGCTTTATATCTTCGGGCAAAGCGTCTTCCCACTGTTCTATGCGGGTTGCGATGGTGCTTTCTCCTTGCCCGGCGGTTAAAATTGTGCGGTGGTAAATAAAGGGCAAGTTGCCTACCATCTTGATTTTAGGCAATATACTGTTGCGCATTATTTCTTTCATTTCAAATGGTACGCCGGGCATGGATACAAATACCACCCCGTCGTCTTCTATCCACGTGCAGGGCGCTGTGCCAAAATCATTTTGTATTACCTGCGCTCGCGACGGCACCATCGCCTGTTCTCTATTCATGGGTGCCATGGGTACTTTGATGTATTTCTCAAAAAGCTGCGTCACATGTGCCAATACCTGCTCATTCATCACCAGGGTATCGTTAAAAAACTCGCACATGGTTTTCTTTGTAATATCGTCCTTTGTAGGCCCCAGCCCGCCTGTAATAAGTACCATTTGCGATTGTTGTTTCGCTTTCGCGAAAGCGGACAATATATGAACACGCTCGTCACTAACAGACAATATCTCATAAACTGAAACGCCTATTTTATTGAGCTCCTGGGCCATCCACGCAGAATTTGTATCTACTATTTGACCGATTAAAATCTCGTCACCGATGGTGATTATGGTTGCGCGCATGGAATAATTTTAAGAATCGTGCTGGGTTTATTTGACTTTTAAATCAAACATCTCGCGACCCGCTAGGAATCCTTTAAGCGTGTCATTTTCTTGAACCCTAGAAACACCAGCTGGAGTGCCCGTAAAAATTAAGTCCCCTATTTTAAGGGTGAAATATTGAGAAATGTGCTCTATAATGCTATCAATATCCCACAACATGAGTGCTGTGTTGCCGCGCTGCTGCAAGGCATCATTTTTATAAAGTTCAAAAGACAAATCGTTAAGATTACCTAACTCGCTTTTATGAATAAACTCTTTAGAAACTACTGCTGCACCGTCAAAGGACTTTGCCTTTTCCCAAGGCAAGCCCTTTTCTTTAAGCTGTTGTTGCACATCGCGAGCGGTAAAATCGATACCCAGGCCTATCTCGTCATAATATTTATGTGCAAATTGCTTTTCTATAAACTTGCCCACACGATTGATTCTTACCACCACTTCTACCTCGTGATGCACGTCGTTTGTAAAGGGTGGGATAAAAAAAGGTTGTTTTTGCAAGAGGATAGACGTGTCTGGCTTTAAAAACACAACAGGCTCTGTAGGGCGCTCATTGGCAAGCTCTGCAATGTGCTCTACATAATTGCGGCCTATACATACTATTTTCATAACTATCGACTGTAATTAGGAGCCTCGTTTGTAATCGTCACGTCATGCGGGTGACTTTCATGTATACCCGCTGCGGTGATTTTAACAAATTTACCTGTTTCTTTAAGAGTTGCGATGTCCTTTGCACCGCAATATCCCATTCCTGCGCGCAGACCACCTATAAACTGGGTCATGCTTTCGCTTAAATCTCCTTTGTAGGGAACGCGACCCACGATACCCTCGGGAACTAATTTTTTAATGTCGTCTTCAACGTCTTGAAAATAACGATCTTTAGAACCGTGTTGCATGGCTTCTACACTGCCCATACCACGGTACGATTTAAACTTACGACCGTCAAAGATGATGGTTTCTCCCGGGGATTCGGTTGTTCCAGCGAGCAACGACCCCAGCATCACGCAATCTGCACCTGCGGCGATGGCTTTAGGTATGTCACCAGTATATCGTATTCCACCATCGGCAATAACAGGAACGCCTGTACCTTTTAAAGCATGTGCGGCCTCCATCACAGCGCTTAATTGTGGAAAGCCCACACCTGCAACAACGCGGGTTGTACAAATAGAGCCAGGGCCTATACCCACTTTTACAGCATCTGCACCGGCATCGGCCAGGTATTTTGCTGCTGCTGCTGTTGCTACATTACCCACAACCACTTCTAGCTCGGGAAATTTTTGTTTCACTTGTTTAAGAACGTAGACCACACCTTTTGTATGGCCATGTGCGGTGTCTATAACGACAGCATCTACACCAGCCTTTACAAGAGCCTCGACTCTTTCTAGTGCATCACCAGTAACGCCTATTGCCGCTGCCACGCGCAAGCGACCATAGCGATCCTTATTTGCGTTAGGTTGTAGTGTTAGTTTAGTGATGTCTCTAAAGGTAATAAGTCCTAAAAGTTTACCATGGTCGTTGACTACCAAAAGTTTTTCAATTTTGTGTTCTTGCAAGATAAGTTCGGCTTCTTCTAGCGAGGTGCCTTCTTTTGCAGTTACTAGGTTTTCAGATGTCATCACCTCGGTAATTGCGCGTGCATCGTCTTTTTCAAAACGCAGGTCTCGGTTTGTTACAATCCCTTGTATCGAGCCATCCTGAGTAACTATCGGTATCCCACCTATCCCGTGCTCGCGCATGCTGGCTTTAGCGTCACCTACGGTTGCTTTTAAGTTCAAAGTTACCGGATCTAGGATCATACCGCTTTCGGCGCGCTTTACACGACGCACTTTTTGGGCCTGCGCCTCAATAGTCATGTTTTTGTGTAAAATACCTATTCCACCTTCTTGTGCCATGGCGATGGCCATGCGACTTTCGGTAACGGTATCCATAGCCGCAGAAACGATAGGAACGTTTAAGGTAATGTTACGTGTGAATTTTGTTTTTATACTTACTTCTCTAGGCAATACCTCACTATATGCAGGTACAAGTAAAACGTCGTCGTAAGTTAAAGCCTCACCGAGCAACTTAGAATCATGGGAAATCATGCAATAAAATTTTATTGCACGCAAAGGTAACTAATTAAATGATAGTAAGAATGCCGAAAAACATTAGATAAAGGTGATTGAAGTCTAAGTATTCCATTACTCCATAAATACTATTAACCTGAATTATTATTTAAGCTAGAGTTATCCTAAACTGGTTTGCATAACTACCTTGTTTGTAGATGTTTATTAAGTAAAACCAAATGCTAAATGTGATTTTTACAATGAATAGCAATCGTAGATTTGGTCATCTTTAAATAAGGGAATGTAGGTAATTAGCTGAATTAATTAATCCATTTTTCCTTATATTATCCAAAACCTCGTATGCGTCAAGGTCAGGATTTCTTCTATTTAGAACTAATTTCCTGAAGGCCTTTAATGCCCTTTCCTTATTTAAGTCTATAATATCTGCAATGAAGTCGTCTGCAGATTTTGCTATCAAACCAAATGTAGCTTAATACTGCTCTGGAAAATCCTTTAGATTATTTGTAACTATAATATTTGCATTAGTTTTTATCGCCGCGGCGAGTACGTGACAATCCTTTTCATCTGGCAGTGTTAAGCCAGAAATTAAAGGTTCGTAATTTATAACTAGGGCATCTGGAAATGCCAAATTTGCAAGGTTAGATCGTTTCTTTATTTCTTCTTTACTTATCCCCATTCTTCCCATTACATCCTCCCACTCACAAAAAATATGTTTACTCCATTTAGGCGTAAATAGTTCGTAATAAGCAAACCAAAAAAGTAAATCTCTTATTTCAATAGGGTAAATAACGTTCGTGTCAAGAACACATGTAAAACGTACGCTATAAATCATATATTCCTAATTCTTCATCTGAACTCATCATTTCCATAAGGAATTTTTCCTGTTTCGATTTCATTTCCTGCTTATAAGCAAGTATGTCTTCAAATTTTACTCTACGATGTCTTCCAACTAAGGTGAATGGAATACTACCCTGTTCTAGTAACTTAACGAAATAAGGCCTTGAACAGCCCAATAATTCAGCCGCTGCTTGTGTAGTCATTTCAGTGGCAATTGGAACTACTGAAATGGACTGACCTTGACCAGTTGCTTTCAAAATTTGAGCTAACAGTTTAAGAGCTGATATTGGGATTTTTATTTTTTCTGCGGTTTCCTCAATCTCAATTTCTGGGTTCTCAGAATGCAGCGCCTCTAGACTTGCGGCAAGAGCATTATAAGATTTCAAAGCTGCAATTTGCTCTTTTTTAGAAGGCTTTTTCATGTTTTCAAAGTAATCCATACCCAATATTTTTTTAGTTATCACAAATATAAACGAAATAAACGAAATAGACATTTGCAGAAATGTTAATCTATGAGGGAAAAAAGTCGCATAAAGAACAAGAATTTTTGAGCTTCAACAGAAATGAATTTTACTACAGCGACAAAAGCATACGTTGCCAAAAAGAACCTTAAAATAAATGTATGCAACCTACCTTTGTAACTTAACAAAAAAGAAAAGTGGAAACGATCACACCTCGTAAACAATACGACTGCATTGTACTAGGCGCTGGACTTAGCGGTCTCGCCAGCGGATTCTCACTGCTGCAAAAAAACAAATCCTATTTAGTGCTAGAAAGCCAAAGCCGCAGCGGTGGCGTTATTATAAGTGAAGTAAAAGATGGCTTTATCGTAGAATATGGTCCTAACAGCGCTGTACTAACACCAGAAATTGACTATCTGATTACAGCCTTATCTATTAAAGAGCACTTGCTACAGGCAAAACCGCAAAGCAACATCAGACAAATCATTTGGAACGGAAGGTTACACACGCTAAAACCGTCGCCAAAAACGATTGTCACAACATCACTACTCAGTTTTAGCGGTAAGCTTAGATTGCTCAAAGAACTTTTTATAAGATCCAAATCAGCGGCTGGTGAATCTGTTCATGATTTTTTTAAAAGAAGACTAGGAAAAGAGGCCGCTGAACGTATGGCAGGAGCCATTGTTAGCGGAATTTATGCAGGTGACCCCAATAAACTGGCAGTAGCAGCTGTTTTCCCCAGACTTGTCGCATTAGAAAATGAATATGGCAGCATTATTAAAGGACTTATAAAATCTAAAGGTCCTGCCCGCACGATCATCAATTTTAAAAAGGGTTTGCAAACGCTAACAAATTCAATAGAAGAGGTGATTAAAGAAAACGTGCAACTACAAGTCTCGATAACTTCTATCACCCGAGCAACACATGGGACTCGTTGGTTGCTTAATTACACGGTTAATAATGAGCAATATCAGGCAGAAACCGATCACATTATCTCTACCATTCCTGCATACGCACTAAAAAACATTTCAGGCACCCCTTTCCCTAATCTTGACATTGCCTACAATACCATGCTAACCTTGCAAGTGGCAGTGCCTAAAGGTGATTTTTTTGCAAAAACCATTGGTTTTGGTTTTTTAGCATCTCCCTATGAACGAGAAGATTTTATAGGCGTTATGCTCAACGGGAACATCTTTGAAACTGCACAAAACGAGACCGAGGCATTGATGAACTTTTTTGTAAAGCCTGATAAATGCAAAGACAGCCATCCAGAGGCTATTTTTAAAAACTTGTGCACGCCGCTATTTAGGCAATGGACGGGAATAGAAGCACCATTGCGGCTTATTTCTCATAAACTATGGCCACAGGCAATACCACAAAAATCTACCAGCCATTTAAACTGGCTAGACGAAGTTTCAAGGTGGCAGCAAGCAAACCCTGGATTTCATATCGCTGGAAATTTTGTTTATGGCGTTGCCGTGGGCGATTGCGTTAAGGACCATTTTGAACTTATTGATGCTATCTTTACTTCTTAAACAACTCATTATAAGTCGCTAAAACTATTTACTATCGATTAACTTAATAGCATAACAAATAACTATTAATTGATTTGGTGATTATTTTTATTTAGTCTAAATAAGGGCTTATTTTTGCCGCCTTTAAAAATCTTATTTAGACTAAATATAAATAAATGAAAAGATTATTTGCTTGTAGCGTGATTGTTATGACCACGCTTTCGCTTAAAGCGCAAAACAAAACACAAAAAGATTCGGTACAACAATTAAATGCTATCCAACTAAAATCATACTCGCTGTTTGGGAGTAAATACGAGGCGCAAAATAGGACAGGGTCTGCTTATTTTTTATCTAAAGAAGACCTTGAAAAATTTCAATATACAGACCTGAATCGTGCACTTTTAACTGTTCCTGGTGTTACCATATCTGAAGAAGATGGTTTTGGGTTGCGTCCTAACATATCGTTGAGAGGTACACAAATAGAAAGATCTTCTAAAATAACACTGATGGAAGACGGGGTTCTTATAGCTCCTGCACCCTATGCAGCACCCGCTGCCTACTACATTCCCAATGTTGCACGCATGGAGGCGATAGAAGTGTTAAAAGGAAGCAGTCAGGTGCAATACGGTCCTTTTACCACTGGGGGCGCAATAAACTTTATATCCACAACAATTCCCGAAGAATTTGCTGGTTACGCACGTTTTAACATGGGAAATTACAATTCACGTCAAACGCAATTTAAAATAGGCGACAGCAATCCACAATTTGGTTATGTAGTAGAATATCTCAACTTTAATAGCGACGGATTTAAAAATTTAGATGGCGGTGGTAACACAGGGTTTGACCGCAACGATTACAGTGCAAAATTTAGGTACAACACCAAAGCAGATGCTAAAATCTTTCAATCAATAACCCTGAAACTGCAATATGGCGGGGGTCTGGATAATGAAACCTATTTAGTACTATCGCAAGAAGATTTTGATAGAAATCCCTACAGAAGGTATTTAAGTAGCGCGGCAGACTTTATAGAAATGGAACATGATCAAATTCAATTAACCCACCTCATACAACCTGCCAAAAACGTATTTATCACAACCACCGCTTATTCTAATAACTTTTACCGCAACTGGTACAAGTTAGATGCTGTAAACACCGGCAATGGCAACATAGGCCTAGCCACCGTCCTAGAAAATCCTGCTGATAATCCTAGTGAATATCTAGCCTTGAGCAGCAGTGAAAACACCGCTGCTGGTGCATTACGTGTAAAAGCCAATAATCGTAATTATTATGGTCGTGGCGTACAAACTAAAGCCAATATCGTTTTTGGAAATAACATACAAAGCAATTTAGAACTAGGACTGCGCTACCACGAGGATCAAGAGGATAGATATCAGCAAGTAGATCGCTACAGCGTTATAAACAACCGACTCGCTCTTACCACGCCAGGATTACCAGGAACCGATGCAAATAGAATAAGCCATGCCCGAGCCATTGCAGCACATGTTTTATATAAAATGAATATCGGTAAGTTGTTATTGACACCGGGTGTACGATATGAAAACATTGAATTTACAAGAACAGATTATGGCACAAGCGACCCAACCCGCTCAGGTATTAATCTTAATACACGCACAAATAATGTAGACGCGTTTATTCCTGGAGTGGGCGCAAATTACAGTTTAACAAATAAGGTATCTGTTTTTAGTGGCGTTCATAAAGGATTCTCACCTCCAGGAAACGAACCTGGTGTAGATGTTGAGCAAAGCACAAATTATGAATTAGGAACCCGATTCAACATTGCAGGAATTCGTGGCGAAACCACTCTTTTTTACAATGATTATGCAAACATGTTAGGCAGCGACCTAGCCGCAGCTGGTGGCGGTGGCACGCTGGATTTATTCAACGCTGGTGCAGCTATTGTGGGCGGTTTAGAATTTTCGTTAAGCTATGACCTGTTATCTGGCGACGATACCTGGTCTATCCCGTTAACCTTTAATTATACGTACACCGACACCGAATTTAGAAACGCATTTGATAGTAGTGTTTATGGTGAAGTAGCGATAGGCGACGAGATTCCATACATTGCAAAAAATCAACTAAATTTTTTAGCTGGACTTATTCATAAAGGCTTTCAGGTGAATCTTAACGCCCGCTACATAGGCGCTGTGCGCACCCTCGCAGGACAAGGTAAAATCCAGCCTGAGAATAAAGTAGAAAGCAGCATCGTGCTTGACATCTCGGGCGCATACCAATTAAATGATTACTTATCGTTAACGGCAAATATCATCAACCTTTTGGATAACGAGTATGTAGCCTCAAGACAACCAGCAGGATTGCGTCCAGGACATCCATTTGGTATAAATTCTGGTATCGTCGTTCGGTTTTAATATCGCTTTCGCAAAAGCGTTACCTTTTCCATTTCAATAGTTTTCACAAAACAGGTAGGACACCATTCCTACCTGTTTTTTTTGCGCCAATTATACCCTAAAAACGGTGACCTTGCGACCAGTAATTTTTAGACAAGCAGCCTGTTTGCGTGTTCGCTTTCGCGAAAGCGAACCCCTCAAAACACCTATTTAAAGTGATTAAAAACCCCGTGTAATCAACCATATTATTGCTACCAAAAGGTGCGATTTGGCTGAAAAAAAGACAAAACAAACGCCAGAAAACACAATAAAATAACAAAATTGTATCAAGGGACAGGTTGCATTGTTTTACATTTACCATAAACAGTTAAACGAAATGCATCACATTAATTCAGAGCAGCTGGCAGCATTTGACCGCTTTTACCGCGGGAATCTTATCAACAGTGTGACCGGATATAAAAGCGCTAATCTACTGGCTACCCGATCTAAAGATGGCGCGGACAACGTGGCCATATTTAGCAGTGTGACGCATTTAGGCAGCGATCCTGCGCTTTTTAGTTTTGTGCAACGTCCGCTAGGTTTTGGGGTTGGGCATACCTACTATAATTTAAAAGAAACAGGGTTTATAACGCTAAATCATGTCAATGCGCATATCATAAATGCTGCACACCAGTCCAGCGCAAAATACGATACGCACCTGTCTGAATTTGAAGTCCTGCAAATCCCATCGTTAGTAAGAAATGGTTTTCACGCGCCGTTTGTAGCAAATGCGGCTGTACAAGTAGCGGCGCACTATGAGAGTGAGTACCTGCTAAAAGAAAACAATTGCATCCTGGTTATTTGTAGAATTACCGACATTTTTTTAAACGACGGTATCCTAAAAGCAGATGGCTGGTTAAACCTAGAACAAGCAGCAACAGTGACCATTAACGGTCTGGATGGGTATGCAAACACCCGCACTATTAAACGACTGAGTTATGCACAACCTGGCATACCACTGCATGAAATACCTTTAGACAATTAATTAAGAACATGGGCGGCTTTAGAAATCAGCATCAATTACCTACTAAAATGTGTCCTGTTTGTAAACGGCCTTTTACTTGGCGCAAAAAATGGGAGAAGAATTGGGAAAACGTGATTTATTGCAGCAAAAAATGTTCGGGGAGTAAGTAAAACCCTTTTGCAACTACAACATGCGTTAAAGACGCTCGTAGTGACGATAACATGGTGCGTTGATAATAAAAACTAAAAAGACCTATGAATTTAGTATGGTTTAGAAACGATTTGCGAGTAGCAGATAATGTTTCACTTAAAAAAGCGTGTGACCAGGGCGATGGTGTGATTGGGGTGTATTTCTTTGACCCTGCATTTTACAGCAAAAGCACATGGGGCATGAATCTACAAGTAGAATTACCCTTTACAAAAACTGGCCCTTACCGTGCGCAATTTATTATAGAAAGCGTAACAAACTTGCGCGATAATCTGGCAAAACACGGCATACCGTTACTCGTTTTTCATGCGGCGCCCCAAGAGGTGATACCAGATTTAGTCAAAAAACACCGTATAAAAAACATTTACCTACAACAAGAATGGACACGCGACGAGACCTTGCAAGAAAAAAAACTGGGCGCTGCGTTAGAAAAACTAGATGAAAAACCAAAAGGTCATCGCACCTATGACCAGTTTCTATTTCATCCAGAAGATGTTCCTTATAAAAACTTTAAAACCATCCCGCGCGTTTTTACCGAATTTAGAAAAACACTAGAAAAACAAAGCGGCGTGCGCCCTACCGTTTCCATAAAAAACTACAAACAACCAGTACCCGAAACCGAGAATACAACAATACCCACATTACAACATCTAGGGCTGGATGCCATAAAGGTAGATTCACGAAGTGCTTTTCCGTTTAAAGGTGGCGAGGATAGCGCCATACAACGGGTACAACATTATTTCTTTAAAACAAAAAAACTACAAGTTTATAAAAAGACCCGCAACGGCCTTGTAGGGACAGACTACAGTAGCAAATTGAGTCCATGGCTCGCAAACGGCAGTATAAGCGCCAGACAAATTTATTGGGAAGTAAAACGATTTGAAAAAGAGGTTGTCGCAAATCAGGATACCTACTGGCTTATTTTTGAGTTGATATGGCGTGATTTCTTTAAATACGTCTCGCTAAAACACGGACCTGCAATATTTAACATAGGCGGTATTTTAGAAAAAGAATATGAATGGAACAGCAACCTGCGGGCATTGCAAAAATGGATTGCTGGTGAAACCCACGAACCATTTGTAAACGCCAATATGAAAGAGCTAGCTGCAACAGGATTTATGAGCAATCGCGGCAGGCAAAATGTGGCAAGCTACTGGTCCATGCATACCGAGCAGGACTGGCGTATAGGTGCAGCATATTTTGAACACATACTTATAGATTATGACGTGCATTCTAACTATGGTAACTGGATGTATAACAGTGGCGTGGGCAACGACCCTAGAAACCGCACCTTTAACATACAACTACAAGCACGCAATTATGACGGTGACGGTAAATTCCAAAAACTATGGCTGCAAGAAGGCTTTTTTTAAAATCCAGTAAAATCTAGTACCCTATGAAAACACTTAGACTCATACTGGGCGACCAACTCAACCAGCAGCACAGTTGGTTTCAAGAAAATAGCGCAGACACCATCTACTTCATGGCCGAAATGCGCCAAGAGACCGACTATGTTACCCATCATATTCAAAAGGTTGTTGCCTTTTTTATGGCAATGCGCAGTTTTAAGGAATGGTTAGCATCGCAAAACCATCACATTATTTATTACACCCTAGACGACCCCGCAAATACGCAAGATCTCATAAATAACCTGCAAAACCTTATTAAAGAGCATCGTATTGAAAAATTTGAATACCTGGCACCCGACGAGTATAGACTAGACCAGCAATTACGCACATTTTGTAAAGAGTTGTCTATCCAATGGCAAGGATATGACACCGAGCATTTTTTTACCAAACGTAACGATGTCGCCACATTTTTTAAAGGTAAAAAGCGCTGGACCATGGAATATTTTTACCGCGACATGCGCAAAAAGCACCACATTCTTATAGACGACACCGGCGAACCTGAAGGTGGAAAATGGAATTATGACCACAGCAACCGCAATAAATGGGACGGTGAAACCAGCATACCACAAGAAATTTTGTTTACTAAAGATGCCACAGAAATCATTGCCCAACTAGAAAAAACAGGCGTAAAAACCATAGGTCGCATCCCTAATAATACGTTACACTGGCCCACCACAAGAGCAGAAAGCCTGCAATCACTCGATTATTTTTGTAAAAACTTACTTGCGCATTTTGGTGATTTTCAAGACGCCATGCATACCGACCAGTTATTCTTATACCACAGCAGGCTCAGCTTTGCGATGAACAGTAAAATATTAAGTCCTAAAGAAGTCATCGATGCTGTTTTAGTTCGCTTTCGCGAAAGCGAACACACCACAGACCTTACTCAAGTAGAAGGATTTGTGCGTCAAATATTAGGTTGGAGAGAGTTTATGCGTGGTATTTATTGGAGTGAAATGCCGGATTACCAACTAAAAAATGTACTGGAAAACAAAAACACCCTACCCGACTTTTTCTGGACAGGTAAGACTAAAATGAATTGTTTAAGCAATGCAGTAAACAACTCGCTGGATAACGCCTATGCACACCACATACAGCGGTTAATGATTACAGGCAATTATGCATTGCTCACCATGACCGATCCTGCGCTGGTAGATGCATGGTATCTAGGTATTTACATTGACGCGATAGAATGGGTGGAAATTACAAACACCCGTGGCATGTCACAGTGGGCCGATGGCGGCATCGTGGCGACAAAGCCTTACGTATCCAGCGGCAGCTATATTAACAAAATGGGGAATTACTGTAAAAACTGCCAGTATAAAGTAAACCTTAAAAACGCCGAGGACAACGCGTGCCCATTCAACTCGCTGTACTGGAATTTTCTAGAAGAGAAAAAAGAATATTTTAAAACAAATCAGCGCATGAATATGATGATGGGCTTGCTGCATAAAATGAATCCAGAGACCTTAGAAAAGCACAAAACGAGAGCCCAACAGGTTATTAATTATCCAGAGAAATTCTAAGACATAATCACATTTGTTTATTTTTTTAAT
>DAIRDE010000014.1:0-45168 GCA_036796335.1 Nonlabens sp.
ACAGCTGGGAGGCTATCGTTACTACCCCTAGGTCGCTGATGTATATATAAGGTAAATCAAATAGGTATCTGTTTGTAATGCGTAATATCTCGTATCACAAATCTATCATGTTGAGTTTACTTAATAAACAATAGCATTTATTTCGTGAGGGGTTTTCTATGTTTCATGAAGTTTTCAAAAAGAACACACCATCTTATATGAACTTTGGTACAAATTATCTGACAATATATAAGGAAAGTGCTCTAAAAGCTAGAACTAGTATATCGCACAATTAAGGGTTAAGTCAAATACGGTAGAGAACATTGTGTTCTTATCAGATACGAAATTATGGCAAACCCAAAGAACAACAAGCATGTTTAAACATATGAAAAAAATGATCTATCACCTAGCCGCCTGTCTACTTATCATATCGTGTAAAAATGAGTCTGCAAGAAAAAGTGAACAAGTCGTTTTGAATAGCTATGAAACAGATTGGGCTGCGTTTCAAGACGCAGTGATAAACAACAAGACTTTTGACTGGAATGGATTTGTAGAAATTGAAGGGCAGCTAGGAGAGGACTACATTTACTTATTTCAAAATCCCGAGGCCATAGAAAAAATCAAAAAGACCTCTTATAAAGATTTATACGAGGCAACACTTTATGGAGAACCCGTAAAACAATTGACCATAGGAACCTTTACAGAATTCTCCCAACCTGTTGGAGACGTTTTTTATTTTAAAGAAACTGACCGGGGTTTAAAACTAATAGGCTTTGAATCACTTTAACTACCAATAAATTATAACAACATGAAAAAAAACAATTTGACAAAAAGCATTTGCATAGTGCTTTTAACCTTTTGTACTATGCAAATATCCAATGCACAATTACTTAAAAAACTTAAAGGTGCAGCCACAGGAAAAACGGAGACTGCTGCAACATCCAAAGGTGGTTCAAAAATTATAGGTGAGAGTGCAATAAGTGATGATGTAATAGAAGATGACTACGGTATTAATGGAATTTATTATGCTCAGGGCAAAAAAGGAATCACAAAAAACAAACTTGAGTTTGATGTTTGTAAAGACTTTAGTAAGGCAAAAGGCGCCGAGGACCTGCCCGCTTGCCTGTCTTTTAAGTATGAAATACCCGAAGATGATGCTACCATTTGGAGAGACACCAACACCATAGACGAGTATGCCCATCCACAAAATCTTTTGGCTAACAAATCCTTGTTTTTTCCTGCTCGAGGCATGTTCGGCGCTATATTTTTAATAGAAGATGGTGTTTTATTCATGATGAATAACAGGGATAATGGATTTATAACTGGCACAGATGCACAGGCAAAAAATGCTGACTTTGATTTTACCAACATTACCCAAAGCGGAACGTTTTATGTTAAAAATAAAGAAAGTGTATCTAACTGGTCTGCAACGCCCGAGGTCGTAGCCAAAGTAAAAGTTGCTATACAAACGGGATTACAAAACGTGAGTGATGTCTACACCGTTGTGGAATCTAAGAAAAATGCTAAAAATGAAATGCCAGCCATAGGTAAGCTAAACTCAAAATTTATCCAAGATAGAGCGCTAAAAACCTACAAAGAGAAATATGATGCCATTAATAAAGGATGGACCTCTAATTATATGTATGCTCACGGGAACGAATGGGTAAATAAGAAGAAATATTTACCAAACGGCCAATTGGTGGAATCACACCGGGAACTGCACGTGGTCATTGTAAGAACAAATCCACAAGGACAGTGCAAAGCAGATTTAATGTATTATGTAGAAGTATTTGAAAACGGCAATTACAATGCAGCTAGCGGAAAAGTAACTGGGCCCGTCTCTTATATAGGAATGCCAGGAGGATATTTACCTTGCGAAAAAACGGTGGCGTTTAAATCAAAACTGATCAAATAAAAAGAGATTAATTTTCATAATAAATTCATTTACAAGAGCTTCCTGCTATAACACTATTTAGAAATTTTTCGTTCAAAAACAGGTTCCCGTGAGCCTGTTTTTTGTTTAATTACCGCCTATAAAACTACATTTAACATTTAGACTACATCGACTATGGCTTTTTAAAAGTAACGATTGCTATTGACTACTTACAAAGTAATTTATGCCCTGTGGGTTGTAGGTAGTACGCTTTCGCGAAAGCGTAACATGCCACCTACTCCTTTTTTAATTCATCAATATAGTGCTGCATATTACTTAAAGTTTCAGGATCTAGCGGCGGTGGCTGAATGTGTGGATATTTAAGGAGTTCATTATTTAAGATTTCGCAAACTATTAATCGGGCGGTGTGTTTATCGTCGGCAGGAATAATAAACCACGGTGCGGTGTCGGTCGATGTTTTTTGCAATAAATCCTGATAACACCACATGTATTTATCCCAAAGTTTACGCTCTTTTAAATCACCGGACGAAAATTTCCAGTTTTTATCGGGTCTGTCGAGTCGTGCTAGAAGCCTGTTTTTTTGCTCGTGCAGGCTTAGATGCAAGAAAAACTTAAAAATAATGGTTCCGTTTTCTACCAATTCTTTTTCAAAATTGCGTATTTGTTCAAAACGCATTTCCCAAAATTCATTTGTTGCATCCTCTGGCCCATTAAAATTGGCCAAGTTCTCGGCCATTAAATAGGAAGGATGCACTCTAGTAACCAGGACATTTTCATAATGAGTGCGATTAAAAATACCGAAATGCCCTTTTCTGGGTAATGCGATGTAATGTCTCCATAAATAGCCGTGGGACCGCTCTAATTCGGTAGGTACTTTAAAACTATGCTGCTCGGCGCCTCGAACATTAAAATCTTTAAACACTTCTCTTATTAAACTGTCTTTACCACTTGTATCCATGCCCTGAAAACAAACAAGCACGGCGTGTTTGTCATGGGCATAAAGCCTGGTTTGAAAATTAGCTAGATCGCGACGGGATTTTTCTAATTGTTTTTTTGCTGTTACCCGTTTTGGGCTTTTTGTAAGGATTGTAGGCGTTTTACTAAGGTCTGATGTTGGGGTGGCCTTAAAATGTGCTGGATTTATTTTCATTATTTACTGGCAAATAGTTTTACATCGTTTTCACTTATGGTACTGCCCCCTAGTATGATAAGACGTTCTACCACATTGCGCAGTTCTCTAATATTGCCAGTCCAATCATAATTTTGAAGTAGCGCTATGGCGGCAGGATCAAACTGTTTTGGATTTGCGCCATGATCTACTGCTATTTTTTGTGCAAAGTGATTGACGAGAAGTGGAATATCCTCGCGTCTATCATTTAAAGAAGGTACATTAAGAAGTATCACGGCTAATCGATGATAAAGGTCCTCTCTAAATTTTTTGTCTTCAATTTCTTGTTTTAGATTTTTGTTAGTCGCAGCTAATATGCGCACGTCAACTTTAATATCGCGATCGCTCCCTACTCTTTGGATTTTATTTTCTTGTAGCGCACGTAAAACTTTGGCTTGTGCACTAAGGCTCATATCCCCTATTTCATCTAAAAATATGGTTCCGCCGTTTGCGGCTTCAAATTTGCCAGCACGATCTTTTTGTGCGCCTGTAAAACTGCCCTTCACATGACCGAAAAGTTCACTTTCAATAAGTTCGCTTGGGATTGCTGCGCAGTTAACCTCTATAAACGGGCCGCTAGATCGCTGACTTTTTTCATGCAACCAATGTGCGACGAGTTCTTTTCCTGTTCCATTTGCGCCTGTGATAAGCACTCGGGCATCGGTAGGAGCGACTTTTTCAATGATATTTTTAATAATTACAATTAGTTCACTAGTACCTACCATTTCATAATTCTTAGAAACCTTTTTCTTAAGAATCGTGTTTTCTACCACAAGCATTTTTCTATCTAAAGCATTGCGCACGGTATTTAAAAGTCTGTTTAAATCTGGTGGTTTTGAAATATAATCAAAAGCCCCTAGACGCATGGTGTTTACAGCTGTTTCTAAATCGCCATGGCCGCTTATCATGACCATAGGAATTTCAGGCTTTATTTTCTTTATGGCTTCTAATACCTCAACTCCATCCATTTTAGGCATTTTTATATCACACAGGACAAGATCAAAGTCTTGGTCTTTTACCATTTCAACACCCGCCAGACCGTCTTCGGCCTCAAAAAGTTTGTAGGATGTATTTTCTTCGGATAATATTTTTACAAGAACGCGTCGTATTGCGCTTTCATCTTCTATTACTAAAATGTTCGCCATTTTGTGTTTTTTATTCCTATTACAATCAAATTTTATTTGTGGTTACATGCTAAAACGCTATAACAAATATGATTTATATGCTAAATATACTGTTTACTAACTAACAAATGCGCATTTAAAAGTGGTAAAAAAATTAATTGTATGCACGGCTTACACAATCATTTCGCTGTTTGTATTTAACAAATACCCTGGACAGAAGAAAATAACGCTGCGTATGTACCTATCTCAATTAATCGGCATTAAAAGGATTTGAAAGATCATTTTTGCTTTGACTGTTGTTTTGGATAATGTGCAAATCTCGTTGTGGGAATGGAATAGTGATATTATGTTCTCTAAAAGCCTTATCGATTGCAAATCTTAATTCGCTTTTTATTCTAGGAGACGTAAAGCTATCTTTCACAAAAAAGTTAAGCCCAAAATCCAATGAGCTCTCCCCAAAATCGTTGAAGAGCACATTGGGCTCTGGTTTTTTTAAGATGTTTTCTTGACTTGCTGCACAATTCAAGAGCAATTCTCTAACGAGCTGTGTATTGCTACCATAAGCAACACCTACATTCACCGACTCACGAGTTTGGGTATGATTTTGCGTGTAGTTGTGAATAATATCTTGAAGAAATAAATGGTTAGGGATGATTAAAATTTTATCGTCGCGCGTAACGATTCTTGTACTGCGCAATTTGACGTCAAAAACACGACCGACTTTACCATTAATCTCGATAACATCATATACTTGAATAGACTTATCTGTTAGTATCGTAATACCACCGATGATATCTTTGAAAAAATCTTGCAGGGCAAAACCTATACCTACAAATAATGCAGCACTGGCTGCAAAAACTGTCGTTAGATTCACCCCGGCGTTATGCAATAAAATAAACGCTATAATAAGATAAGCCGAATAGTTAACGTACTTAAAAATACTATCAAATTTAAGCTTATCGCTATCCACCATGTTTCTTGTAATCAGCTTTTTGAGTCCTGAAAACAAGTAATTAGTTGCAACCAGCACTACGATGGTAACAAGTATCATCCAAACGTCTACATGAAAGCCGTTTTTAGGACCAGGAATAATTTGGAATTCAAAAATATCTCTTATTTGTTGCCAGTTCATGCGTCTAGGTTTTTAGCCATTTGTAAAGTTCTTTCCAATTTGTTTTTTTGCCGTACATCAAGATGCCGATGCGATATATTTTTGCCGCTACCCACACAATAACAATAACACCTAAATATAATATAATCAAACTGATTGCTATTTCCCACCATGCAATACCACCAAAGGGAATGCGCATTAACATTACAATAGGTGACGTTAAAGGTACATAAGAAAAAACAACGGCTACAGTACCATTTGGATTATCCATAACCGAGAAGAAACCGACATAAATAGACAGCACTAAAGGCAATATAACCGGAAGCATAAACTGTTGCGTGTCTGTCTCACTATCTACAGCCGCACCTATAGCCGTGTAAATAGATGCATACAGAAAATATCCACCTATAAAAAAGAGGAAAAAACAAACGATTAGTGTTAATAAGGGCAATTGTTTAATATCATTAACTATCGCCTGAACTTGCACAGTGTCTTGCATCGCATTTAAAACATCGGCATTTGCGGGGTTTTGAAAGGCATCTGTTCCGATAAAAAAGGAAGCTACCGTTATAAGTACACCGCCTAAAATCACCCAAATAGCAAACTGGGTAATACCTGCCAGCGAGGTTCCTGTAATTTTACCAATCATTAAATAAATAGGTTTTACCGAACTGACTATAATTTCAATAATACGGTTTGTTTTTTCTTCAATGACAGATCGCATGACCATGTTGCCGTAGATAATAATAAACATCATCAATAAATAACCCGCTGCACCACCTGTGGCTATTTTAACCCAACTGCCCTGTTTACTTGTTGTCAAGCCATTAAAAGTTTCAAGTTTTAAATCTTTAACCGATTTTGCTTGTTCCATTAATTGCATATCAATGCCCAGATTTTTAAAATTCTCTTCTGTGGTTTTTTTGTTTATTTTACGCTCTATACCGCTTATGATATCCGGTGACGGTGCGTCCTTACTATAAAAGGTCATTTCTTTTAAAGAACCATTTTCGTCATTAATATGTAACAGCCCATAATAACCAGCTTGTTGTGTGGCTATTTTAGCAGTCTCTAACGATATATCCTGAAGTGGTACATAATTAAAAGTAGTGTTATTTTTAAAGAGATTTGTGTATTGCATTGCTGTGTTGTCTAGTATAGCAATTGTGCGTTGAGAATCTGAATTTAGACTGGTAAGCCACCCAATAAGTAACACAACGCCTACTGTAATTAAAGGACTTACAAAAGTCATCACGATAAACGTGCGGTTGCGCACCTTATTCAAATATTCTCTTTTAATAATAAGCCAAAGTTTATCCATGAGCACTTACAGATTTTATGAATATTTCATTTACACTAGGGATAAGTTCACTAAAATACGTAAGCTCTCCCAGGCCTGTAAATAGCTGCAAAGCTTGTGCAACAGACCAGGAAAGTGGAAGCTGTATATGAACGTCTAGCGTATTATCTAATCCCTTTAACTGCACGTTTTCAGGTTTTAACTCGCTAGGTATTTTCAAAAAGATAGCCTCTTTGTTTGCGGTGATAATTGAAACTGCATACCTGCGTGATCTAAACTGCTCTTTTACATCTTGAAGGCGGCCACTTAAAACGACTTGTCCTTTATTTATTAACGCTATATGATCGCACATCTCTTCCACACTTTCCATGCGGTGTGTGGAAAAAATAATGGTGCTACCCGCATCGCGCAACGCTAAAATCTCGTCTTTTATAAGATTGGCATTTACCGGGTCAAAACCCGAGAAAGGCTCGTCAAATATGAGTAGTTTTGGTTGGTGCAATACGGTAACGATAAATTGTACCTTTTGCGCCATTCCTTTAGAAAGTTCGTGCAGTTTTTTATTCCACCATCCTTGCATACCTAATCGTTCAAACCAATACAGCAAGCGCTTTTTTGCGTCATCTTTAGACAACCCTTTAAGTTGCGCTAGATAGATACACTGCTCCCCCACTTTCATAGATTTATACAGACCGCGCTCCTCGGGCATGTACCCAATTTGTGCAATGTGGTGTGGTGCCAATTTTTCACCGTTTAGAAAAACCTGACCGCTATCAGGCATAGTAATTTGATTGATAATGCGTATTAAGGATGTTTTCCCTGCACCATTAGGACCTAATAATCCATAAACGCTGCCAGTAGGTACTTTAATACTTATGTTATCTAAGGCCGTAAAATCGCGATAAACTTTTACAATATTGTTTGCTTCTAATGTAAGTGCTTCCATAAATATAGCTTAAAGCAAAATTAACAACTTAAAACCACTAGTCATTTTTCTTTTAACATTATTTAGTGCGCTGCACATGGATTACATAGGAGCATAAAAAAACCCACCTCTAAAAAATAGAGGTGGGAAAAAAAATGCTATGAAAAAGAAAAAGTAAATGAACAAGGATTCATTTAACGTTTCAAAAGTATACGAATTTTTCTAAAAACCAAATATTTTGTTAAGAAAACATATCCTTTACTTTTTCAAAAAACGATTTATCTGTCTTTTCAGGTTGTGGATCAAAGTTAGTATCGGTCATCATCTTTTCAAAAAACTCTCGTTGTTCTTTAGATAATGTACGTGGCGTCCAGACGTTTACATGTACGAGTAAATCACCAGTTCCATACCCATTGATGCTAGGCATACCCTTGCCTCGCAATCTTAAAATTTTACCACTTTGCACACCCGCTTCTACAGGAATGCGCACTTTACCTGTCACTGTTTGTATCTCCTTAGAAGTTCCTAGCACAGCCTCGGGAAAGCTTACATATAAATCATAATGCAAGTTATTGCCCTCGCGCTGCAGTGTTTCATGAGGTTTAATTTCAATATCTACTAATAAATCACCGGTGATACCATTGCCTGGGGCATCGTTACCCTTACCGCCTACTTTTAATCGCATATCAGTTTCTACCCCTGCTGGTATTTTAATAGAAACCGATTCTTCCTCAGTAATCATGCCCTCGCTATCTGCACCTGCTGGACGGTTATTTAAAATTTGTCCTGAACCACCGCAAGATGTGCAGGGAGCACTGGTTTGCATGCGTCCCAAAATGGTGTTTTGAATACGCGTTACTTGCCCACTGCCATTACAGGTACTACACGTTTTATAAGTAACCCCGGGTGCTTGTTTCTTGCGTTTTACTTTTACTTTTTTATCGACACCGTTTGCCGCTTCCTCCAGTGTTAGCGACACACGTATCCTTAAATCTTTGCCCTTTACCTGCCTGCGACCACCGCCACCAAAACCGCCAAAACCCGAGAATCCGCCACCGCCACCGCCAAAAATATCGCCGAATTGACTAAATATGTCATCCATATCCATACCGCCAAAACCGCCGCCACCATAACCGCCGCCACCCGATGTGTAAGCCTGGTGTCCTAACTGGTCATAACGCTGTTTTTTTTGCGCATCGCTTAATGTTTCATAAGCCTCGGCTGCCTTTTTAAAATTCTCCTCGGCTTTTGCATCTCCAGGATTTTTATCTGGGTGAAACTCAATCGCTTTTTTGCGATAGGCTTTTTTAATTTCGGCTGGTGTGGCGCTTTTTGAAACGCCTAATATGTCATAGAAATCTGCCATGTTATTGTCCTATTACTACTTTAGGGTAGCGTATAATTTTGTCACCTAGTTTGTATCCCTTTTCAAGAATATCAATGATTTTTCCTTTCATGTCGTCGCTAGGTGCTGGTATTTGCGTGATTGCCTCATGCTGGTCTGCATTAAACGTATCGCCTGCACGTGTGCTTACCTCTTCTAGACCTTTAGTCTCTAAAGTTTTACGTAATTTATTACTTATAAGTTCCACGCCTGTAATCACATCGTCGGTGGCAGTTTTACTTAACTCGGTCATTGCGCGGTCAAAATCATCTAAAACGGGTAGCAAGTCCTTAAGCACACCTTCGCCAGCAGTTTTAAACAATTCAATACGCTCTTTGGCTGTGCGACGTTTAAAATTCTCAAACTCGGCAAACAGTCTTAAATACCTATCCTTTTCTTGTTGTAACTGTTCTTCTAGTTGTAAAACAGGGTCCTTTTCAGGTTCATTGCTTGATTCTTCTGCCTGATTGTCAGCTGCTTGATCTTGTATAACTGGATCTTGATCTAATAATTTTTCAGTTTCTTTTTCGGTAGATTCTGCCATCTTACGACTTGATTTTTTAAAAAACATTTATTTATAACGAGTATGCGTTGTTGGGTTTGTTCGCTTTCGCGAAAGCGAACTGTAAACAACCTTTCTTTTTACATGAACAAAGACCTTTCAAATTTGTTGCCACACCACTAGTTGTGTCAAAATGTCACAAGTACTTTTTATGAACATTTTAACTTGTCAAAAAAAATGTGCCTGTAACTTTGACCATCATTTAAAAATCAAACCTATGAAAACTAATTTCCTTACAGTGAGTGCAGTAGCATCACTTTTATTTTTATCAACTTCTTGTAAAGATAATCCAAATCAAACCGAGGCTGGCGATGAGGCAGCAGCAGCACAGGCAGCAGAGCAAGCCATTACCTACAATGTAGACACTACAGTTTCTAGTATTGCATGGGTGGGTTCTAAACCTACCGAAGATCACACCGGAAACTTATCTTTATCAAGCGGTACAGTACAAGTAGCTGACGAGGCTTTGCAAAGCGGTGAGTTTGTAATAGACATGACGTCTATAGAAGTGACCGACTTGCAAGGCGATGAAGCGGCAAGTTTAAAAGGTCACCTAGAAGGTACCCTGCCAGGTAAAGAAACTGACTTTTTTAACACCCCAAAGTTTCCAACAGCAAAATTTGTTGTAACTGGTGTTAGCACAAAAGACGGAAAAAGCATTTTAGAAGGTAACTTAACGCTAAAAGATATTACTAAAAACATTTCGTTCCCAGTAACTGTAAGTTATGACGGCGATAAAATGATGTTGAAATCAGAGCAATTTACCATCGATCGTACAAACTGGGGAATACAATATGGTTCTCAAAAATTTTCTGACAAACTATTAGACAGCGCAATTAGTGACGACATGAAACTAACAGTGAATCTTGTTGCTAAAAAGGCTTAACAAAAACGCATTTTTATTGAAAATCCCTGCAACGTTGTTGCAGGGATTTTTTTATTCGGCTGTTTTAAGATATGCCTCGAGCGCATCTGCAAGGTGCCGATATTTAAAATCATACCCTGTATTTTCTATGGTAACACTGCTTGCGTGCTGACTAGATAATACGATAGTAGCCATTTCGCCCAGTGCTAATTTCATGACAAATGCTGGAACATTAGGCAAAAAAACAGGCTTGCCCAGTGTTTTTCCTATCGCTTGCATCATCGCACGGTTGCGCACAGGATGCGGTGCCACGGCGTTATAAACACCAGTAAGTTTGTTAGCAGCAATGTGTGCAATAATTCCTGTAAGGTCGTCAATGGCAACCCAACTTTGCCACATCACCCCATCACCAAATCCTGCGCCTGCATACAATTTTACAGGCTTTGCCATTTGTTCTAGCGCGCCACCGTTATTAGAAAGCACAATGCCTATACGCACAATGGCATGCTTTAAACCCAATTGTTTAAAATGCATACCTACACTTTCCCAAGCGAGGCAAACCTGTCCTAGAAAATTTTGTGCTGCAGGTGGTGCCTCATGCTCTAGCATGGGAACATCACTTTTAGAATCTGGATAAATACCTATTGCACTGGCCGTTATCACATGTTTTACCGTGTCTGTATGCTCGTGAATGGCATTAATAAGCAACTGCGTGCTATTGATGCGGCTGTCCATGATTTTTGCTTTGGCGCTAGAAGTCCAGCGCTGGAAAACCGTTTCACCGGCGAGATGTATGACTGTTTCTACACCCGCAAGACATGCGCCGTCAATGGTCTTTTTGTCAACATCCCACAAAAAGCCTTTATAATTAGGTGTGTTTACAATGGCATTTTGCCGGCTGGTTAAATAGTGAATCTCGTGTCCTTGTTCTAGTAACAATGTAGTAAGGGCTTTACCCACAAGCCCTGTTGCTCCGGTAATTAATATTTTCATGTTGACGAATTTAATCCAGAAAACCGATAAAAAAACAGCACGAAATCATAAAAAACACTCGATTTTTAGGTTAAAGCATCCCATTGTAGTCGTTTAAAAAAAATCCACTTTAAACACGAGCAATAACCACTTGTTGTTTTATCGGGTACACCCTTAAATCACATGCTTATAAAAGACAAAAACGGTACAGCGACCGTTTTTGTTTTCATTTTTTAAAAATTCCCTTTTGTAAATACGCAAGGCTGTAAGTGATTAAAGTCTCACGATAATCGCTGCGTGTTCTTTAAGCGTGATTTTTGCTTCATCCCACTGCGGTGGGCCATAACTCATCGGGTTGTTGCTTAAACCATAAGGTTCGCCTGGCATGCCGTTTTCATAGTCCATGCGGCCGTTTTCGTTTTTGTCATGCACGACAGTAATAGCATACTCGCCAACTGGTAGATTGTCAAAAGTCGCCGTTGCTACACCGTCCACAATAGCTACGCTAGTTCCTTGTAAAGGCGCCCCTTTCATAAAGGTGTCTTTTACATAAATGCCTATCATCATTTTGCCGGTATCGCTACTAGCGTTGGGAATGGTGACCTTTAAAGAGACTGTTTCTTGAGCGACGCACGCTAGTGTTGTAAAGAAAAAAAATACGATGGTTGTAATTAAGTTGTTCATGTTTTCTATGTTTTAATTGTTAGACATGACAAATATGCGACAGCCTTTAAATGTGTAATAAAACAACTTACTCAACTGTAGAAAGTAATACCTCAATTGTAAATAGCGACCCTAAATCTATTATTTTTTGTAGAATTTGCATTCTATCAGGGAGTTAATGGGTAGTAAATAGGTGTATGGGCAGTTCGCTTTCGCGAAAGCGAATTCAAGAAAAACCCGGTAGGAATTAATATGATAAACGTTTAATACAGTCTTTAAAGCAAAACCGCTAACGTAAAAAGGGCTCGCTTAAATGGCGCAACCTATCTAAAACTTTAACTTGTTGGCCTGTGGTCTTGCAGCAAACTCATCAATTTATCGATGTGTTGCGGTAGTAAATGCCCGATGTTAAAACTGTCTACACGGTTTATGCGTTGTATGTGCAACTGGTCATTTTCTAGCCACACATCACTTATAAAAGTGGCATCTACACCTAGCTTTTTGTTATCTAGTTTTAGGACAAAGTGGTTTTTATTTACATAACTGTAGCTATTGTGGCGGGTCCTCTTAAATATAAAATATACATAAATAGCAAGATTAATAGGGGTGCCAACGTAGGATATCATTTTAACCTCTCCCATAAACAATAGTGCCATAAGTACAAAAAACAGAACAATAATAAGGCTCTTCATTAACCAATTATACTGCTCATACCGCTTATAGGCAAGATAAAAAAAATGAATTTTCTTCATACCAACTGCTTTTAAATAAGTCCGCGGGCTTTTATTTCTAGGTACTTATTAATGGTATTTACGGTGAGTTGTTGTGGCTCGGTAAGTATGGTTTGTATGCCGTAAGCGTTAAGCTCGTTTGCGATAAGTTTTTTTTCGTAGATAAACTTTTCGGCAATTGTTTTTTCAAAGATATCCTTTGTGGTTAATGCTGGCTGGGTGAGCATTTTTTTAAGTTCTGTATTTTCAAAAAACACAACGACGAGTAAATGGCTTTTTGCAATCGCTTGTAAATAAGGTAACTGCCTGTGTAATGCGTCTATCGTTTCAAAATTTGTATATAACAACAACAAACTGCGCTGGGTAATCTTGCGCTTTATATCTACATACAGGCGCGAGAAATCACTTTCTTTAAAATCTGTGTCTAGGTTATACAAGGTTTCTAGAATTAAATTCATTTGCGATGCGCGACGCTGTGCAATTACCTGGTTTTCTACCTTGCGCGAAAAGCTAAACATACCTGCCTTATCCCCTTTTTTAAGGGCTATACTGGATATTACCAAAGTAGCATTGATGGCATAATCTAGCAATTTAAGTCCCTCAAAAGGCATTTTCATCACACGTCCCTGATCGATCACACTATACACAGGCTGGGACTTCTCGTCCTGAAACTGATTAATCATTAACTGATTGCGTTTTGCAGTTGCCTTCCAGTTTATGTTGCGCACGTCGTCACCCAGCACATAATCCTTTATTTGTTCAAATTCCATTGTGTGGCCGATGCGTCTTATTTTCTTAAGACCATAGTCTTTAAGTCTGTTTGTAAAGGCCATAAGCTCATAGCGTCGCAATTGCAAAAATGACGGATACACGGGCACGGCAGCATCCTGGTCAATTTTATACCTTCTACTTACTAATCCTAAATTGCTACTTACATAAATATTAAGTGCGCCAAAGGTGTACACCCCACGCTCTACAGGTCGCAAGCTGTACATAAAGGTTCGGGATTCTGCTGTTTTTAAGGATGCTTTAATAAAAAAGTCACGTTTCTGAAAAATAGCAGGCAGCTCGTCTATAATATGTATGTTGATAGCTGTGCCATAGCGGTTTGTAATAAGGATTTGCACAGGGTTCTCGTCGCCATTAGATAGCTTATCGGGTAATTCTCTCGAGGCTTTTAGCCCACTTTGCACCCGGTAAACAAACAGTATATCCAATACCAATAAAGCAACAAGAACCGCTAGGGCTATTATAACATAATCTAAAATAGTAGGCGCTAAAAACGAAAGTACAAAGCACAACACCAGGCTACCTAGCGCGGTAAAAAATCTATTATTAATGTACAGGCTTTGTAAAAACTTTTTCACTATCTAGGGATCTCTATGGTGTCTAACAGTTGCATCACGGCGCGGTCGGCGGTAAAACCTTCCATCTCGCGCTCGGGTGTTAAAATAATTCTGTGGCGCATCACTGCTTTTGCGATGTACTTTATATCATCTGGAGTGACAAAATCACGACCCATAACAGCAGCATACGCTTTAGCTCCATTCATTATCGCAATAGATGCTCGTGGTGACGCTCCCAGATAAAGATTTGCGTTGTTACGGGTGCTCATAACAATTTGTGCGATGTATTTAATAAGATTGTCTTCTATGATAACGTTGCGCACAATTTCCTGATATTTTTTTACATCGGCAGCGCTAAGCACGGGTTTTACAAGCGATTCTGGGTTGCCGTCTTTGCGCTCGTGGTTATCTTGTAAAATTTGTATTTCTTGTTCTAGATTGGGGTAATCCACATTTATTTTAAAAAGAAAACGGTCTAGCTGCGCCTCGGGCAACCTGTAGGTTCCTTCTTGCTCTACCGGGTTTTGTGTTGCAAAAACTAAAAACGGTGCGTTTAGATCGTACTCTTTCCCGTCGATGGTTATTTGACGCTCGGCCATCGCTTCAAAAAGTGCTGCTTGTGTTTTTGCAGGAGCACGGTTTATCTCGTCGATGAGTATGATGTTAGAAAAAATAGGTCCGGCTTTAAATTCAAATTCGTTGTTTTTCATAGAAAAAACCGATGTTCCTAAAATATCAGACGGCATAAGGTCTGGCGTGAATTGTATTCTAGAAAAACCCACATCCATCGTGCGTGCGAGCAGTTTTGCAGTCACCGTTTTTGCAACTCCAGGTACACCTTCTATAAGCGAGTGCCCATTTGCGAGTATCGACACAATAAGTAAGTCAATCATCTCTTCTTGCCCCACGATTACTTTGCGCAATTCGGTCTTTATTTTATAAACCGCAGCCGATAGTTTGTCTAGGTCCAGTCTGTTTTTAAAGGCTAGGCTGGTTTCTGTATCGTTTTCTTGTAGTGCTGCAGGCGGGTTGTCTGGTTCCGCTTTCGCGAAAGCGAGATCCCCAACAGTCTCGTCGGTTTTTTGTATAAACTGTTCTTGATCAGGAATTTGTGGTTGCTGTTCCTGTGGGTCTGTGGTATTGTTATCTTCCATAATTTATTCTTTAAAAAATGCCTCTAATCGTGTGTTGAGTTGTTTTAATTGTGCATCGTTGTGGGGGCCATTGTTGCGCAACAATTTTATATTATTAATAAGTGTAGTGGTTTGATCAAGTGGTTTTCCTGCTTTGGTAGCCAGTTTGCTGATAAACGGCTGGTCTAGGGCTGTGGTGTCTAAATAATAGGAGGACCGCACGCGTTCTAAAAAGAAATCGATTTTTTTGTTTATAACACCCGTGTAATCATTGCTTTGAAAATGCAAATTCCCTATGGTACGGGTAAAAGATACCGTGCTATTTTCTAACGGCGTAATCACAGGGATAGGTCGCTGCTCGCGTTTTGCTCTAAATAAAAAGTAGACGATAATGGTTGTTAAAGCGAGATACCATGCCCATCGCAGGGCGTTTTGGCTTAAAATAAATCGCAACGGTGTGGTAATAACCCGTCTTCCCGACTTGCCGTAATTATCTACATATATAGGACCGTTGTTAAGGTATGATAGTGATTCTGCCACATAGTGTTCTTTTCCCGATTGCATCATGTAGTAGTTTGTAAACGCGATAGGATTGAGGTGAAAATAAACTGCACCTTTTCCTACTTTTACTTCTACAAAATTTACTTGCGGGATGTTGCGGGTTTTAGATTTTTCTAAGGCTGCATTCACCACTTTATCGCGGAAAGACTTTGTTTGTGCACTGTCCTTTTTACTGGTTCCCAACACATTATTTAAACGCGCTTTTAATGGATTAAATGGGAGCACCTCGCCCAGTACTTTGGTGCGCGTACTGTCATAATTCACAAAATACGAGTACCTGCTGCCTCTTGTGTAAATGTAGCTGCGGTTTTTAAGATTGGGATTGCTCAAACGCACGCGCACGGTATCTTCCTCGTAATAGGTGTAATTGTAATTGGACTCTAATTTTAGGGAATCGGCTAGGGCACCGATAACACTTTTAGTAGAAACAAATAGCTTGTTGCCTCGCGAGACGTATGCAAGAACATCCTTAAGCTCGGCACTATCAAAACCCAACTGATCGTTGATAAAAAGGTAGTTTGTGTTTGTATCGTTTTTATGTTCTTTTAAAAACGTGATAGGGTCTTGTTCTACGGGTATGATTTTGTGTGGTTCAAACAACTCGTCAAGTTGATCATAAAGAATGTAGGTTCCAAATGGTATTTTATCTGTAATGGTGTAACTCTCGGTCCAGTTTAGGGGTTTTGGCTTCACGATTTCAAGCAGTAGTAATAAAGCGACAAGGCCCGCAAGAATGTACAATAAGATTTTAGATTTCTTTTCCATCAGGCAGCTGTTTCATTTAACTGGTTAAACTGCCTCATGGCTTCCTCATAACTATTTTGTGCAATGGGAAACTCGCCATACCACACATAGTCATAAATGCGGGAGACTTTTTGGAACTGATTTCTTGTATCGTTGTTTTTAATCTCGCGGTAATAATCGGCATTTGTTTTTTGAAAATCCCACTCGATAAGTCCTTTTGTGCTTAGTGTTTTTAGGATGTTGAGATACTGGTAACGCAATGCATTGCGGTAATTACCCTGTGCTAGACTTTCGGCTATAAATGCGGCAAGATCTATTTCTTGAATGTTTGTCTCTTCTAGGTTAACTGTCGCCGTATTTTTTCCTTCTTTGCCTAGTACCTTAGAGAAGCCCTCGGTACCTACAAAACGAATAATAACATAAATCACAATGACGCCAATAATAAAGTAAAACAAATAGGTTAGTATCTCAACCATTAAGGGGGAAATGCTAAAACCAAATATCTCGGAAAGAGTTTGTAATAACCAGCTCATAAACTTTTTGAAAAAATTTGCGTTGTCGCTTTTAGCAACACGGTTGTAATTAAAAGCAGGATCCTTATACGTTTCTTTAATATCGCTTTTAAACACTCTTTTTTCTAATAAGGTAGTATCATAATTGCGACCTAATGTGTCCACAATAATCACTGGCTCACGCTCTATAATAGGGAACAATTCGTTTACCTGTGCGGTTGCAGAAAAGGTGCAACAACACATAATGCTAAAATAAATGAATACGTGTAGATGCCTCATAGATGACTGCCCAGATTTTGTATGCGCGATTGCAAATACACATTATACTTGCGCTCGTGCAGATTCAAATATAAAAAACCATACATAAACATGATAAGCATAAAAGTAAGTATGGTGGTCACCGAGTTAATGGCATAAAAAATAAAACTAATGGCTTTTACATAAATATCCTCTTGCAACTCCATGGTGTCTAACGAAGAATTATAACTTATAAAACCAATAATAGCACCCGGTAAGAGCTGAAAAAGAAAAAACAGCACTTGTATCATGATTGCCGACACGGTCGCAACCCCAACTGCCGCCCAAAATTTGGAAAATAAAAGTTGCCAACCACGACCCAGCGCACTTAATGGAGAAACATTATCATGGTAACAATATGCAAAAAAACTAAGCCCTAACCAGGTAACAAATGAAAATAAGACGAGTAAGAAAACAAATACCCCTAACAACGGTATGATAATGCTTATAACACCCGCGATAATAGCAGGAATGGCAGCCAGCGCACCAATAATACACATCAACAACATGCCGCCAATTTTTTTATAAGCCAGCATAAAAACCTCTCGCCCAGCTATATTGCTGTGCTGGTAGCGCTCATACAATCGCATGTAAATACCTGCTAGACCGGCATTTAAGGATATCATGAGCAAGTAACAAATAATCATCGTTAGCGTTCCTAGGGTCTGATAGTTCTCATTGTTTACTTGTGAGTAATCTACATACCCACCAAAATCACCAGAGCCCAACGCAATTAAAGCCGCAACACCGTCGGACAGCAAATAGTTGTAAAAAAAGAAAATAAGAATAAATACAAAATTGTAGCGTATAAAAATGCTAAGCAAATTGAGGTGGCTGCCTTTTAAAAAATCGACAAATGCTGTAATGACACCGCTAAATCCCCTGCGCAATCTAGGCTCTATGTAATTGCTCATGGGCTCTTTTTAAAATTTGTGGGTAAAAACCGTAATACCATACAATAAGTAATGCACTTGCGAGGACGATTGCATAATTTATCACCGCTGGCATAAACGCATACCGAGTAATAAAACCTTCTATAAAACCCGCAACAATAAACAATGGCACTGTACTCAATACTATTTTAAGTCCCGCTTTTGCGGCAGTAATAAAAGATTGTATACGTGTATGTGTTTTAGGAAACAACATCCCGTTACCCATAACAATACCGGCAGCCCCACACACCACGATAATAGATAGTTCTATAGTACCGTGCAACATGATAACCCGCCAAGATTCTAGTCCCACACCCTGCTGATAAAACATCGTGAAAAACGCACCCACCATTATACCATTACTAAAAACAACATACCCAACAGCAAGCGAGGTGAAAACCCCAAAAACAAAACAAATAAACCCTACCCGAATATTATTTATGGTAATCGCCAGAAACATATCTCCCTGCCCCATTGTTTGATACACCGCAGTGGGATTCCCATTTGCAATATTCTCCAGTGTTTTATTGACATATTCATCACCCAAAATAAGTCGCACAAAACTGTCATCGTTCACGGTACTTATCGCGCCTATAACAATAGCAAGACAAAAAATGAGTATTACATATAAAAACTCACGCTGATACCCAGAGAAGAAAAGCGGAAAATCGGTTTTAAAGAAGGTGAAAATACTGCGCTTGCTTTCTTTTTTATTTACATAAATTTTTTGGTGTGCCTGGCTCGCTAGGGAATTTAAGTATTTAAGCGTGTTCGAATTTTCATAATACGTTTGCGCATAGGCTAGGTCATTTGTAAGCTGAATATACAATGCAGACAGGTGCTCGGGATTAATTTTAAGATTACTGTCCAAAGCATGTTCAAATGCGATCCATTTTTCTTTATTTTGCTTAACAAAAGCGGCTTCACGCATGTGTCCTGTTTTTAAGGATATAAACATAAAACACTATGGCAAATACTGCAATTAATACAGCACAAAATGTTACTATAGAATATGAATATGCGGGTCTAGGTAAACGCATGATTGCCTTTCTTATAGACCTTGTAGTGTATTTTGTCTATTTTATAATTTTAAGTTATACCGTTTTTAAAGCCGCAGACTTTATAGATAGCGATGGGGTCTTGGGTTTAACACAAATTGTATTCATTCCTTTTTTAACCTACAGCCTGTGGACACAAATCATTTTTAACGGTCGCACCGTAGGCAAATTTGCCATGGGTATTAAAGTGATAAAGGCCGATGGCTCGCCCGTTCACTGGTCTGATTATTTAATTTTGTGGATTTTTAGACTCATTGACATCTTTGCAACTTTTGGGTCACTGGGCGTCATGTCCATGATTTTAACAGACAAAAAACAACGTTTAGGAGATCGCGCAGCAGCAACAATCGTTATTAACACACGCAAAAACACCCGTGTGTCGCACCTTATCCTGGTCGATACAGAACCCAATTATGAACCAACGTTCCAAAACGTACAATTATTCAAAGACCACGATATTAACGAAATAAAAGACATTTACCGCCTCGCCGAAGAAAGTCGGGATTACCGCACCTTACGCGTTTTACGTTTTAAAGTAGAGTCTTTACTTAATTTAAAATCAGATTTATCTGACGGGGTATTTATAAGAACAGTTTTAAAAGACTATTCGTTTTTAACCCAGGGCCGATGAAATTTATTGACATTATAGACCTGCTAGGAACTATTTCCTTTGCAATATCTGGGGCACTAGCAGGTTATGAAAAACGTCTAGATGCCTTTGGGATTGTCATCATCGCATTTGTGACTGCCGCCGGTGGTGGTACCCTGCGCGACATTCTTCTAGGCGTGCGACCCGTTTCATGGATGACAAATATGAACCTGGTTTACACCATACTCTTGAGTGTTTTGCTTACTTTTATTGTTAGAAGACAGCTGGCAAAATTGCGTAAAACATTGTTTCTATTTGACACCATAGGGATAGGTCTATACACCATCGTAGGTCTGCAAATAGGTTTAAATGCCGGGCTACATCCCATCATTTGTATCACCTTGGGATGCATAAGCGCCTGTTTTGGTGGGGTTATACGCGATATTCTTGTCAACGAAATTCCGGTGATTTTTAGAAAAAACATTTATGCAACAGCCTGTATTTTAGGCGGGGTTGTTTACACCTTGTTAAGTGAATTAAACATTCCTGCAAACTACACATCCATAATCGCGGCCTCTACCGTGATTATCACCCGCATTTTAGCTGTCATTTACAATATACAGTTGCCGTTACCTAGTAAAGATACCGATTAAAATTTGCAGTACATTTTGTTGGTGTTCGCTTTCGCGAAAGCGAGATTCTTATCAATCTTTACCCGCTTGAAACAACACTTCTTTTTCACTAGAGGATAAACTCTCATAACCGCTGTTAGAAATTTTATCTAAAATAGCATCAATTTGCTCTTGTTTTGTCGACTTGCGGGCAGTTGCAACGGGACGCCGGGGAGCATTGTTTTTGTAAACCGTTTTTAGTGGTGTTTGCTTTTTTTGAAACATAGAACCGTCAAAAATATTTTCAAAAAAGTCGATAACGTTATGAAAACCTGTGGTCACATCGATTCCTTCACGCATCCTAACAGCGGCAAAATACCCAAAACCGGCACCCATAAGATGCGCCACACTACCACCAGCATTTAACCTGCCTACAATACCAAAAACATCTACAGCCAGCAGGACATAGGCGATGTACACCAATTTTATATTCCAAACAAAAAGTCGCACTTGTGTATCGGGCATAAAAAAACATAGAAAAAATAATGCTGCGTACACCCCCGCACTAGCACCCACGATAGCGGCCGAACTAAAATAAATAGGTGCAAAAAACGTAGCGATGGAAAAACCAATCCCGCCTAAAATAACGCCTATAAAAAACAAACTTAAAAATGTTTTACGACCTGTAATGTTTAAGATACTAGTACCTACTACATGCAGTGCCATCATGTTGAATAGTAAGTGAAAAAAACTACTGTGTACAAAACCATAAGTCACATAAGACCAAGGTTGCCAGATGGCGTCACTTATAAAACCAGGCAACACGATAAGGTCATAAACGGGATCAAAAACAAATTTGAAAAGCCACGCAAATAGCGAACTTACAACAATCCAAGTGATTAACCTCCCCGAGGTGTCGAGCATGCTGTACTTATAACGTATTTGTTGCGTGGAAATCATAGCAATGTATTTGAACTTTTTTAATAAACCATTGTGCAAAGTTGCTAAAAATTAGTCGCCGTTGCATTTTAGTCTGCAATAAATAAATGTGTGTTTAAGTGTTCAAACGGTCGTTCTTTACTTATTATTCAAAAATAGTCGTTGAAACAACCCACTAACTACGCAGGATTTGAAAAAAATCGAACCACTGTATCCAGCTCCTCATGTTTTTGGGTCCCGATGAGAAACTTGACGCCATTTTTTAATTCGATAGCGAGTCCCATCTTGCCTTTAATATTATACACAGTCCCATAACGTGTCCAGTACCTAATTCCCCAGCCGCTTACAAAACCGTAATTTAAAACAGCAATACTCTTAATATCGACCCAGGAAACGCTCCTTTTTAAAATGGGATAAAAATGCACATGGATGCCTGTCTTGTCAACGGTTGTTTTAAGTTTAAAACTTAAAAACAATCCTATTAAACCGTAAATAAAAACAGAAAAAAACAGAAACCCGGTATCGGTCATGGGTTTGTCACCAAATGGCTGCTTTAAAATAAATTGCTGATATATACCTATCGCAGGAAGTGCCCCTATGGGTATTAAGATAGCCCAAATCCACCATTGTGTAAATCTTTGTTCTTCTTTAAACTCCATAATATACGATTTTAAATTGCTTAAAATTCCATTAAAAAATGCAAATCTGCAAATTAATAAATCCTGTAAGAATCCATATCGTTGCGTTTCCAGTACCACACCATGATAAAACCAGCAATAGCGCCACCTAAATGCGCTGCATGACCTATGTTAGAACTTGTGTTGATAATACCGAAAACATTTAAGGTCTCATAAGCGACATAAGCGCCTATAAGCCATTTTGCAGCAATGGGATAGGGTATAAAAATAAGCTGGAATTTAACATTGGGATACAAATAACCAAAACCTGCCATAACTCCAAACAAACAACCGCTAGCACCCACCATAGCCCGAGAAACGACGGTCATGCCTGTCTCTGGAAAAAGTGTTTCTTGCAATTCATTTGCCGGTAAACCTTGTGCTAATAACCGATTGACGATATCGACATACTGGTAATAATCGATTCCCGTAGTAAGTAAATACGCACCAATACCACTGGCTAAATAAAAGAACAAAAACCTGTTAGACCCCATCCAGTGTTCAATGGCAGGGCCAAACAAAAACAACCCGTACATATTGAAAAACAGGTGGAATATGTCCTGGGCACTGTGCATAAACATATGTGTAAAGACTTGCCATATATGAAACTTAGGACTCTCAAAAATGTACAATGCAAACAAGTCATAGGTTTGTGGAGCGATTACCACAGTACATATATACATGGCAATATTGAGCAGGATGATGGACTTAACCATCGGTGTGATGTTATTAAACATAGTTAATCAAATTTAGCTTGCAGGTTTTCATTGGTGATGTTGATGAAAATCTTTTTCCCTTGAGGTGAAATGGCGGGTTCCTTAAACGAGAATAAGGTATCCACAATATGTTGCATCGCCTCGGGTTGCAATAATGTTCCTGTTTTAATGGCCATACTCGATGACATGACCGCTGCTAGACTGTCAACAAGTGGCTCCCCAGCTTTCATAAAATCTTGTTGTGCGTGTTGTATAACCGCGTCTAACAGCGCTGGTACTGCACTTTCTTTTAAATCTAGTGGCAAGCCGTCTATCTCTACAAGGTTGTTTTTTAATGTTTTAAATAAAAAACCAGTGTTTTCTAAATGTTGTTGAATTTCTTTCAGGACAGTGACCTCTTCTATTGTATAATGCAGGGTAAGCGGAAAAAGTAATTGCTGGCTAACCCCATTTTGTACGGTAAGTTGTTTAAGTAGTTGCTCATACAATATGCGTTCGTGCGCACGGTTCTGGTTTATTACAAGTAAGCCACTAGGCATAGTGCTCAAAATATATTTACGTTGTAATTGAAATAAATGGACACTAGCCGATTGCTCTTTTTCAAATAAATTTTGAGGTAAAACGGGCTCGTATTCCACAGTTAATTGTGAATCCTTATCGAGTTCGGTGTATAAAGTCTCCCACGACTGCTGTTGTTTTGAATGGTACGCAGGTTTAAAATCATTTCTAGACTGTGGACTGTTATCTTCTTTAAATGGATTAAAATCACGATTTACCTCTATGCGCGGCGTTTGTGGGTTGCTCAACGCTACTTGATAAGGCACGTTATATTCTTGGTCCCTTTCAAAATCAATCGCATTGAAATGAAACTGGCCTAGTGCATGCTTTACACTTGCACGCAGGATGGCATACAAATGGTGCTCATCATCAAATTTTACTTCGGTTTTTGTGGGATGTATATTTATATCGACGCTGTCTCTAGGAACAGTCAGGTATAAAAAATATGTAGGATTTAAATCTTGCCGCAACAAACCCTCGTAGGCAGTAACAACAGCATGGTGTAAATAATGATGTTTGATAAAACGGTCGTTTACAAAAAAATACTGCGCCCCTTTGGTCTTACGCGCAAATTCTGGTTTACCTATAAAACCGGTAATCGTTAAGAGATCGGTTTCCTCGTGAACAGGTATGATGGTTTCATTTGTTTTAGCACCCATAATACCTACAACCCGCTGCCTATACGTTCCGCTAGGAAGGTTAAATAACTCGTTATCGTTGTGAATAAATCGCATTGCCACTTGTGGATGCGCCATGGCAACACGGTGAAACTCGTCGGTAATGTTGCGCAATTCCACTGCATCAGATTTTAAGAATTTGCGACGTGCAGGAACGTTGTAAAACAAATTCTTAACTGCAATTATCGTCCCGTCTGGAGTGACGACAGGCTCTTGACTAATCACCTTACTGCCTTCTATGGTGATATGCGTTCCCAACTCGTCTATATCACGTTTGGTTTTAAGAGATATATGCGCAATGGCTGCTACCGATGCTAGCGCCTCGCCTCTAAAACCTTTGGTGTATAAATTGAAAAGGTCATCGGCTGTTGCGATTTTAGAAGTCGCATGCCTTTCAAACGCCATGCGGGCATCTAGCATGCTCATGCCTTTGCCATTATCTATCACTTGTATAAGTGTTTTACCAGCGTCTTTTGCAAGTAAGGTGATTTTAACCGCACCTGCATCTATTGCATTCTCTAAAAGTTCCTTTACCACACTTGCAGGTCGCTGAACCACCTCGCCAGCAGCGATTTGGTTAGCAACATGATCTGGTAATAACTTAATAATATCTGACATGCAGTTTTACAGCTTAAAAATGGAAAGGTCAAAGTCTATGAGCCACAAGAATATAAAAACAAGAATGGCTATGATAATATATAGTCGCCTGCGCACCAACAGGTCAGACCCTTCTCTATAGTCCCTTAGGGCATTTAATACTTTTCCCTTAAGGTTTAAACGCTCTACCGTGGTGCGATGCTCGTCAAAGGTGTGTTTTATCTCAAATGGTTTGCGCGATTCGCTGCCCTTGTAGTAACGAGGTTCGTAATCGTATTTCTTATTTCTTCTACTGCCTAAAAGTCCCATAACTATATAACAACAAAGTTAACCATAGTACACAGGATTTTTAAAAAAGATAGAAACTGATTTGTTGATTTTACACTTTATTTAAGAAACACGCACCCTTTGATTTGCTTTGTCCACGGGACGTACTGTGTGGAAAATGCATTAAAAGTACTCCTGTAATTTAGGCATTTTTAATAGCCGCCATTTTAATCGCTGCGATTGCAGCCTCATCGCCCTTATTGCCATGCACCCCACCGCTGCGCGCAATGGACTGTTCAAATGTATCATCGGTCAAAACACAAAAAATCACAGGAATACGCGATTTGTTAAGATTTAAATCTTTAATGCCACTTGTTACACCCTGACACACAAAATCAAAGTGCGCCGTCTCACCGCGTATCACAGACCCGATGGCGATTACAGCGTCTAGGCTTCTTTTACGCAATTTACTGGTAGCGGCATACGTGGTATTTTGCATTTTTCTACAACCATAAATCAACTCAAAAGAACCGGGAACATTTAACCTGTGAATATTGTTAGCAGGAACGCCACAAGCAATTAATGTAGCATGCGCACCCTTGTATAAATTTTCGGTGATTTGCTCATTCCATTCTGAAACCACAATGCCTATACTCATCTCGCGAGCATCGGGCAGCGTGCTTTTATCATAGTCAGACAAATTCTTTCCCGCGGTTGCCATACGTTTAAATTGCAGCCTCTACCTGTCCTAAAAGAACTTTGGCAGTGGTGATTTCGGCACTTGCTGGGTAATCTTCTACAATTGTATTAAGAAAACCTGCTGCCTCTTTCATTTTGTTTACAAGCATAGCTGCTTGTGCAGCTTGTAACAAATATTTAGGTGTAGAAAACTCGTTTGCCTGAATTTCTGATGCTTTAACATAATAAGCAATCGCATCACCCGCCTGATTTGCGTTCACCAGCGCATCGCCTATCGCTGCCTGAGCAACGGCTGCTAGGACAGAATCGCCACCATCATATTTTGAAAGGTAATCGATGGCTTTTTGGTAATTTTTACCACCTAGATTAAGGTAAGCCATTCCTATTTTATAATTTGCAAGGTTGCCCTCGTTTGTACCAGAATATTCGGTAGCTATTTTAAGAAGACCAAATTTACCGTTACCACCCGTAAGCGCTAGATTAAACAAAGAATCTTTTGCAGTGCCAGTAGCATTTACCGCCTGCTCAAAATAATCATTGGCCTGAGTAACCTCAACAACAGCCTCATCTTGTTTAGGGTCTAGAACAAATAATTTCACTAAGAAACCTACCACAGCCACGAGCGCCACTGCACCTAGAACATAGAGAATAACTTTTTGATTTTTTTCAAACCACTGCTCTGCTTTATTGGCACCTACATCCAGTGTTTGAAAAACTTCGGCGGTTGTAGAGTCTTTGTCAGGATTATTAAAGTCATTAAAATCCTCGTTATTACTTTCTTTAACGTTTGGTTTGTATCCTCTCTTGTTATAAGTTGCCATTTGTTGTATAAAAATTAAACGCGCAAAAATATGGTTTTTATTTGTAACTAAAAACGTGAATAAATCTTTATTGCGCGCCTTATTATAAGAGTACCTTTGTAGGAGTATAAAAGGCAGGTTATAGGGTACGCTTTCGCGAAAGCGAACACCACACAAACAATTCTTTACCAATTAAATAGACGTTTAAAAACATGCATTTAACTGCACTAGATCTTATTAATTACAAAAGTTTTCAATCTATCGACTTTGTGCTAGACGAGAAGATTAACTGCTTTGTGGGTAACAACGGTGTAGGTAAAACAAACGTACTGGACGCCATTTATCACCTCGCATTTGCTAAAAGTTACTTTAATCCAGTCACTGTCCAAAACATAAAACACGACGAGGATTTCTTTGTCATAAGCGGCACGTTCCAAAAAAATGAGCAGCAAGAAAAAATCGTCGTTAGCGCAAAACGTGGCCACAGTCGGGTGATAAAACGCAATGGAAAGGTGTATGACAAATTAAGTGAACACATAGGCCTTATTCCCCTAGTAATTATTTCGCCAGCCGATAGGGATTTAATTATCGAGGGTAGTGTAACCCGGCGCAAGTTTTTGGATGGCGTTATTTCACTGAGTAACAGCATCTATTTGGACAAGCTAATCACCTATAACAAGCTTATACAACAGCGCAACGCTTTATTAAAATATTTTTTTGCAAACAGGACCTTTGACAGTGCCGCACTGGCCGTTTATAACGAACAATTAAGTACACTAGCAGACTATATTTATGCAACACGCGTGCAGTTTATGGAAGTGTTTACCCCTATTTTTAAAAAATATTATGAGCGTATATCACGGTCCAACGAGGTCGTAGATATCGCTTATGACAGTAAGCTAACCGGGTCCACAGCCATGCAGCAATTTGAAGAATCCTTGCAAAAGGACTTGTCCTTACAATACACCAGTGTGGGTGTGCATAAAGACGATCTTTTATTTTTATTGCAAGAACATCCTATTAAAAAATATGGCAGCCAGGGACAGCAAAAAAGTTTTTTAACAGCGCTAAAACTTGCGCAATTTGAATTTCTTAAACAACAAAGCGGTACCGTCCCGCTGCTCTTACTAGACGATATATTTGACAAGCTAGACGAGCAACGCGTTTCCCAAATTATAGGTATGGTAAACAACGAGCAATTTGGCCAGCTTTTTATAAGTGACACCCATCCCGAACGAACAGAGCAAGTTGTAAAAGCCATGCATCAATCTTATAAAATATTTAAACTATGAAAAAATGTATTGTCCTTTTAGCAGTATGGATTTTGAGTGGTTGTTCACAACCTGCCGACGAGACGTTAAAGCACGTCGCAGGATATTGGAACATAGATACCGTGAAAATGGTGGACGGTAGCACGAGGGAGTTTCCGTTTTCTAACCACATGGATCATTTTGCCATAAACGGAAAAAATGGAGTTAAAAACAGGGTAAGTCCCACGTATGACGGTAAGTTTATTGACTACGGCAGCCCGGTATCTTTTAAATGGGAAACTCGCGAGGGTGCCCTTTTTTTACTTTTTAATGATGGCACCGAAAAGTATGAGCAACAGGTAATTAAAGTAAACGAGACAACCATGGAACTGCTGCACGATAATGGAACCAGATATTTTTATAAACGCCACACAAATGAGGAATAATAAAAAAGAAGGCTTTGTAAGCATGAGCGACGCCTTGCAAGACTTTAAACAACAAAACAAACTGGTCAAAGGTTTTGAAAAGGTAGATGTGGAAACCGCCTGGAAAGAAGTTATGGGACCTGGCGTGATGTCCTACACGACACAAGTGCATTTTTTAAACGGAACACTTACTGTAAGCTTGTCATCATCGGTTCTTAGAGAAGAATTGCTTTATGGTCGCACAAAAATTATTGCTAATATTAATGAGTATCTTAAAAAAGAAACGATTCTAAAATTAATATTGCGATAATGGATAACATTACTCAAAAACATCGCCTGCTATAACTTTTAAAAAAACCTTATCTGTTATGAACTTTCTGCGACTTTCCTTAGCATGGAGTGCTGTATGCTTTGTTGGATGTCGCACAACTACAGCAGTCCAACAAGAAACCTATCCCAATCTAGTGGCCGTAGGTGCCATGAAAAATGTGATGTGGAAAGGTGAACTGCACAGCCGTATTGCACTGGACACGATTGCAAACAAAACGGGTCTTTATGGACTGGGGCCGGTAAGTTACCTGAAAGGTGAGTTACTCATAAACGATGGTAAGGCTTATGTTTCTAGCGTCACAGGCGATACCACCATGCGTGTAGCGCAAACTTTTAAGAGCACCGAACCGTTTTTTGTTTATGGTCATGTCACCCAATGGAAAGAAATTGAAATTCCTGCAGATGTTAAAACCTTAGAAGATTTAGAGCAATTTACCGACACACAAACCGCTTCTAATAAAAGACCTTTTGCCTTTAAACTTACGGGCAAAGTTGCAAATGCGAGCATACACGTGCAAAATCTACCTGATGGCACAAAAGTAACATCACCCGAAATAGCGCATCGGGGGCAGGTAAATTATACGATAACAAATAAAGAAGTGACGATTATCGGGTTTTTCTCCACAACCCATCAAGGTATTTTCACCCACCACGATTCTTTTGTACATATGCATTTAATCACAAAAGATGAAAACACCATGGGGCATGTGGATGCTTTAGAAATAGGCAAAATGAAACTATATCTTCCTGTACAGTAACCTATTCATGGCTTATTTCAAAAGATAGACAAGATGTTTCATTAACGCATGACCATAAAGACTACTGTAAACGACTAAAAGGATATATCGTTGATAGAATTATCACTACTTTTATAAGTGGTATCGCGTTGTAGGTTTTTGTGAAAAACCTTTTCATACAATTGTTTTAAGGTATCAAAATCTATGGTGTACTGTAAACCGATGCCCTGGGTGTAGTTTTCTTGCTGGCCTATTTGCTGCAGGCTATTCTCACGGTTAAAAAGCTTCAATCGCAATGTGCCGTCCTCGTTAATAAGAAACTCAACCTCTACATTACCTATGATGGCACGTTCAGACGCGCTGGTTGTTCCCACGGGCACACCTAACCTGCCATTAATAAGAATGCGGTCTGTAATTTGCGTACTTAATGTAATTCCAAAACGATCAGAACGTTGTATGTCTGAATTAGGGTTGCGCTCGGTCGCTTCATAATTTACTCCAAATTTTAACGTGCTCCCGTCATTTTGAACGAGGTCATTGACAATACCAGTAACGCTTTCTACTAGATTACCAGAAACGGCATTTTGACCAATACTGTTAGGATTATAAAAAGAACCAACGGTTACTAGCGAGAGTGCTTGCAATTGTCTTTGTGCTTTATCTTCTAGACGGTACTGCAACTCTGACGTTACAACCGAAGATGCATTAGGAAAACGTATCTGAAACTGCGGGTCAAAAAAGGTTAAATTGCCATTTAAAGTCGTTACTACTTCTACAGGTATTTGCGCATTTAAATTTGGATTATCAAGTAATACCGATGGGTTTGCATTGGTTTTGTAAACAGCACTGATGTCTATGTTTGCTTTTACGGGATCGCCATTCCAGTCAATCGTACCGCCAGGCTCAATGATAAACTCTTTATTTACTAAACCTAGGTATTTAAAATTATAAACACCGTCGGTTACAATAAAATCGCCATTCATGACAAATTTGCCATTTGTATTTATTTCTAACTTAAGGTTTCCAAATCCACGACCATTAAGGTTGCTGCCGTTTGCTGGATCTACAGTAATTTCTACCTCGGCATTTGGCGTTACCCTAAGATCAAAAACCAGTTCGAGTCCACCTATGGTCTTTTGTTCTAAAACTTTACCCGATATTTTTGCCTGCTTTTCTTCGGGACTCAAAAAATAAATAGCCGATGTGTCTGCCACAGATTCCCCATCGTTAATAGGGATTTTAAAAATGGTACCATCTTGCGATGCTGCTGTAACAGCGATAACCAACTTATCTGTAGGTCCTTTAATGGTCGCATCACCATCGATAAAAACAGTTCCATAATACAAGGATTCTGGCGTAAGGTCTGTATCTAAAACGAGTAATTTCTTAGAAGATATTGACAAGTCTAAATTCCAAAAGCCAAAATTTTCATGTCTTATAACACCTCCTAAAATTCCCGAGGTCTTAAACTTTGTGTCGGTTAATTTCAAGTCATTAAAATCGATCGATTTAGAGGTAATGTCTATCACAGCATTATTTTCTATGTCAAAGTCTGTATTGAGATAAGGTATGCGCAAACCGGCATTTTTTAATTGCAAACTACCATCTACAATAGGCTTTGTTAACGGCCCAGAAACCTCTATAAGTCCTGTGGTAAACCCCCTTATATTGTCAACCACTACACCACCTAAGGGACTAAAAGCTAATAAATTAAAATCCTTGAGATTTGCATTTAAACGCAAATAAGTTTCAGCGTTTGAGGTGTCTAAAAAACCGTCAATGGCGAGCGTGTTGCGACGATTATCTTCGGCTAGCTGCGCTGCGATTGTATAACGTGTAAGATTCTCGTTGCCTTTAATATTTAAATCAAAATCACCCAGCTGTGTCTCGTTGATGTCCAGTCCTTTAATAGTTAAAGCGCTGGACGGCTCATACTTTCCTGCAACCTGTTTTAAATCTAAGGAGCCATTGATCACACCATTTAGATTTAAAGAATCCATAGGCTGTAACAAACTCTTTATTTGTACATCCTTAAAATCTACTGCGATGTTTTTATCATCGTTTCCTGAAATTGTTCCCGCTAGTTGCACGCGCTCTAGATCATGCGTTAGGGCTAGCGTGTCTAGCGAAAACTCGTTAAAATCATGATTAAATTTAAACTGCACGTCCTTATCCAGCTTATTTAAAAGCCATTTATTTCCCTGGAAAGTAATATCACTGTTGCGTATTCCTACCACACTGCTATTATTGCGGTCTACTGTGTGATAAAAACTTAAATTAAACGCATCTTCTTTACGGTCATGACTTACAAACTCGGTTCTAAACAAAAGCGTGTCTTTGCGAGTTACATTAATAAGTTTGAACTCGTCGATATCATAAAAACCATTTTTTATGTTATCAATTCTTATAAAGGTGTTGAATAAAGGATTTTGGTTATCCACCTGCACATTTACATTATTAACAAGGATGTCGTATGCATTAATTTCGGGAGTTCTAAAAATTAGCTTGAACAACGATTCATTGCTTGCAACCGTGCCTTTTAAAATAGTGTTTTCGCCGAGAGCGATATCAGGAAAAAAGAGTTCTACAATCTTTTCATAAATCTGAAATTCGTAGGAAATGTACTGGTCTTGTGTAATTGTTTTAGAACGGTAGTTTGTGTACACATTACCGATAGAGTTTTTAAACAACTCTGGAATTTCTTGAAGAATAAACTTGCCTGAGATTTCACCTTCTATAATATCGGGGCTGTTTACGGTGATAAATCGCTCGTCTTCTACAAAAAAGCTCTCTATTTTAAAGTCTTCAAAATAATAATCTTTGTTTTGATTTCTATAACTCGTGTCAAAAAAGTCTATGGTTCCTTTAACATTATCTAATGTAGAGCCTCGCATATCCATTACCACACGACCCTTAAGTACCGATATGGAATCCCGTTTAAAAATATTGATTTTATTAAGGTCAGCATATCCAATGTTAGCATCAAATTTGTACACATTTTCTATTTTAGACAAGTCCACAAGACCTTTAAACTGCATGGCAAGGTTGGGGTCGTTAATAAAAAGCTCACCGTCAAACAAGGGTTTTTTAAAGGTTCCATCCACCTTCATATTTGTATAGGTATACCCATTATAAGAAAGGCTTTGTACACCACCTTGTACCGTTGTGTTAAGTTGATCTAGATTAAAACCACGACCATGAACAATCACGTCTAACGAGGCATTTCCCAGATCATTAAGACCAGTAAGTTTTCCTACATCTAAATTTACCAAAGCAATACGACCGTCATAAGTAGGATTACCAGACGCTATTTGACCCAGTACCAGATCGGTTTCAAACTGTGCTTTGCGCGATGCTCCTTTTAATTTTGTTACCAGCGTATTGCGGTTAATCGAGGCATATCCAGACGCATTTACGGTCCCCAAAGCACCAACCTCGTCTGGGAAGATTCCACCCAGGATATTGGGTAGAAAAATCTCTAGATCCCTGCTGCTGGCTTGTATATTTTTAAAGGTACCTTCTATAAAAAAAGCATCGGGATTATCCAGTAGGTTCTTTAAATGCATGTCGCCTTCTATGGCAATATCGTTGAGCGTTAAAGCTTTTAGATTTTTTAATCTAAAGTCGTTTAAAACGCCGGTCAGGTCTCCTTGCAATTTGATTTGCTCGTTAGGTACTAACTCCTCATAGAAATAACGTATTTCATTTGTTGCAAGGTTGGATTCTTCTATGCTTAAATCCCAAATCACTTTGTTGTTAAAATCTGCAAAACCCTCTTTAGGATATTTTAAGGACAGGTCGCCTTTTAAATAAGACCCGGCTGTGACCAGTTCTAAGTCAGTAGCAAACAACTGTTCTCTGGTGTATGTGAAATCTGTTTGAATATTTTTAACCTGCAAACCGTCTTGACTACCAGCATAGCGCATGGCACTGGTAAACATCACAAAATCGCCGCTGGTAACCACTGCTTGCACGTCACTACCTAAAATTGATAAACGTTGTGCGGTAAGATTCATGTTGCGGGCGTTAAATAATACCAGCAAATTACTTTCTTGGTCCACGATGTTTACGCGGGCATTTAAAAGGACCAGTTCGCCTGTGTTTAACTTAAATGGCGATTTAGAAGCAGTCTTATCTTTAGAAGAGAACTTGTCAATAAACATCATGAGGTTGTCGCGCTTATCACCTTTATAACGAACCATGTTGAAATACAGACCATCAATTTTTGACTCACCAAAGCCTAAATTGCCGTTATAAATTCCAGCAAAATTTAAAATGGAAGTTTTAAAATTTGTGAATGCAAGAACGGTATCACTTTTGTGGTCTAAGGCTCTAGATGCGCCGATTTTTACGTCGCCATTGTAAGTGATTTCGATTTTGGCAACTTTAATATCGACGCCATAACGCTCGTTTAAATTACCCGTTAACCACTTTGCAGCACGCGTTTGTACTGATGGAAAACTAAATGCAAATACGACCATTATAAAAAATACCAGCAGCGCTAGCAGCACACGCAATAGTATTTTAAAAATCTTTTTAATGGGAGAAAGTTTATTTTTGCAAAGGTGGCAATTTTTGTGCCTTTAATCATGTAATGAAAATAAAAAATACATTTATACTGGCCATAGAATCGTCTTGCGACGACACCGCATGTGCGGTTCTAAAAAACAATACTGTTTTAGCAAGTCGAATAGCCAGTCAAAATATACATGAGCAATATGGCGGCGTCGTGCCCGAGCTGGCCTCGCGAGCACATCAAACCCACATCGTGCCTGTAGTCCACGAGGTTTTAAAAGAATCTGGAATTGCTAAAAGTGATTTAAGTGCCATCGCATTTACACGTGGTCCAGGACTTATGGGTAGTTTACTGGTGGGAGCAAGTTTTGCAAAATCCCTAGCCCTATCCCTACAAATACCGCTAATAGACGTGCACCACATGCACGCGCACATACTGGCGTATTTTATTGATGATGGACAAAAAATGCCCGCATTTCCATTTATCGCACTAACCATAAGCGGCGGTCACACACAAATAGTGAAAGTAAATGCTTACAACGACATGGTTGTTTTAGGTACTACACAGGACGATGCGGTGGGAGAAGCCTTTGACAAGACCGGGAAAATGTTAGGCCTGGGATATCCCGCAGGTCCTATAGTCGATAAACTTGCGCAACTGGGCAACCCAACTGCTTTTACCTTTCCCATACCTAACGCACCCTTTTTTAACTACAGCTTTAGCGGCTTTAAAACCGCTGTTCTTTATTTTTTACAAAAAGAAACGCAAAAAAATCCTAAATTTATTGAAGAGAACTTGCATGACATTTGTGCCAGTGTGCAATTCACAATAATCAATATATTATTTAAAAAATTAGAAAAAGTAGTAAAAACCACGGGGATCAAACAAGTGGCTATAGGCGGCGGTGTTAGTGCAAATACTGGCATTAGATCTAAACTGCTATCCTATCAATCCAAAGGTTGGGAAACCTTTATACCACCATTTGAATACACGACCGATAACGCTGCGATGATAGGAATTGTGGGGTATTTTAAATACCTGAACCAGGATTTTGCAGGTATGGAAATAAGTGCGTCACCCAGAATTGTTATGTAATGCAGCTATTTTATTATCCTCAAATTCGGCTAGAAAATAAAAACCTGGAACTTCATAAAGAAGAAGCCAGTCACATGACTCGTGTTTTGCGCAAAAAAACAGGTGACCAGGTACACGTGACAGACGGTCGCGGAAACTTGTTTATTGCAACGCTAACCCATGTAGCTAGCACGAGGTGTGTATTAGATCTCGCTTTCGCGAAAGCGAACCCCAAACCATCCTACCAATTACACATAGCCATAGCGCCTACAAAAATGAATGACCGCATGGAATGGTTTCTTGAAAAGGCAACAGAAATGGGCGTGTCTAGAATCACTCCTATCGTGTGTGACCACAGCGAGCGCAAAAAGATAAATGTGGAGCGGTTTGAGAAAATTATCGCAAGTGCCATGCAGCAGTCCTTGCAATGTTACAAGCCACAATTAGACCCTTTAACACCTGTTCATGAATTTATGGCGCACACAGCACATGAGCATAAATATATTGCTCATTGCGAGGACGCTCCAAAGGAATCAATCGCCTCGCTCCTACCAAAATCAACAGCTGTTTTAATGCTGATAGGTCCTGAGGGCGATTTTTCTACAAAAGAGATTGCGGCAGCCATTAAACATGGTTACCAACCAGTAAGTTTAGGACCTAATCGCCTGCGTACCGAGACCGCTGGCGTGTACACCTGCGCGATTTTAAATGGTATTAACAGCTTTTTGAAATAGATGCTGCCTTAATTTCCATCATGGCGTCTTGTAGCAAAAGCACTACTTTAAACCTGTCGGTGGATTTTGCATTCTCGGGCAGTTTTAAAGAAAAAGTACCCGCAATTATGGTAACATCTAGCGTTATTTTTTCTACTACCAGATTGGTATACGTATAACTTTTTACAGTAGCGTTATTATTTGTGGATGTAACAGTTGCTGTTTCTTGTACCAATAAAGCAAACAGTTGCGCACCGGGTACGTTGTTTTCAAAATTGTAATTGACGTTTACACTTGTACTCGTGCGATAGACAAACGGTGTATCTAAATTAGCTATAAGACCATCAGCCGTTAAATGCCCATTTAAGACGTGATTCCCCTGTCCTGAAAAACGTTCTTTACCGTTTAAAATAAGTTCGGGTATGTAGGAATTACTTCTAAACTTGCGTGCGTACCTGTTGTGATAATTTTTATAGTTTAAGGAAAGGTTTGAGTTTTCACTACCCTGTGTCGTTTCTGGTGCAACGGGATAGGTCAATGCAATTAACTTTTCTTCACTTAAAAGCGATGTAATTAAAGCATTTGCATCTGTACATTTTTTGCAATCAGGCGATGTGAAAAATTCTACAACAACCTGATTTAGGGTGTTACCACGCAACAGTTCCTCGTCCTTATTTATAGCATGCTGATAGGCGACAAGTGCTAGCGCTGCCCCAAGAAAACATACAGGCACCAAAATCCTAATTATAACACGATTTTTCATACATCATTATCAATAGTTAACTCCACATTTTCTTTGTTGCAAAATACAAAAGTATTAATGTTTAAAACAATTATGGTTTTTATTACAGGAACTCGTTAAGTTTGTATCATGAAAATTATATGGAGTCTTATTTTTCTAATCATGCTTGTCCCTTTTAATACCATCGGGCAGCAAGTCGCTGTGTTGAAATATGGTGGTGGTGGCGACTGGTATGGCAACCCTACAGCTTTACCTAATCTTGTAGCCTACTGCAATAAAAATATTCAAACCACGCTCGAAAAAAAAGTAGCAACCGTAGAGGCTGGTAGCGTCGATATTTTTCAGTACCCATTTATTCACATGACTGGACATGGTAATGTTATTTTTACTGATACCGACATTAAAAACCTGAAAACCTATTTATTAAGTGGAGGATTTTTGCACATAGATGACAACTATGGTATGGAACCCTACATAAAAAAGGAACTGGTAAAATTGTTTCCCGATAACCCGTTAAAAGAACTACCGGCAAATCATCCTGTTTTTAATGCCTATGCTGCTTTTCCCAATGGGCTTCCTAAAATACACGAGCATGATGGAGCGAGACCGCAAGCTCTTGGCATATTCCACGAGGGCAGGCTTGTGCTTTTATTAACCCTAGAAAGTGATCTGGGCGACGGTTGGGAAAGTCCCGAGGTGCACAACGACCCACCAGAAATTCGCAAAAAAGCACTGGACATGGGCGCAAACATTATTAAATATGTGTTTTCTACCTAGTTTTTAATATGACCCCGACGACACAATCCAAAATTATTGCCTATGGCCTACTGCGCGCCCTTCTTGTGATAGGCGGGGTGGTGTTTTTACTTTGGTTTTTGTGGATGATCCAGGCCGTGATTCTGTACATAGGTATGGCTGCTGTCATATCCCTAGTAGGTAGACCTGTAGTTATTTTTTTAAGAGAAAGACTTAAAATGGGTAACACCCTTGCTGTACTTATAACACTGTCTATCATGTTGTTACTAGCATTTGCAGTGTTGTACATGATTGTTCCTGTGGTGGTAGAACAAGGTAACAATCTAAGTAGGATTGATTTGCAAATAGTACGCAATAACCTAGAATTGTTAAATATTGAAATAAGGGATTACTTTGGTTTTGATCAAATAGACTTGTACGAGCAAATCATGCAATTAGAGTATGTAAAAAACTTTGACGTGCAGGTTGTTAGTAGCTTTTTAAACGACTTTTTAGCCATTATAGGCGAGGTACTTATCGCTATATTCTCTACCCTGTTTATCGCTTTTTTCCTTTTAAAAGACAGTAGGCTGCTGTTAGAAGGCGTGCTTGTGTTCTCAAAAAAAGGAAACGAAGGCCAATTTTTAAGAGCCTTTACAAAAATTAAATCACTGTTATCCCGCTATTTTGTTGGACTTATCCTACAGGTACTTATACTTTTTGTTCTTTACAGCATCACATTGCTTATTGTAGGTGTAAATAATGCGCTAACAATCGCCTTCTTTTGTGCTTTACTTAATCTTATACCCTATTTAGGACCCTTAATAGGTTTTGCATTTATGCAGTCCATCGTGGTGAGTGACAACCTGGGATTTGAGTTTCAAACAATCATTTTACCTAAACTTATCATTGTCGCTATAGGGTATACCATTGTGCAACTAATCGATAACTTTTTTAACCAGCCGCTTATTTTTGGTAAAAGTGTAAAATCGCACCCGCTAGAAATATTCATCATTATCCTTATCGCAGGTTTATTATTTGGCGTACTGGGCCTGGTACTCGCCGTGCCGACCTATACCGCAATTAAGGTAATCTCTAAAGAGTTTTTAAGCGAGTACAAAATTGTACAAAAACTCACCCAAAATCTATAGATGAATCTGACAGTGCTACATGAAGACGTGCGAGCCTATTTGTTAGAAAACATACATCACAACCCTGCACAATTTGCGTTGCGCAAGCACCCTTTTTCAGCAATCACCGTGCACGAGCTTACACAACAGCTTGTTGGGTTGCAAAAAGCCATTGTAAAATTCCCTGCCTTTTTTAAAAATACAGCCATTGTTTACCCGCCCAAAATAAATTTAGAGCAAACCAGTTCCATGACTACCGCCATGTACAAAGCCCAACTGTTAAAAGGCACAAGCATGGTAGATTTAACCGGTGGCTTTGGGGTGGATGTTTCTGCTTTCGCAAAAGCGTACTCCCTAACAACCCATGTAGAAATTAATGAACCGCTGCAACAAATGGCCGTGCAGCTATTTAAAGCTCAAGGACTTAACGTAAAAAGCGTTGCCATGGAAGGCATATCCTTTCTTAACCAAAGTGACGCGATTTATGACCTTATTTACCTAGATCCCAGTCGCAAAACCGCTGCCCACCCCAAGGCCGTGATGCTGGTAGACTATAAACCAGACGTTGTAAAAAACATGGATTTGCTGTTTTTAAAAGGCCGCGTCGTGATGATAAAAACCGCTCCGTTATTAGACATCACTGCTGGAATACAACAACTTAAACATGTAAGCGAGATCCATATTGTCGCTGTAAAAAACGAGGTGAAAGAATTGCTGTGGATTCTTAAAAAAGATGCACACCGCGATAAAGCACGCCTTACAGCCATTAATCTAGAGACCGATCAGCCCATTGTTACCACACAATGGCCTTTAAATAAAGCACCTATAACGCTAGAAGAGCCACGGCAATACCTGTATGAACCCAATGCTGCTGTCATGAAAAGCATGGCTTTTGACCACATTTGTTCGAACTATCAAGTATTAAAACTGGATCACGACGCCCATTTGTTTACCAGTGACCACCTTACAGATTTTCCTGGACGCGTTTTTAAAATAATAAACGTGGTGCCCTACAAACCTAAGGATATAAAAAAACGATACGCTGGTAGTCACCGTGGTGTTGTCGTTAGAAACTTTCGCGAAAGCGTGGCCCAATTACGCACAAAATACAAACTAACCGAAAGTGAAACCAATTACCTATTTTTCACCAGTGTTATAGGTCAGTACGTGGTTGTGGAAGCTGTGAAAATTTGATGATTTGATGATTTGATTTTGTAGATTGAAAACTCCTAAGTCAAAACTAAAAAACCCAAAACTAAAAACTAAAAAAATCCTATGAAAAATCTAGTCGTTCTTACTGGTGCAGGAATAAGTGCCGAAAGTGGTATCGCCACATTTAGAGATGCAAACGGGCTTTGGGAAGGACATGATGTGATGGAGGTTGCCTCGCCACAGGGTTGGAATAAAAATCCAGCGCTCGTGTTAGACTTTTACAACAAACGTAGGGCACAACTTAACGAGGTAACTCCTAATGCCGCTCATTATGCGCTAGCCGATTTAGAAAAAGTCTTGAAGGTGACTATTATCACCCAAAACGTAGACGACCTGCACGAGCGCGCAGGTTCTAGCAATATTTTACACTTGCATGGCGAATTGCGCAAAATGCACAGCGTTTTAGATGACATCGTTGTGCCATGTCCAGGCGATATACAATTGGGAGACACCTGTCCACGTGGCGGTCAGTACCGTCCACATATTGTTTGGTTTGGCGAGGAAGTTCCCGCCATGGACGATGCTATAGCAATAACCGCCCAGGCCGATTATTTGCTTATCGTGGGTACTTCGCTACAAGTATATCCCGCAGCGGGACTTAAAGATTTTGTCGCACCACACGTTCCTATTTATTTTGTAGACCCCAATCCGTCGTTAACATCGCGCGGTACACTCACCGTACTTGCCGAAAATGCAAGTACTGGCGTCGCTAAAGTGGCAGCGTTGATCGTTAAAAGCCATGGTGGATAGCTAATTTGTAATTTAATAAACAACCTACATGTAACATCATCGATAACTCGCGATGAATTCCTAAAAACTGCACTTATGAAAAATCTTCTAACGCCACTCTTCGTTTTATTTTACAGTACTTTATTTGCCCAAAACACAAACGAACACTACATACTGCAAGAGTTAAAAGAAACATTTAAACATGAAAACTACACAAATCAGGTGCTTATCAGTTTTCAAAAAAGCATGGCAAACTTGCGGCAAAAACCTGAACTACACGAGCACATCCCGGGTGACATCATTTCTTGGTATACCATGGGCGGGCGATTTTCTTTGCAACAAACCTATCGCATACAAAATAACGAGGTTGTAGAAATTCAAACAATCCCTAACGACTCCTTCTTTTTGAATAAACTCAACGCGTTTGTTCCAGAAAAATCAAGATTTGCTTACGGCCATGATTTATGGAGTTTTGCTTATGTAAAAAGCAAACTAGACGCTACGTTTTACTTAATTCAAGCAACAGCCCAATCATTTAACGCGCGTCCCGATATACCTAACGACAACATCCTTTCGTATGACTTAGAATACAAAACCAGCGATTTTAAAACCTTTACCCTGCAGCGTTTCAAAGATATTCATGAAAAGGAATGGACAGCTGTAGATAAGGTTAACCCTAACTATGATGCTACACTGGCAGTAAAACTGGGTGGCGACGATTTTGGCATGAAAAGTTATTTTCTGGTGATTTTAAAAACAGGAATAAACACTACTACCGATAAAGAACTGATAAACCAAAGTTTTCGTGGACACATGGACAACATCAATAAACTGGTCGAAGAAAAAAAGATGATTGTCGCAGGTCCACTAGGCGGTAATGAAAAAAACTACCGTGGTATTTTTATTTTGGACAATGTGCAAACGATAGAAGATGCACACCGTTTATTGCGCACAGACCCTGCTATCGAAAACAAATTATTAGACTATGAAATCTTTACTTGGTACGGGTCGGCAGCACTAGCGACGTACCTTCCGTTTTCAGAAAAGGTGTGGAAATTAAAACCATAAAAGCAAAATCAACGTGTTTGTTGCACATCGCAACGTATACGCCATTAACTTTTAAATACCTAAATTTACAAGCTTTAATGCACACGCTATGCCCACTGCTTTACAAGCTATATCGCCTATAGACGGCCGCTACCGTAACAAGGTTGCCTCCCTTTCCCAATATTTTTCAGAGTTTGCGCTCATACGTTACCGCGTACTGGTGGAGATTGAATACTTTATCGCTTTAAGCGAAAGCGGAATTCCCCAACTAAAACCGTTAAATCAGCAAATAAAAGAGTCCTTAAAAAGCATTTATTTAAATTTTAACGAGGAACACGCGCAAGCAATCAAAGACATCGAAAAAGTAACTAACCACGATGTAAAAGCCGTAGAATACTTTATTAAAGAGCAGTTTGACACCTTGGGATTAAGCGCTCATAAAGAGTTTATTCACTTTGGACTTACCTCGCAAGACATAAACAATACAGCCGTACCGCTTTCTATAAAAGAAGCTATTGAAAGCGTGTATCTGCCAGCAATCGCAGACCTTAAAAATGCGCTAACGCAATTAGCAACCCAATGGGCAAACATTCCCATGCTGGCACGCACGCACGGGCAACCCGCATCGCCTACCCGCTTGGGTAAAGAATTTCAAGTGTTTGTAACCCGTATAGACGAGCAGCTTAAATTATTACAAACCATACCGAACGCCGCAAAATTTGGTGGTGCCACAGGTAATTTTAATGCCCACCACGTGGCATTTCCACATATTAAATGGCAGGCATTTGGGAGTGACTTTGTTGAAAATCGGTTGGGCCTTAAACACAGTTTCCCCACCACACAAATAGAACATTATGACCACATGGCTGCCTTGTATGACAACCTTAAACGCATAAACACCATCGTCATAGACCTTAACCGTGATATATGGACCTATGTAAGTATGGACTATTTTAAGCAAAAAATTAAAGAAGGTGAAATAGGTTCTAGCGCCATGCCGCACAAAGTAAATCCCATAGATTTTGAAAATAGCGAGGGTAACCTGGGAATTGCTAATGCACTTTTTGAACACCTCGCGGCAAAATTGCCTATCTCTAGGCTACAACGTGACCTTACCGATTCTACCGTGCTGCGCAACGTGGGCGTTCCATTTGCACACACCGTGTTGTCATTTCAGGCGACGATTAAAGGACTTGACAAACTGTTGTTGAATGAAGAAAAAATCGCACAAGATTTAGAAAATAATTGGGCTGTCGTGGCCGAGGCCCTGCAAACCATCTTGCGCCGAGAGGCTTATCCTAATCCCTATGAGGCTTTAAAAGAGCTTACCCGTACAAACGAAAAAATAACCCAACAAAGCATTGCTCATTTTATAAAAAATCTAGACATCAGCGACGACCTAAAATTAGAAATGAGTGCAATTACACCCAGTACTTTTACAGGGATTTAAAACAGTTGTTATAGATATTAAATCATCTGTGCATTTTTAAGTCCACAAACCTTCAAAACCAACAACCCATGAGTTTACTAACCATCATTTTAAACATTTTTCTTCCCCCTGTAAGCGTGCTTTTGCATAAGGGTGTTGGGATGTCATTTGTACTTAATATTATTTTAACCATCTTAGGAATCGTACCCGGAATGATTCATGCGTTTTATGTGACCTCTAGAAAATAGGAGCATAAAAAATCACCTTTTCAGGTGATTCCCTTAATATTTAAGATGTAAATCTTTTAAAATGACACCGTATGTTTAACAGTGACCGTGCCTGCATGGCTAGTCGCTTTACTTATGTATAGTTGGTTACTAGGTAAGTAGTCCATGGTTATTATGCGATTAACAGGCTCATTTTTACGAGAAGCCACAAGTCTACCACTCAGGTCATAGGTCTCTAGGTCATAAACACCAGCCTGAGAAAAATGAAGTGTGTTGCCCACTGCAATAACCGAATACTGTGGCTTTGTAAGATCGCTTACGCTTAAAGTTACCGCTTGCCAGCCATAATCGCTTCCTTTTAAATCGGCACTTTGCCTGCTTAAATCGGGGGTGATAATAAGAAAATAAAAATCATTCACTTGCAAGCCCTGTGGTAAACTCACCACATTTAAACTAGGCTCTACCTGATAAACCCTATTTGCAACATTTATTTGTGCAACATAAGCTCCTAGATTGGTATCAAAATTAAAGGGCACAAAGGTCGCGGTATTTGCAAAATCGTCGTGATAATCACATGTAGCAGCAACACCATCGGTTTCTAAACCCGTGTACAGTAATAAATTGGGATTACCCAAGGGATCAAACAAGCTGTAATCACCTTGCGCACCATAAGTAATGGTAATGACACCACTATTTATACTCGACGGATTAGGATTTATAGTGATTTGCGCAGTAAGTGGCCACATGCACATGCATGTAATTGTAAGTAGTATTTTTTTCATACCCTGTTGTTTAGAGCTAAAAATAACTACAAATAAATCGTCAGATTAATGCTGACTGTCTATTTTTACGATAAGGTTATCGTTGTATTTATAAACCAGCGCTGCGACATCATTCATTTGCTGTGTGGTCATGTCATAACCATGCAAGCGATCTACTAAGCCTGTTGTTGATTTCATACTAATCATGTCAAAACTTAAACGCAATTCACCAATACCTAAAACAGGCGTGTAATAAACCTTGGATCCATCGCTAAACATCAAAATACCAGATATGTGGCGCACTTCTCGGCTTGGTTTAGTGTCTCTAAAACAGCTATATAGCAAATGCACAGCACTAACTCCAAAACCAGTTGCCAAGACATAATCTTTGATCCTAAATAAAGCGTTATCATTAATTCCTAAAACAATAAAATAACATACTACAAAGAATAATATCGAAAATAGCACACTAACAACAGGTGGTTGGCGATCAGTTTTTGCATGAACTAAAACCGCTGTTGTTGGGTTTGAAAGATGAGATTTTGTTTTCTCAGAAATTAAATAAACGGCTAAAAAGGAAATTAGTACAATGAAAAAGATATTCTCTACGACAACATCTTTATTAAAAAAGATAATATAGCAGCTAAAAATCCAAATAATGATATGGGCTAGTCTCCAATACCACAAGAAATTAGTAGGTTGCCGTTTTAAAAACCGCTTTTTTTCATCAAAAATATAGTCTAGACTTAGTCCCATGCATTAGTGCTATACAACACGTTAAAAATAAAGAAAATACCAAAACGTAAAAAATCTAAAGCCTTTTTGCTTCCTCCCAAAAAACATCCATTTCGGCTAGGGTCATGTCGCTTAATTTTTTGTTTAACGTCGCTGCTTTAGATTCTAAATATTGGAAACGCTTGATAAACTTTTGGTTGGTGCGTTCCAAAGCGTTTTCTGGATTTACATCCAGGTGTTTTGCATAGTTTACTAGGGAAAATAAAACATCTCCCAGTTCGGCTTCTATCTTGTCTTTATCGCCAGCAACTACCTCAGCATCCAGTTCCTGCAGCTCTTCTAGCAATTTTTCTTTTACTTGTTCGGGACGTTCCCAATCAAATCCCACGCCAGCCACTTTTTCTTGAATACGAGCGCTTTTTACCAGTGCAGGCAGGCTGCGTGGCACACCTTCGAGCACACTGCTTTTACCTTCTTTAAGCTTTAGTTTCTCCCAGTTTTGTTTGACTTCTTCTTCATTTGCAACCTGCACATCGCCATAAATATGTGGATGTCGTGAGACGAGCTTATCGCTTATGCCATTTGCCACACTTGCGATGTCCCACTCCCCTGTTTCTGAACCTATCTTTGCATAAAAAAATATGTGTAACAATAAGTCGCCCAACTCTTTAGGGATCTCTAGGCGATCGTTTTGTAAAATAGCGTCGCCCAATTCATAGGTTTCTTCTATCGTTAAATGGCGTAATGACTCCAGCGTTTGCTTGCGATCCCATGGGCAACCCGCGCGCAACTCGTCCATAATGGTAAGTAAACGGTCCAACGCTTGTAATTGTTCTTTACGATTGTTCATGAGATGCGGTACGTATGTTATTTGAATTCACTCTTTTTCTACATATTTTATCTCGGTTCATAACCTAACTTTTTAACATGTTTCATTCTTTTTATTCATAGAAAGATTGTGTGGAGTTCGCTTTCGCGAAAGCGT
>DAIRDE010000014.1:45268-49314 GCA_036796335.1 Nonlabens sp.
CATCTCAAAATAGCTGCCATTTAAAACATGGCATAAAATTAGGTACTGCAAACCAAATTTCTAAAACTATGAAAAAAGTACTTTTTATTTTTTGTTCACTTTATTTTATTCAATATGCAACTGCTCAAGATTTTGTGACCGATGCCACTTTAGAAAAAACAGTACTTGTAAACGATGACGAGCTTAAAATTTTATATTTCACTGCGACATGGTGCGGCCCTTGTAAAATCATGGCGCCTATCATGAGCAGTGTGGACAAGGATCCTAAAATACCTGTCACGATTTATAAAATGGATACCGACAGCAACCGTGCACCTAGTATATTAAGAATACGCAGCATACCCACGTATTATTTTATAAAAAATGGCATTGTGCTAGGAACCAGCGGTGGCGCACAAAGCAAATCGTCTATTGAGCAACTTATTGCTAAATACAACGGTGCTCCCGTTGTAGGTAAACGACTCGCTTTTCCCTAACGCTTAACAATCACCGTATCAAATACCTTTTACAAAATCACTAAAAAGATCGTTAAACTGATAACCCTCTTTAAATCTGTGTTTGCTTAGTTGCTCAAATTCAACAAGCGACCACAGGATGTACTCTTTTAAAAAATAGCGGTCGGCAACAGGAAAATCTGGTTGGTATTTTTCTATTAAATCGTTTAAGGGTTTTACCTGATCCAGCAGTGTTTTGTAATCGCTATCGCTCAATTCGTCCAATAATTCTAGCGCGTCATTGCTATAAAACCACTCGATAAGTTTGTCGTATGGTGTTTTTTCATCTGGTTTTACTAATCTTTTAATTTCAGGAAAATACACAGGAAATAGGGTTTTTATAGCCTCGCCTATAAGCTCGTTTGCTACAAAATCGGCGCCTTCTAGCTCGCCCTCGTAAACCAGCTCTATTTTACCAGTAATCGCGGGGATTACCCCTGTAAAGTCTGACAGGCGCAGCGTGGTAGCGTCATCACCGTTAAGTAGTGCACGACGCTCGGCAGTGCTCAATAAATTCTCGTATGCGGTGATGCTTAAACGGGCGCTTACCCCACTTTTCTCGTCCACATACTCACTCTCGCGTGCGCAAAAACTTATTTGTTCTAACAGATCCTTTGCAAGCTCTGGAACATAAATGGCCTCGTGTGTCCTGCTGTCACTTTTTGCTTCTTGCTGGGTGATGGTTTTAGCGATTGCTATCGTTTCTGGATAATGGGTTAATATCTGGGATCCTATACGATCTTTAAGTGGTGTAACGATGCTACCGCGGTTTGTATAATCCTCGGGATTTGCGGTAAATACAAATTGCATATCTAGATTTAAACGCAACTTAAAACCGCGTATTTGTATATCACCTTCTTGCAAAATGTTAAATAACGCCACCTGTATACGAGCCTGTAAATCAGGTAATTCATTAATCACAAAAATACAGCGATTAGCCCGTGGTATCATACCGTAATGAATCACGCGGTCGTCTGCATAACTCAGTTTTAAATTAGCTGCTTTAATGGGGTCTATATCGCCTATAAGGTCTGCCACGGTTACATCGGGTGTGGCGAGTTTTTCATAAAAGCGGTCGTCACGGTGCAACCAGGATATAGGTGTGTCATCACCATGTTCTCTTATAAGGTCTATCGCTGTACGCGAAAGCGGTGCATACGGGTCATCGTGGATTTCACTACCAGTGACATAGGGGATATATTCATCCAGCAAGCCGGTCATTAATCTAGCGAGACGTGTTTTTGCCTGGCCCCGCAACCCTAGTAAATTAATGTTATGCTTTGACAAAATGGCACGTTCTAATTCGGGTATGACGCTGTTTTCATAACCATGTATCCCTACAAAAGAATCGGTACCTGACTTAATATTTGCGATAAGGTTTTCTCGCAGTTCTTGCTTGATACTGCGTGATTTCCACCCAGCTACTTTAAGTGCGCCTAATGTTTTTATTTCTTGTATGTTCATGTAATTCTTTAAAGTTATGCGTTATTACTTTAGAGTAAATATTTTTTTAGTTTGATTTGCCTTCTAAATTCTGTATTCATTATCTATTAAGCGATATTAACAAATTAATTTCATTCATCTCATTCGCTTCTTCCTATTGGCCTCATAATCTGTAAAAATCATCTCGCCCAGACCTTGCAGTCCGGTGTAAAAGGCTTTGCCCTGATTAGCCTCGGTAAATGCATCTACAAATTGCTGCAAATAGCTGTCGTTTGCAATCATAAACGTGGTAATGGGTATGCGCAACTTGCGTGCTTGTGCCGCCATGGTATAGCATTTCTCAACAATATATTCATCCAGCCCATTGCTGTTTTTATAATACCTACCATCTTTAAGACGCAAACAACTAGGCTTGCCATCGGTTATCATAAAAATTTGCTTGTTTGTATTGCGTTTACGTCGCAAAATATCCATAGCCAGTTGCAATCCAGCGACTGTGTTTGTGTGATACGGTCCAACTTTTAAATAAGGTAAATCGGCAATTTTTATGGGCCACGCATCGTTGCCAAAAACGATAATATCTAGCGTGTCTTTAGGATAGCGTGTCGTGATAAGTTCGGCTAGCGCCATGGCTACTTTTTTTGCGGGTGTAATGCGGTCCTCGCCATAAAGAATCATGGAGTGCGATATGTCTATCATTAAGACGGTACTCATTTGCGCTTTAAATTGGGTATCTTCTACCACAAGATCATCCTCGGTAAGTGCAAAATCGCTTGTAATACCGTGGTTTTGATAGGCATTGCGCAAACTTTCGGTCATCGAGATCTTGTCTAAACCATCGCCAAAATGATAGGCACGCAAATCGCCACTATGCTCATCTCCTTGCCCCAACTTACCTGTTTTGTGATTGCCGCTGACGCCTTTACGCATGTTGCCAAAAATTTGCTCCAGCGCGTGCTGTCTTAATAATTGCTCGGTTTTTGCAGTAATAGAAAATGCGCTGGGCGTCTCATCGCCTTGACCGTCGCCAGCATTGGGGTCAAATTCCTCGCGTATGTAGCCACGTTCTAGCAGGTCGTTGATAAAATCGTCTATAGTATATTCTGGAGTGGTAAGTTTGTACTCCTCGTCGAGTTGTCTTAACCAGTCGATTGCCTCGTCAAAATCTCCCGAGGTATGCGTGATAAGTTCTTTAAAAATACCAAATAGTTTGTCAAAAGGATCCTGAGCAACTGCATTAAATTGCTCAAACCTAAAACCGCTGCGCTCTTGTTTTATCATATGTTAAAAATAGTCGCAATTATGCAAAAAACCTTTGCCTTGTGCTGATTTAACATCCTTTTTTGATTTGGACGCACATGTACTTACTGCAGGTCCTTGCACCGTTACCCGGGTTTAAGTAAAAGGCTAGAGATTGTTGGTGATTTCGCTTTCGCGAAAGCGTAATAACACTATTTTTGCAACCCAATAAAAATGAGAACATGATACAAAATCCATGGCACGATGTAAGTTACGGTGAAAATGCACCAGAACGCGTGATGGGAATTATCGAAATTCCTAAAAACACACGTGCAAAATATGAATTAGACAAGGAATCTGGAATGTTGATGCTGGACCGCGTGATATACTCGTCGATGTACTACCCTACTAACTACGGCTTTATCCCGAGGACTTATTGCGACGACAAGGACCCGCTGGATATTTTAGTGCTGTCGCAAATAGAAATTGTACCTATGTGCCTGGTAGACTGCAAGGTCATCGGGGTGATGCAAATGCTAGACGGCGGCGAGATGGACGATAAAATCATCGCTGTGGCAACAAACGACATGTCGGTTGCGCATTTTAATGATGTAAGTGAACTGCCTGAGTTTTGGAAAAAAGAGATGCGCAATTTCTTTGAAGATTATAAAAAATTAGAGAATAAAACAGTCGATGTAGAGGAATTTCAGGGGCGTGAAAAAGCCATGGAAATTGTTAAACAAGCTATTTTAGATTATCAACTGAAGTTTTCTAAGTAATGTTTTGGATGGCAGGAAAAATCCTGTCTCCTAACAGCTGTTTCTAATACTGCAAAAGCGGAAAAAACCTAAACGAATCAGTAGCTACTTA
>DAIRDE010000015.1:0-22336 GCA_036796335.1 Nonlabens sp.
CAGACTGAAGTCTGCCCTTGTGCAGCTTTTTTACTGGTTATGCTTAGAGGGCGTTACTTCACCCCAGTACTCCCAAAACCGCCTGCACCGCGCCGCGTTGTGGTAAGTTCTTCTACCGGTTGCCACTGTGCGCGCTCGTGTTTTGCAATGACTAGTTGTGCGATACGCTCGCCATTTTCTATGGTAAAATCTTCACTGGATAAATTTACGAGAATCACGCCTATTTCTCCTCTATAATCTGCATCAATAGTTCCGGGTGCGTTGAGTACAGTGATGCCGTGTTTTGCTGCCAGGCCGCTGCGTGGTCGCACTTGTGCTTCTACTCCTATGGGCAACGCTATAAAAAGTCCGGTTTTTATAATGGCCCGGTCAAGGGGTTTTAAGGTGACGGCTTCTTCTAGATTTGCACGCAAGTCCATACCTGCACTGGACGCAGTTTCATAATGCGGCAGTGCGTGTGCAGATTTATTGATGATTTTTATTTCCATTTTTTAGCAATAATCGATTTTAAAAAAGGTTTATTCCCCAACCAAATAATTGTGAGAAGCGCCACCGTCATGACCGCACCCACACTGTAAAGCTTCAAACTATGTACTTCTAGAATTTCTCTAAAATAGTAAAAATACAGCAGTGAAAAACTTATGGCGGTCATAAGGCAAATCATGATGCTTTTCATATCATACGGCACAGGATAATGGTTTTTGCCTATTAAATAAGAAAGCACCATCATCGTCGCATAAGCAACGCAAGTGGTAATCGCACTGGCCATAAAACCTATGGTAGGAATAAACAAGATATTCAACCCGATGGTAAGTCCCGCACCTATAACCGATATCATGGCGCCGTACCGCGTTTTATCGGTCACCTTATACCATACCGATAACGACTGGTAGATGCCAAAAAACAAAAAAGCGATGAGCACAGGCGGTACTATATTCATCGCATCCCAATACGCAGGGTCGGGGACGAGGATAGGTTTAATGACATCTATCATGACGATGTACACAAACAGGGCAACGCTGCCTAAAAGAACAAATATTTTTGTGATTTGTGCGTACATGTATTTTGCGTTTTCGCTGCGGGACTCACTAAAGAAAAACGGTTCTACACCCAGTTTAAAAGCTGTTGCATACAAGGTCATTCCTATCGCTAGCCGGTAACATGCCGAGTAGATGCCCACTTGTTCTTTAGCAGTTTCTTGTGGTAATAACCACTGTAGTAAAATTTTATCAAAGGTTTCGTTAATCGCAAATGCAAGGCCAGCAACAAGAATTGGGGCGCCGTAAACCAGCATTTTTTTCCATAGACCAAAATCCAGTTGCCAACGCGAGAAATAGGGCCGTGAAACGATTAAAAAAGTCATGAAACTGGCTGCAAAAAAAGCGATAAAAAACAATGCTATCTGGTCTGTTGGCAGGTACTTATTTACCGCATCCCATTGCGGTAAAACCATAAAAAACAATGCCGATAAACCTACAGACACAAAGACGTTTGCCAGTTTAACCACGGCATAATGCATGGTTTTACCTTGCGCACGCATGAGTGCAAAGGGTATGACCGTTAAGGTATCTAGCGCAATAACACCTATCACCCATTGCCAGTAAACAGCACCAATAGCCGTTAATTGTGCGATACCATCTAGCGATAAAAACGCAACCATTGCAGCAACACAGGTTGTAAAAAACACAGCAGCAAGGGCCGTTTTCATAGCCTTTTTACCAACGGCTGGATCGCTGTAAAACCTAAAAAATGCTGTTTCCATACCATAGGTAAGAACCACATTGCAAATAAGTATCCACGAAAACACGATAGACACCTCGCCAAACGCATCCTTACTGGGCAAATAATTAACCAACAGCGGCGTTAATAAAACAGTAAGCAATCGCGGTACCACCGTTGCGATGCCGTAAATAATCGTATGCTTAAACAGCCTGTCGAGTGCGCCCAAAAATGGTTTGTATTAAGGTGGTAAAGGTACAATTTAGTATCGATTATGCGCGACTTCTGCTGGCGCTAGGCAATTACTAGAAATCCTAAAAATTCTTATAACCCCACCATTTTTATACGAGTACATAGGCGTGTGGATGTTTCGCTTTCGCGAAAGCGAACACTAACACATCCTAATGGTGATAACAAACAACCTCGTGTACGTGGGGTTTGCTGCACTGCTGGCCGCTGTAATTGATATAACCGCCAGGCCAAGTAATGCTACCACCCGTGGTTTGTGCTAGCGTGTAATAATCTTGTGTGGGGCTGTCACAAATAATCACGTGTACGGGCCTTTTTATCTTGTGAACCAGCGCAATATCGCGTATGCTACTCGAGTCGGCAATGAGAACAAAATCCTTTTTGCCTTTATTCTTTTCTTGAGCCGCGAGAATGGCTTCTATATCATTTTCGGGACCGTCGCCACCACCGCCATTGTCCACTGCTTGCGCCACGGTTTTTAAAAAATCGTCTATATCCAGATGGTTTGGAAAATAAATACCGCCAGTGCTGCCTACTATTTTTGCACCGCCTTGTCTTAATCGATCGTCGCCATCGTTAAACAGTACCATATTGTGTATAAGTTGGCGGTCTTTATTTACATGATGCCAGCGCACGACCTGGCCCACATAGCTGTACATGCTGCCGGTCCAGTCCACAACCACACTCATATCTTGCCACTCGGGATGCGCGTTAAATGCGTCAAAGACTACGGTGTTATTTGATGTGTCCCTGCCACCTATGTGGTGTGTGGTGGCGGTACTTGCGTCACGCACATGATACACCTCGCCGCTGGCGGTTCGTTTTTCTATCATGACACCGCTTACCTCTTCTTCTAGGTAGCTTTTAATTTCTCTTGCAATTTCTGCACCTTGTGCAAATACGGTCGTTGTGGTAAAGAACACTAGTAAAAGTGTGGCTAGGTTGCTGTAATTTTTCATGACTTGTCGTTTTAAGTTGATCAAACATACTGCATGAAAAAAGGCACCCCTATTACAAATGAGTGCCTGATTGCTTTGGGTGAGTGAAAAGGGTTATCGCGGTGCCGAGGGTAAGGCAAGCATGGGTTTTTCTCTTAGATTATCTAGTAACAAATAGTTGATCTTATCTTTTCTTGCGGTTTTAAAAGCGATAAGCACTTGATTTTCTTTAAGTTCTACTGGTGGTTTTGTGAAAACTGGTGGCTCATTTCCATATTCTTGAGCACTGTCTATATGCATGTTTTTTATGCCGCTCCATGTATTGGGGTTGTTTTGAAACCTTACGATTATTTGGTTTTTGTCATTAGAGACATAATTATAGGTTTCTGTTTTAGTGGTCCCGTAATACATTGCCACAACTATTTTATCGCCAAGTATAGCGCTGGGCATGTATACCGTTGTACCACTTCCAGATGCTGCCGTGCCGCCATTCCATTTTTGGTAGTAAAAATTATCGCTAGAGACAACTGTTGCGGTATTAATCGTTGTTACTTTTTGTGCAGTGCACGATGCGATGATAAGGACAAAAGAGAGAACTAGCTTTTTCATGAAATGCATTTTGCACGTTGATTTCAAAAGAAGTGCCAAGGTGAACAATAGGTTACTTTTCTAATTTAAGTGTGGTTAAGAACAAAAGTTCTTTGCGCGCTTGTACACCTATTAAAATGGCAATAGCCACCAGCGACACAATTGCCGATACGATACAATACACATAGAAACCATGTGAAAACTCCAGTTTAAAATAGGGAAATAACAACGACAAGCCATACAGGTATGTTAAAAAACACGCTGGTGTAATAACGACATGAATGATTTTACGTTGCGTGAAATAAGTTTTTAAAAATGCTGTGTAGGCGCGATGGTCTAGTTGTAATGATTTTGCTAATTTGGCCATGTTAAAAGCAACCTCTATCATGATGCGCACAAGTAGCGAGCCAATCATAAGCAGTAATCCCAGGCTAAAGTTGTTAAAGGTTTTAGGGAATATCCACAAGCCATAAATAGTAAGAATAACAACTGTTATGCCCATGACTGCTATCCCAATTTGCTGTTTGCGGTGTTGTACAGTTGCTTTATAAATGATATTTTTTGAGGTGGTCTTAAAATTTACTGGTTGCTGGGACCAGATTTGTTCTAGCTGATTATTTTCCATGATTCAGGCATTTTAAAAGTGATTGTCTAATTCGGTTAAGTCTGGTGCGCAGTGCCCCGTGTTTTAAACCTGCTGTCGCAGCGATGGTTTCTTGTGGTATTTGTTCTAACTGCATGACGATGAGCGCCTTGTTTTGTATGGAAAGTTTTTCAATACAAACATGCAGTTGTTGTATATCGGTTTTTTCATGGGCGTTTAATTCGTGATTATCGTCTAAACTGTCGTCATCCACCACATCAGGCAGGACGTTTATAAGCTCTTTTTTAGGTTTGCGCAATGAGCCGAGACAGGTGTTTAAAGCGATTCTATAGATGTAGGTACTTACTTGGGAATTGCCTTGAAATTGTTTTCTATGTATCCACAGCTTGATAAATGTTTCTTGCATCCATTCATGAGCCTGATTTGTATCACCTTGCGCATATCCCATACAAAGCCTGTAAACTTTAGGACTGTGTTCTTTATAAATGGCATCAAAGTCCTGTTCTATGGGATTCATTAGTTTGAGAGTTCTTTGTTAAGTTGTGTCATAAACCATTCTGGGTCGTCCAGCATAAAAAAGTGTGCGCCATTTTTAGCGACAATTAATTTGTAATCTTTTAAGTTTTGATATTGCGTTTCCATGGTTTTGCGCATGGTACTTTCGCCGTAAGGCAATGCAGCTGCAATAATAGTTACAGGCGTGGTTATTTTTTTAAGATGCTCTCGCACATCCAGTTTTAAATAATCGGTGTATCCATAAACATAAGTTTTGCGATCAGCTTGTAAGATCCATTGTTCTATTCTTTTTTGCACCTCGGTTTTATTGCTCATGCCCATGGCCATACCTGTTGCCATTTGTTTAAAATCATGATCGTTAAGCGCAAGTTGTTGTTTGCTATACGGGTTGTCATAGGCAAGTTGCTCAGGGTTAAAGTTAGGAATCATAAGTGCACCTGTCGCTGGTAATGCATCTACAACAATAACTTTTTTCACGTTGATATCGGGCTGTGCTGCTAGCCAAAGCGCAACCGTGCCGCCTAGACTATGTCCGATTATCGTGAGGTTATTCAACTCATTATCTTTTATATAGCTTACAAGTTCGTCGAGTACCTGTGGTAACCACGGGAAGTCAATAGGTGCTGCCCCGCCAAATCCAGCCAAAGTCACCACATGACAGGTATGTGTACTGTTTAACGCTGTTACCTGTGGCTCCCAAACACTACCGGGAACGGTAAAACCAGGAATAAATAAAATGGGGGCGCCTGAACCCGAAACATTTACCTGAATAGGTTGTGCTTGCTGTGCAATAGACCCTGTGAGACTGCATAAAATTGCGAAGATGGTAATACATGTTTTCATGATGTTGTTTTTTAAAGTTTACCTTTAGATACAACACCCAAAAATTGTTACATGCTTTTTTAAATTTTTTAGAAACCCTGGAAAATAGAAAAGCCTCTCCATTTCTAGAGAGGCTTGTGCAATTTTATTAAAACCCTGTTAGTTGTTCAACGCCTCGGCACCGCCCACGATTTCAAGAATCTCGTTTGTGATGCTGGCTTGTCTTGCCTTGTTATAGGTAAGTTTTAACTGATCGCGTAATTCGGTCGCGTTATCAGTTGCTTTATGCATGGCTGTCATACGGGCACCGTGCTCACTCGCCCAAGAATCTCTAATACCTTTATACAGTTTAATTTTAAGGGCTTTAGGGATTAACTGTTCGATAATCTCTTCTTTAGAGGGTTCAAAAATATAGTCTAACGCTACTGGCGTTGCCTCGTTGTCGGTCTTTTCGATAGTTCCTAGGGGTAAAAAGTCCTCGGTTATCACCACTTGTGTCGCTGCATTTTTAAAACTGTTGTAAACGATTATCACTTTATCAAACGTACCTGTTGCATACAGCTCCATTAATTCCTCTGCAATTACAGCTACCTTGTCATAAGATAAATCATCAAAAATATCGCTGTGATTTGCTTGTACCTCGCTACTTTTTCGAGCAAAATCATTTGCTTTTTTACCAATGGTCATATAAGACGTGGCTACACCGTCGAGCTCGTTTTTACTAAGTCTTACCAACTCCTTGATAATATTAGAGTTAAACGCACCGGCAAGACCACGGTTAGACGCTATAGCAACTACCAGTGCTTTTTTAACCTCGCGCTTTTTTGTGTACACACTCGCTGTGCTGCCCTCGGTATTTTGGCTCAGGTTTTCTAGAATTTCTGTAAGCTTTTCTGAATAAGGTCGCATCGCTGTAATTGCGTCTTGCGCCTTTTTTAACTTTGCCGCACTTACCATTTTCATGGCACTAGTGATTTGCATCGTAGAACTTACCGATGTTATTCTGTTTCTTATTTCTTTTAAGTTAGCCATAATTCAAGTTATGAGTTATGAGTTATGAGTTATGAGTTTTTAATTATGGTAACTAAAATACGTATTAACTCCTCACATTTGTCATGCATTCCAGCAGGAACTTTTCTACCTGTCGCTTCCAGAATCTCTAACCAATATTTGGTTTCGTCAGCTTCTTTCAGTGCTATAGAAAACTTATTTTTAAAATCTTTTGTACTTACACCTCGTTGTGCTTCTCTCGTGTTTGCACCAATACTTGTTGCACTTCGTAAAAGTTGCGATGCTATTTCATAATCTTTGTTCAACTTTAATTGATCACAAAAATGCACTATATCACAAGCAAAAGAAAAGCTTTTTATTCTTATCGGACTATCTGTTAAACTCATTCATAAAGCTATATAAATTGTCAAGTCCATATCTACCGTTAAAAAGTCATAAGTCATAATTTGCAACCCTGAACTCATAACTCTGAACTCATAACTAGCAACTCATCATTCTGAATTAATATCTAGACGACAAATCCTTTGCAACCGCGGTTAAGGTATCGATAACCTCATCTGTCAGTTTTCCTGCTTTTATATCGTCTAAAATAGTTCTGTGTTTTGCATTTAACAACTCTAGATAGTCCTGCTGAAATTCTTTTACTTTATCTACAGGTACGTTTCTCAATAAGTTTTTAGAACCTGCATAAATAATAGCTACTTGATCTTCAACCGTAAATGGGTTGTTTTCTGCTTGCTTTAATATCTCTACGTTGCGACGTCCTTTTTCTATAATTCCTAATGTTACGGCGTCTAAGTCAGATCCAAACTTTGCAAAAGCCTCGAGTTCGCGGAAAGCCGCTTGGTCCAGTTTAAGAGTACCAGCTACTTTTTTCATAGACTTAATTTGTGCATTACCACCCACACGTGATACCGATATACCCACGTTAATCGCTGGTCGTACACCAGAGTTAAATAAATCACCGTCTAGGAAAATTTGCCCGTCGGTAATAGAAATTACGTTTGTAGGGATATAAGCAGACACGTCACCTGCCTGTGTTTCAATAATAGGTAGTGCAGTTAACGAACCCCCACCTTTAACTAAAGGTTTTAAACTTTCAGGTAGATCATTCATGGTTTTTGCAATCTCGTCGTCGGCAATTACCTTAGCAGCACGCTCTAACAAACGCGAGTGTAGGTAAAAAACGTCTCCTGGATATGCCTCGCGCCCTGGTGGACGGCGCAGTAAGAGAGAAACCTCGCGGTAAGCAACAGCTTGCTTAGAAAGGTCATCATAAATAATAAGTGCTGGGCGACCTGTATCACGGAAATACTCACCGATACTCGCTCCTGCAAATGGTGCATAAACTTGCATCGCTGCTGGGTCTGATGCATTTGCTGCAACAATCGTTGTATAAGCTAATGCCCCTTTTTCTTCTAATACCTTTGCAATGTTTGCCACGGTAGATGCCTTTTGACCTATCGCTACATAAATACAATACACTGGCTCACCCGCGTCATAAAATTCTTTTTGGTTCAATATCGTGTCGATACAAACAGTGGTTTTACCAGTTTGACGGTCACCGATAACAAGCTCGCGCTGTCCACGTCCCACAGGAATCATGGCGTCGATAGACTTAATTCCTGTTTGCAAAGGCTCAGTCACCGGCTGGCGGAAAACCACCCCGGGAGCCTTGCGTTCTAATGGCATTTCATAAAGGTCACCTTCTATAGCACCTTTTCCATCGATAGGCACGCCTAGGGTATTGACCACACGGCCCACAATGCCTTCACCTACTTTTAAAGAGGCGATACGTTGTGTACGTTTTACAGTGTCGCCCTCGGCAATTCCTGTAGATGGGCCTAAAAGTACCACCCCAACGTTGTCCTCCTCTAGGTTAAGAACGATACCTTCCATACCGTTGCTAAAAGAAACTAATTCACCGTATTGAGCGCTGGATAAACCATAAACACGAGAGATACCATCGCCCACCGTTAACACAGTTCCTACCTCGTCTAGAGAAGCACCTGCGTTAAAACCCGATAATTGTTGCTTAAGTATTGCAGATACTTCTGCTGGATTTACTTCTGCCATATTGCTTTTTTTATACTTTTAGTTAGCCTTTTAGGACTAGATAATTATGTTTTATTTGTTGGGTTGTGGGTTGTTCGCTTTCGCGAAAGCGAACTCCATACCATCCTACCGTTTTTATTACTGTGCAAACGCCCTTTTAAGACCGTTAAATTTACTTTGTACACTGGCATTAATTTCCTGGTCGCCCACGCGCAAAATGAAACCACCGATGATGCTAGGGTCCACTATTTTTTGTAGGGTCACCTGTTTGCCGGCAAGTGCTGTTGCTTTCTCTAGAATCTTAACTTCTAAGGCTGCATCTAGTGGCACCGCAGTAGTTACAATCGCTATAACGCGCTTATTCATACCCTCAAAAAGAACGATGTATTGCGCGGCAACGTCGGCCAGGATGTGCACACGCTTGTTTGCAACGAGCAGCTCAAATGCTTTTGCAGTAAGCCCTTGTACATCCTTAAAAATAAGTTTAAGCGTCGCTAATTTTTTATCGCTAGGCACAAGCGGACTTGTTAAAAAGTCTTTAAGCTCGTTGTTTTTTGCAACGGTCACCATAATGCCTTTCATGTCCTCATTTACCGGTGTGGCAATGTTTTGTTCTATGGCTAGGCTTAAAATAGCTTTTGCGTAACGTGATGCAGCTCTAGGTGTTTTCATGCGATTAAATATTTGCGCTAGCTAATAGTTTTTCAATCAACTCGTTTTGCGCAGCCGTTTCAGAAAGTTCTTTCTGGGTAATTTTTTCGGCTATTTCGACTGATAGTTCTGCTACTTGCTTTCTAATTTCGGCTAGAGCAGCTTTTTTCTCGGCTTGTATAGACTCTTGCGCAGCCTCTATAATTTGATTTGCTTTTTCTTGTGCTTGCGCAGCAGCGTCGGCAATCATTTTGTCTTTAATCTCGCGTGCTTCTTTAAGCATTGCATCGCGTTGCATGCGTGCTTCTTGTGCAGCGGCCTCGTTAGACGCGTTTAATTTTGTAAGTTCTAGTTTAGCTTGTTCGGCTGCGTCTAGCGCGTCGGCGATACCTTGTTCTCTATCGTCTAGACTAGCAAGTATAGGTTTCCATGCAAATTTACCCAGTAATAAAACAAGGATTACCAGGATTACTGCTTGCATCACAAACAAGCCAATCGAAAAGTCGTAAATTAATTCTTGCATTTTGTAAGTTTACTGTTTATTTAAAAATTTTAAAACAAACCTATAACCAACCGTTATAGGTTTGTTTTTGTTTTGGGATATTACTTTCCTAGTAATAATGCTCCAAATGCAAGTCCTTCTAGAAGTGCACCGATGATGATCATGGCAGTTTGGATTTTTCCAGCTGCTTCTGGTTGACGAGCGATAGCTTCCATCGCTTTTCCACCGATTTGACCAAGACCGATACCACCACCGATAACGATAAGACCTGCTCCAATTAAATTGTACATAAAAAAATATTTAAAAATTAAACAAAACGTTCTCTTAAATCCTCCTCGTCTACAACATCATGACCATGTGTGTCGTGCGCATGCTCGTGGTCGTGATCTGCAACTGCCATTCCAATAAACAGCGCAGATAACATGGTGAAAATAAATGCCTGTAAAAAGGCTACTAATAGTTCTATCACCGAAAGGAAAAGTGTTAGGAAAATAGAAAGACCTGTCGATCCTACCACCCCAAACTGTGATTTAAGTGTCATCATTAAAGCAATAAGTCCCATCACTACCACGTGTCCAGCGGTAATGTTTGCAAAAAGACGTATAAGTAGAGAGAAAGGCTTTGTAAATATCCCAAGAACCTCGATAGGTATAAGTGCGATTTTCATAAGAATTGGCACACCTGGCATCCAAAAGATGTGTTTCCAGTATTCTTTATTTGCACTAAATTGTACAATGAAAAAGGTGAATAAAGCCAGACACACGGTTACCGCAATTTGTCCGGTGATGTTAAACCCAAGTGGTGTTAATCCTAAAAGGTTAGAAATCCAAATAAAGAAAAACACGGTTAATAGGTAAGGCATAAACTTCTTATACTTTGTCTCGCCAATATTAGGGCGTGCAATTTCATCCCGCACATACAATACAAGCGGTTCTAAAATGCGACCTGATCCAGTAGGGATGTTTTTCTTTTTGTATTGTTTTGCAAGACCGCTAAATAATAAAAAGATTAATAGGCCGACAACAAGTGTCCCGAATAGTGATTTTGTAATAGAAAAGTCTAATAATTTAGTAGCGTTTGTAGGGTGGTGCTCACTGTCAAAACTTAAGGAAGTAGCGCCCTTTTCAACTTCATAAATCTTAGCGTGTAGTTTTGTAAGTGTTACACCGCCCTGTTGTACAAAGTGGTGACCATCATCATCATGGTGAAATGCAGACGAAGAAAAAACCTTTAAACCCTCGCTAGACCATACAATAACAGGAAGTGGAAAACCCACATGTTTGCGCTCGCCGGTATTACTGGTATAAGAAAACAAATGGAAGTCGTGGGCATCTTTTAAGTGATGTGCGATGTACTCATTAATTTCGTCAGGGGTGTTTACACGACCACCGTCAGCCTCGTGTGGCTGGGTGTTGTGATTTTTTTGGTCATGTGCTGTTTCTTGGGCAGCAACTGGTACAATAACCGTTAAAAACAGAACAAAAAATGCGAATCTTAAATAAGCTTTATACATTTATTACACCTTAAAATTAGAGGTCTTTTAATTTGGGTGCAAATGTAGTGTAAAAACTTTTGAGAAATAAGGATTACAACAGCATTATTTTTTTACCTAATTTTATTGTAAATCAGGCTTCTAATTCAGGTTTTGCGAGCCATTTAATAACGACTATGGCTTCTAAGCTCAAAAAAACGAAATACGGCACTAAAAATTCTAGTAATTCTAGCTTGCTTAACTTCATGCTATCGTCTATTAATTGCGGGAAAACGATAACTGCTAATCCCATTTTTACCATCATCGTTGCGAGGTATACAAGGGCAATTTGATTTGCCGCTACCTGGTGCGCAAACTTTAGGGCTGCTGTACTGGCAAATGTTGCACCACCGATAAAAAGGTATAGTTTAATTAATGAAAATGCAGGTTTAGCAATCCAAAAATAATGAATAGTAAAAATCACTATAGTAATAGCTAAAATGGTAAGAAACGATTTTACGTAAAAATTCATATTTTCATGGTTGTCTACATTGCATAAGATTCGTTAAGGTTGTAAAACGATACATCCTCTATTTCAAAGTGAAACACTTGTTTTAGTTGGCCTTTAAAGAAACTTATTTTAAAGGTGGTTGCTTGTGACAGGTGCTAGTTAGCCTTTTTAACTTTGGCATCGGCCAGTAATTTAACGCCTTTACCCATTTTACAAGTCGCGTTAAAATTTGCCCCTGGTTCTACGGCTAGTTTATTTGCAGTAACATCGCCTGTGATAACAGCTGTTGCTTTTAGGGTAAGTAAGCCGTGAACAGTTAGGGTGCCTGTAAATGTACCTTCTATATCTGCGTTTAGGCATTCCAGGTCGCCAGTGATAACACCTTCTTTACCTATTACCACTTTTGCGGCTGTTTTTACATTCCCTAAAATGGTTCCATCTATTCTAAAACCACCTTCACTTTTTAAATCACCTTCTATGGTTGTGCCAAAACTTATCCGGTTTTGGGATTTTCCAGGCATTACTTCTACTTCTTTTGCTTTATTAAACATGATGTTGTATTTATAACATTTCTTTTAAATAGGCATCCAGGCTTTTATAAATCTGTATGATTTTATAGTTGTCGGTTGCTATCGCGATCGATTGTTGTTTTATATTACACTTATTTTCAGGGTTTTGCATAAAATCTGCAAGGCCTTGTGCACCTAGTCTGCTATTTAAACCGTGAACAACTACTAGGGATTCGGTAGGCGAATATACGTCTACAGATACTTTAAAGCTGTAATTTTCTTTTGCAATAGCCTCATTTAAAGCTGCTACCAGATTGTTTGATGCCTCGGTCTGATTTGTTTGCATCCTGTATATCAGTTTAAAATCTGTTAATGATTTTTCTTGCACAAAAACTTTAGGTATTCCCAATTGTTCTGCATCGGTTACGAGTTTTTGAGCACTTTTACCTACTTCGGTTGTTGGAAAGTTTAAAGCTACATAATCCAGGCCTTTTTTATACTCGTCATATCCATACAATCTTCCTGAGGCAAATGCTTTGAGCAGCTCTAATCGTGGTACATTGTCGTCACCGTCAAACAGTTTTGCATAATTTGTCGCCTGGGTGATTACATAGTCATAATTTTGTTTTTCATACTGTTTATAAAGCCTGTTGTACACTGCAATGGGACCTTCATTATCATCCACAATAATTTCTGGATTAAGCAGCATTTGTGCGTATCTAGAATCTGGGTAGGTAGCAATAATGCGTGCTTTTATAGAGTCCGCTTTCGCGAAAGCGTTATTCTCTTTATAAATAAGGTACAAATTATAAAGGGCTGGAAGCAGCAATTTTTCTTTAGGCTCAAGGTCTATCAGCGTTGTAAAGCGCTCAATAGCAAGGTCATTGCGTTTAAATTTTTCTTTATAAATCACACCCAGTTGATAGTATGCAAAGTCCCGGGAGGCTGCAATGGAATCTAGGACGGCCTGACCTTGCGGCAAGTCTTTAATATAATAGGCCGTTGTAAACTCTGGGCGTACGTCCTGTTCTTGAGCTACCGCCACGGCGGTTTCATCGGTTGGGTCGTCGGTATTTAACTCGGCTTTTTTATCCTTGCGTCTCCAGTTATTTTCTAATTTGCGTTTGCCCCATTGTCCCCTAAATTCTCGTTTACCGCGATCTACCGTTGCTTTATTATAAAAATAAAACGAACTGGTTTGCCCGGCTGTTTGTATGCCCGTTGCGGGAGGTCCTGAATTTATTGCTGGTGGTCCGGCCGATCCTTGTTTAATCTGATTATTTTGTGCGACCGCTTGAAAGGCGTTTTGATTTTGTGCTTCTTTTGCAGCTTCTAGGGCTTCTTTTTCGGCAGCGCGCGCTTCAGCTTCTTTAAGTTTATTGATGTGATCCTGGTAGTATGCTTCTTGCTGCTCGGGTGTCATGGCGAGTACGTTAAAAACGCTGTCGGCATAGCGGCGACGGCCTTCGTATAAAATAACACCTTCTAGATTTTCTCTTTTTTTGCCCGTAAGTCGATGCTCGGGCGTGCGTGGTTTGTAGTTGGTAAATGCACTGTCAAAATATTTCCCTGCACGCTCATAAGCCGCCTGGTTAAAACTGATGTCTCCTAGCGCTACATAGCTGTTTGCATTTAGGTATAAGTCTTGCCCCTGCCTGCGCAGTGATTTGTTATAATACAGTTTAGCAAGCTCTATAGAATCTAAATTTTCATAATAAATAGCTTTACGTGAATAGATAGCATCTAGCCACGGTCTATTTTCTCTATTTTCTTCTAGTTTATTGATGGTTGCTAGCAGCGCTTCTTTACTATCTGTAGACTCGTCAAAAAGTTTTATTTTTTCTATGAATGCGTTGACATAATACCGTCTGGGTATTTTGCGATGCATTTTTATGAGTTCGTCATATTTTGCAAATGCGCTATCGCGTTTTCCTGCTTTTGCAAACAGTTGCGCGGCGATAAATTTATAGCGCGCAATGGTTTCAATATTTTGTGTTTGCGAGGCTGCAAGATTCATATAAACAATTGCACTGTCGACTTGTTTTAAATTTAAATAGGCCTGGGATAAAGTAGCATTTGCAATAGCAAAATCCTCTCTACGGAAAGTCGTCTCATCCTCTTTCAGTAATTTTTGCAGGTTGCGAATAGCGGTTTCATTATTATCCAATCGCATGTTTGTGCGTTCTCGCCATACTTGGGCGAGTTGCCTTTTGTCACTATCAGGCATAAATTGTAGGATGTAATTAAATGCCTCTAGAGCATTTATATACCGCTGGTCATAATAGCGTGCTTTGCCTAAAAGCAAATAAGAGTCGTCTATTTGCGGGTTGTATTCTTGCTCATCTATAAGCATAGAATGCTTTTGAACTGCTTTAATGGCCTTTTCTTCGGCGCGTTCAAAATTAGGTTCGGTAGGTTTTTCTCCGGGTAAGAGTTTCTCGTCTTTATCGGGAATGCGTTCTACGGGTAAAACGTCCCAATAATCGTCTACAAAGGATTGCTCTATCTGGTCTAGACCAGCTTGCAAAGCAATTTCACCATTGTATAAAATATTATATTCTGTACCTACAGCATGCAGGTTGCGGCTTATAAAGCTATTTTTTTTACGGCTGCAACTTGCGATAAGCAGCAGTAGAAAAGCAATAAGGAATATATTTTTTACTATAGGTTTCAAGGGCACTATTTTATCCAGTTACATAAACGCATACCTGATACGTATATTATAGGAAAGTAAAATTAACACAATTTTAAAGTCGTACCATACCCCTGCAAAAAAGAGCAAGAGAGATTGTTAAAGAGATTAATCTAGATACCAGATTTTTTTTGAGAACAAACTTTTAACCCCATAACGCCTACCCGATTGTGTGTCCTCCATATACGGCTTAAAGGATAGGATAAACGCCACGATAAGCGGTATAAAGTTTGTCCAACTGTTAGGTTCTACAAAATTGCGAACGATTACATAGGTTATTAGGTAAGACACTAGAAAACTAAGCGAGTAGTAGAGGTACATTTTAATTTTAGGAGACATGTGAAAATATTTATTGTAAGTACTATGTATTTGTGGAGTTTGCTTTTAAAACACAGTTGCATTTGCCTAAAACTACTTATAAAAAACCGCGTATTTACAAAACTGCTGAAGGGTACTTTCTAACATTTTTTGGTTTTCACAAGGTAGTGCAGTCGTGTTTTTTTGTGCGTCACCGCATTTTTTTAAACAGGTTCTATTTTTTTAAAGTTAGAATCTATTGATTAATCAAAATCATCCAAAAATTGAAGAAGCAAAAATAACACTATTTCACTGCCTATTTTTACTGGCGGTAAAACCTATCGCAGTTATCCGAAGGTGGCGATTTTACTCATAAACTTCATGCGGAGCACTGAACCTTCTGCTACAACAAAATTGTCTGTAAAGTACAAAAACCCGCCTTTTGGACAGGTGCTGTTATCCACAGGGCTTTATTGTCGTCTGAGTCTTTCGTTTTTTGAAGTATTCTAAAATTTCTTCTTTTGTCATTTTAGATAACTTTTCGCTTAATAAGTCACGTTGTTGACGCATAAAATTTACAGCGTCAAATGTTTTTTCAGTTGTCTTCATGTTTTTCAAATTCTCTTGGTGAACGTATTTCTAATTGTTTGTAACCGTTTTTAATGTTGATTGAGTTGTAACCCCTTATTCTTTCAATGTTCACGATGTGTTTGAAGTTCCAACTCACTAAAAAGTCTGCTCGGTTAATGGTTGCCAAAGCTATGTGTAAACAGTCCGCATAACTTGTTAGCCCAACAACTTTTTCGGTTACGTATTCAGTCGCCAAGTTAACTACTTCATCTGTTGCGTCAATAAATTCCGTCAGTTCGGCGCTAAGACTTTTTACAAGTTCTTTTACTTTTTCAGGTGCGTTTTCAAGTTCGTCTTGGGTAACTGTAGCGTACAGAATTATGAATTCTCCATCTTTGATTCTGTCAAACAATGGAATGGTGTGTGTTCCTTGAACTCCTCGTCAAAATGTCCCCCGAATACTGATGTGTCTATATAAATTCTTTGCTTCAATTTTTTTGTTGTCTAATCAACTATAAAAATACGCTTTTATGCGTTCTGTCGAACATTTTTGTGCCTTAACGTTGTCCTTTAGCCTTGTGCATAACTACTTACAAAAAAACATGCCAGTGAAAATACTGGGCATGTTTAAAATTTATATCGCTGAAAAACAGGGTTTTAAAAGATAATTTACTCCTGTGTGTGATCTTGATCTTTTTCTATAACATCATGTGTGGATTGCGCTAGCTCTTGTACTTGTACAGGCGCATAGGACTCAGATATGCCTAGGAAATATTCTTCTAATTGGGTAAATGTGCTAGAGTCGGTAGTCATGTCTTTTACCACGCGACCTTTTTCTAGCAGTACAATACGTTTAGTAACCTCGGTCACGTGCATCAGGTCGTGGCTAGATACAAATACAGTAACCTCAGGATCTTCGGCTAGCTGCTTAATGATTTTTTTTAATCTAATTTGGGTAGATGGGTCCAGGTTTGCAAATGGCTCGTCCAGGATTACAACTTTAGGATTTCCTAAGAGGCTGGCGATAATACCTACTTTTTTTTGGTTTCCCTTAGAAAGGTCGCGCAAATACTTGTTTTGGCCCACGGCCTCGCCATTAAAAAAGTCAGAATAGCTCGCGATTACCGCATCGACATCGGCTGCGTTAAGCCCGCGCAGTTCGCCTATAAAGTAAAAATACTCTTCGGGGGTGAGGTAGCCTATTAAAAAGCTCTCGTCTACAAAGGCGCTCGTAAAGGGTTTCCAGTCCTCGCTTGTGTTTACTTGCACGCCGTGCGACACAATGGATCCCGAGTCGGCCCTGATAAGGTCTAGCAGTAACGAGAAAAGGGTTGTTTTACCAGCACCGTTGTTGCCTACCAGTCCTATTGCCTGACCTTTACCTATTTCTAGATGGTCTATATGCAGCACCACATTGCCTTCATATGCTTTTCTCAAGTTGTTTATTTCTATCATTGTGCGCTTTTTTATGTTACTATGTTTGTTTTATACATGTGTTTCTACTTGCAATAGGATTGTTAAAAGTAAAAGGCTGCTGCCTTGCATTTAGATTGTTTAGGGTTCGCTTTCGCGAAAGCGAGATCTACACCCATCATGAGTTTACCATACATACCTGCTCGCTATTAATCCTTTTGTGCATAGGCCGCAATCGTGTCATACTTTTCTTGTCTATAAATATTTTCTACGATTGTAAAAATGCGGTCGCGCAACAACAAACCGACCAGCCCCGTGACTGCAATAGCGATAAAACCAGCAGTTTCATTAAATGGCCATGCAAAAGCATAATAAATAAGTACTGGCAACAGTAATTTAGGTATAGTTAGCAATAAGGTTTTTACATTAAAGGCTTTAGAATCGCCAAACGCTTTTTTATTACTCGTTAAATCTATAGGTGTTTTAACAAATGCGCCGCCTAGCAAAACCACCGACGAGTTTAAGCCGATATTATAGATGGCCGCGGCAAACATGGCAAACCACCAGTCAAAACCTGCAAAAACATAAAAAGTACACACAAGAAAACTTATTACTGTTGCAATAACCATAAGCCACCACTTAGACATTAAAAAGTCCCTATAAAGAATGTTTTGAGACATCATAAGTTTATAATAGCTGCTATCCCAGCTGGGCACCAGACCACCAAATGTAAACAAAAACCCACCGGTACAAAATAGTCCCGCAAAGACTTTCATACCGTTAATACCAGAGTACAAATCACTCATAAAAAAGACCCCATACGCAATAAAAAAGAATCCTGTAAAAAAGGTGGTGCGGGCGCGTTTATTGCGTTTTATAAGTTTAATATCATTTTTAAGATAGATAGCCATTTTACCAAAACGATCTAAGAAACTTAAATCTTCGGTTTTAGCTTCTTGTGTGGTGGTTGCAAGCCCTGCATCTAGATATAGTTGTGCTAGAAAGTAACGGTAAGCATACCACCATGCGGCCACAGCAAGACCTACAGGTATTATAAAACTCCACGACTGCTCATAAAAAAACTGAAAAACAGGTTGTGTGTACAAGGTCAAATCAAAAATATCGTAATACTGCGCTGCGCCTGCTGCAACGAGTAATGCAGCTACTGGATAAAATACTTTATCCACGTTATTCAAAAAGATATTTAAAAAATTAAGCGCCAGGGTGATTCCTAACATGGCGAGGTGCCAACTTAGCACCCCGAGTGGTGCATATCCTTTAATGATAAGAACAATCGTAAACGGTACAAAAAAGAAGGCAGGAAGGATATTAAAAAAGGAAACGCCTGTTTTTGCAAGGGCATACTGTACAATCTTACCTTTAGTAAAAGGCAAATAAAGCAGTGGTTTAATGTTTGCTACCGGCATTTTTTGCATCATATACCTAAAAAATAAATCTAAGGCAAACCAGTAAATTAAAAATTTGTTGACCACAGCAAACGGGTCGGTTGCTTTAATGGCGCCGTTTTTTATCAACTCTTCTAGAATCCAAAAGCTACCTGCGCCCAATGCTGCCATTTCAAGAAGAAAAAGAAAACCAAAAACCCCAATAAAGATTTTAAAAGCGAGATTTTGCTTAAATGCAGCACTTCTTCTAAAGCTTTTCCATTCCAGGTTAACAAATTTTTTAAACATGTTTTTAAGATTTTGGATATAAGTTACTCGTGTATCAAATTTGTTACAAAATTGTGAATATAAAAAATTTTAAACGGGCTTACCTTTTCTATTCACAGATAATCGATTCTCTTAATAATGGAATACTAATAATTTAAAAAAATTCTGAGACAACATCTACACCAACAAGAAATCAATTAAAAACTCCCTAAACAAGCAATGAAAGATCCACCCAGCCGACTACACAAAAACGTGCAGCGCACCAGTCTATTTGTTACTTTTGCACCTTTAAAATTTTTTCATGCAATTTCACAACCTTACTATAAACCAAGTAACTAAAGTAACCTCACAAGCTGTAGAACTCGTTTTTAACGTGCCCGATGCGCTTAAACAGGCCTTTACCTATCAGTCAGGGCAGTACCTTACCTTGCGTGCTACTATCAATGGCGTGGACACCCGCCGGGCATACTCCATGTCTAGCGCACCACAAGACAGCGATTTGCGTGTGGTTATTAAGGCTGTAGAACACGGTGTTTTTTCTAATTATGCCATGACCTTGCGTGCAGGTGACAGTTTGCAAGTTGCTGCACCACAGGGCTTTTTTGTGCATACAAAGGTTGCAGGAGACGTGCTGCTTGTGGCTGCCGGCAGCGGTATCACGCCCATTTTTTCACTGCTTAAAACCTATCTCGCCACAGGAACCAGTAAAGTAGCGCTTATTTATGGAAACCAAAGCGTGGCACAAACCATTTATTACGAGCAACTTAACGATTTGCAAGACCAGTTTCCAGACCGTTTTAAGGTGACCTATTGCTTCTCTCGCGAGGACCGTGACGGCGCACTTTTTGGCCGGGTGAGTACCTCAAATCTCAATCATTTTCTCAAGCAGCATGTGAGTGGGTTCGCTTTCGCGAAAGCGTACCTGTGCGGCCCCGAGGAAATGATACACATGGCAACAAATAACCTGGTAGACAAACAGGTGTTACCCAAGGAAGCCATAAACTTTGAACTATTTACCACGACCGATGCCAAAACCGAAATCAAGGAAGATGGCCATTTAACCGAACTTACCGTAATCCTAGACGACGAGAAACATACCTTTACCATGAAGCGCAACGAGACCATGCTCGACGCCATGCTTAAAAACGACATAGATGCGCCGTACAGTTGTCAGGGTGGAATTTGCAGCAGTTGCGTGGGACTTATGGAAGAAGGTACCGCGACCATGCTTAAAAACAACATTCTAACAGATCGCGAGATTGAAAACGGTCTAACATTAACCTGTCAGGCATGCCCTACCAGCGCGCAGGTGACTGTAAATTTTGACGAGGTTTAATTGTAGCTTTAGTATGTAAAAAGTGGTGGGGTAATTAGTAGTAAGTGTTATTTTTCACTCGAGATTTGTAATAAGGCTTTTTTTATGTCCTGTAAATCATGGGTTTTTAAGGTGCGTTAGAATCTAATTCTTAAACTAAAAACACTCCGCTAAATACCTAAATCCCGCAAATAAGGCAGTTGCCTTATAGCAGTCGTTATTGTTGTTTTACAACTTTGTCTTTATCTAAAAGACATCATTATGAAACAGCTTTTTTTATTTTTAATCACCTCATGTGTTTGTTGTGTGACAAACGCACAAAGTCTGGGAGACTTTACGCCTAAAGAAGATCTCTACGGAAAGAAAAAACTAGAGTCCAAAGAAATTTACATCGCAAACTTTTCTGTAAACTATCAAATTTACAACGAGAGTGAGAAAAAAACGGCGAGCGAGTTTACGGGTTATAAGCTTTCGGGCAACACAAAAGCTGCACTGGCTGTGGGTCTAGGCAATATTGCAGAATCAGACCTGCAGGAAATTACAGACCAAGTGTACGCTAATTTTATAGCTGACTTCACTGCAAAGGGCTTTATCATTCTCAACAGCGATGCTGCCGCAAAAGCTGATTTTTACAAAGACTATCAGCGCGTGGAAAACCCAGAAATGAGTCTTGCTGAAGCGCCAGGAATCGTCACCGTATATCCTAAAAACACAGTGTTTTATGTAAAAGGTTTTACTAAAGACGGTAAGAAAAAACAAGGCGGATTTTTTGGTGCTGTTTCTAGGGTGCAAGGTATGCAAGGTGCTAACGAGCGTGACGAGGAACTGCGCAGGTATCCAAGGTTAAGTAAGGATCTAAATGGCGCAAATGTGGTTGATGTTAATTTGTATGTACTTTTTCTAAATGACGAAAAGTCTTATCAGGGTCGGGGTGCAAAAATTAAAGTAAAAACCGACTTGCGTTTAAGTGCAAACGATGTTTTTGTGAGCACTAATAAAAACACATCTGAATTGGTAAAATTTGGTGTCGCTTCCTCAAAAAAAACAGGCTACACCTCGTGCACAAGCAGCATAGACATCATACAAGGTAGTGAGAAAATAGGCGGCAGTCCGCTTGCCCAGTATGGCGGTAACATGAAAAAAAACCTAGCTATTAAAGATGTTATTCTAGTAGAAGACATAACCAGTTTTGCGCAAGCACAAACCAGCATGGGCACGCAAAACATATTAGGAACTACCTTTAGAGCCGAAGGTAAATCTACAGAAACGGCAGCACTGATTCCCGTTGAGCCTGCTGCATATAAAAATGGAGTACGCATGGCGATAGACACCTTTTTAAAACATCACGTTGCGGCATTTACAAACAGTTATTAAAAAACACCTACTTAAGTAAAAGACCTGGGAACGCTACTTCTCAGGTTTTTTTATGCGCCACCTTTATCAACCCATTTAAAAACCGTAATTTTCTACCAAAGATTTAAAAATGATTAAAAGAACGGTAGATAGTGTTGCACAGGCACTTGACGGTGTTAAAGACGGCATGACGCTTATGGTTGGCGGCTTTGGGTTGTCAGGAATTCCAGAAAACAGCATTGCCCAACTTGTAAAAATGGGCGTTAAAAACCTAACCTGCATTTCAAACAACGCGGGTGTAGATGATTTTGGTCTCGGATTATTACTGCAAGGCAAGCAAATTAAAAAAATGATTTCGTCTTATGTTGGCGAGAACGATGAATTTGAACGCCAAATGCTTAGCGGCGAGCTCGAGGTGGACTTGATCCCGCAAGGGACACTGGCCGAACGTTGCCGCGCCGCACAAGCTGGTATTCCTGCATTTTTTACTCCAGCTGGTTATGGTACTGAGGTCGCCGCTACAAAAGAAGTACGCGAGTTTAATGGCAAGCCTCATATTTTAGAACACGCCTTTAAAGCCGATTTTGCCTTTGTAAAAGCATGGAAAGGTGACGAGGCTGGAAATCTTATTTTTAAAGGAACTGCTCGCAATTTTAATCCTGTTATGTGTGGTGCCGCTACCATAACCGTGGCCGAGGTAGAAGAGCTCGTTCCCGCAGGTACCCTAGACCCCAATCACATACACATACCCGGAATTTTTGTAAAACGTATTTTTCAGGGAGAAAATTACGAGAAGAGAATTGAACAACGAACGGTGAGGAAGCGGTAATTTTAATGTGACGATGTGCCAATGTGCAAATGAGACAATGTGCAAATG